>JAZDFC010000040.1:0-11625 GCA_043808235.1 bacterium
TGAATAACTGCTTAACGTTAAGGAGGTTGGCATAATGGTCAGACTACCGATTTCATTTTCCGGCGCTATTGATGCTATTACCATCCAATAGAATGGATACACAAATATCAGCGCGCAGACGGTAAGAGCAAGATAAAACAATATTGATTTAATTTTTTTCAATGGTCTTTCTCAATGAATTTTTTCTGAATCATTACAACCGCTAAAATGATGAATGCAAAAAATAAACCGAGGGTCGCCGCGTATCCCATATGGTAATAGAAGAATCCTTGTTTATAAATGTAAAGTACCGCGGAGACTGTGCTGTTCAAGGGTCCGCCACCAGTCATAATATATGGTTCGATAAACAATGAAAATCCGCCGATGGTTGAAAGGATCACTACCATAAAAATAGTCGGATTTATCATTGGCAGCGTAATTTTGAAAAATTTTTGCCAGTGATTTGCGCCTTCAAGATCAGCGGCTTCATAATATTGTGCCGGAACCGTTTGCAGTCCAACTAAAAAAAGAATGATGTAAAGTCCGACATTTTTCCATGTTGCCATCACCGCAATTGAAACCATCGCAATACCCGGATCAGTCAACCACCCTACTTTACTAAGCCCTACTCCGGTTAATAATCTATTGAACAATCCTGTATCAAATCCGTAAAGTTGTTGCCACAAAATAGTAACAACGACTCCCGAAACAATCACCGGGAGAAAAAACGCTCCTCTAAAAACTCCACGCAACTTTATTTTTTGATTTAATATTTCTGCGAGAAATAATGCTACAATTATTTGTAATGGTATATGAATAACCAAAAAGATGAGCGTATTGCCCATCGATTTAATGAAAGTTTTATCATTGAATAATCTGATGTAATTATTTATGCCGGTGTATTCCATCGGGGCGATGATGTTCCATTTATGGAACGTAAGTACAATTGAAAAAATAACCGGGAATGCAACGAACAGTAAAAAATGAACGATGTATGGCGAAACAAGTAAATAGGGTAATATTTTTTTTCTGGTAATCATTTTAAAAACAATAGGTTAACCGCATCCGAAGCATCTTTAACAGCTTGTTCGGGTGTCTTCATTCCATAAATAACGCATGCTTCGTACTCTTGAGAGATCAAATCAAATACTTCTTTGAGAACCGGTGAAGCATCAGTTCCCCTAACATATTTCGATTGATCTGCAAAAATTTTCATCTTCGGATTTTTCTTAAAATAATTCCCAAAGTATGGATCAACATTAATATTTTTTCTTCTTGGAAGCTGATTGGTAAATTCCAAAAGTTTAAGATCGCCATCACGATCAATCAGTGTTTTCACATATTCCCATGCGACCTGTGGTTTTTTACAAGTTTTGAAAATCACAATATTTTTAGGATCACCATACGTGTAAATCGGTCCTTTATGATCATCGGGCACGGGCATAGAACTGAAGTTATATTCAAATCCTTTGGGCTTAAACTTATCCGCGTGTGCAATCTCCCATGGACCGGTGAACCTTGTCGCGATTATTTCCGAAAGAAAAACATCCTGTCTTGCTGAGAGTTGTTCCTTTGAGAAATAATTTTTCTGGTAGAGCATTCGAAGAAATTTGAATACTCCGACACCATATTCGTTGTCGAATACGGCTTTATTATTTTTTACTAATGGGGCGCCGCCGGAAGCTGCAAGATATAAAGGATAGAAATCAAAAAATCTTTGCCACCAGGTTACGAGCACTTCCGAATATCCGAACCACCGATCTACGTAACCGTCGCCGTTAACATCTTTTTGAAATTTTGCGGAGAATCTAAAAAAATCAGCGTACGTTTGAGGCGGCGAAGATGAACCCAAATCCGACATCATCTTTTCATTGTAGATAAGCATTATCGGATTGATCTTCCAGGGGATTTGATAGATATGACCATCGAGTGATCTAATTTCCTCTATCACTTCGCTATCGCATCTTTCATTTATAAAATCCATAAATCCCTCGAGTGTATCAAGAGCCACCAAAACCTTTGCCTGTGCGTATGCTTCTACATCGCCCTGCCACATGTTCGAATAGATATCCGGAGTAGTTTTACCAACTACCGCCGCAAGAATAATTTCTTCGCTTGATCGCCCTTCCGGGACAGGTTGATATTTAACTGAAACATTCTGGTTATTTTTATTCCAATTTTCCGTCTTCACTTTTGCAAATTGAATTTCATAACTATTGTTGGAACACCAATAGATCAACTTCATATCGGAACTTTCATTGCCCGAATTACATGACTGTAAAGGCAACCAGATCAAAATCAGCAAAACAATATTTATAAAAAGTCTTTTCATTATTTTCTATTCCCAGTTAACCCAATCATTATCGATTGATGGAAATGCCGGTCTGGGAATCAGATTGCCTCTTTTAGCAATGAACATCTCGATCGCTTTTTTATCGTTTTCGGTTGATAGTTTAATCTTGGCAAGAATCTTTTCATCAATCACAACTTTATATTTTTGTTTCAACTCAAGAACTTTGTGTAAAATTTTTTTTGAAAGTTCGTCGCTCATAATTTCAGATTGAGATTTTTTCTTTTCTTTTAGTAAACTTTGTTCTTCGGAATTTAATGTAATGGAATTAGCTAATTCATTTCTGTAAGCGCTGTAAGATATTTTTTCCTTCCACCAATTCGATTGTTTAATCACCCATTCGGATTTGTTATATCCCTTTTGGTAAGCTTCTATTATCAACAACTTATCTCTTACCATAAGCCAAACTAAATCTTCTAAAGATTTTGATAATCCAACCAAATTGTTTTTAGATAATTTTACATATTGCTCACGGTTCCTAAACCAGATGATAAATTCGTCCAAAGATATTTTATGGTTCTTGCATTCAACCAACGTTAAACCGGTGTACTTAGCACCTCTTTTTAATCCGAGATTAGTTAATGCAATTTCAAGTTTGTCATCTAATTTCCATTCGGAATATATTTCGGGTGTAAGAATAAATTTTCCAAGATAAGTGCGTAACACATTAAACACATCACGTTTGATAATTGGATTTTCATCTTCGAATAATCCCTTCACATATTGATCCGACAAAACATCCATTTTGCTTTTAGTAATCGCTTCAATCGATTCGGCTTTCAGTTTGTTATATTCTGCTTCACCGGTGATCATGCTTTTAATAATATTATCAATCTTAATTATATACCAGCCGTCATCAGTATGAATGGGAGCGGAAATTATTCCGGCTTTCAGTGTATCTACTATTTGAGCGAACTGCGGATTTTTCATATAGATACTGTAAAGACTACTCGAAAGCCGCCTGTCATCGATCAAAACAGAATCACTTAAAAGGGAATTGAAAAGAGAGTCAAACGAAATACCGTTTTTAAATTGCTTCAAAAAAGTTTCCAGATTCTCTGAATTCTCAGCATATAACCATCTGAGTTCATATTGACTTTTTTTCTTTTCGATGATCTTATTAATCTCTGCATCATTTATTTTAACCTTCGGTACAATTTCTTTCTTGAACATTTCTTCAGAAGCTAAATCAGATTCAATATCACGATGGAGCGCTTTGGTTTCTTCTTTTTTTAGAAGGTTATTATTATAACCTTCTAGAGCGAGCAGCTTTTCATTGATCATGTAATTAAGATGTGTTAGTTTCGAATTCTTTTTTCTTTTTGTGAAAGCTGGTCCATATTCATAACTATAGATGAACTCTTCCGCGGTAATCTTAACTGATCCGACTTGAGCAACAATTTCATTTTTAATTTTTGAATTTCCATTCCCTTCAAAAAATAAATTTTGCGAATAGCTTTTGCTTAAACTGAAAGACAGCAGTATGAGTAAGATTATCTTCAAATTCTTCTTTAAACGATGATTGACATTTGTACAAATTTAACTACTAGAATTTTATCCCGACAGAAAAACTGTGAACATTTTTTAATTTGCCAAAATCTCTAAATGCGTAATCGAATCTCACAATTGCCGAGCTTAAAAGCATTTTGGAATTTACACCGGCGCCGATTGAAAACCCACCCTCAGCGTCTTTAAGAAAAAGTGAATTATATCCTCCTCTTATCGAAAATATTTCCATAAAAGAAAACTCCGAACCAACATTTAAACTCTGGTAATCATTACTTGGCACAAGAGCATCGGCGGCAACCGTAAGTTTATAATCTTCATATTGAAAAGCCGGGGTGGAAACACCGATCTGAAAATAAAGGGGTAAATCCCATAAGTCCATTTCAATATCGGTAGGGATTCTGTCGTTTGAACCTTGTTTAGTATCGTCAACACGAATAAAATATCGCGAGTCTCTTCCCTCTAAGCGCATGGGTGTTCCGAAATTTGTCATTACCGCACCGATAGTCATTCCTCCCAGAAGATCAGTTTTGAAAATAGTGCCTGCATCAATGGCGAAGGCTGAAGAACTCATGTGCCAAATAGACTGTTTAATATACTTTGCAGTTATTCCGATTGAGAACCTGTCGGTAAGTTTTCTTGCAAAAGATAAAGCGATTGAAATATCGGAGGCGCTGAAATTTTCACCCGTTCCTTCCGGTTGTTCAACTGTTCTGACTTTCATATCTCCCATTGAAAGAGAAGTAAGACTTAAACCAAAATTGCCGAAATCTCCTAAGGGAATTACCAAACCTGCATAATCAAATTTTGTATCAGCGATCCAGTCGGTATGCACCAGGATTACTTCGTATTGCGTTAGATTAGCAACTCCGCTAACATTCCAATACAAAGCAGAAGCATCATTAGCTAAACTTACAAAAGCGCCTCCCATTGAGTTTGCCGAAGCGCCGACACCTATCTCCAGAAAAGAAGCGGCAGTTGTTCCCACCTTAGATACATTTTGTGAAAAGAGCAAGTGATTCGCTGAGAAGAAAATCATGACAACGAAAAATATATTTATGTAAGATTTTTTATTCATAACATTCTCATGCAAGAATTTATATTTTATTGATTTCATCATTTTATCACCGCGAACTTTCCGATCTTTTGACCGACACCGGGAGCTTCTATCTGAAAAACATAAACTCCGTAGGCGATGTCCATTCCATCCTTTGAAACAAGGTTCCAACCTTCCTGCCCGTCGGCAATCGTACTTGAATGTTCGATCGTATTTACCAACTTTCCGCTTAACGTGTAAATACTAATTGTACATTGGCTCGGTAGATGAATAAAAAATATTCGTCTTTCGCCACGCCCAACTTCAGTTGAGAACGGTTCCCACGATGCAGCGCCAACATAAGGATTAGGAACAACAGCAATGTTGTTCATATCTGTTTGAGCTTTGCTCTTATCAAACCCTTGCCCTTTCAGCGTGAACTCATAGAATTCACCGTTTCTAAAAGGTTTCTTCGTAACAACTCTAAAAATATCTCCATACTGAGGTGGTCTCTGTTTATCCTCCGCGATTGTAGTATCTTTGATTAAAGTGATCGACCAGCTTACATGAAGATTAGAAAAATTGGTAGCTTTTTTACCGAGTGAATCTCCGAAGACTAAAAATATCGCATCACTATCGTTAAATATTTTATCCGATTTTAAATCCCTAAAAATAAATTGAAAATGTTCCGTCTCTTCAGTAAGATTATTCACGATAATATTAGACTGTATCGGTTGACTGAAAGATGTAGCTGGAAACGAAAGATCACCAAAACTAGGTTCCATAAGTTTTATTTCAAAGTCCGCGGGATAATCTATTTTCTTCCCTAAATAAGCGGCTTGATATCTCGAATCAAAACCAACCTGCACAAGATAGTTGCTGTTTCCTTTAATCCATTTGGTTTTAGTCGTATCAAAATCAACCACTACGGCGGTATCACTTTTAATATCAATTGTAAACCCGTCAAGAACCGGAGTTTGTTCATCAACGCCATTTATTTTCTGTTTCGTCACTAAAGTATCTCCGCGTAAAACGTTAATAAGTGAGTACTCCGGATGTGCAGAATTATGGAAAGGAGCGTTATCATAAAATTCTAAACGATAAGTATTAAAATTTTTAATTGAATCGGGATTGAGAATCGATATCGATGAGATCGAAATGTTTCCTGTTCCGGGTCCTGTTCCCTGGAAGGATTCTACTCCCGGCGCAAGATAACCGGCAGCTGGAGCTCTTGGGGTGATAACGGCAGTATTAATATCGGTAGTAATATTCCCGTTAATATCTTTCTTTAGAATTGTTGTCGTTTCAGATGGCGGTATGCCTTCAAAATTACCTTCGATAGTTGTCGTTTCAAATCCTCTGTCGTACGATGCGACCGCATAATAGTAAGTTTGACCGTTCTGCACGGTTGAATCTGTGAAGGAATGTTTTAATCCCGAATCGGTTCCGAGATTGAACATTGCGCCGTTCACATTTATCGGATGAAGTCCTTTCACTCCGTCGATCAAATCGAACTGTGCAATTGGATTTCTGAAAATTGATTTTCCGTAAGCATCAGTAATAACTTTATTCTCGAGGAAATTCGGTTCTGTAGACCTATAGACTCTGTATCCTTCAAAATTTATTCGCTGATAAAATTCATCGAACGTCTTTTCGGCTCTGTCATCCCAATAGAGTGTAACCTTATGATCTCCGGGAACCGCGGTTAGTATTGGTTTTTCAGGTGGTTTAGCAAAACGGTAATTCGCGTTATAGATTTGCTGTACTGTTTTCTTTCTTCTGAAGAGATCGTCTTGATTAATTCCAAAGATCATCGACATAGAAAATCTTTCCGTTTCACCTTCTTCTTCTAATTTTCGAGTGGATAGAGAATATGTATTTCTTCCGTTCATGCTAAAAAGATAACTTGAAAAATAATTTGCGAGATTAACACCAATCATCGATTGACCATGTGGTTCAGGAAGTCCTGCAAGTACCGTCCAGTTCTCTTCATCATTGTCAAGCTCGTAAGTATGTACCGCGTAAATTTTAAAACCGGTAAGTCCTAACTGATCAGACTCGTCTTTATCAAGAATGCCGAAATTCGGTTCACAACCATTTAAATTTTGATCAGGAATCCCGTTTCCTTCTGTTCCATCAGCATCAGGACCTGTATAACCTGTATCGTATGTACCTATACCATCAGTGCCGACATCGTTATTTAAGGGTTCTCCAACATCCCACACACCGTTTTTGTTGATATCAGCATATGATTTCCAATTCGCATTCTCATCGGCATCCCAATGCTCTTTCCATGATCTACCGTAAAACTGGAAAAATTTTGTAGTATCCTGAAATACATTTTTTAAATACGTATCTTGATTAGGATCTCTGATAAAAACTGTTGCGTTATTATCTCGTTTCTCATTGGTCAGTCCATCTGCATCGTTATCTTGTAAATCGTCCGGAACTCCCGGGCTCTCAAGGAATGCATACCCCGCCATTCCAACCGGACTCCAATTCCCGGGACTGCCGAAGGGAACGACAGACCAGGCGTAAGACATATCCAATAATTCGTTGTAATCACCGGCGTTATTCGATGAATTATCATGTCCGCCAATTCCCCAATCGACATATTGCGCAAATAAAGTTTTTTGGTAATCGTAAGTTCCCATATTTGTAATCTCGTAATACCAGAAGATCACGTCTTCAGCCAGCACTTGCGACCATTGAAAACCACGCGCTCTTACCTGCATGCCCAATCCGCCTCTTGTGGGATCATCGGCATCGGGGATAAAATTATTCTTTAAGATATATTCTCTATCTTCATTGTCATCAAAAACAAAAAACGTTTCAACATCCGCGTTAAAAATTCCCTTTCCGAAAAATCCGTTCCACTTTCCTTCCCAATCCGAAGGTCTGTCCGGCCATCTTAAAGGCCAAGTAGAAGGGATATCACTCCTTGCCGGCGTATTGCCATAAGTAGCCGAATAGCCCGGTAGAGGAGCCCAGCCATAGGTTATTGTCTGTGCACTATTCATTCGAGTAAATTCATAGTAGTTTGATTCCAACGGATGAATCAGTTTGCCAGCGGGATCAGTTGCTTCAGCTTGCACAATGATTGCGACACCATCAACGTAGGTGTGGTTGGTTCCCTTAGGC
Organism: bacterium; assembly: GCA_043808235.1. Taxonomy (GTDB): domain Bacteria; phylum Bacteroidota; class Ignavibacteria; order Ignavibacteriales; family Melioribacteraceae; genus JAZDFC01. The sequence goes on from JAZDFC010000040.1 coordinate 8,013, forward strand.
CAAACACCGCTTCTGCTCGCTTCATTTTCCCAATCTGCAATTTCACCAAAGTTATAGTAAACAGTCGCGGCAAGGTTTCCATCCATGAATCCTTTCCTCGTTTGATTGTGATCTCCTTTGTTCTTATCAACAATTCTCTGTCCAAGAGAGAGATTGGAGGCGATAATAACTGTTGTTAAAATCAGCATTATAAAACCAAAACTATTTTTTGTTATCAACATTTTTTCTCCAATAAAAAGTCAACCTAAAATGAAAAATCAGCTCCAATTACAATTTGTCTGGGAGTTGAATAAAAGTCGGGTCTGGTAAAAAAATCTTTAATTGAATTTACGCCTCTCGGTTCAGTCTGATTTCTTGTAAGCTCTAATGTGTCTCCGGCTCTGCCGGTATCGCCGAAAACGTTCACTTCATTCAGCGTATCAAACAAATTAAAGATTTTCATGTAAACTGAAAATTTTTGTCCGGCTAATTCCAAATACTTCGTTATATAGAAATCGACGTCATAAAAAGCGGGTCTGTTGTCGCTGTTCTCTAAACCCGTTCTTTGATTTTGTAGAGATGGTGTGTAAGGCAAACCCGATCCTAACCTTCCAACAAAACTTGCAATGTAATTTTCCGGCTCACCAAGTGTTAATGTAAAATTAAGTGAATGGGTTCTGTCCCAATCTAACGGAACGAGTTGTTTGTTCTGCTCTATAGGCGGATTAGATTGTGCATTGTTAAATGCGGCGTTCGGATCGGAAGCGCTCCCTTTTGCAATTTGAAAAGTATAATCTAAAGTTGCGCCAATACCGTTTACGAATCTTTTTTCAAAAGATAACGTTACACCTTTTACGGAACCATAATCTTTATTGATAAGCTTACTGAATTTCTTAAAATTATTTTTGATATATATTTCCGACGCTAACAAATTTCGTATATCTTTATAATAACCGGTAAGGGTAATTCCAAATTCATCAGTTAACGCTTGCTGCAACCCTATCTCATACATGGTTGTTTGCTGCGGTTTTAGGTCTGCGTTCCCGATAGTGTTGCCGATATTCTCCGGAAAGTCAGCGCCTAATCCAATTCTGAAATTAGGATTGCGGTATAAATTTTCGAACGGTGGAATCTGGAAAAAGTGCCCATAAGAAATATGAATTGCGCCTCTATCGGTTATCGGATAAGAGAGCCCAATGCGCGGACTGAATTGATATTTCGACTTTGCTTTTACAAAAAATGAATCGGGAAATTTCGAAGGAGAAAGATCATCCAAAAGATTAATTCTATTTGGATCTTTTAAATATTTGCCGTCCGGTTCAAAATAGTCAAATCTTAATCCGACATTAACTATTAAATAATCGAACTCCACTTTATCTTGAATATAATATGCAAACTGAAAAGGATTAGCTTGATATGCGTTATAACTAAAAGCTGTATCAGCCGGCATTACGGGTTTAAAATTTGATGAAGCATCTACCATGATTTGAAAATCTTTGTACTTTAGATCGTGGTAAGTAAAATCAATCCCTGTCTTGATTTGATTGATGTTATCGACCTGCCAGGTAAAATCTGATTTCCCGGTATAACTTGTTGTGGTATGATTAAAATGCCAGTTCTGTGTACCACCGGTAAGAAACGCGTTTCCGCTCACATCTTTTTTTCTGTCAGGATTTATATAACTATATCCGTTATAAACGATCTCTCCTGCATCATTATAAGTTGTTGTGGTTTCGAATGGATTTTCGTAAACGTATTGTTTGAACTCAGATCTGAGATACGAAGCTGAAAAATCTATAAACGCGGAGTTGCTCAATAATAACGTATAACTTGCTATTCCTAAATAGCTTTTTTGAAATTTTTTATAATCACCGTCAGGATTAAGTCTATACACATGATCATAATCCCGGTATTGGTTATCCTGATAAAGTCCAGAAAGTACAATTCCTTTTCCGCCACCGACATTGATAGCGAGTTTACCTTGTAAAGATAACTTCCGGTGGAAATTCATAGGAACGTATGAACTGTCTCCCGTGGCGCCAATGTACCAATCTTCACGGTTATTGGCAGAGAAATTGGAAGAATCTGACGGATTGAAAACTTTTTGTCCATAGATCGAACCTTCATCGTAATTATAACGACCGGAGATAAAGAACTTTAATAAATTTTCTAAACCCGGAACCGGACCACTGAGATTTCCCTGGATATTATAAACATTGGTTGGACTAATATGATCTATATTAGTAAAAATATTTTTATGCGTACTTACATAATCACCGGTATAAAAAGATAAATTGCCTACTAACTTTTCACCTGCAATTTTTGTCACCTGATTGACTACACCCGAAAGCGCTTCGCCATATTCAGCGTTAAATGTACCTGTAAGAACCTGGATTTCTTCAATGCTGTTTACTTCTGCCGATAAAGATGATTGACCGGAGTACACATCATTAACGGGAACGCCGTCAATCAAATATTTTACTTCGTTACCTCTGCCGCCTCTAAAATGCCCATCAACAACTCCCGCTTGTAAATTTACAACCGCGGAAACATCTTCAAGCGGAAGCATAGAAATATTTTCACTGCTTATCGTTTGTTCTGTCGATGTTAGATCCTTCCTGACTAAATGTTTTTCAGCGGTAACAATTACATCGGCTAATTCCATTGATTCGGAAGTTAGTTCAAAATCAATTTTTGTTGTTTGATCTACAGAAACTCTGACCTTTTGAATTACAAAAGAGGAATAACCAACCATCGAAGCTTTTAATTGATATTCACCGGGAGGAAGATTGAGAATGAAATAATTCCCATCTAAGTCTGAAGAGGCTCCCATTGAAGTACCGACAACCAGTATGTTTGTTCCTATAAGCGCTTCACGAGTTGTTTTATCTATCACTTTACCAGCAATCTTTCCTGTGGTGCCGGCGTAAACAAATGCGCTCGTTAGAAGCATACAGAGACCAAGTAAAGAAACGAAAACTTTATTACAATTAGTAAAAGTGAACACTACATCCACCTATCATTAATTTAAAAAACTATTAATTAAACTTCAAAATTAAAAGGGCACCCATACAGGTGCCCTTTGAGGAATGTTTTATTTCAAGAGAATTAATTTCTTTGCTTGATAGAAGTCTCCACTTCTGATCGTGTAAAGATATGTTCCGCTTGAAACCTTTGATCCGAAATTGTTATCTCCATTCCATTGAACCTGATAGGTCCCGGAATTCTTTTCACTGTTGATCAAAGTTTTTACTTCACGTCCAAGTAAATCATAAATCACTAACCTAACAAGCGAGTTCGTTGGCAGTGAGTAACTGATTATTGTACTCGGATTAAAAGGATTCGGATAGTTTTGAGATAAACTATAACTTGTTGGAGTCTCCGAACTATTACTAATATCAGTAACTCCATTTTTCTTTATCTCTAACTGATCCATATAAACTGTACCTTGAAATCTTCCTAATGGATGCAGTCTTACAGACATCGATACCGCACCGGTTTGTACCGGTACATCTACATAAAACTGTGTCCAATCAAATGCCGTTACATTCGCAAATTTCAAAGGAATATCTTTTGCCCAGAATTCTCCCCAGCCTGCATTGTTGCCCATTGTATTATGGAAAATCGGAGTTAT
>JAZDFC010000041.1:0-25019 GCA_043808235.1 bacterium
TCCGCACAAACCGGTGAAAGAGTGTTAGGCGGATGGTTGTACGACGTCCCCAAAACAACAGTAGCCCCTACAATCGACGGAGCAGTTGATGCAGTATGGAAAACCGTTGATTGGGTTTTTCAGAACTCATACGATAACGGCGCTGGCGTACCGGATAGTTGGAGTGATTTATTCGGTGCAAGCAAACTGATGTATGACGATGATAACCTTTATGGTCTTTTCTATTCACAAGACGACATTCTTGATGACGACCATGCCAACAGCTGGGAGAGAGACAACGTTGAATTTTACAGCGATGCCGATAACAGCAAAGGCGATGCGTTCGACGGAATCAATGATCGTCAATTCACATTCCAGCATGGATGGATGGGAAGTGAAGAATCCCATATAGCCGATCTTGGCGTTGGATTCACCGGTGGCGAATTTATTATTGCCGATGAGATATCTGATATGGGCGGTTTCTGGCTCGAGTTCAGAATACCGTTAGAATCACTTGGCATCACCCCGACGGCAGGCGAATATATAGGTATCGAATGGCAGCAAGACGATAACGACGGTGCGGACCGTGAACACATTTCGAAATGGTGGCTCGAAGAAGGCGATGATTCATGGCAAGTACCCGGACATTGGGGAACAGCAATGTTATCAGATCGCGTAGCGAGTGAGAATTTCGAAATAAAGAAACTGCCTTCAGGCACCACACCTGTAATGGATGGTGACTTTGATGCAATTTATGATCAATGCAGCCAAACCACACAGAATTCACATACCAACGGCGCAGGTGCACCGGATAATTTCATGGATGCATTTATACGTACATACTTTGCATACGACGATGACAACATGTATGTATATTGGGACGTATATGATGACATCCTGGATGACGACCATGCCAACAGCTGGGAAAGAGACAACGTCGAAGTATATTTCGATGCAGATAACAGCAAAGGCGATGCGTTTGACGGAATCAATGATCGTCAATTCACAATCCAGCATGGCTGGATGGGAAGTGAAGAATCGCACGTAGCAGATCTTGGTGTTGGATTCACAGGCGGCGAATTCTATATAAGTGAAGACGATTTTGGATACAATGTAGAAGCAAGAATCCCATTAGAATCCTTAGGAATCACCCCGACGATAGGAGAACTAATCGGATTGGAAATACAACAAGACGATAACGACGGAGCTGATCGTGAACACATCAACAAATGGTGGCTTGAAGTAGGCGATGATTCATGGCAGGTACCCGGACATTGGGGAACCGCAATATTGGGCGGCGAGATAGTACTTGATGTTGAAAATCCGGAAGTAGTTCCTGTTACTTTCAACCTTGCTCAAAACTATCCTAACCCGTTCAATCCATCAACAAAAATCTCTTACAGCATCGAATCGATGGACAAAGTTCGTTTGTCAGTATTTGATGTATTAGGAAGAGAAGTTGCTGTATTGGTTAATGATGTTCAGAATGCAGGTTCACACGAAGTTTCCTTCGTAGGTTCAAATTTAAGCAGTGGTGTTTACTTCTATAAATTACAAACATCCAATGCTGTTATTACAAAGAAGATGCTTCTTCTAAAGTAATATATTATCATCTTTTTTTTGAACGGCACACCTGCAACTATAGTAGTTGTAGGTGTGTTTTTTTTAGTATAAATCCATTGTTAATTTCATTCTGTGTTTTTAATCTACACACTGAACCGGCTGATTTTTCATTCTAATTAAAATCCATCGGAACGTAAATTGTTAAGGAATAAAACTAATGCAAATAAGCAAATCATTAATCCTTGTATTTATTAGCGCAGCAGTTATTTCATCAAGTGCATTAGCTCAAATAGTTGAATTGTGCAAAAGCGAAACAACTCCTGTGTTAAACGGAGAATACATTGTAATGAGTAATGTTTGGGGGGCAACAACTCCACAGTGTTTGGAAGTAAACAAGGAATCGACGTTTTTCAAGGTAACTTTATCCGGGCATGATAACGGCAATTCTGTTGCGGCTTATCCTTCCATTTATAAGGGGTGTCATTGGGATTCTTGCACCACAGTAAATAACCCGCTGCCTCTTCAAATAAACGGGATTGAATCCGCACCATTTTTATGGGATGTAACCACATCGGACGCAGGCGGAATATGGAATACTGCCCTTGATATTTGGTTTGCACCAATCAAAACCGGTTCAAAGTATAGCGCCGAATTAATGATTTGGATTGATTACCATGGCGGGGCTATGCCAGGAGGCACCATACAAGATTCAGTTATTATCGGTGGATATGAATGGGATATCTATTTTGCAAAATGGGATTGGAATTACATCGCATACAAAATCACCGCTCCGGCAGATAAAGTTAATCTTGATCTAAATGATTTTATTAAGGACTCAATTAAAAGAGGTTATTTAGAAGATACATGGTATATGCATGCTGTCGAAGCCGGATTCGAAATATTTTCCGGTGGACAAGGATTAACAAATAACTCATTCAAAGTAGATGTCATCAAAAAATAATTCGGTTATAATATCGTGCTCGTACCTTTCTTTAACTTCACATTAGGGATTGCCATTATTCGCAAACCGGATATAACCGTATTTTTTCGTTGTTTGGAAAACAAAAAGATATTATTCTTAGGATAACAAATAAGGGGTTGATAATGAGATTAAAACATATTTTGAGTATTATAATTTTGATGCTCACTTTCATTTCCGTAAATACTCAATTTATAAATGCACAGACAATCGATGATAACAATATTCAAAAAAGTAATTTGGATACTGATGATATTCCAGAATTTTCTGTTACACGCGGATTTTATGATTCCAGTTTTGACGTGACTATAAGCGCTGAAACCGCGGGTGCTAAAATAAAATACACACTTGATGGTTCCGATCCAATAGGTTCACCTACAGCTCTGCACCAAAACGCCCCGGCAACTGTTCATGTTGATCCCGAAAGTACGACCGGAAACCGCGATAAAACTCCGGGAGTTGTTTTACGCGCATGCACTTTGTTTCCGGATAATTCTTTGAGTGAAAGCGTGACCCATACGTATTTATTTATTAATAAAGTCCCAACACTTTCTCCGGAAGGAGTTAAACCCGGACCCGGATGGCCTGATCCCGGATTTAATCAGCAATATATTGATTATGGAATGTCTCAGACAGTATTAAATGATTCACGATATAAAAACGTGATTGATGATGCATTAATTTCAGTGCCTACATTTTCTCTTGTCACTGACCTCGATAATTTATTTGATCCATCTACCGGAATTTATATGAACGCACTTGAGTCAGGTGATACCTGGGAATGTCCGGCTTCGGTAGAGTTACTTAATCCGGATGGCTCTGAGGGATTTCAAATTAATTGTGGAATTCGCATACGTGGCGGTTGGAGCGCTCACGGCGATAATCCTAAACATGCTTTCCGTTTGTTCTTTAGAGAAGAGTACGGTAAGAAAAATTTAGATTATCCTCTTTTCGAAAACGAAGGAGTTGACGAGTTTGATAAAATGGATATCCGAACCAGTCAAAATTATGCATGGAGTTATCCGGGTCACCTTGGCCAATATAATATTATGATACGTGATGTTTTTTCCCGCGATCTCCAGGCTCAAACCGGCAATCAATTTACACGAAGCCGGGCTTATCATCTATATATAAATGGAGTATATTGGGGATTGTTCCAAACACAGGAGCGTTCCGAAGCCCGATTCGCAGCCAGTTATTATGGCGGTACTGTTGAAGATTACGATGTCATTAAAACAAACGGCACATCAAATATCGAAGCTACTGACGGTACTCTCGATGCCTGGAAGGATGTGTGGAATTTATGTAGATCGGGTTTTACCGGCAACAAAAATTATTTTAAAGTGCAGGGTAAGAACGAGGATGGTTTAAGAAATACAAGTTACGATGTTTTGGTTGACGTTGATAATTTGATTGATTACATGATGATTATTTTTTATGGCGGTAATTATGATAGTCCGTGTTCAAAATTTGCATCTAACAAAGGTCCGAATAATTTCTTTGCCATTTATAACCGGAACGGAAAAGAGGGATTTAAATTTTTTGTTCACGATGCTGAACATTCAATTCGTACTACACCGGGCGAAGGTGATGGGATCGGTTTATATGAAAACCGGGTTAATATTGGAATACTTACCGACGGTTTTAAAATGACAGTTTCGGATTTCAACAAGTTTCATCCGCAGTGGCTGCACTTCAAATTATCCGATAACGATGAGTACAAACTCCTGTTCGCAGATCATGTTTATAAACATTTTTTCAACCAGGGCTGCATGACTCCCGCCAAGGTGACTTCCTTATTTGAGAAACGCACTGAAGAAATTGATATGGCAATTATTGGAGAATCTGCAAGATGGGGAGATCTTTACAGCAATCCTCCAAGAACAAAAGATGACGATTGGCAGCCGGCAATTGACGATATCATTGATAATTACTTTCCACTTCGCACCGGGATTGTGCTTAACCAGCTCAAACAAGTTGATCTTTATCCCGATATCGATCCGCCTGTTTATAAGAATAATAATTTAACGGTTACCGAAAGTTTATTAGAAGTTGGTTCTGGCTACATCCTTAAACTTACGAATCCAAACACAGCAAAGGGAAGCATAATTTTTACAACCGACGGATTGGATCCGCGAATAATCGGCGGCGCGGCTGCGGCATCAGCACAGGATGGCGGCGATGAAATAGACATTACGATTAATTCAACAACCGTTGTTAAAGCACGCATACTAAACGGTACAACATGGAGCGCCATACATGAGTTAATCCTATTTGTTGACGACAATGATGCAAATTTGAAATTGACCGAAATACATTATCATCCGCTCGCAGAAGATACTATTGACGATGATGAATATGAGTTTCTTGAATTAAAAAATATCGGGAACGCGCCGTTGAATTTATCCGGTGCATATTTTAGCGACGCAGTTATTTTCACTTTCCCTGAAAGTACAATTCTTAATCCAAACGAGTTTTTTGTAATTGGCGCCAACCGGGAGATGTTTAATGACCTTTATAGTTTCTATCCATCCGGCGAATACGCAGGAAGACTTGATAACGGTGGGGAGCCCATCACTCTTTGTCAAGCATCAGGTGATACGGTTTTTTCAATCACTTATGATGACACTATTCCCTGGCCCGAGGCTTGTGATGGAACAGGCGTATCATTAGTGCCTGTTGATATTAATCCTACCGGTAATTTAAATGATCCTGTAAACTGGAGGACTTCATACGCTGTGAATGGTTCTCCTGGCCGCGATGATGTTTTTTCGTCCGTGGAAGATCCAACGGATGCAATTCCTAATGAATACCAATTGTCTCAGAATTACCCGAATCCGTTTAATCCAACTACAGTAATCAGTTATCAGTTGCCAGTTTTCGGTAAAGTATCATTAATAGTGTATGATGTTCTTGGAAGAGAAATAGCAACTCTTGTTGATGAATTTCAATGTGCAGGAATTCATCATTCTACATTCAACACTCTACATTATTCATTAGCGAGCGGTGTTTATTTTTATCGCCTTCAAGCAGGCGGAACTATTATCACAAAAAAAATGGCATTGTTGAAATGAAAATTAGGAGTAATAACAAAAACTATGACTTTGCAGAAATAAATGGAGACATACTGATGATTCGAAAATTATTTTATTCTCTGACTCTACTACTTACAATTACTTTTTACAATTCATTCACTCAAGCCCAAATTGTTGGTATCGGCAACGGCATTGAATTGAAAACACCTGAAATCAATTTGCGCGTTCAGTTTTTTGAAGATGATGTAGTTCGCATATTAAAATGGTGCCCCGGAGGCACGCCCGAAAAAATAAGTCTTTCGATTATACAAGATACTGCCTTCGAGCTTGATATTATGGTAGCGGAAACCGATGAGGTATATCTCCTTAAATCTGCAAAACTTATTTTAATTATTTCAAAGAACGACGCTAATATCGCTTTCCTTACTTCCGATTATAAACCGATATTGAATGAAACCGGAAAACCTTTGTTCAAACCGGTTTCGTATTTCTCGGATTCGGGTTATACAATTCAGCAAAATTTCAAATTGACATCCGGTGAAGGAATCTACGGACTTGGCGAACAAACCGACGGTGACTTTAATTACCGCGGTAAAAAAGTTACTTTAGCACAAGCTAATGTGGGAGCCGCAAATTCATTTCTAATTTCAACTCAGAACTATGGAATACTTTGGGATAATTATTCAAAGACTGTGTTTGAAGATAATGCCGAAGGGATGTCCTTATGGTCGGATATAGGCAATAATATTGATTACTATTTCGTGTACGGGAATAATATGGATGAAGTAATCTCCGGGTATCGTGAACTCACCGGCGATGCACCGATGTACGGGAAATATGCTTTTGGATATTGGCAAAGCAAAGAACATTATGATACTCAAGCTGAGCTGATGAATGTGGCAGAGAAATACCGCGCACTTAAAATTCCAATTGACAACATGATTCAGGATTGGGATTACTGGAACGGCGCTCAGAATTGGAGCGGAATGTTTTTCGATAAAAGCCTCTTCCCTACTCCAAAGGAAATGTGCGATAAACTTCACGCAATGAATTTTCATATTATTATTTCAATCTGGCCGGCTCTTGGACCTAATACTGAAATTTATAAGGATATGTTAAAAAATGGATTTCTGTACAAACCCGTTGGCTGGGCTGGATTTAAGTATTACGACGCTTTCAATCCGGCAGCAAATGAATTATACTGGAAATATTTACGGGATGGCCTTTATTCAAAAGGACTCGACGGCTGGTGGATAGATTCAACTGAGCCGGATGTTGTAAACGCGATGACGAAAGAATCGAGCGAATATGAATTGAGAAAAATGGGGAGCAATCATCTCGGTTCATGGGCGAGGTATTTGAATGCCTTTTCACTCGCAATGACTGATGATATTTATAAAAATTGGAGAAAGGAAACTTCCGACCGACGTGCGTATATTTTAACGCGCTCCACATTTGCTGGACAGCAGCGTAATGCCGCAACAACGTGGTCGGGTGATATTGGTGCAAGCTGGGAAGTTTATCGCAATCAAATTTCGGCAGGATTGAATCATTGCATGTCCGGCATTCCTTATTGGACATTCGATATCGGCGCTTTTGTACTTGGCGCTTACGATGGTATCTTTATGAAGGGCGGGAAAGATCCGGCATATCAAGAATTGTACGCACGCATGTTTCAGCTTGGCGCTTTTTCTCCAATCTTCCGGTCTCATGGTTCCGAAACTCCGCGCGAAATTTGGGAAATGGGTGAATTTACAGAACCGATTTTGATGATGGATAATTTGCGATATCGATTATTGCCCTACATTTATTCGCTAGGATGGAAAGTAACAAGCGAGGATTACACAATCATGCGCGGCTTACCGATGGATTTTTCTTTTGATGAAAATACTTTCAACATCGATGATCAGTTTATGTTTGGTCCGGCAATAATGGTTTGTCCGGTAACCGAATATATGTATCACCGACCTCCGGAAACAAGCACACTTGTTGGACCGGAATTTTTCAGAACTAATGACGGAAAGCCAGGGCTATCAGCAAAATACTTTAAGGATCCTGCGAGAAATATTTTAGGAAAAGAACAAATCGATCCGAACATTGATATTCTTTGGTACACCGGCAGACCGGATTATGTTACCGACTCAACATATGCTATTCAATGGAAAGGAAAACTAATTCCTAAGGAAACCGGGAAACATCAATTCCATTTGCTATGTTATGATGCAAAGCGGATAATACTAAACGGCGATACTTTGAAAATGGTTTACACCAGCGTTGAACAATATACCGAACTCATTGATTTGGAAGCAGGTAAGGAATATGATTTTATTATTGAGACAGAGAACAGATCAACCGGCGCTGCAAGAATGATTTTACGATGGAAAACTCCCTCTATGTTTTTGAAAGAACAGACTATTGAAACAAAAGAAAAAACCACAAAGGTATATTTGCCTGCTAAAACGACGTGGTTGGATTTCTGGACTGGAAAAACTATCGAAGGCGGGAAAGAAATTAAAACCGATGCACCAATTGAAATAATTCCTCTGTTCGTAAAAGCTGGTTCAATTATTCCGATGGGACCATTCCTTCAATACTCAACAGAAAAACCGGCTGATCCGATTGAATTGAGAATCTATCCCGGCGCTGATGGAACATTTACTTTGTATGAAGACGAAAACGACAACTACAATTATGAGAAAGGAATTTACGCAACGATAGATTTCAAATGGGATGATGTTAACCGGCAATTAACAATCGGCGAACGGAAAGGTGAGTTCCCCGGAATGTTGAAGGAACGAACAATCAACATAGTAATTGTGAAAGAGAATCATGGAACGAGTTTAGAAATCTGCACAGCAGTTGATAAATCAATTTCTTACAATGGTAAAGAAGTGATAGTAAAATTTTAATCATGCAGTCTTATTCATAGATTTAATTTGAAAATTATTAGCCCGCGAAATAACACGTGGGCTATACTAAATAACAGTCTTCCAATCCAATCTTTGAAATCATTGTAACGAATGATATTTTTACTTTAATTCTTTTTAAAAATGGACAAAGAAATGACGCGCTTCGAATTAAAAAGACTTATTCCCAAGATAGGAATTTGGACTCAGGAATTAATTTTCCTTATCGCTGCCTTTTTCTATTTACATTCGCAAATAAACCCGATTTTGATGCTTGAATCACAGTCGCCGGTGTTTTTAAAAGGCGCTGCTTTTTTTAATGGATCAATGAAAATTCCCGGCGGATTTGTAAACTGGCTGACTGCTTTGTTTATGCAGTACTGGTCATCGGATTTTTGGGCGTCGCTATATTTGGCAATATGCTTTTGGCTGATCGCGATACTTACAAGAATGTGGATCAATACACTTACCGAAAAAAAATCCACACATACTTTCAATATCATCCCGGCTGCAATTTTTCTATTACTTCACGGGAATTACTACTTCCCCGTCAACGTCGAATTAAGTCTAATTGTCAACTTAGTATTTTTGTTCTTATTTAATAAATACTCTTTCTCAAACCAGTGGGTCAGGCTTGTTGCCGGAATACTAATATCAGTTATATTATTTTGGTTTACCGGCGGGACATTCCTTGTATTTGCGGTTCTAACTGTGCTCAACGAAATTTTATTCAAGAAGAAATATGTAAACGGAGTTGTTTTATTTTTTATTGCTGTAGTGCTTCCTTATGCGGGATCTGCAAGTATTTTTTATGTCCCTACGCGTCAGGCATATTTGCAGAACTTGATAGCTGAAGAAAATATCAACTTAATGACCAACCAGTATTTACTCTATGCTTTTTATTTTATTACACCTATTGTCATTTTCATTTTCAATTTCTCTTCGCTAAAAAGATTTGTACAAAAAGTAACAGACTTTCATCAGATTTGGAAGATTGCATTGGGTACAGTATTACTCCTTGCAACCTTTTATATAACGCCTACTAAACCAAGCAATTATTTGATGCGCACTGTCATTCAAGTAAATCAATTTGCCCGTAATGGAAATTGGAACAGCATACTCGAAGCGATAAGCAAGTACACAGACAAAATGAACCCGATACTTCTATATCAAACAAACTTTGCATTATTTAAAAAGAATTTACTTTTGGATAAAATGTTCTTCTTCAATCAGAGCGAAGGACATAAAGGATTACTAATGGATTTCCATTGGTGCTCAACTTTTTCGGAGGAAGCCAGCAATATATATTGGGATATGGGATTAGTAAGCGAATCCCAACACTGGGCGCACGAAGCTTTGGAACAAAAGGGTTATCTACCAAACATTTTAAAACGCCTCGGGATGATCTATTCTTTAAAGGGATACAATAACGCAGGTAACCGGTATTTTAATAATTTAAAGAAGGTTCCTTTCTATGAAGAGACTGCTGATGAATTATTAAAACTAAATCAAGATCCCGTTACGTTACCTAAGAGCAGCAGTTACCAACGAATTGCTTCTGTAATGCCTACAGAAGATTTCATTTCGCTCGGCAGACCATCACCATTAAATATGGAAACTTTACTTAGAAGAAATCCATTGAATAAAATGGCTTTCGAATATTTGATGGCTTATGATCTTCTGATAGGCAATTTAAAAGGAGTTGCAAAGCGCGCATCTTATTTCGAATTGGTAAATTATCCGCATATGCCGATACACATACAGGAAGCATTGATTTTTAAAGAGTCGATTTCGCCTGATTCAGGTAAAACATCATTGCAGAGATACGTTACTCCGGCTGTAATAAACCGCTTTGTGGAGTATCGCAAAATTTTAATTGATATAAAAAAAGACCGGAGCGGCACGACCACAAAATTACGAGGTCTGTTTGGCGACACATATTGGTACTATTATATGTTTATTAAACCAAAAAAATGATAACCGGGAATTGAAATGAAAAATCAAAACATAATAAATAGGATAAAAAAATTTGTAACGATAATCCTGATCGCAATTTTAACTATAAGCTGTTCCACCAGAAAAGATATTCCTAACGCAAAGGAGGAAGCAAGACTTCCAATCATCAATCCCGACTATACGGGGATTGTAATTCCTCCAAACTGCTCTCCTTTGAATTTTTCTATTAAGGAGAAAGGTGAAAATTTTCTTGTGCAAATCAGCTCCAAACATGGCGAACCGATACAAGTAGAAGATAATTCCGGTCAAATAAATATTCCGTTTAGCGATTGGAAAGAATTGCTTGCTCAAAATGCAGGTGAGAATTTGAAAATCGAAATATATTCGGAACAGAAAAATGGTCAATGGACTCGTTTCAATGCTATCGAAAATAAAATAGCAACAGAAAAAATAGACGGATATGTTGCCTACCGGAAATTTGGTCCGTTGTTTAACCAATGGAAAAAGATGGGAATTTACCAGCGCAACATTGAAAATTTTGACGAGACTCCTATCTTACCAAACAAGTTGACGCAAGATAATTGTATGAACTGCCATAATTTTTGGCAGAACGGGACGGACCGCTGGTTACTTCACACAAGATTTGAACCCGGTACAGCAATGCTTCTTTGTGTAGATGAGAAAATTAAAAAGATCGATACAAGAACTGAGTTCAATAAATCGCCTGGCGGTTATCCTACCTGGCATCCATCGGGTAATTTGATTGCGTTTTCGGTTGGCAAACCATTGCAATTTTTCCACACAATTGGCGAAACACGCGACGAGCTTGACCGCGTTCTCGATATTATCGTTTATGATGTCAAAAAAAATATGGTAACCACAACACCGGAAATTTCAAGTCCGGACCGTGTTGAGGTATGGCCTCTTTGGTCTCATAACGGTGATTATCTTTATTTCTGCAGCTCAAATAAAATTGATTCATACACTGTTAAATCCCAAAAGAACGAAGACAGTTTAGCATACGGCAATATAAAATTCGACTTGATGCGTATTTTGTACGATGCAAAGAACAATACCTGGGGAAAACTTGAAACTGTAATTTCGTCAGCTCAAACAGGATTCAGTATTTCGCAGCCAAAGATTTCACCTGACGGACGATTCATTGTTTTCACTGCTTCAAGTTACGGTTCGTTCCCGATCTTTCATTCGGACGCTGATTTATATTCGTACGATTTAAGAAACGGCGCGATGAAAAGACTTGAACTTAACAGCGACCGTGCTGAGGGATTCCACTCATGGTCAAGCAATAATAGATGGTTGGTTTATTCGAGTAAACGCCAGGACGGGCAATTTACCGGAATCTTTATAAGTCACATTGATTCAGCCGGAGTTACATCAAAAGGATTTGCTTTACCGCAGGAGGATCCGCTTTTTTACGAAACATGTCTTGAAATATTTAATGTACCGGAAATGGTTAAAGAGTCTGTTAAGTTTAGTCCGCAAACTCTTGCCAGGATTGCACACCTTGAAGAACAAGAAACTCAAAAAGCTACTCTTGATCCAAAAGTGAAAGCAAATAAAAGTAAAAGTTCTCCGGCTGCAGATTCGTGGATTAACACAAACATGACACGGTGATAACGGTTAAACGGCGCAAATAGAATTATCGGCAACATATTTTTGCCGCAAGGCAATTACGCAAATATTGTTCATGGTGGTTTTTGCTCAATAGCCGGCATGTTTATTTGTGAATATTCGTAAGGTTAAATTTCACATTATTTTAATATTACCATCTTTTTCGAAATACCTTTACTACCCGCCCGCAATTGGTAAAAGTTGACACCGCTTGATAATGCATTCGAATCAAATTTCACTTCATAAATTCCGGGCAACTTCGTTTCATCAACTAATGTTGCAACTTTATTGCCAAGTACATCATATATCTTTAACGTAACATGTTGTAGAGACGCCATATATGGCGTCTCTACAGCAGCTGGTATAGTATATCTAATTACTGTAGTTGGATTGAACGGATTAGGAAAATTCTGCTCGAGAATGAAATCTTTTATAATGGCGTCAGGATTTGGCTCGACAAATGTTTGATTTATTTTCAATTGTTCGTCCATCCAGCTCACTCTTGAAGCCATATAAGTTTTTAAGTAATCCACTTCCTTCTGATATGTGTCCCGCAAGTTGTAACCGGCTGTTTCTCTCCAAATGAATTTACCGAGGATAGGCCATTTTTCAAAATTTCTTTCCTGTGCTTCGTTCAAATAGTTCGCGCAAGAATCAATAAATGCAAGAACATTCGCAGTATCGAATTTATTGTTTCTTAATTCCTGCCACTTAAGTTTTAGGCTCTCTTGAAAATTGGATTCATCAAAAAGTTTTTTCCAAAAAAACGGCTGATCAGTTTCATAGTCGAGCACCCATCCGGACGAATTTCCCCCGTCTAGATAAGTTGAGTTGCCCGACGACTGGTCAAAATCCCAAACCGGTCCTGCGTGTAATTTTTTGTTTTTATCTTTATGGAAATAAGCGCTCCAACCGTAGGCATCGCTATTACGCACGGTTTCCTGGACTAATATCTCTTCGATGAAAGAGGAAACGCTAATCCATTTCGAATACCCGTTGTCGGGATCTGCGAATGATGTTGAATTCATGATACTTCGAAAATTGTCATCGTAATCCCGGATATAATTTAATTGCTCTACAGTTATTTCATCAATAGCAGGATAGTGAAGTTTTCTATTCTCGCCAAAGTCGCCACCGAAACCTGTTATTTCATAAATATATCCGCCGGTTATATCCTCGCCCGAAATCTCATCGGGGTTCAATTCATTGATATCGAGCCTTTCTTTCCCTCTCTTAATGTTTTCCATCAAAAGATAAATACCGAGGTACTCACCATTAACAACCAACTCGCAAAATCTACTGCGGTTTGACCATTGTCCGGTTGACATGGACAAATAATGAGCAAGTGGTGTACGGATAAGCGTTCGATCAATGTATGAAGCTAACAATATCCAGTCATTATCCTCCGGCATGTTGAGCAGCGAAACATTCAAATTATTGCCGGACTCGTCTCGCGTTTCAAGCAGATACGGCTGCTTTGGAAAGGATTGCGTTGAATTACCGCGAAGCTCGATACCTATTTTTCCGAAGTAATGGTTGAATGGCCGATAAATTGTTTCGTAAATCCTCACCGTTGTAAATAATACCCATATCAGCCGATATTTTCGGCTCATCAGGAATTGTTTCTCCAAATGTATTGATTACAATGATTGGTAAATTAGATGAGGAAAAATTAACTTTGACTATTGCTGTGTTATTTTCTGCTACTACTTTCGATTCTCTATCCTGGCATATTAGTTCGTTAGATGAATACAGAATAAAGGCCATTAAAAAAATATGACAGGCTTTACGCCTTTTCATAATCGCTAAATTATTTATTATCGTGAACAATAGTCGCATCAATCTCGAACAACAACTCTTCACGGCATACATCAGCTACAACACAGACTGCGGGAATTTCAGTCAATCCCAATTCGAGTATCGCTTTTTCATATACCGGGTAATCATCGGCGCGTTTAAGAAATACAGTTGCCGTACATATATCTTTCAACGTGGCATTCTCTTCTTTAATTAAAGCGTCGATAACTCCCATTGTTTTGTGTATTTGCAATTTGGTATCGCCAATAAATACGCTATGCCCGTGTTCATCAATTGACGCGGTACCGGAAAGAAGAATTGTTGTTAATTCCGGTTCGCGTACACACATTGCCCGCGAAAATGCCGAACCATACCAGAAAGGCGAGCGTTGTTTTACTCCGCTTGTCTGACCGATTTTAACCGGCGAACCTGGCTCGGGTATTACTGCAAGCAAATCCATCACTGCTGCGGCATTCAAAGGATTGCGCCCCCAAATACCGGTGCTCGCGGGGAGATAAATTCTTTCAGTTTCCATTTGACCGGAACCATTGGGTATGAAACCGAAATCCTTGTATTTGATATTTCTTACTTTATTGAATTCACCATACCAGTCGAGAATATCGTCAATATAAATCCAGGTGCGAACGACGTTTTGATAAGAACCGGAATAATTATGAAGAATATTTTGCGCACGGTCGAACATTATTCCAGTTTGACTTTCTCTTTTATTCTCGCCGTAGTGGTTATTCAAATCGCAGATGTTTTGCAGCATCAAAAAGTTAGCGCCGTTTTTTTTCCATCCGAATCCGCATGGTTTTTCACCATCTAATATCGTCCATACTTTTTCATCTTCATTAGCAATTGATACAGCAATTATCTGTATTCCGGCAATGCCTTGACCCCAATACGGATTTCCCTGTATAAAAGTTAGCGGCAGTTCGCTGTTTATTTTATTCTTCAGCAATAATTCTTTTCGCGAATTTACAATGTCTTTATAATAATTTGAGCTTCCGAAAATTTTATCGTGAACGATGAACAGATTTTCTTTCCCAATTATTTTCAATATGCTGCTATATGCATCTATATAAGCCGAAACCGGATCGGCAGCAGCATCAATCATTTGAGCAGTGATATAGAATTGACTATCGTTATAATTTGTAATGTAAACTATAAATGATTCTTGTTTTTCGATGGAGCGTTTTGTCATTCAGTTTTACCTTTGTTCATTTTTAAATAAATATGAGTATCCTAAAAATATTTTGGGGACGGCAGCTATTTATTACTTTACGATTCATCCGATTCGTCACGCTTTTCATTCAAATAATTCTTCGTATTAAATTGAAAAACGAGTATTCATATCACACTTTCGGGTATTATTTTTAATCACTCCGAGATAGATACTGCCATAAATAGTTAGGACTAACGTGAAGGCTGTAATCTGCTTTAGTTCTCAAAAAATTCAACGAAAATTTAATCAAAAATGGAATAATGCAAAAGCGCGAGGTAAGCAAAAAATCAGCTAAATTTATCTCAACACTCTGTAATAAATTCAAACTATACTGTGAAGAAATTGGTTTTCGGTACATTTCTCCATGAACTCGGCAAAACCGAGATTCTTTTAGATTTCTTGGTGACTTTGTGTCCTCGTGGCAATTTTAATCAACGCCACTAAGGCTCGAAGACACAAAGAATTTTACTGGCAAAACAATTATTAAGTCAACTTCGACTTTAATGCAAAACCCGAAAACTGATTTATAGTGAGTATATTCACTATTTGGGAGGAATTGTTGATTGTGCGGATTAAAGATCAATCAGATTTAAAGTGACGATTTCTAAAACTTTGGCGGAGGCTAAGAATAAAATCTGACTCAAAATTATTTCTCATCAAACAGCTTAGCCTCAACCTTTTCTTTGTTTTTTACCTAACATCACCTGCGAATTTTATAAATAGAATATGACCCCGCTGCAATTTTAACCGTGTATTGATTCTCTTTCACATCGATTTGTGATTCTTTACCGGACAATAATTTGAAATCTACGGCGGAAATATTCAATGAGAAAATTGCGGTTTCTTCACGGTTAGCGGGATTGAATATCGACAGAATAATATCATCACCCGCAGCACGCGCAAAAACGAACGGGTATGTATTCTCCTTAGCATAAACCGGAACAAACTCAGCATATGCAGCCAATGCCGGTTCATTCTTCTTCAGCTCAATTAATTTGCGGACTTTGTTGAGCAATGAATTCGGATCTTTCTCCTGAGTTTCAACATTCGGCGCATCTGCGGATTGATCAACCGGCAAATACAGTATCTCTGCATTAGCAGTAGAAAATCCAAGATTCTTTCCAGCAGTCCACTGCATCGGTGTGCGCGCGCCGGCGCGTGGTTTGTAAGCGCCTTCAACATGCGGAAGATTATATAATTGCCGCATTCCAATTTCATTTCCGTAATAAATAAACGGAATACCGGGCATTGCAAGAGAGAATGCAATAATCATTTCCAATTCATCGTCGGTGCGGTTTATGTTCAGTCTCGATAAATCATGATTACCGAGAGGAAGTAAAATATATCCCTTGCCTTTGGTTTTGTTATACTGATCGAGATATGTCTCAAGGAAATTTATGATGTTGCCTTTCCCTTCTTTATCAAAAAAACTATGTCCTTCGGAATAGCCGTTTAGAATCCGCCAATCCTCTTTTTGAAGCAGATCATTATAACCGCCAAACCAATGGAAGAAGTCTGCATGGAAACCTCCGCCCAGCAGTGCAGCTTCGGGCAGCGACCATTCTGCAACCATGAAAGAACCGGGATATTCTTTATCCATCAATGCCCTGACTTCATTCCACCATTTTTTTGTTCCTTCGTCTCTTGTATTGAAGAACTGATCATTACCCGTGATATTTGCGTTTTTAACTAACGCGCCTGCCATATCAGCCCTGAAACCATCAGCGCCCATATCCATCCAAAAACGCAAAACGTTTTTTAATTCTTTTTGTAATTCAAGAATATCGGGATGATCGATGGGCAGCATCCAGTCAAGTTCGGGTTTGGCAAATCCAAAATTCAGCGCCGGCTGACTCCAATAAAAGTTGCGCATGAATTGACCGTTGCGCCTGCTATAGCCTTTTATAAACGAATCCGTGTACGGAGCCGGCGGATTCAACCAGGTATTGTTCGTCCAGATATACCAATTGGAATATTTATTTTTTTCCTGCTTCGCTGATTCCTGGAACCACGGATGATCGATGCTCGTGTAGCTGATCACGTAATCGAATACAATTTTCAATCCTCGATTCTCGGCTTCCTCAAACATACGTTTTGCATCATCGTTGGTGCCATAACGTGGCGCTACTTTATAAAAATCCGAGACATCATAACCCGCATCATGAAACGGCGAATCGAAAAACGGATTGATCCAGAAACCATCGACACCGAGACTTTTCACATAGTCCAATTTTTCGATGATACCATTTAAATCTCCAATTCCGTCTCCGTTTGTATCGTAAAATGTTTGCGGATAAATCTGGTAGAACACAGCATTGTTAAGCCATGCCGGGCAATCCGGTATTTCATATTCACCGGTAATGACGGCAGATTCGATGTTAATTTTTTCCTGTGCAATCAGACTGGAATTTAGTCCGCTTGCAACGGAAATGATTATTACAAAGAGTGAGAATAGTTTTTTCATATAGAATTTTGCTTTTGTTGGTAGATAATAAATCCCGGTAATCGAGTGACGATGTCAGGTCGCTGCACAAGATTACCGGATAAAATTTTACTTCATGAATCACTTGAGAATTTCATTCATGAATACTTTTCAAAATTAATCAAATACTACTTTAATAATGTCATTTTTTTTGTCTCACTGAAACTTCCCACTCCGCCAGTGGCGGACAATTTATAAAAATATATTCCGCTTGGCAATGAATAATTTTGAATATTGAATGTAGCGTGATGCATTCCTGCATTTTGAAATTCATCAACAAGAGTTGCAATTTCTCTACCAAGCACATCATAAATCTTTAACGTAACATGCTGTAGAGACGCCATATATGGCGTCTCTACAGCGGGGACAGAATATGTAATTGTTGTAGTTGGATTAAACGGATTTGGATAATTTTGATTAAGCTGAAAATCTTTGATTGCAATCTCCAGATTATCATCTGCAGATAAAATTGTATTGCCTTCTTCAACAAGAATAAACTGAACGGAGCGGGCAGGCGAATTGAACTTGATATCATTACCGATTGGAATTGCCCATGCATCAATATTTTCAAGTTCCGATAGCGGTCCCCATTCGGGAGCTGTTGGGGCAGTATCATTGATAATTACATTCTGCGAAAAGTCACCGTTATCCTCGCCGCCGTTAAGTGAATACATGTAAATATTTTCACCGACTCCACGACCCCCGACCTCGAGTCTTACTACTTGATCGGCTGTGGTTTTATTAACAACAACAACTCCCGTTTCACCGGAAGCAAATGTTGACGCGTATATGAGGACATCTTTATTATTCGATCCCGCATTTACAACGTGATCGCCAAAAAATTGCTGGAGATAATAAATGTAGAAAAAATCGGGTCTTGGATTCCATCTAGGAATTCCTGCTTCGCCTCCGTCATAAAACATTCCATCTGCACCATTTGCAATCAACCATCGTGCCGACATCCCGAAGTTATTTTTAATCAATTCACTCATTATGATAACTGCCTGCATCCCATTAATGATCGATGTTTTCGGAAGATTATATGCGGAATTGTCTCCTTGCATATTCCACTCGGTTAATGCTACAGGTTTTGATGGTGCATTCTTATTGATAATATCCTGCCGAATAAAATCAATATTCTTTTGGGGTTCGGTTGTGGCAACATCCAATAACGATTTAGCGGTGGCGGAAGTGCCGAAATAATTATGCATTACGTAAAAATCGGCGGCATCTCCAACTTCTTTGAAGAAACCTTCGTTCCATTTTTTATCAACACTGTTCCAACTGTTAGTCCCATCGTAATGAAGAATTACTCCGCCGATATAAATCGGTTCACCGATTTCTTCGGCGGCGGCTCGCATTGAATCAGCAAATACTTTAAAATGCTTGCCGTACAATTCACCGGTAATTATCATTGGTTGGTTGTCCTGATTCAAAGTAGTATCAATCTGCCAGCCGGCTTCCCATGGTCCGCCACATTCATTGCCTATTTCCCAAAATTTTGTACGACCATCATCATATCGCACCCAATCAGCCGCAAGATGTGCTGCTTTGGCAACCGGATCGGCACTGGTGCCGTAACGAGCATATCCGTAATTAATAGTAATCAATCCTTCAGTGTCGACATCCAGTCTCATGTTATAGTAATTTTCTTTGGTAGTTGGCCAGCTGTTCGTCCCGGATTGCGGCCAGAATTTTTCCATCTTATTTAATGAAGCATTGTATAAAGAATCGGGTATATCGGTTGGTACTCCGTTCCAAAAAAAGATATCGCTCCAACTACCGCCCGGATATCGAATTAAAGTGGGCGCTAATTTTTGAAGATGTTCAACAAGAGTTGGATTATAAATTCCGTTGCCAACCCAAACTGCCATCGCATTTCCAAAAACATATTTCGATACCTGACCGAGTGTATCATTTGTTAAAACAGTAAGTGTTACTGTAGGTTCGGCAGTTGGTTTTTCAATTATCTCCGATGATGGAATTGATGCATTTTTTGGTTCGAAGTCTTCCAGAAAACAATTTGAACTGCTTTGTGCAATTAAACGCGCTGTCGTAATCAAGGTAAAAAAAAAAGTGATTAGTATAAATCTATATTTCATTGTTATTCCTTTTTAAGAATCCTTTTATAAAAATTATTTTGAATCAATTGCTAAAGAAGCGCTTTCCAGTCCTTCCGATACAGCAGTAATGGTAATCTTGCCTTTGTTTTCTGTTGATTGAACCACAACTAAACATAATCCATTGAATGCCTTCCTGTGATCGGCTTTAAATGATTCCATGCTTGTTTGGCAACCATTATCAACACCGGCTATTTTACCTTCGCCTTCAATTTTAAATTGAACGAGATTATCTGCATCAGGAATGAGAGTACCGTCTTTATCAAGAATCTTAACAGTGATAAATGATAAATCTGTACCGTCGGCATTTATTAGATTCCTGTCGGCTTCCAAAACAATTTTTGCGGGAGCGCTTGATGTTTTAATTTCTTTTACAAGCACTTCTTTGCCAGCAGTTCTTGCGATTGCTTTCAAGGTACCCGGAGTAAATTTGATCTGCCATTTCAAATGTAAATCATCGCCGGTTTTTTTCTTTGTTCCAAGCGAAAAACCATTTAAAAACAATTCTACTTCATCACAGTTCGAATAAGCCAGGACATCAATCAAGTCGCCTTCCTTCCAGTTCCAATGCGGGAAAACATGAAGCATCGGTTTATTTGTCCATTCGCTTTGATACAGATAGAAAGCATCTTTTGGGAATCCGGCAAGATCAACAATTCCAAAATATGAACTGCGTGACGGCCAGCCATAAGGAGTTGGTTCGCCGAGATAATCAAAACCGGTCCAAATGTATTGACCGGATAGAAAATCATACTTCTTAATAATCTTCCATGTTTCTTCTTGTGTTGAACCCCAGGGCGCGCTGCAATTATCATACGATGAACAAGTGTTTCCAGGATTTCCATCGTTGAAAGGTTTATCCCATCGTTCGGGCCAGCGACGAATGCTGTCCGACGGCATATCATAATATCCGCGTGTCATCAAAGAAGAAACTGTTTCGGAACCTATAAATTTTTGTCCGGGGAATGTTTCAGGAAATTTTATAAAATCATTTTGATGATAACTGAATCCGATTAAATCGAGCGCGCCGGAATCGATTATAAAATTACCCGGTTTCGGATCATTACAATTGGAAGTTACCGGACGCGTGGTGTCCAAACTTTTAACAATGCTAACTAATTCGGGAGTTATTGTTAAACCTGTGCTGTCCCACTGTTCAAGAATCTCGTTGCCAATACTCCAAACAAATATGCTCGGATGATTCCGATCTCTCAATACCATATCCTCGAGATCGCGCTGGTGCCATTCATCCCAATTCAAAGAATAATCAAATTCTGTTTTCCCTTTTTTCCACATATCGAACGCTTCATCCATCACAATGAATCCCATTTTGTCGCATAAATCCAGCAGTTCCGGCGCGGGAGGATTGTGCGAAGTTCGGATTCCGTTTACTCCCATTCCTTTCATAATTTCAAGTTGGCGTTCGAGAGCGCGGGTATTTATCGCAGCGCCAAGGAATCCGAGATCATGATGATTGCAGACTCCGTTGATTTTCATTTGCTTGCCGTTTAAACTAAATCCTTTATCAACATCGAAGTCAAAGTATCGAATGCCGAAGTTTGTTTCGTAATTATCAACTTCGTTACCATCGCATTCTATTATTGAAACTGCTTTATATAAAACGGGGTTTTCAATCGACCACAAATTGGGATTTTCGATTTTTGCACCGTGAATAATCTCCATCACCGTATTCGAAACGGCGGTATGCGTAGTTGAAACAACATTCAATTTATTTCCGGTGTTATCGTAAAAAACGGTTTTTAATGTGAATAATTTAAACTCTTTAAAAACATTTTTAATTTTTATGCGAACAACAACGCTCGCTAATTTTTCGTTTACTTCGGGGGTAGTAACAAATGTTCCCCAATGATCAACATAAAGTCTCTCGTTTGTAACTAACCGTACATTCCGGTAAATGCCCGATCCCGAATACCATCGCGAATTTGGCTGTTTGGAATTATCAACCTTAACGGCGATTACATTTTTTTTGTTTCCATAATTAAGATACTGCGTTAACTCATACCGGAACGAACTGTAACCGTAAGGACGGATGCCGAGATAATGCCCATTAATCCAAACCTCGCCGTTCTTATATACTCCATCGAATTCGATGAATGTAAGTTTTTCTTTGTCGGTAACAGGAATCCGAAATGATTTACGGTACCAGCCGATACCGCCCGGCAGTGCACCGCCACCCGGTGTTGCGGGATTATCCTCGTCAAATTCTCCTTCAACGCTCCAATCATGCGGCAAATCAAGTTTACGCCATTGCGAATCATTGAACTCCGGATTTTCCGCTTCGTCAATATCATCAAGCATGAACATCCATTCTTTATTGAAGTCTTCCACTTTTCGTCCTTCCTGTGCAGTGGTAGTTGAAAAGGATAAAAAATTTATAAGTAACCCAATCCACATAATGTGAATCATTATTCCGGCATCAATTGATTTCATATTATTCATCCTTATTAATAACCTGATGTTATAAAAGTTTTTTTTCATGCAAGATTTTTTTATTTCATCGTAATTTTAATTGAACTTCCGTTATAATTAACAACCTCATCCGGTTTAATTTCAAAATTCAATCCCGAAGGATTTTCCGAACTAATCAAGACAATTTCGAAAGTGCGTGATTCGAGCATGCCGTTAAACTTACCTTTTCTATCACCGATTGTTAACGTGTGGTTCGCTTCATTGTAAGTAATCGGGATAACAGTAAAGTGACCTTTCTCGTAATTATAATTTGTACCTTCGTCTTCATACAATTCAAATGATGCATCGCTTCCGGTGTAAACAAAAAGACGAATCGGATCTGCAGGTTTTTCCGAAACATACTGTAATTCCGGACCGCATGGAATAATCGATCCTTGTTTTATAAAAATTGGAATGTCTGTATATGGTGCATCAACTTTAATATTCACGCCGCCGCAATAATATTGACCGCTCTTCATTTCATACCAACCTGTTCCGGCAGGTAGATATAATTGTCTTGCTCTTGCTTTGTATTCATAAACAGGATTAATAAGAATCGATGGACCGAACATAAACTGATCGCCGATGTTCTTCACTTTAGTATCGTAGCCAAAATCCATTACAAGCGCTCGCATGATTGTGTAATCATTCTGCGTTACAATTCCCGTCAAAGAATATATGTATGGCATAAGTCTGTAACGCAATTTATCGTATGCAAGCATTGTTTGATATGCGGGATGATCATCCGGCGCAATGTTGAACATTTCACGATACGGGAATTCGCCGTGAGAGCGAAGCAGCGGGCAAAACGCGCCGAACTGGAACCATCGGGTATTTAGTTCGCGCCATTCATTAAGATCAGCTTCCGTCGGTTTTTCATATCGAGGTTCAACTGCGAATCCACCGATGTCAGTTGTCCAATAAGGAATACCGGAGATACAGAAATTCAATCCGGCTGAAATCTGTGCTTTCAAATCATACCATCTCGCCGCTAAATCACCGCTCCAGGTTGCGGCTGCGTAACGCTGCTGACCTGCGAAAGCCGATCTCGTTAAAATGAAAACGCGTTGATCTGGATTTGTTTTTCGTTGTCCTTCATAAACACCTTTGCTATTCATCAACGAAAAAGTGTTGCGGTATCTTGCAGATGTTCCAAGCGCAGTTGGTCCCATGCGCAGTTCTGTTTCTTTCATAGAAAGATTTGATTGTATATCCGGTTCGGTGGAATCGAGCCACCAGGCATCGATACCTTTACTAAATAATTTATCGTTGATCTGTTTCCAGAATAATTCGCGTGCAGCATCATTATAGGGATCGTAAAAAGTAGAAACATATCCCGGTCCAACCCAATCTTTCTGACCAACTTCAACGTTGCGTTTGTAAAGCCAGCCTTTCAAATTAAATTCGTCATAGTGCTTGGTGCCAACATAAAACTTTGCCCATACTGAAATCATGATATGAGAATGCAGATCATTGTGAAGTTCCTTCACCATCGTTTCGGCATTGGGGAAACGTGCTAAATCAAAATCGTGGCTGCCCCATTTATCTTCTTCCCAATAAAACCAATCGAGAACTATATTGTCAAACGGAATTTTTCGTTTACGGAATTCTGTTACGACATCGATTATCTCATTCTGTGTTTTATATCGCTGACGGCTTTGCCATAAACCTAACGCCCAATCAGGCATCATTGGAGCCTTACCGGTGATTGTTCGGTAACCTTTGATAACTCCGTCAATGTTATCGCCTTTAATAAAATAGTAATCAATTTGATCTGCAACTTCGGAGTATAAAGAAATGCAATTTTCACATTTTTGTTTTTCCGGCGGAAGGTAATTAAATCCAATATATCCGCCGTTGGGTATCCATTCAATTTTAATTTTATGACGCTGACCCGGCTGCATATCAATCCATTCGTTCGTAGTCCACGGCAGCCAATTTTGCCGCCACGAATCAACAATCAGTTTGTCATCGATCCACAGCTTTGTGTAAAAGCAACTGTACAATTGGAATTTATGAATGCCAGTTTCATTACATTCAATCTCACCGCTCCACCGGACTGATTTTACATCTTCTAAAAATCTTGCCGGGTATGGATCATTCACATCAATAAATTCATGGTTAATTCTATTTTCGATTTTCGAAGTTAAAAGATTTTCAAACTTCTCGTCTTTATAGTACTCGGCGGTTAATCCCCCGGCGGCGCCGTTTTTATCGTAAAGTTTAAGATCGGAGATCGGCTGGTAATCTCTAATATCCCCGAACTTTGTACGCGAATTGTTATCCCATAGAATTCCATAATTATTGCTTGAAACAAGAAACGGAATTACATCGATAATATTCAATTGCCACAGATCAACGTCGTGATTTTTATAATTCCACACATCGTTTTGATGAGCGCCGAGTCCGTAAAATGCTTCATCTGCGGGCGAGTTAAAAAACTGCTGCACATGATATGTTTGTTCTCCCATCACTTCGGCTGACGAAATAATTTTTCCGTTTTCAGGTTTTTCTTCAAGCAGTGTTTTTCCGTTAACATCATAAAAAGCTACTGCGCCTGTTTTGGAATTTACTTTCACAATTAATTTTGAAGTAGCGATTTCAACTATATCACCGCTTTCATTCAGCGTCCATGAAGTTTCCTCCCATTTGGTTTTGTTCACCATCAAACTCGGTCGCTCCGAAAAGGATTTGACCGGTGAAGCAATCACACGGATAATATCCTCTGTGCACACCTGTATTTTTACCCATTGCGCATCTGTATCTTCTTGTTTAATGATCTCAAAAAGAACTCCGTCAGCTTGTTTTTCAAACGGGTATAATTTCGCACTGCTGAAAATAATCGAAGCTAACAGAAGAATAACTGATAACGG
>JAZDFC010000042.1:0-2063 GCA_043808235.1 bacterium
ATATAAAATTAGTATTGGTCCTACAGAACATAAAAAAATGTGGAACTCAAGCCAGTGCTTTAAAATACCTAATCTCCCAAACTTTCTTACACGTTTCCTTATCATATACCCGAAGATTCCTACCAACATCATTATTGACCCAATTATCCCGAGTCCATGGCCTATTATTCCGCTAGGTTTAAATATCTCGTGCAGAGGGTTGAAAAATCTTTCTTCGATTGGGGTTAAATAGTAATTGAAACCTGCGTAAGCAAAATAAATTGTTAACATCCCACCAATTAAGAATAGTGAGATTATGTAAAGTTTGTAAACCGTATTCTTCATTTTACCTACACTATTAATTATATGATTAAAAATAACTTGAAACTTTCCTGAAACACAGGTTGTTATAGGATAAAATATCGATTATCTTAACAACCGACAACACCTTTGAGCTTAAGATAAGTTTTTTCTTTAATAATTGTGCGCGGCTATTACAAATTTTAGTTAGAGAATGTTTACGAAAAATAACAACATATCGAAGTATTTCAGAAATTATTTATCAACCTTTTTGATGCTTCAATTTGTTGTAGCCTCAACCTTATCTTTAGCCCACCTCGAAAACAAAGAATGCTGCCACACTGAGAAAAAAGAGAGTACTTGTTGCAGCAATATGCAGGATACCGGCCAAAAACATTGCACGATTGATGACGATCTCGAATTAGGTATCTCAAACTGCGGCTGTAATCACTCAACAGAGGATGCTATCGATCAGTTTTTAACATCCGAGAAACCTGGTTATTCTCATTCAATTTCACTTGACAGCAATGGATCTGATCTAATTGCAGAAAAAGGCAGCTGTAGTAATCTTAGTTATCAACTAAAATTTTTACCGGATTCGGTACCCAAATATATTTCGAACTCGGCTTTTCTTATCTAGAACCTTTCCTCAAATCATCTTACTCATAAAGTGATACGTGCAACTTACGCACGGGAATCATTTTAAAGTGTCACATATAATTTTTGTCAAACGCAACACTAGAGGTGTTTCTATGAAATTATTTAAAGCTATTATGGCTTTGGCAATATTTTCAATTGCAGGTGCGAATTATTCGCAAAGTATAAGTCCGGAATTAAATGGGATGATTACCAAAGCATTGGTAGTCAGTCCAAAAATTAAAATGCTGCAAGCTAAATTAAACGCTGCTGAAAACCGTATTCCGCAGCAGACCAACTTACCCGACCCGCTGCTCACACTGGGATTAACAAATCTTCCGACCAATTCTTTTTCTTTCATTCAGGAGCCGATGACAGGTAAAATAATAGGGTTGAGCCAGGCATTCCCATTCCTGGGTAAATTGGGAGCTGCCGAAGAAGTGTTGAACAAAGATGTGGAGATAATCCAAAAAGAAATTGACGACGCGAAAAACGAAATAGCCAAAGAAGTAAAGCAAAGTTATTATGAGCTGCTTCTGGCACGAAACGAATTAAAGATCGCCGATGAAAATAAAAAACTTCTCAACGAAATTGCGAAAGTGGTTCAAGCCAAATATTCGGTTTCCAACGCAAGTCAACAGAACGTTATTAAAGTTGAATTGGAAATCACCAACATGAACAACAAAATAATTTTGCTGCGGAAAAAAGAAGCGGAACAAATCGCAAAACTCAACTCTTTTTTGATGGATGATGCGGTGAAGTATATAACAAGTGAAGTTTTAACCGAAAATAGTTTCCCGGAATTTACTGTCAATCAACTCGAATCGATTGCCAAACAAAACAGGCCTTATTTGTTGGGATTACAGCTCGCTCAAGATAAAGCAGCTGAACAGCAAAATCTTGCCGGGTATGATTTCTACCCCAATTTCAACATTGCGCTTCAATATTCCCAACGGGATGAAATCGCAAAAACGAATACACAGTTAAATGATTTCTTCAGCGTTGTAGCGGGGATATCACTTCCTCTAAACTATGGTGGGAAGGTCACGGCAAAAATTGATGAGGCAATCTCGATGAAAGAATTTTATTCGTCGCAATATGATGCCGCTGTTCAAGTGCTTAATGCTAACATCGGCGCGCTGATTGCG
>JAZDFC010000043.1:0-62902 GCA_043808235.1 bacterium
GATTTTTATAAGTAACATAAATCAGAAAAAGAGCGCCGCAACTAACAAACGGCGCCCTTTAATATGCCTCTATGCCCGATTGAAATTTGTCCCAACTAATTTCCACTCATCCAAATTATTACCTTTAGAATATTTACGAGAAACTCGCTGGTAATCCAAGATACCTACATTTATCGTTATTTTA
Source organism: bacterium (assembly GCA_043808235.1). GTDB lineage: Bacteria > Bacteroidota > Ignavibacteria > Ignavibacteriales > Melioribacteraceae > JAZDFC01. Next base: position 185 of record JAZDFC010000043.1, read on the forward strand.
ATAACAACATTTTCTTAGCTATAATATTATTATCTATTTTTATTTGATAGATATATGTTCCGCTCGCAACTTTTTGTCCAGATTCATTAGTGCTATCCCACGTTACTTTATATTGTCCAGGTTGGACATAATCATTCACAATATTTTTAATGAGAGAACCTGTAACATCATAGATCTTCAAATCGACAATACCTTCTTTCTTAATTTCGTACTGAATTGTGGTTGTTGGGTTAAAAGGATTGGGATAGTTTTGTTCAATGGTAAAATCTAATTGCTCTGATTGATAAGAATTATTTTCGTTTACTTCAGTTATAAATAGATTACTTGCGAAAACATAAGCCACATAAAATCCAATATTATCTCCAGGTTGGTTATCATTAATTCCTAAGAATAATTTTCCACTTTTATTAGCCATAAAACTGCATCTCCTTCCAACCATAAATCCAGTTCCATCCGAGCCAATTTTTCCAATGACTGACTGTTGTATTGCATCAGGTACCGGGAAACTTGGATTTATGCCACCAAGACCCTCTGGTCCAACATAATATCCATGCTGCGGGTATGTTCCACCTTGTGTTGAACAAACTCCATTCACAACAATTGTATATGAATTTCCTTGTACTACATCAACAGAAGTTTCATTCCATTGATTTGAGACATTTATCCATTCGACACTTGCACCAGAAACAGGTTCGAGAATTGTAACATCCTGTGCTTGAATAAATGAATTAATGAAACCAAGAATCAGTAAAAATTGAACTAGCTTTTTCATATTAACTCCAATTTTGAATTATTAATTATTTTGACAATTTTTGCTTGTCCAATAATCTAAGTAAGGTAATTCTTCCGGCTATTGGAAAATTTGGGTAAGTTTTGAACGATAATTTTGGGAAGGAATTGCAGCTTTTACAACTTTTTGAAGAATTACGAATATCAAACACATCTTTAACACCTTCCCGGTTAAAAGAGCTGATAGACTATTCTTCCCAAATTGCACTGAAATTTCTCAATTATAAATACCAGTCCGATAGAGCCAAATTCCTCAATCTCGGTTATTCTTTTGCAGATATTGCGGTCGAGGCAATTGTTCCTCTTTTCATTGAGAATAAATCCACCAAAGAACTTGGCATTATTAAATCGCTCAACGATTGGCAGTCGCCGCTTGAGACCGAAGAGCAATTGCAATACTTTGTAAATAAACTGGTTGTAAACCGCGTTGAACAGGAATTGATTCGCATTTACAAAGAAGCCGATCCTTTCTTTGCGAAAATACATGACTCCATCGAGTATATTATTGAACAATCCGGGTATGTTAAAAAGTCTTCATACGGCACAATGTTAATTTTTAAAAGTGCCGATGCAAATGGAGAATTTATCCCGGCGCATGAATTCGATAAACTGCCCGATTCGTTTTTCTTTGGCAAGATTAAAACCATCGTTCAAAGTATATTAAAATACCTTGAAAGCGAGACCGGATTTATTTCCGCCATCCCTTTGAATTTATTAATTAAGAGAATTAAGCATGCTCAATTTTCAAATCAATATATCAATTATTCTACGGTTGATGAGCATCCCGAAGAGAAAATAATTATCGGCAAAATAATTTCCGCCGGACTCGGTACTGTGTATTCAAAGATTGACGGATTTTATAAAGAAAAACTATCCGTAACCGAAAAGCAAGCGTTTAAAGACGCGCTGAATGAAATAAGCATCGACTTGACTGACGGCGGAATACCGCATGAGTTGTTCGCTTATTTGAATAAACAAATGCCCGACTTGAACAAGAGCGATTATTATGGAAAATATCACTCGATATTTGACTATCTGTTGAGATTAATGAAAAAACAGATCGCTGCAGAGATGCAAAACGAAGGGTTGTTTTCCAACCAAGATGATAATTAGTTTACTTAGTACTCATATATAAGAAAGTAAAGATGGATACACATATAATCACCGAAGAAGATATTTTTCACTTTGTAACCAGCCGTGAATCTCTTACGGTGGAGAAGCAAAATTACATCAAAGAGAATATGGTTCTTTTCAAAGAAAAAATTGAATATTACGAAGCTTTCCTTAAACCGCTTACATCAGGCGAAGAAGAAGAACTAAAAGAAAAGATTGAACAAAAATTTTTCTCCGGCAGTAAAATTTTTGTATTAACGCCGACATGGAACGGCGAACAAAATCAAACCAACGAATTACGATTAGCCGCCGCTTCAGTAATTCTTGAAAAGAAAACTGATTCGATAAGTTTTGCGGATGCGGGACAAAAATTCCTGGTAAGAATTGTTAACAAAAATAATCGCAGTCTTCTTTATATTTTACCTTCCGAACAAATTCTACCTAATCAAAGATATCATGTGAAAATGCTGCCTTCCAATAATCTCTATGAGACCATTGATTTATCCCAACCCATCGAGATATCTGAGGAGGATATTCGGCAGATAGAAATTAGGATAATTTCGAAATGATATTTATTTGTCCGTAACAAAAGGGTAGATATGTCATTTTTACACTACACTTAAAACGCGAAGACCCGAAGCATTTCAATCAATTCTTTTACTTCGGGTATATTAACCAGTTTAGGCCGGGAGGAATATTTTGTAAGAATCGATTTCGTATCGAGGTAGCTTTCTTTCATCCGCATCCTGTCATTTGCTGAAAGATATGAATATAAACTGTCGGAAAATCCACATTCCGAAGGAAGGATTTTATACTGAAGTATATCGTCGATATTTCCTTTGTAAACCCAGGTAGGAAGAAATTTGATTTCACCTAACTTAAGATTATTGTTTTTCAAATCCCTAAGGACAGTAAAATTTAAAATTACTCCGGCATCGGAATAGCGCCACTGCTGATTCGAAATAAAATTTCCCAATGAATAAGCGATGAATCCCGAATCAATTCTTCCGCTCGTCGCTTTGAAAAAACTTACCGGTTGAATTACATGAGGATGACTCGCCAAAATTATATCGGCACCGAACTCAATTGTTTTTTCAGTAATCATTTTTTGAAACGAGTTCGGCTCACGTTGATATTCCTCGCCGAAATGGAAATATACAACAACCAAATCCGGCGATAAACTTTCGGCACGTGTGATATCATCGCATATCAAGGTTGTATCGATAAGATTGATTAAATAATTTTTACCTTTGGGGATGGGCCTTCCGTTTGTCCCGTAACTATAGGAGAGTAAAGCTATTTTAATTCCGTTTACATTAACGAGCCGGACAGAATCTCTATATCGTGTGGAATTAAAGGTCCCTGTTGATTGCAATCCAAATTCATTAGCAAATGTGATTGTATTTAAAATTCCCTGTTCACCTTTATCAAGCGAATGATTATTGGATGTAAACAGAAAATCGAATCCGGTATCTTTCAATGCTTCAAGATATTGTTTGGGAGATTTGAAAGCCGGATAACCTGAATAATTTCCTTTATCTGAAATTGTTGTCTCCAAATTTCCGATTGTTATGTCTGCCGAAGATAAATACGATTTTATTTCACTATACACCGATCTAAAATCAAAACTGTCTTTTGCTATTTGAGCTGATTGGAACTGCGGTGAGTGGCACATCAAATCACCGACAGCCGAAATTGTAACTATCTCAATTGAATCCGTTTTCACAGTATCTGAATTATTAAACGGGAAGGTCATCGCGATAAAACGGATGATCACAGAAACGTATGTTAAAAGAGATAAAATCATAATACAAAAATAGTCTACATTAATATTCGGAAATAATTGAACACCAATTTAGAGTTCATCTTAATTGTGAGAACAAAATGTGAGATAAAAAAGTTTTGGGATTTAGTTCGAACCGGCCTTTCCGCGACTTGATCTGATTACGTTCTATTTAAAAAGAAAAAGGGTTGAGAAAATATTTTCAATTAATAGAAAAGTTTCCTCAACCCAAAATTATGGATTATTCTCCGCCTTCTTTTCTTTTAGATTTTAGATCCTGAACTTCATTACGCATTTCCTGCGCCAATCTTTTTAACTCACTTAAGCCTTTACGAACTCTCGTGCCGGCTGCGGATTGACCTTTTGTATAGAATTTTTGAACATCCGGTTCAAGACCCTTTAAGAATTCGATTAGGTTGTAATATTTTTCACTCATAAAACAACTCCCTTTTTTTTGAATTAATATTGTGAATTTTCAAGAATAATTTCTGCAATGTCTTTTATTTCTATTTCATCTTGTTTGTCGAAAGTTTTTATACCGTCCGTCATCATCGTCATACAAAACGGACAAGCTGAAGCAATTGTATTGCAATTAGTATCAATAGCCTCTTTCGTTCGATTTTCATTTATACGCACACCATCAGTTTCTTCCAAAAACATTCTTCCACCCCCGGCACCACAACAAAAACCTTTATCACGATTTCTGGTCATTTCCACCAATTCTAAGCCATTTACAGCGTTTAAAGACTGTCTTGGTGACTCATAAATGTTATTGTACCGCCCAAGATAACAAGAATCATGGAAAGTTACACGTTTTTTTATCGATTTTTCAACAATTTTTATTTTCCCCTCCGCAAGCAATTTTTCTATCATTTCACTATGATGCACGACATTAAAGTTGCCTCCGAACTGCGGATATTCATTTTTCAGCGAATTATAACAGTGCGGGCAAGCAGTAACTATTTTTTTAACCCCGTAATTATTCAACGTCTCCACATTTTCATTCATTAGCGTCTGAGCTAAATATTCGTTGCCTAATCTGCGTGCTGTGTCTCCGTTGCATTTTTCTTCGGAACCGAGAATCCGGAATTCAACTCCCGCATTTTGCATCAATTTAGCAAATGCTTTTGTTACTTTTTGATATCGAGCGTCAAAGGAACCAGCGCAGCCAACCCAAAAGAGGTATTCGGCGTTTGAATCTTCAGCCATTGTTTTGATATTCATTCCCTCAGCCCACACAGCTCTATCCTGCGCATTAAATGCCCATGGTGTAAAATTGGTTTCGAGATTTTTGAATACCGGATTTAATTCATTAGGAAAACTCGATTCCATTAAAACCAAATTTCGTCTCATATCAACAATCGAATCGATATGCTCGATGGTTACAGGACATTCATGCATACAGGCGCCGCAAGTTGTACATGCCCACAACTCTTCATCTTCAATATAATTATGGAGGAGGGATTTTTCGATTACTTCATTTCCCTCAGTAATACCGGAGAGAATTAACGGCGCTTTCTCTTCGGTTCGATGCCGGATATCAACAATTATTTTTCTGGGTGATAACTTTTTACCGGTTGTAGCAGCGGGACAAACAGAAGCACATCTTCCGCATTCAGTACACGCAAATCCATCAAGCATTTGTTTCCATGTGAGATGCTCTATATCCGAAGCGCCGTACTGTTCAACTGCCTCATTTTCCAGATCTAATTTTTTCAGAATATATTTTTTATCCGATAGTTTTGAAAGGAAAACATTCGGGATTGAAGTGATGACATGAAAATGTTTTGAGTATGGTAAAAAATTCATAAAACTGAAAATTACAAGTATGTGCATCCACCAAAATATTTCGTAAAAAATTGGTGCCGATTGGCTCCCCTCTGAAAAAATCAATGTGCTTAAAAAGGCGGTTAGCGGACGCATTTCATAATCACTTAATATAAAATTGTGTTTTGCAATCAACGAAATATTTTGACCGAGTACTGAAATACAGACAAGTAAAATAAGAGACAGAATAACTGTTGCATCCATCAATCCTTTTTTACCAACATCCAAACGAGGAATTTTTGTGATATACCTTCTCCACAATGCCCATTTTACTGCACCGATAACGAGCACCACCATTACATCCTGTATGATGGTAATAATGGAATAAACCGGACCGAGAAATTCAAAGGTAAAATCAGAAGAAAATCCTTGAATGATTGATTCCAATACTGCAAAAAGAAAAAGTACAAAACCCCAGAATATAAAAAAGTGAATACCGCCGGCAATTCGCTCGCGCAGTAACTTCGATTGACCAAAAGCAATCTTCAATACATTACCAATGCGAGACGGGATATTATCCAAACGGTCCTCTTTTTGCCCCACAGATAAATATTTTATAATTCGATGCAGATTAAAAGTTAACAGTCCGAAGGCTGCAATAAATACAAAGATAAATACAACGTTCTTTAATTCCATAAACATCCTTGATTAGTTTTGGTCCGACTGAATAAATCTGACGGAGAAAAAATTAAAAGTTTTATTTAAAAGTTTTTCGAATTTTTCATTGCTTCCTGAAAACGGATGAACTACATCGAATGTATGACCGATTGCAAACAATTTATAAAATTCGGTTTTCGATTTATCAGACCATTCATATAACTGCTCGCCTTCTGAGATAGGAACGCTTAAATCCTGGTCCCCGTGTGCAATCAATAGCGGACACTGCAAAATCGAGACAGCTTTTTCCATATTCAGTGAACTATATTTGTTCTCTTCAATGTCTTCGAGCAGAGAAAGATTCAATCTTAAAACCTGATTTGTTCGTGAATTTACTATTTCAACAAAGCCTGTTTTTCGCCATTCTTTCTTTTGTCTCTCGGTATATCTATCGAGTTTTGAAATCGAAGCCCATATTGCAACTGCATCTACTTCTTTTTTAATTGATGATGTAAGCAACGATACTGCCCCGCCCCGGCTATGACCAAGTATTCCTAACTTTTTATTCTTCTTCGTTCCAAAAAATCCCGAACAATAAGCATCTATTACTTGAGATAACTCGCTGACTTCTCTCGTGAAAGTATTATTAGCGAATTTTTGAAGTTCCGTACACTCAGTTGGATTGTCCCCGATTCCGTTCAAAGAAAAATTAAATGTAATAAAAAAAAAGCCCCGTTCCGCAAAATAATTGCCTGTGTATGGAATAAATCCCCAATCTTTAAATCCTTTAAAGCCGTGAACATAAATAATGCAATGCTTTTCTCCGGCGTTTTCGCTACCGAAAGTAGAAAGGCGAATTTTTTCGCCGTCGGGAGTATCAATCACATAGTCTTTGTACATGCTGTAAATATGTTGATTAACGCTTGAAATGTCAAGATTCTTGAAAAAATAAAAATCCGCCTGCTAAAAAACCAATTACTAATTTTGGTTAAAGAAATTTTCAAATTTTTGTTGAATGATAAATACCGCGGTGAGTTTCAAAAATATGATTGGGAAATAATTTTACTTAAGTTTTTAAAACTGACCGGGAAGTTGAATTTTATTTTGGTCAACAAATAATTATCTTTCATTACAATCTAATACAGGTGATTAGCAAAATATGTTTATTCGATTTAAGGAAGAACAAAATATGTTGCGGGCAACAGTTCGAGAATTTACAAATTCCGAAATAAGACCGCTCGCAAAACAAATTGATGTACAAGGAGAAATACCCCGTTCACTAATTAATAAAATTGGCGAAGTTGGTTTACTTGGAACAGCTATCCCCGAAAAATACGGCGGCGATGGTTTCGGAGAAATTGGATTCTGCATTGGGCAGGAAGAAGTAACCCGTGCGTGTGGTTCTACTGCAACATTTATTGGCGCTCATCAATCTATTGGGATGGGTGCAATTTATATCGGCGGCTCCGAGGAGTTAAAAATGAAATACATTCCTGACCTCGCAAATGGTAAAAAAATCGCAGCATTCGCCCTTACGGAAACTGACGCCGGTTCGGATACATTCAATTTGAAGACTACCGCAAAAAAATCCGGCGATAAATGGATATTAAATGGCCAGAAAATTTGGATAACAAATGGTTCGATTGCAGATGTATTCTCGGTGTTTGCACGGACTGAGAAAGGTATTACCGGATTTGTGGTTGAAAAGAAATTCCCCGGAATTTCCATTGGTGCAAATGAAAAAAAACTTGGTATCCGCGGCAGTGTAACAAATATTATTTCTTTCGATAATGTAGAGGTGCCCGAAGAAAACATTATAGGTATTGAAGGAAGAGGGTTTTTAACAGCAATGAAAACACTTGATGCCGGAAGACTTGGGCTCGGTGCTTGCTGTTTGGGCGCATCGAAGGAACTTTTAAAAATGTCTGTTGAATTTGCGAATCAAAGGAAACAATTTGATCAAAATATTTCTAAATTTCAGGCGATTCAATTTATGATTGCTGAGATGACGACGAAAATCTATGCGATGGAAAGTATTGTATTCAGAGCAGCAGAAAAATATGATACCGGAACAGATGTTACCGAGGATTCTGCAATAGTAAAATTATTTTGTTCTGAAGCTGTTTCGGAAATTGCAGACATGGCTTTGCAGATTCACGGCGGCATGGGGTTCTCCGCCGAACTGCCGGTTGAAAGATTTTATCGCGATGCCAGAATTTTAAGGATCTTTGAAGGAACAAGTGAAATTCAAAAATTAATCATCAGCCGAAAGGCAATTAAAAGCAACGGAAATTGGAATTTATAGATGCAAAAATTATTAGTAATTCCTTCTATTGATATCAAAGATGGCAAAACTGTAAGAGTCGTCCAGGGAATTCCCGAACTTAATTCAACCGAGTACGGAAATGACGCGGTAGAAATGGCTATGATTTGGCGTACTGAAAACGCGAAGTGCATTCATGTTGTTGATTTTGATGCAGTACATGAACACTCGCACCGGAATTTTAATGTAATAAAGGAAATATGTGAATCGGTGATTGTACCGATTGAAATGGGTGGTGGCATATTAAATTTTGATGATGCGCAGACAGCATTTGACATCGGGGTATTTAGAATTGTAATCGGCTCAATGACTTTTGATAATCAGCCTGAATTTGAAAAGATACTTAATTATTTTGGTCCGAAAAAAGTTGCTGCCGCCATCGATGTTGTAAATAATTCTGTTGTGATACACGGAAGGCATATTAATACGAACGTTAGCGTACTTGAGCATGCTGCTAATTTGAAATCGATGGGTGTTGAAAGAATAATTATTACCGACGTGAGCCGAAATGGAATGATGACCGGGCCAAATGTTTATTTATGTGTTAGTGTAGCCCAACATACAGGATGTAAAATCACTCTTTCGGGCGGAGTTGGTGGTTTCGAAGATTTAATGAAAGTGCAAGCTGCTTGTATTGATGGTATTGATTCTGTTATAATTGGAAGAGCGCTTTACGAGAATAAGTTTTCTTGCCAAAAAATTTGGCGAGTTGCGGAATCCGGAATTTTTTAATAGAGGTGATATATGGATAGTACTTCATTCAAAAAGCAAAGTGGATTTTGGGCTAACTTTTTTAAAACACCAACAGAAAATGGTGAACTGGAAGATCTTTTAAAAAACATTCCCCCATTCCGCAACTTGAATAAAAAGTATCTTCAAATTATCATTAAACTGATTCACAACCGTGCATATACGGCAGGCGAGTATATTTTCTTTGAAGGCGATCCCGGCATAGGTCTTTATATAATCAGAAACGGAGAAGTTTTAATAACGCAAGGCGGAGCTGAAAGACTTCCAACTGAGCTTGCAAGATTAAGTAGAGGTGATTTTTTTGGTGAACTTGCATTGCTCGACAATGATGTGCGCTCAGCATCTGCAATAGCAAGTACTGAATCAAATATTTCTGTTCTATTTAAACCGGATCTCGATGAATTTATTGAGAAATATCCAGTTCAAGGAGTACATATTCTGCGTGGAATGGCTCAAATAACCGCCACTCGTTTGCGTAAAATTAATTTGGAATATGTTGGTCTAAATGATTACAAAAAATAATCCAGGAGGAAGAAATGTACAGCATTCAAAAAATACTCGTACCAATTGATTTTTCCGATTATTCAAAAAACGCATTGAAATATGCGATCAATTTTGCGAAGCTTTTCAATTCCAAAATGTATCTAATTTATGTTTCCGAGCCCATGATCTACCCTGCTGATTTCAGTATGGGGCAGGTTGCAATTCCATCAGCTGATATTGATATCAAAGATCGGGCAAAGGAAGAATTGGAAAGCCTTGCTAAAAATTTGATTGAACCGGAGATTGGCGTGGAGACAATAATTAAAAGCGGAAAACCTTTCGTCGAAATTATCGAAACTGCGCGTGAACTTGATGTTGATCTAATCATTATTGCAACTCACGGACACACAGGCGTAGAGCATTTGCTGTTCGGCAGTACAGCAGAAAAAGTAGTAAGAAAAGCGCCATGCCCGGTTTTAACGTTGAGAGAACCAATAAAAGGATTTAAATTCAACCAACCCGATTGAAGCGGAATGAAGTTTCCATCGTCCGGAGAATTGCAAAAAATTTTGGATGATAAAACATCCGGGAGTGAAGAGTTATTAATCAAGCTCAATGGTTATCTATATCATTGTATTTCGCCGATTGAAAATCCATTGCAGTTTATAAAAGAACTCAAAAATCTGTTTCCAACCTTCCAGGCCATCCGCTCCTATCTTAATGAACTTGAAAAAAATTCCGGTAATAAAAAGGAGTTAATTTCATTCATTCAAAAGAAATCACAAAAGAAATTTGAGTCAATCAATTCTATTTATAAGAGCGCTGAAAAATATTTAAAAACTTGTTCAAAATTACTTACAATTTCGAATAGTTGGACTGTAACGGAAATTATTAAAAAACTTTATTCCGACAAAAATAATTTAACAATTTTTATTTCAGAATCGCGCCCAATGTTTGAGGGAAGAATTACAGCTGCAAATTTATCGGTCCACAAAATAAAAACAGAATTAATTACTGAAGCAAGAACAGCGGTTTATGTTCAGAAATGTGATGCCGCAATTATTGGTGCTGACAAAATTCTCGAAGACGGCTCAGTAATTAATAAAGCCGGGAGTTTGAATATTGCAATTGCTTGCAAGCATTATTCAAAACCATTTTATGTTGTTGCCCGCGAAGTTAAGAGAATTTCAGAAAACTCATTCGAAGAGATAGAACAAGGATTCGATGAAATTTGGCATGGGAAGCTTAGCGAAGTAGTCATCAAAAATTTTTATTTCGAAAGAATTCCTTCCGAGTTAATTTCAAGAATTTTCACAGATTCGAAATGATTTTTCTGATTCCAGGGAGAAGATCAAAGATCTTCAAAATAGCTTCGTGTTCGATAGTTGAAGGAATTCCCCTTCCATATTCCTCGAATACTGACAAAATTTCACTCTCGCGGAATTTACAGCCAATAAATGAATTAAGAATTATTGATTCATCCAATAAATTAAATTCCTGTGAAGGCTTCATAGACGTTATCATTCCATCAACAATTTCAATATCAATATTAATTTCTCTCTTACCAATATAAATTTTTCTTGAGTAACTAAATGGTGGGGTTTCGCCATAAGTCCATTCCCAAGTACGATATTTTGTATCTGCAAGTTTATTTATTTCATTCCACTGCTCTGATGAGAAAATTAATTGTTCCGGATTTTTGTTTCCCAGAATTTTACTTATCAATTCAACCTTGAATTCTTGTATATCAAGCTTAGTCAGCAAGTAATTTGTGATGTTAACAACTTCACTTTTTATTGAAGGTGTAGATTTTGACACAAGCGATTCGGATGTACACTTCAAAACTGTATTGAGTTTTGTTAAATCAGAATCGAACAAAAGCGTACCGTGACTGATCATTTTCTTTCTACTTGTGAATTGTGCATTCCCGGAAATTTTTTTCCCGATGATTCGGATATTATTCCGTTCATCCAGATTACAAACTACTCCCAGTTCCGTAAGTAAATCAATTATTGGCTGGGTAAATTCGCGATATTTATTGAACAGGTTGGATTCAAATTCTCGGATAAAACTGAACGACAAATTACCAAAATCATGATAGACTGTACCACCGCCGGAAATTCTTCTTGCAATGGGGAAATCATTATTGTAAATGAATTCTGGATTAATTTCTTCGAATGGATTCTGATTCCTACCAATAATGATTGACCGTTGATTTATATACAAAAATAAATACCCTTCCGAAACATCGAAATTTCGAAAAACGTATTCTTCGATAGCAAGGTTTACAAAAGGATCAGTGCATTCATTATTTTCAATAAGTATCATTCTCTATTTGCTACAATAAAATTCTGATAGGAAGTTCGATAATTGTGATTATTTTTTTTAATTATTGTAATTCTGTTCTCGACAGCGGATTAAAAAAGTTTTTTTCCAAATTAATACCGGGATAAATATTTCCTGATGATTTTTGCAAAGAATAATGTTATATTTGATAGTTTTTTATGGCAATTTTAAGGAAAACATATAATATTGTTAGGTTTTTAATTCTTACCAAAAATAAGTATTTCCTTTCACATATGGAATTTTTTTTACCTTACAGTAATTGGAACACAAAAAACAAAAATTTAGTTTATGATACGAAAGTATTTATTTGATAAATAATTAAGGGGTTGATCAATTGAAGATAACTAAACAATATACCAATCGCGATAGTCAGAGTTTGGATAAATACCTGCAGGAGATTGGTAAGGTTGATTTAATTACTCCTAACGAAGAAATTGATCTTGCATCCAGAATCAAAAAAGGCGACCAATTAGCTCTTGAAAAATTAACGAAAGCTAATTTAAGATTCGTGGTGAGTGTTGCGAAACAATTCCAAAATAAGGGACTTCCTCTTACTGATTTGATTAATGAAGGAAACCTTGGTTTAATAAAGGCAGCTTACAAATTTGATGAAACTCGCGGATTTAAATTCATTTCTTATGCAGTTTGGTGGATTAAGCAATCAATCATGCAAGCCATAGCAGATCATTCAAGGATGGTTCGCTTACCTTTGAATAGAGTGGGTGCTATTACTAAGATTTCGAAAGCAGCAAGCTCATTAGAGCAAGAGTTGGAACGCCAGCCAAGTATTGAAGAAATTGCTCAAGTATTGGATATGGATATCGAAGAAGTTGCCCATAATCTTAAGCACTCCGGAAGACATTTATCCGTCGATGCACCGTTCACTCAAAGTGAAGATAGCAAGAATAGTTTACTTGATGTTCTTCCGAACGATAGTCAGCCATCACCGGACACTATTTTAATGCAGGAATCTTTAAACAAGGAAATTGAAAATTCACTTTCAACACTAAGCGAGAGAGAAGCTCAAGTTATCAAATTGTATTTTGGTATCGGAAGAGAAAACGCTCTTACATTAGAAGAGATTGGCGAGATGTTAAATCTCACGCGAGAAAGAGTTAGACAAATCAAAGAAAAAGCGCTTATACGACTTCGCCATAATTCAAGAAGTAAAAATCTAAAAGTCTACTTAGGATAATTTAAATACCGTCCCGTTTATCGTCGGGGCGGTTTCTGATAAAATTTTGCTTCAATAATTTATTCCAATTCTTTTATCTTTTCCCCAATCCTGGTTCGTTGGTTTTCCGGCGCTTTTTCATATGCTTTTTGATAATACTCAATTGCGGTTTTATGTTCCCCAAATTTTTCTAATGCTTCAGCATAACTGTTGTAAACACTCCAATCATCGGGGTATTTATCAACATTCTCTTTAAAGACCGCAAGAGCATCAACTTTTCTACTTTGGTTCATTAAAATATAACCAAGCATATTTCGGTTACTCTCATTTTCATTCATCGCGATCGATTTCCGCATCCACAATTCTGCTTCTTTAAGATTCACATTATTCTGATAGCAATACATTGCGGCCTGTTGGCATGACTGCCAATTGAATCCCGATTGACCCGTAAGTTGATTTCTAAGACTGTTGACGGTAATATTAACAACATCAAATTCACAAGTAAATCCAATACGAATGTTCTCCCATTGCATGAAGGCACGTACAGAATTATTAGTCAATTGATCAAATCCATACTGCAGCCATTCGGTAAATTCGGATTGCTCCGGTTTTGCTTTTATCCTCAACGCATCATTTTCCTGATTGTAAAAAAAGCTGCCCCATGCCTGATTGTCATTGCTGAATATTAGAATCCAATCTTCCTTTTCATTCACAATCATTGAGAAACCATATGTACCAGCTTTCAGTAAATTTCCATTAATCTTCACATCATCCGTAAAGTTGACTGTTGTATTTTCATCTGCACCTGCACGCCACGGCGCCGGATTTCCACTTCCGAATTGGAACTGGGTTAATCCGTATGGAACCAATCCTCCCCAAATTTGCCTGCCTTTAACGCCCGGACGAGAATATTTAATGGAGACCATGCTTAACCCAACACTCTGACAAACTTCTGCCTGCGGGCTTAATCTGGGAGTCTTAAGTTGCTGTGAATAATTAATTTCACTGCTAATAGCGAGTAAAAAAGTTATTGATACAATTACGGTAAAAAAACTTTTATACATTTATCCTCCAAACTCTTTTCTAGATAATTATTCTGAAATATTAGCTTGTCTGAAAAAACTTAAACAAAAAAGATATTTTAAAATAAGTAATAGTAATAAAACACAGTTAATTCATCTCCAACAAAATTACTATATTTGTTCACTGTTAATGAGATAAATATGACTCTATTGGAAAAATATTTTTACAAGTTTACTAAAAATATAATTGGTAATAAACAGACTTTTCAGTCCCCCTACGGTGAACATAAAATAATTTATGCCGATTGGATTGCCAGCGGCCGGTTATACAATCCTATCGAAAACAAATTGAAAAATACAGTTGGACCCTATGTCGGTAACACGCACTCGGAATCCAGTATTACCGGCACTTCCATGACAAAAGCATATCACAAGGCACACGAAATTATTAAGACGCATTGCAATTCAAATTCGGATGATGTTATCCTTACAACGGGATTCGGGATGACTTCTTGCGTAAATAAATTCCAAAGAATACTTGGTTTACGCATTTGCGAGCAATTGAAAAAATTCACTCATTTCCCCTCAAAAGAAAAACCGGTTGTATTTTTAACGCATATGGAACACCATTCCAATCAAACGTCGTGGCTTGAGACTTTGGCTGATGTTGTAATAATGGCACCGGATAACAAGGGGTTAGTGGATTTGAATTTACTTCAAGAAAACTTGAAAAAGCATAAAAACCGCTCACTTAAAATAGGTGCGTTTACCGCTTGTTCAAATGTGACAGGAATACAAACCGAGTATCATAGTATGGCAAAGCTAATGCATGATTACAATGGACTCTGTTTCATTGATTTTGCAGCTTCAGCTCCCTATGTTGATATTGATATGCATCCCCCGGATCCGCTTGAAAAACTTGATGCAATTTATTTTTCACCGCACAAATTCCTCGGCGGTCCCGGCTCACCGGGTGTATTGATATTCGATAAGAATCTCTACAATTTGAAAGTGCCGGATCAACCAGGCGGCGGAACCGTTGATTGGACAAATCCCTGGGGCGGCCATAAATATGTGAACAGCGTAGAACTGAGAGAGGATGGAGGAACCCCGGGATTTTTACAGGCAATCCGCGCAGCGCTGTGTATCCGTCTTAAGGAAAAAATGAGCAGTGAAAAAATATTAAAACGGGATGGGGAGCTGCTCGATATAGCTTTTAATGAATTCGACAAAATTCCTGAGATACACATCCTTGCTAATGACGTGAAAACCAGACTCGGTATCATCTCCTTTTATGTTGAGGATATACATTACAACCTGATGGTGAAACTATTAAATGACCGTTTCGGCATACAAATGCGCGGAGGATGTTCATGTGCCGGAACGTACGGCCATTATTTACTGCATGTTGACCCAACAAGATCGAAACGAATAACCGACAAAATAGATCAAGGTGATTTATCTGAGAAACCGGGTTGGGTTAGAATGTCTCTTCATCCGACGATGACAAACGACGAATTAAATTTTATTACAGATTCCATCAAACAAATCATTAAAAAGCACAAAAAATGGGAAGCTGATTACAACTACTCATCGTGTACAAATGAATTCACTCATAAAAAATTCGGGAAGAAAGAACATAAACATCTCGAAGAGTGGTTCGAATTGAATTAATAAAAAAACAGAACCGGGAAATAATTAATTCTCTCCCGGTTCATTATAAAATTTGGGAAGGGTATTCACGAAAAACTAATTTGTTTTCTCGCCGGATAACCCCGATAAGTCCATATTTTCAATCACGCTTTTAGCCGAGCCTTTACCTAATCCGTTTGTTCTTACTTCAACAATAAATCGGTCGCCGACTAACACGGTAACTTCGTTTGATTTTCCCGATTCATCCCATTTTTCGAATGCCGGGAATCCCGCGACTTTCAAACTTTTTTCATAACCGTCTGACGTCTCTCTTTGATACTGCATATTAAATAACATCCTGTAAGGAAGATATAGTGCATTGATAAATGCGAAGTCATTAATTTTAACACTCGCAGATTGTGAATAATCCTCATTGTCAAACGAGATATTCGCAGTGGAGTGTGACCAATTACCCATGGTAACTGATTCACCTTCCGGTTTTCCCGGTTTCATGCTACCGAGTGACTGCGGCAAATATTCCATTAATTTTTTAAAACTAACCGGTGGAACAGGTTCTTTATTCGAATCCCCGCCACCCATCATTGACTCAGCCGCTTCTTTCATTTTTTCTGCGTACTCCTTCATATCTTTTGGATTATCTGAGCTTTCCTCTTTTTGAGAGTTTTGTTGATTCTGTTTTTCATCTCCCCCGCCGCAATTGACGAACATAAGAATACCGAATAATAAGAAAATGCCGAATAATATTTTTGTCTTCATGGTTTCTCCCGGTGATTAGTTTGAAATAAACATTTTGAAATTACGATTTGACTTTCTGTAAATCAAATAAAATTATGAGTTTTATAAGCACTTGTTGCTCAGATCAAAATTAATATTTTTTTACTTCTTTGAATATTCTGCTTGACAACCCGTATTATATTTCACATCTTTGCACCCAACATGAAAAACATATTTGTAAAATATTATTTTAATTCACAAAACAACAACCTTTGGTGGTGGTGGAATATTAATACATAGTTCTCAGTGAATTAACATAATATTTTTAACCGAACCCTTTT
This sequence comes from bacterium, assembly GCA_043808235.1. GTDB lineage: Bacteria > Bacteroidota > Ignavibacteria > Ignavibacteriales > Melioribacteraceae > JAZDFC01. Next base: position 17,100 of record JAZDFC010000043.1, read on the forward strand.
TAGTTATTCACTGAGAAGGGTTTTTTGTTTTAATGAGGTAGATAATGACGTTTGAAGAGTTTAAAAAATATTCAGAATCATTTAACATCATTCCGGTTTATGAGAAGATAACCGGCGACTTGCTCACGCCTGTTCTCGCTTATCTAAAGATCAGGGATAAAAATAGAAACTGCTTCCTTCTCGAATCAGTTGAAGGTATCGGCAGATTAGCCCGGTATTCCTTTATCGGGAAATCACCGTCAAAAATATTTTCTAATCGAGGGAGCGATATTTCAATTTTTGAATACGGCAGCTTCATTAAATCATCATCTAACTTTTTTGATTTTTTGCAAAATGAAATCCAACACTATAATTCACCTTCGATAGAAGGGCTACCGGATTTTACGGGCGGCATAGTCGGATTTCTCGGTTACGAAAATATTTCCGGAATTGAAGATGTAATTAAATTTACCGGCTCTCATCCGCTCGACACTCCCGATTCTATCTTTGGAATTTACAACAACATTATTGCATTCGATCATTACAAACATCAGTTGATAATCATTTCGAATGTTCATCTTGATTCTTCAAATGAACTTGAAAGCCAGTTCAACTCCGCAAAAGAAATAATTCGAAATATCAAAGACGAATTAACTAAGCCAATTGAATACAAATCCGATTTCAAAATTACAAACGAGAATAACAGCGATTTTAATCCTTCTGATTATACGAATGGTGTTGAAGCATGCAAAAGAAATATTTACGCAGGCGATGTTTTTCAAATTGTACTTTCGCAAAGATTCCACGCGGATTTCGGCGGCGATCTGCTAAATGTCTACCGCGCACTTCGAATTATTAATCCGTCACCGTACATGTATTTCCTCGAACTTGAAAATGATTTTTCAATTATCGGAACTTCCCCTGAAGATTTATTAAAGGTGAATAACAGAAAAGCGACGATTCTTCCAATAGCGGGAACGAGACGCCGCGGAAGAACAGCGGATGAAGATATTGCCCTCGAAAAAGAGTTAATTAATGATCCAAAGGAAATTGCCGAGCATGTAATGCTTGTCGACTTGGCGCGAAACGATCTCGGAAGAATTTGCGAATTCGACAGTGTGAAAGTTGTTGAAGAAATGAACATCCATCGATTCTCACATGTGATGCATATAGTATCGCGAGTTGAAGGCAAACTTGAAAATGACAAAGACTGCATCGATGCACTGAAAGCAAGTTTCCCGGCTGGCACAGTTACCGGAGCGCCTAAAATCAGAGCCATCCAACTCTTGAATGATTATGAAAATTTAACACGAAACGTTTACGCGGGCGCAGTCGGTTACATCGATTTCAAAGGCAACCTCGATATGTGCATCGCAATAAGAACTTTGTTTGCGAAGGGAAATAAAATTTTCTGGCAAGCCGGAGCGGGAATTGTAGCCGATAGTCAGCCGGAACTTGAATTGAAAGAAATTAAAAATAAATCAGCCGTACTTTTAAGCGCTTTAAAATACGCAGAGGTGATTGATGAAAATATTAATTATTGATAATTACGATTCATTCACGTTTAACCTTGTGCAGCTCATCGGACGGTTTACAAAGGATGTAATTGTTAAACGAAACGACAGGATTACTATCAATGAAATTGTATCGATGGCGCCGGATAAAATTGTGATTTCGCCGGGACCCGGCAGACCTGAAGATTCGAATGTGTCGCTCAAAGTGATTTCCGAACTCGGCAAAACAATCCCGGTACTCGGCGTATGTCTCGGTCACCAGGCAATCGGATTAACATTCGGCGGCAAAGTAGTCAACGCTCCGGAGTTGATGCATGGTAAATCATCCCACATAAAACATGATGGTAATAAAATTTTTAAAAATGTCGAGCAAGGTTTCAAAGCCGGGAGATATCACTCGCTGGTAATTCAGCAAAACGATTTCCCGGATGTATTAGAAATCTCTGCATTAACGGACGACGGAAGCATTATTATGGGTGTGCGACATAAAAATTATGCGATTGAAGGTATTCAGTTTCATCCCGAATCGGTGCTAACACCAAGCGGAGAAAAATTAATTAAAAACTGGTTGGAACTATGAAAGAACAACTTGAAAAAATAATTGAAGGTGCAAACCTTACATTCGACGAAGCATACAATGTTATGTATTCGATAATGAGCGGGAACGAAAATAATTCTCGTATCGCTTCGCTGCTCACCGCCTTGAAAATAAAGGGCGAGACACATGAGGAAGTCGCAGGCCTTGTAAAAGCAATGCGAGAGAAAGTAATCAAAATTAATTGCGATGATGAAAATGTAATCGATGTGTGCGGAACCGGCGGCGATGGGTCCGGCACATTCAATATTTCAACTGCGGTTGGATTTGTAGTTGCAGGCGCGGGAGTGAAAGTAGCTAAACACGGCAACCGTTCCATTTCAAGTAAAAGCGGGAGTTCGGATGTTCTGCACGAACTTGGAGTGGATGTTCAACTTACACCCGAACTTTCTGAGAAAGCGTTGAATGAAATCGGAATAGCATTTTTATTTGCGCCGCTTTATCATCCCGCGATGAAGCATGTCGCTCCAATTCGTAAGGAACTCGAATTTAGATCCATTTTCAATATTCTTGGACCATTAACAAATCCAGCCGGTACAAAACGGCAGTTGATCGGTACGTTTAATACTCACACCGCAAAGTTAATGTCTGAAGCTACTAAACTTCTCGACATGAAAAAAGTTTGTTTCGTGTGCACCGATAACAAATACGACGAAATTAGTTTGACACATCCAACAGACGTAATCGAAACGATGGAAAACAACGGAATGTATTTTTATCAGCTTTCAAACGAATCCTTCGACTTTCCGAAAACTGAATTGCCGCAGATACAAGGCGGATCGGCAAAAGAGAATGCGGAGATTATTCACAAAATATTTTCCGATAAAGAAAAGAGCGCTCCGTATTACGTGGTTGCCGCTAATGCCGCATTAGCATTGAAAGCCGCCGGTGTATCGAACGATTTGAAAGAGTGCACCGATATTGCAGAAGATTCAATTCTATCAGGCAAAACTCTAAGTAAACTAAACGAGTTGAAAGAATTCGGGGATAAAAACAAATGACAATTCTCGAACAAATAGTTGAAGTGAAAAAGGAAGAGGTAAAAATTCTCAAACGGGATTTTTCGGTCAGCAGATTTTCCGATTGCGAATTCTTTGCGAGAAGGCCAATCAGTCTCATGAATAAGTTTGAAACAGAAAAAGGATTATCCATAATTGCCGAGATAAAAAAAGCGAGTCCTTCGAAAGGAATAATCAAAGAGAATTTTAATCACATCGAGATAGCAAATGTTTATTTTGAAAATAATGTCGAAGCAGTTTCGGTACTTACCGACGAGAAGTTTTTTCGCGGAAACACAAAATATTTGAATGAGATAGCCCGTTTCAAATCGGCTCCACTTTTACGGAAGGATTTTATAATCGATGCAATGCAGGTGTATCAATCAAAATCAATTGGCGCGGATTTGATTTTATTAATCGCTGAAATTCTTTCTCCGGTTCAAATTTCCGAATTGACCTCAGCGGCTCACGAACTGGGACTCGAAGTGCTGCTCGAACTTCATTCCGACACCCAAATTCCAAAAATTAATTTTAACACGAATAAACTAATCGGTATCAACAACCGGAACCTCGATACTTTCCAGGTTGATTTATCCACGACGGGTAACATTTCCAAACAATTACCGGAATATGTACACGTTGTTTCGGAAAGCGGAATAAAAACTAAAACAGATATCGACTTGCTGAAAAATGAAACCGGTGCCAATGCAATTTTGGTCGGTGAACATTTGATGTCGGCGAATAATCTCGATTCATCGCTAAAAGAATTAATAGGCTGGTGCAAAAATGAGAATTAAAATCTGTGGAATAACAAATTACGAAGACGCGAAACTCTGCTGCGACTGCGGCGCTGACGCTCTCGGTTTCATCTTTTACGAAAAGAGCAAACGATTCGTAAGCATTGACGAAGCAAAATCGATAATCCAAAAATTACCGGCATTCGTTTCGAAGATAGGCGTATTCATCAATGAAGATTCAAAAAAAATAAACGACATCGCACGCGAAATAAAACTGACCGGAGTTCAACTGCATGGCGAAGAAACGCCGGAGTTCGCGGAGAGCATATTACTCCCGGTTATAAAAGGATTCCGTGTGAGCGAAGAATTCGATTTTTCGATTACGGATAAATATCCCGGATGCAAATTTCTATTAGATACATATTCAACAAAAGAATACGGCGGAACGGGACAAACATTCGATTGGGAAATAATCCCGATGAAAATTCGCAAGACTATAATCTTAGCCGGAGGAGTTTCATCCTCGAACATTGAACACATATTCAAAACCGTAAAGCCCGTGGCTGTGGACGTTTCATCGTCGCTCGAAATTAAACCGGGCATAAAAGACGAATCGAAAGTAAAATCATTTTTCGAAATTTTTAATTCACTCAGGAGATAAACATGCTTATAATATTGGGACTCGATTCCCCAAGAGAAGACGTAGATAAAATAAAAGAGAAAATTAGAAACCTCGGATGCACACCCCATGAAATTCCTGGCGCATCGAAATTAGCGATTGGAATAACCGGACCAACCAATTTGTTAAAAGAAGAAGACTTTCAAATGATGCATGCGGTACAGGAAGTATTGCGCGTTTCGAAAAAATATAAACTCGTTAGCCGCGAAATGAAAAGCGATGACACAGTAATTAACATCAACAATCAATTGGTTGGAAGCGGTCAACTGAGCATTATCGCCGGTCCATGCTCGGTGGAAAGCCGCGATAAAACTTTTGAGATTGCAGGTCAATTAGCTGAAATGGGAATTAAATTTTTTAGAGCCGGCGCATACAAACCACGTTCAAGCCCGTATACATTTCAGGGAATGAAAGAAAAGGGTCTTGAAATTCTTGCCGATGTAAAAAAGGAATTCGGATTGAACATAGTCACGGAAGTGTTGAATCAAACAACCGTAAAACAAGTCGGCGAAGTAGCGGATGTTTTACAAATCGGCGCGCGCAACATGCAAAACTTTGCGCTGCTCGAAGAAGTAGCGCAATTACACAAACCTGTTTTATTGAAGCGCGGAATGTCCGCGACCGTTGAAGACTTATTTTTAAGCGCCGAGTATATTGTTGCGCAAGATAACTATAACGTCATTTTGTGCGAACGAGGAATTCGAACATTTGAAACAGCAACACGTAACACCCTGGATTTGAATGCCGTGCCTGTAATTAAAAAAAATTCACATCTTCCGATAATCGTTGATCCTTCGCACGGTGTGGGTATCTGGGATAAAGTGCCGGCTATGGCTATGGCTGCTATAGCAGCCGGTGCCGATGGATTGATGATCGAGGTTCATCAAAATCCGGAAGAAGCGTTATCGGATGGTTTTCAATCTCTCTCTCCAAAATTATTTAAAGATTTGTTGGATAAAATCACACAGTTAGCTCCTATCGTAAATAAAGAATTGGTATTAAAATGATCACACACAAAAAATATTCATTCCCCGACCACAGCGGAAAATTTGGAGAGTACGGCGGCAAATATGTTCCGGAAACTTTGATGCCCGCACTGTATGAGTTGGAAGAAGTGTACAATCAATTGAAGGATGATCCGGAATTTCTGCATGAATTAAACACGCTTCAAAAAGAGTATAACGGGCGCCCCACTCCACTCACGTTTGCCAATCGGTTAACCGAACATTACGGCAAGGCAAAAATTTATATGAAGCGCGAAGACTTGTGCCATACCGGCGCGCATAAATTGAATAACGCGCTCGGGCAAATTTTACTAGCAAAGAAATTAAAGAAAACAAGAATCATTGCCGAGACCGGCGCCGGGCAGCATGGAGTAGCAACTGCAACTGTCTGCGCCAAGTTCGGATTTAAGTGTGTTGTGTATATGGGCGAAGTAGATATCGAGAGACAAATGCCGAATGTTTTCCGGATGAAAATGCTCGGCGCGGAAGTAGTACCGGTAACTTCGGGAAGCAAGACATTGAAAGATGCGACGAATGAAGCCATCCGTGATTGGGTGTCGAACGTGAATGATACTCATTACATCATCGGTTCGGTTGTCGGTCCGCATCCGTATCCAAAGATCGTTCGCGACTTTCAATCGATCATCGGCATCGAGACAAAAGAGCAAATTTTAATCCACGAAAATCGCTTGCCGGACTATATTGTTGCTTGTGTGGGCGGCGGTTCAAATTCAATCGGTATTTTTTATCCTTTCGTTGATAATCCCGAAACAAAATTAATAGGAGTTGAGGCAGGCGGTTTCGGGTTAAACACAAACCTGCACTGCGCTACGCTTTCAGTAGGCGAGCCTGGAATTTTCCAGGGAATGAAAACATACATTCTTCAAACTGAAGACGGGCAGATAGCCGAAGTGCATTCAATTTCCGCGGGACTGGATTATCCCGGCGTTGGACCCGAACATTCACTTTTAAAAGACATACAAAGAGTTCAATATAATTCGATAACCGACGATGAAGCGCTTGCGGCAACAATGCGGCTTACAAAATTAGAAGGAATAATCCCCGCACTTGAGTCCGCACATGCATTTGCTCATCTCGAATATCTCATGCCGCAAACTAAGAAGGACGAGATAGTTATCGTAAATCTAAGCGGACGTGGCGATAAGGACTTGAATACAATTATCAATAAAGTTGGAGAACATTTTTAATGTCGGCTATTAAAAAACATATTGAAAATATTAATCTTTCCGGAAGAAAAGCTTTATCTGTTTACTTGACTTCGGGATTTCCAAACAAAAATAATTTTACCGACCTTGCGTTAAGAGTATTTGATGCCGGCGCAGATATTATCGAAATCGGAATTCCATTCAGCGATCCGCTGGCAGATGGACCGGTAATTCAGGCATCATCAAAAGCCGCGCTTGATGACGGAATAAATTTGAAACAGACATTGAAGTATGCCGGTGAAATCAAAAGTAAAATTTCCAAACCGGTGATTTTGATGGGATATGCAAACCCGATTTTAAAATACGGTTTGAAAAATTTCATTACCGATTCCCTTAACAGCGGCATCGACGGAATAATTGTACCCGATGTTCCTATCGAGGAATACGATTCATTTTTTTCGGAGGATAGGGGGATTCTTGATACAATACTTTTAACCACGCCAACATCTTCGATAGAAAGAATAAAGACAATTGATTCAAAAAGTTCGGGTTTTGTTTACTGCGTAAGTGTAATAGGTACAACCGGAATGCGAAAAGTATTCGGGCAAGACGTGCTGAATAATTTGCAGCGCACATATGCGAACATTGAGAAGAATAAAATGATGATTGGATTCGGAATAGGCAGCGCGGAAAGCGTTAAAATATTTTCACCCTACTGCGACGGATTGATTGTAGGCAGCGCAGTAATTAAAAGTTTGTTCGATGATGATCCTGTTTACAGCCGTACAACAAAACTTGTAAGCGAATTAAGCGAAGTGTGCGGTAAAAACTAAGAGGATGTTTTCTGTAATTGATAGATTGGAAGACTGGCAAAAAGGTTCGTCGTTCAAGTAAAGAATAATGGAATTGGCGAATTATTGAATTACCGGATTAACGAATTGACAGGATGCCGGGTTGAACTGGTTGTTTGTTCGGTTTGGATGTCAGGCCGTTTTAAAAATAATTAACCACAATAGACACGAAGGATTTTCACAAAAGCACACGAAGAATCCATCCTTCGTGAACTTCGTGCTTACCTTAGAGCGACTTTGTGGTAAAGATAGAAACAGTTCAACGTTTTAGATTACGGTTGAATAATTAAATAAAATATGGCATTTTTATTCTATGAATAAGGATTTGAATGAAATATTGTTAGTTCTTCGGGAACTTCTCCCCTACATCAGCCAAATGTATGGAGTATCTACAGTTGAAGTATTTGGCTCTTATGTTAGAAACCAACAAAGGAATAACAGCGACGTAGATATTCTTGTTTCCTTCTCAAAAGTGCCTACCTTAATAAAGTTTGTTGAATTAAAAAATTATCTTTCGGATAGATTACAACTTAATGTTGACCTGGTAATGAAGGAATCATTAAAACCAAGAATCGGTCAAAATATTTTAAATGAAGCTGTAACCGTATGAAAAATCAAAGGGATTATTTAGACTACCTCAATGACATATACGATTCCATAAATAAAGGTATATTATTCATTAACGAAAGTTTTCCAATATTGAAAGAAAGAATTGGAAAATTAATTATGGATTTGAGCAAAGAATAAAACTATTGCTTCTTTGATCCGGCGGAAATCCATGAAAGCGGAATAAAGAAAGCAGCACCTTCAAATTAGTATAAAATTGATTGTTCGTTGTTTTATAAATGCAGCGCCGCTTCCGTCTCCGGCGGGAAAGGTAAGTTGGTTTTGAGGGGTGGAATTTTAAAATTTTATCCCGGGTGGAGAAATGGAAATCGTTATAAGCCTAGCAGGTAATGATAAATTATGGTTGAAATCCTTTCTGAATATAAATACAAAAAAAAGGAATCGGGGTTTTAATCACACTAATAAATGACATTTTTAACTTTTCAAAATGGAATACAATGAACAAAATCTTATTTATAATTATCACTTTCATATGTATTAACCTATTATATTCTCAGCATTTAAAAATCGGCTTAGGAGCAGGTTACTGCCATCATATTTCCAATGCAGATGGAGATCAATTGTACCCGAAAGACAATGTTGCAAACTTAGGAAACTTCTACGGTCAAACTCCTATTTTTGATTTTTATATTAGTTACAAATTAGATATTGATTCTAAATTAAACGGAATCTTATTCCAGCTTCACTACGATATTCATACATTGCGAACCAAAGAATATTCAGCGATCGCGCTCGGTCAAAAATTGTCGGTTTCAACATTAGGTGCATCGGCAGGATATTCCGCATCTCTCTCTGATGATATATATTTATCTTTTTCTGCCGGTGTGTTTAATAAAATTTATGAAGGTCACGAAAATTATACAGATAATTCTAACAATTATGAAATGAAGGTTAAGTATGATAATGATTTCGCTTACCGGCTTTCGGTAGGTGTGGATTATGAAATTCATGATGATATTCCGTTCGGATGCGGACTGGATTTAAATTACGAATTCGGTTACGTGAATAGGTCGGATATTGAAATTTATAAAGACGATGAATTTATGGGAAAGAATATACCGAAAGGCGATTTGATACTTCCGGATAATCAACTCTCCATTTGTTTTAATGTATTTCTTTTACTTAGCATTTAATAGGTAATAAAATGAAAAAATATCTTGGAATTATGTTAATTGCGTTGTTTAGTTTCAGTTGTATGGAATTGGACGATCCGATCGGGTATATCGGGATGGAAGATAAAATTCCTCCTGCTTTTGAAATTATTTCGCCACTGCCGAACCAGGAAGTAAAAGACTACGCTGATTTCGTGATAAAATTTAAGTCGTCGGACTATAGTGCACTAAATTTTAATATTGGGAATCAGAGTTTATACTTTGAAAAAATATATTCTGAAAATACTATAAACCCTTTGTACAGGATTTATCTCCACTACTATAATGGTGATAAAGAAATCGTAGTTAGCGCGAAAGATGTTAATCAAAATCTAGCCGAAAAGTCAATAATATTGAATATCAAATCTTCAGTTGAACAATTCACTTATATCGGTGGAATAAACGACTTCTGTGAAGATAAGTCCGGAATTATATGGTTTGGAACAGGTAAAGGATTATTCTTCCAGGAAGGTTCAAATGAGATACAGAGTGCAATCGGATTTGATCTTGTAAATCCCTCTGTGGGTTCAATTGCAGTTGATAGTAAGAATACTTTATGGCTTAAATACGGTAACAGAAATAGTAGCGATACCCCAAAATTAATACATTATAACGGAACCCAGATAATCGGTAATTACAGAATTTATGACGGTTACAATGCTCAGGCATATTATTTTGACTCATTTGTTTTTGATTCAAATGATAGTCTTTGGGGAGTTTGGTTGGATGGGTTCTTTAGCTACAAAGATGAGAACTGGAATATTTATCATTCTGCTTTTAATGATAGGCTCGCAAACCCTGTTGTTGACCGGAATGATAATATAATTTTCCAGGGTGCTTATGGAATAAACTATTTTAAAAAAGGTAGGCTGAGTAAAGTAAATTATCCCTATCGTATTTCTCACGGAATGATTAAGGATATAAATGATCACCTTTGGTTTGTTGCATACGATGATGATTATTCTAAGAAATTTGTTCTTGAGTATAACGGCTCCGAATGGATTAAGCATGATTATATTCAAGAAAATGACGAAATAAAAAGTTTTGCAATTGACAATCAAGGGAGTATATGGATAGCCTCCGGAAGCTATATCTGGAAATATACCGACAAAAAAGTCGAGCAGAAATTTTATTTCTTTAATTCGGCAAATCAAATATTTGTTGACAGCAAAAACAGAATCTGGTTAGATCAGGGGAATGGGGTATTTCTTATAAATAATGATTAAAATAGTGCAATGATAATTGTCGATTAATCGTTTTTAATAATAATAAGTTGCGGCAAAACGGATGTTGAAAAGTAAGTGTTCTTTGTTTTGTAAATACCGCGCCTCTCCCGACTTCGGCGTGAAAGTTAATTTGTTTTGCGGGACACGTGTGGCATTTGTGGTTTATTCTTACAAACTGAGGAAATTCTTCAAAACCTGTTTCCCTTTTTCACCGGATAATTCGGGATTAAACACGGTTCCGAAAATATTTTTGTTCTGAAGGACCGCTGAATATTCCGAGCTTTCTATTGAAAAAGTTGCCTGGCTTAATTCAGTAACGGGCACAGTATATTTTTCTTTGAAGAAAAATTCCAGCGGTTCCTCAATACCGTCCAACAAAATACTATTCGAAATCTTTTTAACATTTTTCCATGAACCTTCACCGTCTCTAAGCGGCGAGGCAGTTACCGGGAAAAATGCCAATCCTTTGGACGAGATGTCGCAAATCGATTCACAGAGAATATACAAACCGGCGTTAATACCTAGCATGGGCTTGTTCACCATTTTTAGCATGCTGAACATGTTGAGAAGCTGAAGTTTTTTTATTGAACCGCCTATATCACCGGCATCGGGTAAAATCACTTTTTTAGATTTGCAAATAGTACTTTCTATTTTTGAAAGCTCGTATTCGGCGCCCAAATCTTCGAGGCTTGAAATAAGTCCCTCGTAATCACCGCGTGAATAATCAATTATTATAACTTTATCTTCAAACATCAGCCGGCTTTATCAAGTTTTAAAATCTTCCTTCGAAATGTACCAAATTGTTTTTAACTTACGAATGCCAATATGAGAACCGAATTAAAAAAAAATAATAGATGCTATTTTGCATCCGATCTGCACGGGCATGAAGACAAATATGAAAAATTATTTCAGTTCATTTTTAGTTCGCCTCCCGACTTACTTTTATTGGGAGGAGATATCCTGCCATCCGGAATTTTTCACTTTTCCGCTCACACAAAAAAATCTCATGAATTTATTCATAGCTTCTTAATAAAAAATCTCTCGGCTTTGCGCGACAAGCTAAAGGAAGACTTCCCGATTATTTTTTTAATCCCCGGGAATGACGACCCTAAAGTTGAAGAAATAGAATTGCTTGAGGGAGAACAACTTGAATTGTGGACAAATCTTAATTCCAAAAAAATGAAATTGGGAGAATATTCTTTTTACGGGTATCCATACGTATCGCCAACACCATTCCGGTTGAAAGATTGGGAGAAATATGATGTATCCCGTTACGTCGATCCCGGTTGTATCTCACCGGAAGAAGGAATCCGCACAGTTCAAGTTAATGAAAATACAATTCGATTAACCACCATTAAAAATGACATTGAGAAACTGGTAGGAAATGATTCGATGGAGAATGCAATTTGCCTTTTCCATTCTCCGCCATATAAAACAAACCTGGATAGAGCCGCTCTCGATGGAAAAATGATTGATCATGTTCCGCTCGATGTTCATGTTGGAAGTATCGCTATTAAAAAATTCATTGAACAAGAACAGCCGCTGCTTACTCTGCACGGACATATTCACGAATCAACAAGTTTAACCGGTAAATGGCAGGATAAAATCGGGAGGACATTCTGCTTTAATGCCGCTCATCATGGTCGCGAACTTTCCGTAATCCAGTTCAAGCTGGATGATATACCGAACGCAAAAAGATTTTTGATTTAGTTACAATCATCCCCTAAATCATTTCCGATAATCCATGTCGTGCAAAAATTATTCAGCGCGGATATTTTATATCTCGACTAATCTTGCGTGCTTATCAGCATGATATGAACTTCTTACGAGAGGAGCAGATTCAACAGCAAGAAAACCCATTTTCAATCCTTCCTCACGGTACATGTTAAATTCTTCCAATGTAACATATCTATCAACCGATAAATGTTTTTTACTTGGCTGCAAATACTGACCGATAGTTAAAATATCACATCCCGCATTGCGCAGATCGCGCATCAATTCTAAGATTTCTTCATTATCTTCACCAATACCAACCATAATTCCACTCTTCGTCCGCATGCCTCTTTTCTTAAACCATGTAATTAAATCAAGGCTGCGTTGATATTTAGCTTGCGGTCGTACAGCATGGTAAAGACGGTTAATTGTCTCAAGATTATGATTTAAAATATCAGGAGGATCTTTCATGATGATTTCAAATGACGATTCCTCGCCCTTAAAATCCGGTATTAAAATTTCGATTGTACAACCGGGTTGTTTCTGTCTAATTAATTTCACGGTCTCCGAGAAAATTGATGAGCCGCCGTCCGCTAATTCATCTCTGTCAACAGATGTAATAACCACGTGTCGCAACTCGAGTGCAACGACCGATTCAGCTACTCTTCTCGGTTCGTCAAGATCAAGCTCATTCGGCGTACCGACTTTTACGTTGCAGAAACCGCAGCTTCGAGTGCAAGTATCCCCAAGTATCATAAATGTCGATGTTCTATTATTCCAGCATTCAGAGATGTTGGGACATTTCGCTTCCTCGCAAACTGTATTCAATTTAGATTTGCGCATCAAAGAATAAACATCCTTGAAATTTTCTCCTCCCGGTAATTTTATTTTTAACCAGTCGGGTTTTTTTCCCAGTCTTTCACTGTTCTTTTCTGCTTCCTCTTTAAATTTTCTTTGATGCTCGTTAATCATTTTTATTCCAGGTTATCAAATACTATTTGTGTAATAATTTTCGAGAGTGTCTTTAATTTCTTTCAGAAATTTTCCACCAAGCATGCCGTCAACTGTACGATGATCGTGACTGAGTGAAAGATACATCATTGGTTTTACAGCAATGGTGTCAGTTCCATCAACCTCAATTACTACCGGTTTTTTTGTAACAGCTCCAACGCCAAGAATGGCAACTTCCGGCTGATTGATAATGGGTGTTCCGAAGAGTGTCCCGAAAACGCCATAGTTTGTTATGCTGAATGTGCCATTCATAATATCGTCGGGCACTAATCCTTTATTCCGTGCTTTATGGCTCAGTTCCGCAATTGATTTAGTTAGACCGATCACACTTTTTTCATCAGCATTTTTAATATTGGGAACAATCAACCCGTTCGGTTCAACTGCCACAGCAAATCCGAGATTAATTGATTTTTTTAAAACAATATTTTTCCCATCAACAGACGCATTGAGAAATGGAAATTTTTTCAACGCTTGAATGCATGCATGTGCAATGAACGGCATGTAAGTTAATTTCATTCCGTCTCTGTCCGCAAATCTTTCCTTATTCTTTTGAATAAAATTATGAATGCGGCTCATATCCACTTCAATCATTGCGCTAACATGCACCGATGTATCCCGGCTTTTAATCATGTGTTCCATTATCCGCTGCCGTATATTATCCATCGGGATAATTTCAATTCCTCCTCCTGATGAAAATTTGGTAGTGACCGCTGGCGGTGTTGGAACGTCTCTCGGTATGTTAAATTCCGATTTAGTCTGCAATGCAATTTCATTCCCGGATTTTCTCACTTCAAGATAAGCGAGAATATCTTTCTTTGACACTCTTCCACCAACGCCGGTGCCTTTAATTCTTTCGAGTTCCTCCAGTGGAATACTTTCTTTACGAGCAATATTTAGTACTAGCGGCGAATAAAATTTATTTATCCTTCCATCTTCACTCCGAGAAACTACTAGGGATGGTTCTTTCTCAATCTCAACTTGGTCAACTTGTTGAGTAGTCTTTTCAATAATACGCTCTTTTGATTTTACAATTCCTCCGCTTGAAGAAATACGCGCTACTGTATTACCAACCTCAACCGTTTCATTTTCGCCAAAAAGAATTTCTGCAATGGTTCCTTCAACCGGCGAAGGAACTTCAGTATCAACCTTGTCAGTACTTATTTCAAAAATAATTTCGTCCCTCGCAACTTTATCTCCAACCTTTTTATGCCATTTAATGATTGTACCTTCCATAATAGATTCACCCATTTTTGGCATAGGTATATCAATTAATTCTCCACCAACTTGATTCGTGGAGGGACGATCAATTTCAATTGAAATTGGTTCCACTAACGCCGTTTCTGTTTCGATAATGGCGACTACTGTCTCAACCGCGACAGTCTCGTGCTCAAATACCTTTATTTCGGAAAGGATACCGTCTGCAGGACTTGGTATTTCAGTATCGACTTTATCGGTACTTATTTCGTAAATAATTTCATCTTTCTTAACATAATCACCTTTTTTCTTATGCCATTTAATAAGAGTTCCTTCAATAATGCTTTCACCCATTTTCGGCATCACAATTTCAATTTTCATTAAATATCTCCAATCACAAAAAATTAATAGACTAAAAGCTGCTTTAATTGCTTGTAAATTTTTTCTCTTGAAGGTAATATTTCATTTTCAAGAACCGGACTGTAAGCGATAGGACAGTCCAGTGCGGCAATTCTTTTCACAGGCGCATCAAGATACTCAAAACAGGAATCAGCAATCCCAGCAGCTATTTCTGCTCCAAATCCAGCAAACATTGTATCCTCATGAACAACAACCACCTTTCCGGTTTTCTTCACTGATTTATAAATGGTATCAACATCGAGAGGATTGATTGTGCGTATATCAATAAGTTCAATCGAAAAGCCTTCTTGCTGAAGTTTTTTTACTGCAAAATTTGATTCATGCACCATTGCACCATATGTTATAATTGTCAAATCCTCGCCGGTTGTTACCAAATTTGCTTTGCCAAAAGGTAAAAGAAATTCAGCATCGGTTTCTGGCGCGGTAGCGTAACTTTGTCTGTACAAACCTTTATGCTCAAGGAATAAAACAGGATCATTCAGGCGCAAAGCGGTTTTTAATAATCCTTTTGCATCGGCCGCATTGGAAGGATATGCAATTAACAAACCCGGCATATGTGCAAAAAAACTTTCAATATTTTGGCTATGATACAAACCGCCATGAATATAACCGCCAATTGCAACTCGAATAACAACAGGCGCTTCAAAAAGATTATTCGATCTGTAACGATACATCACAAGCTCATCGCGAATTTGCATAAATGCAGGCCAAATATAATCTCCAAATTGAATTTCCACACATGGTTTTAATCCGGCGAGCGCCATTCCAATTGCGACTCCCATAATACTCGCTTCAGCCAGCGGGGAATTAAAAACTCTATCGTTTCCGAATTGAGTTGATAGTCCTTTCGTTGCTGTAAATACACCGCCTTTACCATCGGCAACATCTTCTCCAAATAAATATATTTTACTATTTCTTTCCATCTCTTCGCGCAAAGCATGATTGATTGCATCGACTAAAACAACAGGTTTGCCGAGAGATGTGGATTTTTCGTAACCAAGATTTTCACTTTTTCCGCTTTCATCAAGAACAAATTTTAAAACTGTACCGGCTTTGGGCTCGGCTTGTTTCAGTGCCCATTCAGCCGCTTCGTTCACATGATTATTTATTTCTTTTTTAAATTCTTCGAAAGCAAGTTCTGTTAACACACCTTTTTTAATTAGCAGTTCAGAAAACAAATTTATAGGATCTTGCTTTGAATCTTCATGGATTGATTCGACCGGTCGATACTTTTTTTGGTCATCCGAGGAAGAGTGGGAAAACAATCTAACAACATGTGCCTCAATCAGTGCGGGTCCTTTTCCTTGCCTTGCATATTTAAATGCAGATTGTGCGGCAGAATTCATATCCAGGAATTTATTCCCATCAACTTCCATCCGTAATAAATTCTCGTAACCCTTCATCATTTCAGCAATGGAGGCATTCTTTCCTGCAGTTTGATTATGTACCGGTACCGAAATAGCCCATTTATTATTCTGTATTACGAAAACAACAGGTAATTTTTCTCTTGATGCCCAATTAACGGCTTCATGAAATTCACCTTCAGAAGTTGCGCCTTCACCGCTGCTTGCATAGACAACTGCGTTAATATTTTTCTTCCGAGCTGCTATTGCTGCTCCCACAGACTGAAGAAATTGTGTTCCTGTAGGACTTGACTGCGTCGGAACATTCAATTCTTTTGAAGCCCAGTGGCACGGCATCTGTCTACCGCCCGTCATGGGATCATCTTCACGCCCAAGCATATGTAAAAATATCTCTTCCGGCTTAATTCCCAACGCAAGCATAAATGCTAAATCACGATAGTAAGGAAATCCCCAATCAATCCCCTTTTGCATTGCTAATCCGAAAGCAACCTGTGTCGCTTCATGGCCCATGCCGGGTATATGGAAAAATGCCTTACCCTGTTTTAATAAGGTCATTACCTTATTATCAATCTGTCTCGATAGATACATTAATCTCAAGGCATTCATTAATTCATTCATTGTAAGTCCGCCAAATGAATCAACTTTGCCGGTTGGTTTGATACTACTCGTTCCAACCTCCAATGAACTAATTGTATCTTCTTTATCGTATCTTGCCATTTATTTTTCCTTGTGTGTTCATACTATAATAATCAAATATGGATTGCTTCGCCATATGCATTAGCTGCGGCTTCGATAATTGATTCTGATAAAGTGGGGTGAGCATGAATTGTTTTCAATAAATTTTCAAACGTCCCCTCCATGGATTTTATAATACTGAGTTCGGCGATTAATTCTGTCGCTTCCGAACCAATTATATGTGCTCCGAGAAGTTCTCCATATTTATCATCAAAAATTAATTTCACAAATCCTTCTCTTTCGCCGATTGCTGCTGATTTTCCGCTCGCTGAGAATGGAAATTTCCCGATTTTAACTTTATATCCGGCACTTATAGCTTTCGATTCAGTAAGTCCGATACTGGCTATTTGAGGCTGACAATAAGTACATGCAGGTATCGAATCGTAATCAATAGAAGGTGTATTCAGTCCCCTAATTTTTTCGACGCAGTGAATTCCTTCTGCGGATGCAACATGAGCAAGCCACGGAGGTCCTATTACATCTCCAATTGCATAAATACATTCTATATTGGTTTGGTATGTACTTTTATTCACTTTAATTTGATTTCTTTCTATTTCTATTTCTATTCCCAGTTGCTCCAATCCGAAACCCTCAATATTTCCAACGACCCCAATTGCATTTAATATTTTCTCGGCACGCAATTCTTGTCTCTCGCCATTTTTATTAATAGTTGCTACAACTTTGTCATCTTTTATTTCCGCAGATTCAACAACTGAATTCGTAAATATCTCAATTCCCCTTTTTCTAAAAACTTTTGTTAGTGTACCAGATACTTCAGCATCTTCGTTAGGAACAATCGAATTCATCATTTCGACAATAGTAACCTTAGTACCAAAAGTACTATAAAAATATGCAAACTCGACACCGATAGCTCCACCACCAATTATTATCAAATCCTTCGGAGGTTCTTGTAAAATCATTGCCTCAGAGCTTGTAATAATATTCTTTCTATCAAGTGAAATTGAGGATAATAATTTGGGGCGTGCGCCGGTTGCGATGATAATGTTAGTACCATAAACAACATTAATAGCTTTTTCATCACCGTCCGTTATTTCCAGTTCATTCTTCGAAATAAATTTTCCGAATCCATGAAAATGATCAATTTTATTTTTCTTTATTAGAAAATCAACACCCTTTGTAATTTTGGTAGAAACATCTCGACTGCGTTTTATTATTTTTTTAAAATCGAAATTCAGACCGTCTACTTTAATCCCAAAATCCGCGGAACGATTCTTCATCAAATCATATAATTCAGCATTTTTTAACAAGGATTTGGTTGGAATACATCCCCAATTGAGACAAACACCGCCGAGATTGTCCTTCTCAATTATTGCAGTTTTAAAACCCAGCTGGGCTGATCTAATTGCAGCTACATAACCACCAGGTCCGCCACCTAAGATAACTATATCGTAATTTTCGGGCATAGTAAAATCCTGTATTCTTATTTGGGGATGAAAATATAATGAACATTAATATAAAACAAAACTTCAGCTCTTATTTAATATTAATCATTACTATAACAACACTAAAAAGCGTGAATTTGTTCATTTTACAAATGTTTTTTAGTCATTGTGCTTTAGATATTAATATTGTCAAGAAGCATAAAATCGTTCTTCTTTGTAGAATTTTTTCTCATAAAATCTTTGTGTTCGTATTCGCAAATCTTTATGAGTAAGCAACTTCTACAATTCGGATTTTGAGATTTGCACACCTCTCTGCCAAGCCGAATGAGATTCGTGTGGAATTGATGTGCGATTTTTGCGGGGAAATCTTTATTAAGAATAAAAAAGGTTTTATCTGGTGTAGATGTTTTCACAATACCAATTCTATTGGTTGTACGATGAACATGGGTGTCAACCGGACAAATATTCCGATCCAATGCAAACAAAAGAACGCAACTTGCTGTTTTTACTCCAATACCATCGAAGTTGGTCAACTCCGTGATAATCTCATTATTTGATAAATTGTTTAAAAAATCCAGGTCAATTTTATTCTGTCGTTTTTGAATGCGCATCAAGAAATTTTTTATTGCTTTCGATTTTTGCAAACCAAGCCCTGCAACTTTAATTTCCTTTTCTATAGATGGTCTTGTAGCAGATGCGACAGATTCCCAATTCAAAAATTTCTTTCTCAAATTTTGATATGCTTTATATGAGTTATTATCATTTGTGTTTTGCGAAAGGATAGTGGCGATCAATAGATCGACAGGATTAGGTAGTTTCAAATTTCTGCATGGAATACCGAACTGTTTTATCAGCAGTTTATTTACAATCTTAATTTTTGAGGTAACGGTTGATTCCATGAGTCCAAAGAAAATGATTTATGTTCTAAAATTACCTATTAAACAGTTTTTACCAAAGTATGAATGGTGAAAATTATCTATTTTTGTAACCCAAAAAGCAATTCATAACAAGAGAATAAATATGTCAACATTAATGTTCAGTATCTCTGGAGTGAGAGGAATAATCGGGGATGGATTGGATCCTAAGACCATCGTAAAATTTACATCCGCATACGCTGATTTTGTAAAGGGCAGCAAAATTATAATTGGAAAGGATGGAAGAGTATCCGGCAATATGGTTAGTGAAATTGTAACTGGCACTTTGTTGGCAAAGGGAAAAGAAGTTTTCGATCTCGGCATTTGTCCAACTCCTACTGTTTTGTACAATGTAAAAAAAATGAATGCCGCCGGCGGTATTGCAATCTCGGCAAGTCATAACCCGAACGAATGGAATGGTTTAAAATTCTTAAACGACAAAGGAGAGTTTTTGACACCAGGAGAGTTTGAAGTTTTCGCATCATTTGTGAATAATGGCGGCAGAGGTTATAATAGTTGGAATGCACTCGGCAGCAAAATAGATTTTACAGAAGGATTAAAACTCCATCTTGATGATGTATTAAAAATGAAGCACATCGATTTGGACATTATTCGAAAAAGAAAATTTAAAATCTTATTGGATTGCGTAAATGCCTCGGGTGCGTATATTATTCCCGACTTATTGAAGAAACTTAATTGCGAAGTGATTGAACTGAACTGTGAAAAATCCGGCATCTTCCCAAGACTTGCTGAGCCATTACCTGAAAATATCGTCGATACCATGAGGGCTGTTAAGGAAAATAATGTTGATCTCGGAATCGTTGTCGATCCTGATTCCGATAGATTAGTGCTTATTACTGATAAAGGAAAACCATTTGGAGAAGAGAATACAATTACCCAGGCAGCAAAATATATCCTTTCAAAGGAGAGGGGTAATGTTGTAGTGAATCTCTCTACAACGCGGGCAATAGATGACGCAGCAGCTGAATTTGGTTGTAAAGTATTCCGTTCCCCGGTTGGAGAAGCTAATGTTGTACATAAAATGAAAGAAGTTAATGCAGTAATTGGAGGCGAAGGAAGCGGAGGAGTTATTTATCCAGCATTACAGTATGGAAGAGATGCGCTTGTAGGAATTGCAATTACTCTGCAGCACCTTGCAGAGACCGGTAAAACAATTTCAGAAATAAAAGAAGAATTGCCACTCTATCATATTGCCAAATCAAAAATAGAAATTGCCGGTCTAAACCCGGAAGCAATTATTAATAGTCTGATTGAAAAATACCATGACGCAGAAAAAAACAACGAAGATGGATTACGGCTTGATTTTAAAGATCACTGGGTACATTTCCGAAAGTCAAATACAGAGCCGATTATTAGATGCATTGTTGAAGCAAGAACTGAGCAACGCGCACTTGAATTGATTAATAAATATAAGTCGGAACTTATCGGGAATTAATCCACGGAAACATTCTTTTGAGATTCATTCTCAATTTCTATTTGTCGCATACACTTTAATCGAACCAAGAATTACCGGCATCATATTTTACGGTTCGAGTTACGTTCGTAGCCGGGAAAAAATTTAATTTGTTTTTTGAAGCGCTTTCTTTAGTTGTAGAAAGTATCTTTTGATTTACTTTCACCAAGGCTTCATTGTAAAGCATGTCCGATAAATCCCGTTGAATTTCTGCAGGTGGATTTTGGTCGTTATAAATTAAGATAAATCTTTTAATTACTTCTTCAGCAAATACGGATTTACTTTCCCCTGTAACAAGTTCTACAGCTACCGAATTAGAATGGATAATTTCCTCAATCGTCATTCTTCTTATAATTGATTTGACCTCATCATAGGATAGTTTTTCAATTTCGTGCAGAATAAAAACTAATTTTATTTCAAATGGCAGATTCATAACGTCCTTTTCGATTCCTGTGCAGACGGATGATTTTGCGTTATCATTTCTATTTTCAGCCATTTGATATTGGTAAAATAACGGAATCATGAGCTCCATCAATCTGATAGAAAACGGAATATTTATATCGTAACCTGCTATCTGTTTCCAAAAGGTAAAATACGCAGTTTTAATAATTTCATTTGCCATATTCCTATTCCCTGTCATAAAAAAGGAAAAAGCAAATTTCGCTTTAAGGGTAAGATTTATGAGCTCCATATAAGAACTAAGCTTCTCATTTTTAGCTGATTGGAGAAGCGTACAAATAAAATTGCTATTTTGTAGATTCAAGCTGCTTCCTTTCACAATTAATAAAATTATTCATTTTTATTATCGTAGAAACAGCATCTAAGTTGAACTAAAAATACGTTGTGTGCAAATTATGGTATAATAGGAAGTATAAATTTATTTTTCGAAGTGCTGATAATCTTTATTGTTTGCCCAATCCCCGCCCCATTTCCAACCTTTATTCTTGAAAATTCGTACTGCTTTTGAATTTTTGATGAATGTCCCCGGTACGGCTGGATTGTAATCGGCAGTTATAGGAAATATTTTACCTCGTTTTATCTGCGGATTTTGTAACGGATTAATATCAATCGCCTTCCCCGATGCATGTTTCGAAATAAAACCGGTATTTAGAATTTTACGGTAATTGAACGACGAGGAATTATTGGCAGACATTGAAGCATCATCCGACCAATCATACTCGGAGATTGGCTGAACTTTATAAATAGGAAATTCCAGTTTGTACAGTTCTTCAAAAATCTCGTACAAATCATCGGCGCATGATTTATGAGTTAGCAATTGACCTATGTGCATATATCCGTCAAAGCCGACGTATTTAATATGGATTAACGTCAATTGGGAAATAATGTTTTGGGGAATTTCTGAATTACTGGTAGCTTGTTCGAATGAAACATCCGAATCTAAAATTATTTTGCCTGATTTTACTCCTTCATGTAAAATATTTTCTTCGCTGAGTGAAAATCCCGCATTAGTGAAGATTAAAATTAATTGCAAAATAAAAGCAGTCATAAACAAATTTCCCTATCAATTCAACCTGCTTCGCTTTTTAAAATAGCTGAACAATGCTTTGTCGAAAGGAGTGGAAGTATCAATTAGATTATATTCGATTCCGTTTGAAAGACATTCTCTTTTTATTTTTTCAGTAAACTCCGTCATTGCCTGTTTATAGGCTTTCTGAATTTGGTAAGGCTGCGTTGTCATCTCTTCCAAAGATTCCATATCAACAAAAATCGCATCATTACCAAATGCAAAACTTCGTTCAATTGGATCAAGAATTTGAAAAAGGATTACTTCATTTTTTTTGTAATGAAAATGTTTTACCGCCTTTAGCACAGAATCAATGTCGTCAAAAAGATCCGAGATAATAATTACAAGTCCGCGGCGTTTTACTTTTTCGGCAATAGAACTCAGACAGTTAGCAGTTTGAGTTTTATTTGATGGAACAATCTTCTCCATAGTTTTAAGAATTGTCTGCAAATACACTCTTGTTGATTTTGGCGGAAGATAAGTTTCGATTTTATCAGAATATAATGCAAGACCTGCTGAATCCTGCTGGTTGATCATAATATAAATCAAACTTGCTGCAAGAATACTCCCATATTCCAATTTGGAGATTTTTCCCGCATGTTTAAAATTCATAGAACTGCTTGTATCTAAAATTACATGAGAAATAAGATTGGTTTCTTCTTCGTATTGCTTCACAAAATATTTTTCGCGTTTAGCATAAACTTTCCAGTCGATATCTTTAATCGGATCTCCCTGCATATAAGTTCGATGCTCGCTGAACTCGACACTAAAGCCGTGATAAGGACTCTGATGTATCCCTACCATAAATCCCTCAACAACAAAACGAGCCTTTAGCTCTAAAGTTTTTAATTTTGATACTACCTCAGGCTCAAGAAATTTTTTAAAATCTCTCTCTTCTATTTCTTAATCTCCTCTGTGGCAACATTCTCTTTTAAAATTTCTTCAGGACTTTTTCCAAGATAATTTAATTCAGCACGTGCTGAGCTTGCCAGATCATGAGAAGGATATTTATCTAAAAATAATCTATAAGTTTTTTCTGCTGCAGTAAAGTCTTTTATTTCGTTAGCCATAATAAAGGCTGACATAAAAAGAGCGTTAGGCGCCTCAGGTTTAGAAGGATCCTGCTTGTAAACTTTTTGATAAAATTCTACAGCTTTCTTCATCGATTCTGGCGGATTAACACCTGCAACTAAGTTCCCCTGATACAAACTGCCCATCTTATACAAAGCTAAACGTGTAAGTTCGCTTTTGGGAAATTCTTTAAGGAGCCCTTCGAAATCTTTGACGGCTTCCACTGTTTTGCCTTCTTCTAACTTTTTTAACGCTGAATCGTAATAGTCTTTATCGGATTTTGAATTACACCCCAAAAGCATGGAAATAAGTACTACCGGAAGAAATATTTTTACGAATAATCGCATGTTAACACCTGAATTTTCTTTATTGTTAAATTATCGGCACGAAATATAAGATGAATCGATGAATGAAAAAATATTAAAAAAACTCTACATAGGATGAAATTTCAGTAGGTAGCTTCAACTTTTCAGAGAATCTCCTTTCCCAGTAGAAATCTTTCTTCCTATTAATTCAATTCTTGATTGGAGGCTCTTGTGGGCTAATAAAGGATCATCCTTTGAACCTCTTTTGTTTGGATAGATTTTATAATATTCTCTGTAGGGATGCGGGGTAAAATTAGGCATAATCACATTAGCGCCTGCTTTTAAGGATTTCTCACGGCCTTCAATATCAATTGAGTCGATTGCAGTTGTGGCAGGGATATGAACGTTTTTTAAAACAATTCTACCAATCGCAAGTGCTTTTAAAGTCATGTCAACCGAGCCGGAAGGTTTCTTTTGATAAGGCGTAAACGGAGATGGAATAAATGGACCAATCGCAGCCATATCAACATCTAATTGTTTTAATAGCAAAATATCATCGGCAATATCTTCAATAGTCTGCATCGGCAAACCAATCATGTTACCGGAACCTATCTGATAGCCAATGCTTTTTAAAAATTTGAGATGCTCTAACCGTATATTTAGTTTTTCTTTAAGATGATAAATCGAATACCACTCTGCGTTGGCAGTTTCATGTTTAAGCAAATATCTGTCTGCGCCAGCAATTTTCCAGGTGCGGTATTCATCAAATCCCCTTTCACCGACTGATAATGTTATCGAAACATCTGCTGATTGTTTAATTGAATAAATTACATGAGCTATGAAGTCGGTATTATAATAGCTATCCTCCCCCGATTGAAGAACCAGGGTACGGATACCGAGATTTGAAATCTGCTGGGCAGTTGAAATAATTTCTTCCGCACTCATACGGTATCTTTTAATTGTGAAATTATCTTCGCGCAGCCCGCAATAAAGACAATTCTCATTACAGTAATTTGAGAATTCAATTACACCGCGAAGATGAATCTCGTCACCGCAATATACTTTGCGTACAGCATCGGCAGAGTTAAATAATTTAATTTTATCCGAAGTATCAGAGAGATTGAGAAGAAAAATAATCTCGTCACGGTTAAGTTCTTTCTCGATATTTAAAAGCTCATTAAGTTTCATATTCTATTTAATCGATCGTCAAAGTATTTCTTTTTAATTCTTTGAGGCGCTTTCGTTTATTGTCAGTCCCTTGGATAACTTAGTTTTCTCTATGCATTCTTTCTGAAATTGATAGTTAGTAATTTCATCATCATTTATAATTGAGTAAAGATATTCTTCGTCAATAAATTCCATTTTGAATCATCCATAGTATTAACAAATAACCTGAATTAATAAGACAATTAATATACCAGAGTACTTTCTATTTAATTCTTATAAAAAAACGAAGTTTTGTTTTTTGGTTCTTAAAAGAGAGAATATTTTTTCAAATATTTCGCAAACAGGCTAATTTCTTAAGGGTACCTCTAAAAACCATTTATTTTAAAAATAGCACACTGATAAACACAGATTAAACAGATTTTCATAGATTATTATTGAGTTTTTAGAGCTACCCTTAATAAAATTGTAATCAGGACTTGTAGAAGAAAATTCAGAGAGGTTTAAAACAAAAGAGCCGGATTTATTCAATCCGGCTCTTTTGAAAATCTGAAACAGAAGATTATTTAACGAGCAACATCTTCTTTACATCAACAAAGTTCGTACCGTCAATACCTTGAGCAGCAATTCTGTAAATATACATACCGCTCTTTAGATTGCTAGCATCGAAATTGACTGTGTAGTAACCAGCATTTTTAACTTGCGAGTTAACTAATGTCATAACTTCCTGTCCAAGTACATCAAATACCTTAACTGTTACTGTAGCTTCCGTTGGGAGAGCATACTTAATAACGGTTGTCGGGTTGAATGGGTTAGGATAGTTCTGAGCCAAGTTAAATTCTGTTGGAACTAATTTACCATCTTGCAATCCAACTGTGCTAAGTGGAACTTCATTCGACATAGCTTTATTACCACCGTCATCAAGACCTTCAACAACGTAGTAATAAATATGTTCTGGTTCAATAGTAGGATCAATATAGGTAAAGGTGGATTTCGAGAATTCACCAATGAAGTTATCAGCAGTTGCCTGGGTTCCAGCAGAAAGTGAACGATAGAGTTTATAGGTTTCAATTTCGTCTGGAATATCAACTTGCCATAATAAGCTTGCGCCTGTTTGAACTATTGTTCCGTCCAAAGTAACTTCAGGAGCTAAGTTATCAAATGATACAGCAGATATTGGTTCACTGAAGAATGTATATCCGTCAAACATATGAGCTGATACTCTGAATTTAGCAAACGGTAAACCGTCTTTCAAAGTAGAAGCAATAAAGCTATATGTTTCAGGAACATCAATTAACAAACCGCTATAAACTTCTGCAACATTATCCCAAACGCCAGGATTAGTTACAACTTCTCTCCAAACAACATATTTTTCGATTCTTGCATCAACATAATAACCGGTCCACCATTGTGGAGCACATTTGGTATCAAAGTATGAAGGACACCATTCTAATCTTACTTGTAATCCCTGATCATTAGCAACATCGTTAGCAGCAATAAATGCAGGAGCTACTTTTGTACCATGTAATTTCAGAGTATACCAACCACGAGCAGCTTTCCAGTTTGGTAAATCTTGTGAAGCGCCAACAAAGATGAAATATTCACCGCTATATGGCAATTCCCAAATGATTCTGTCATACATGAAACCATCGTTGAAAGCGAATTGTCCGCCTTGCAATGGATCCCATAATACAACTAAGTTACCTGTTGCTGGATCACCATTATCATAACCCATAAGATAGAGTTCTAAGTCAACGTCAGAATTATCAACCCAAATATCAACCCAATCGCCTTCTTCGCCTTCAAAGAAGAACCAATCTTCGTCATATACTGGGTAATTTAATCCACCTGGCTCTGGATGTAAGGATACGCATGTTGTGATATAAGGAATTTCATCACAAGGATCGCTTGCATCATAACCAATAACCGCGTTACCATCAGGTGTTGCACCAGCACCACGAGCTAAAGCAGGTGTATCGTTGGTTGTATAAGTTAAGTTATCAGTACCTTCGTAGGTATCCCATCTTTCCCACAATAAGAAGTTATCAACAAATAATTTTCCTCTCCATGGGTTCGGGTTTGTATAATATTCAACTACAAAATAGAATGAATTTGTATAAATCCAGTTTGGAAGAGTAAACTGAGCTGATCTTACCCAACCATTTGTTCCAACAGTGTTACCATCTGCATCAACATATGCATCTAAATTAGAAGTACCAGCTGTTGATTTATCATTACCGCTCTTCCACAACAAAGTTTTGTCTGATGAAGAAGCGCTATAAATATAAATTGCAAAATAATCTCTTACATAACCGTAGTTATCAAGATTATCCGGGCCACGATCATTGTTTGTTTCCCAACCTAAAGTTTTGAAATCAAATGATGCACACCATCTGTGATATTCGTTTCTGATGATGTTTTGTGGACCTGGATCGAGGTAATTTTCTAACGATTCTAAAGAATAAATTGGACCCATTGCCCAATCTTTACGGAATGGGAAGTCCGGATGATACAAGCTATATTTGGTAGAAGCGCCACAAGATGGGTCATAACCATAAAGGTCATTTTCATATAAAGGCATAGTAATCGGGCTGCTTGTGTTGCAATTAACATCCCAATCTCTTGCTTTGCTATCAAAATCAGTAAACGGATGAGCTAATGTACCATGATTGTAAAGATATTCTGTTGAAGAAGGATCATAACCGCCAGGATTGAATACATCAGCAACAGTTAATGGCCACTGTAACCATTCGGTCATAGTTGTACCATTTAAATGACCGTTAGCTAATTTATGGCTACCACCTTGAATGATGTCACCACAACCGCCGGTATTAGCGCCAGTATTATCAAGGTAATCTGTATCTCCTTTACCTTCCCAATAATTACCGCCGCCAATATAATATGATAATAATTCATCATCACATCTGCTGGTATAGTATGAATTCCAGTAGAAGTTATCTTCTTGGTAGTATAATGCTTGTGACAATCCCAATCTGATATCGCCACCATCGCAAACTAATTGCGGGAAACCATCTCTTAAAAGAGTAATTTCATCCATCCAGAAGCCACCAGGACGACCATTGAAATAGCCGGATGTAGCAGGTGAGTTTCCAGCATCAGATACGAATAACCATCTGAATTTGAAGAATTGAGGATCGCCATAACCTTCAACATTTTTGAAATAATCGATAACTTTATCATTAGCTTCAACTAAGAATGATAGGTCAACGGATGTTTCATTGTATTGCGGTCTTTTGATTTCCGGGAATACAGAAGGATCCCACATAGCTGTATTTTCGATATCAGCTAAGGTTTCGTTACCCCATGTATATTGATCGATGGGATATTTAGCATAAAGGTCTACACCGTATCTTTGTTGAACTTCATCAAACAATTTGTCAACAAAGTACCAGTTATTATGGCCTTTATCATCAAGAATGTCTTCGCGTGGCGAAATTTGTAACCATACATAATCTACATCTGGTTCCAAAGCATACCATGAGAAGAAGTTAATACTTGCTTGATCCAAACCCGGTTGCAGGTTTAAAACTTCTTGTGTCTCAACATAAACGCCCCACCAGTCATCATAGCCTGGTTTATTGAATGAGGGCCAGTTACCGCCTAACCACCATGAGTACTTGTCATCATTATCGACAGGGTTATCATAGTTGTTAAAGGTGGTTGTGTCAGCTACGTCAAGATTCCTAAGTCTTTGATCATAGAGATTGATAAACTGAGTATTCCATGCGTGGTTGAAAACCCAACCACCAACTATAGTACCCAATTCACCAGCTGCTAAGTTAGGATCGCAATAGGCTGCGGCTGACCAGCAGTCAAAGTCTTCGTATAACCATACGCGATATGTTCCGCAAGCGTCACATACCGGAGGATATGAAACTGCCGGGAAGCAATCGTCGAATTGGACTTGAGCTGATCTTTCGGCATCCTTAGCTGCTTGCATCTTAGCATAAAAATCAGTTCCCGATAAAGCGGAACGATCTTGAGCTAGAATGTTAACAGCAAGAAAGCTCAAAAGGAATAATGTGAGTAATTTCTTCATATAACCTCCTAATTGGTTTTTGATTGATTGATTGATTGTGTTCATATTCAAACTTCTTCTTTTAAATGACAGCAGCTTCAAGAATCTCAACACTAGATCTTGAAGCGTTTAATTTACTTTTTATTCCAAATGGAATTGTTAATTTCTCGTTTATATGTCCGTACATGAAATTAGAAATTATAGGAATTTTCATCTTTCCGAAATAATCTATGATAACCTCATTGAGAGATAATGAATTTTTATTTTTATCCGGTTCGTTGCAATCCACAAATTCGCCAAGTATTACACCTCGCATATTCTTAAAATATTCTGCTAATCTTAACTGATTAAGCATCCGATCAATTTTATACGGATTTTCATTAATTTCTTCAAGCAATAATATGAAGTTTTTTAATAAAGGTAAATACCCCGTACCAAATAAAGAAATTAATATTGATAAATTCCCGCCAACTAAAATTCCTTCGGATTGGCCTTTTTTTATGATGTTAAATTTTTCTCTGTTTGGATTGATGACCTTTCCAATTTTTTTATTCGATGTAATGATTCTCCAAAAAAAGTCTTCTGCATTCGGGTGAAGCTCACAAATAAAATCTGTGGCTGCCATCGGACCAGAAAAAGTAACTAATCCAACCTTACTTAAAAAAGCCATTTGCAAACTGGTGATGTCACTATATCCAACAAATATCTTTGGATTCTTCTTTATCATATCATAGTTAATTTTATCTAAAAGTCGACCGGAACCATAACCACCTCTTAAACAAAAAATCGCCTTGATATTTTTATCAGAAAAAAAATCATGTAGATCTACGAGCCTTTGTTCATCAGTACCAGCGAGGTAACCGTTCTTTTTATAAATATTCTTACCAAGTCTAACTTTGTAACCAAGACCTTCAAAATAATTATAACTTTTTTGAATTAGAGAATCATCTGTAACGGATGAGGCTGGAGCAATAATGCCTATTAAATCTCCGCGTGAAATTTTTTGGGGTTTAATTATCTTCATATAAATCAATCATATAACGAAAACCATAACTAAATAAAAATACTTATTTATCGCGAATTATCGAAATAAAAAAAACACGTTTCGATTTAATTGTCATTCGGCTCACTTCTTCAGTATGTGAAAGAACACTGCTCTTAAAATTTAAAGTATTACGATATTTGCTTATTCTTTCTTCAAATATACGTTTTTTTCAAATAATATCAATAAAAAAATCACATTATTTTTATAGCTAATATCCCTCTACTGGAAAGAAAATATCTGAAGTTCCTATCCTATATTTAACTACTTCTTGAACAATTCCAACCTTTAAACGACAATTCCTGATTCATTCACTATTTCCTTAAAAGTCCATCAGATAATTCCAAATTCCTACGGTAGATTTTTATTTTCATAACTGATGAGAGATAATTCAGCATTTACTTTGTAGTGTGTCTATTCTTTGGCTCAAAAGTTCGAATATGTTTGGGCCACAGCAAAGTTATAAATTCACAAATTATTACTATTTTTGTCGGTATTAAAATGGAAAATGGAGATTAAATGTATATTAGTTATTCAGACCTCCCGGATTTTCAAAATCTATTTCTTGACTATGTGTATGAATTCGAAAATGTCGGAAGATTTTTTAAGAAAAATTTCAGGAATGTAAAAGAATATCGTGAGTTATTTGAAAATCTTTCTGAAAAGCCTAGAATTTCACGTGAACAAATTATACAAATAATCCGTAACCAGTATGGAGAGGATAAGCCCTCAAGTCAAACCCAGATAAATATCAAATTGCTTTCTCAGAACAAGACTTTTACGGTTGTAACCGGCCAGCAGCTTGGATTGTTCGGTGGTCCTTTATATACTTTCTATAAAATTATTACCGCTATTAAACTCTGTCAAGATTTAAAATCCAAATTCGATAGTTATAATTTCGTACCGGTATTTTGGCTCGAAGGTGATGATCACGACTTTGACGAAGTTCGTTACGTTTCATTAATGAATTCGGAAAACCAAATCGAACCTTTGTATTACAATGATGGTCAACCTGATGAAACAAATAGAGGTAAGGTAAGCAATATTAAATTCAATGAGGATATAGCAAAATTACTCGAAAGCCTTTCCGCTAACTTACGGGATACTGAATTCAAACAGCCTCTCTTTGATTTGATTTCAAAATGCTATTCTGAAGGTACAACCTTTATTGCGGCATTTCGAAAACTTCTGTTTGAAATTTTCGATGAATACGGTTTGATTATTTTTGATCCGACAGATCCGGAAATTAAAAAACTATTATTCCCTATTTTCGAAAACGAGTTGCTTAATTATAGAGAGCACTCAACATTCGTATTGCAACAGAGCGCCGAACTTGAAGAACTATATCATGCACAGGTCAAAGTAAAACCAATCAATTTATTTTTAGAAGAGGATGATGGAAGATTTCTTATTGAGCCTGCAGAAGGATTGTTCAAATTAAAAGGCAAGAGAAAGAAATATACTTTGGAAGAATTACAACAAATTTTGATTTCGGCCCCGGAGAGATTTTCTCCGAATGTACTTCTTCGTCCCATTTGTCAGGATTATCTTCTCCCCACTGCATTTTATGTCGGTGGTCCAAGTGAAGTTAGTTACTTCGCTCAGGTAATTCCGCTATATGAAATTTTTGATATAGAACAACCATATATTTATCCCCGTTCTTCGATCACAATAATTGAGAAACAAATTCAGAAAATACTTGAGAAGTATGAAATTACTCTTAACGATCTTTTCTTGGATGAAAATATGTTGAATACGCGGATTGTTAAATCCATTGCAGATTTTGATCTTGAATCAGCTTTCGCCGGGAGTAAACAGACAATCGACTTGAGTTTGGATAGATTAAAAGAAAATTTATTTGCTGTGGATGCTACTATGACTGAGCTTACGGAAAAGACAAGAGAAAAGATTCAACAATTAATAGAAGGATTAAAAACAAAAGCCACTTCAAGTCAAGTACAAAAGCATGATACAGCGTTGCGACAAATAAGTAAAGCGAGAAATACCCTCGTTCCAAATGGAGTGTTGCAGGAAAGAGTTCTGAATTTTTCTTACTTCGCAAATAAATACGGACTTGACATAATTAAGTGGCTAATGAACGAAATTACCATCGGGAAATTCGAACATCAAATTATCGAGTTGTAAGTCGAAGCGATGTGCCCGGAAAATCTTTCAACAGAGAGCTTCGACGAAGTACTGTTTTTTTGCGATTATAAAAATTTCGAAGCTCTTTGCCAATAATTCTGCATGTATCGCTTCGAGTTACAAAAGCGAATTAACTTGATTTAAAAACTGCGGATTCGAAATATTAATGCATTCAAAATCATTTACCTTGCCGCCATCATCAAGCAACATTGATAATACTGCAAATGCCATCGAAATTCTATGATCGCCAAAACTTTCAAATACAACGTCTCTGTTTTTAATTTCACCGGATAAGCGAAAACCATCTTCCCATTCTTCAACATCAACTCCGAGTAATCTGAAGTTATGACAAATAGCTGCAATTCTATCTGTTTCTTTCACGCGCAATTCTTTTGCATTACGGATTTCATAATTTCCTTCGGCTGTAAATCCTGCAATTGAGAGAATCGGAATCTCATCAACGATAACCGGAATAATCTTTTCATCAATACATATGTTATGCAGTTTACTATTGAAGATAATTATATCCCCGACTTCTTCGCCGGACATGCTTCGAAGATTCTCTAGTTCAATCCGCGCGCCCATCGATTGCAACACATCGATTATCCCGCTTCTCGTTTTATTCAGCAGAACATTTTTTATTCTTACTTCAGCATTTGCTGCGAGACATGCGAACACTATAAAGAAAGCTGCGGTCGAAATATCCGACGGCACAAAGTATTCATTCGGCTGTGGATAATTTTTCTTTGACACATATATTGTTCTTTCATCGCCAGAACTTACAACATCAAGTCCCAATAAATTTTCCGTATGATTGCGAGTGATATATGGCTCGACTACTTGTGTTTTTTCGTCGAGATGAAGTCCTGCAATTAAGATACAGCTTTTTACCTGAGCGCTCGCAACCGGAAGTCTATAATTAATAGGTATCAAATTTTTCACCGGGGATATTTTTAGCGGAAGAGTATCCCTTTCCGTTCCAACAATTGAAGCGCCCATTAATCTCAACGGTTCCATCACTCTTTTCATCGGTCGTTGTGATAACGATTCATCGCCGATAAGTGTAGTTTCAAAATCTTGTGCAGCCAGAAATCCGCAAATTAATCTTGATGTTGTTCCGGAGTTGCCTGCATCTAAAAATTTTTTTGGCTTATCAAATTCTTTGAATCCCATTCCCTTGATAATCAATTCATCCGATTTTTCTTCAACTTCGCTGCCCATGCTTCGAAAACAATTAATTGTTGATTGAATATCCGCCGAATTTAAAAAATGATGGACTCTCGACTCACCTTTTGCCATGCACGAAAACATTACCGAGCGGTGCGAAATAGATTTGTCGCCGGGTATTGCGAGAACACCTTTCAATTTAGAAACGTGATTAAACTCTTTTATCATTTTGCGCACCATTCATCCAATTTCTTTGAAAACACTTCTTCCGGAATATCCGGCGATTCGTACATCCCTTTAATAAATCTTTGTCGGTAGGCTTCGTACAAAGTTACCGCTGTTGCAACGGACACATTCAAACTTTGGATCATACCATTCATAGGTATATAAAAAACTTCATCCGCTAATTCTTCCGATTCTTTGGAAACACCACGATGCTCATTGCCGAAAACGAGAGCCACTTTTTGGGTGAGATCAATATCGTATAAATTCATTGCTTGGTCCGAGAGAAGGCTTGCATAAATTTTAAATCCATTCTCTCTAAGTTTCTCGAAACACTTTGTTGTATCCTTGTGTTTCTCCCTCTCAACCCATTTATGTCCTGATGCCGAACTGATACGATGAACGCCGGGAAATTTCTCAATCGTATAAAGAAGATGCACAAGTGGAACACCCGCAGCATCACATGTTCTAAAAATTGCGCTCACATTGTGCGGATCGTGAATATTCTCGAGCACAACAGTTAGCGCATGCTGACGCCGTATCAATGTTTCTTCCAATCTTTTTAATCTTCGCTCTGTTTTAAATTGTCTCACGATCAGTTCTTTTTAAAAATTAATTTATACACTGTTGTGTTTTGATGTTTTCTTGCCCTATCAATTTCAATTTTTAATTTTGGATCAAGTTTAAGATAGAATTGCAAAAGCTCAACGGATTTTTCAATCACTTCATCTTCGCCGTGCGCCCAGCTATCGCAACCTTTGATTGAAGGAATTTCAGCATTGTAACCATCATCGGTAAAAGTAACGAGAAGATCGAGTACCATTAATATCCTTCGGAGTGGGCTTTGTCCCCGGTAACAATTTTAACGCTCGCGCTCGCGCCAATTCTGTCGGCTCCGCTCGCAATCATAGCCTCGGCATCTTCGTGGGTTTTAACTCCGCCGGATGCTTTTACACCAACCGAACTACCGACAACATATTTCATCAACGCTACATCGGCAGCAGTAGCACCGCCTTTGCTGAACCCGGTGGATGTTTTCACAAAATCCGCTTTCGCTTCTTTGCTGATCAAACATGCTTTCACTTTTTCTTCGTCGGATAATAATGCAGTTTCGATAATCACTTTGCAGACTAACCTATTTTTTTTTGCAGCAAGTACAACTTGATTGATATCTTCAAAAACATATTTGTAATCGCCCGATTTCAGCTTCCCGATGTTCATCACCATATCTATTTCCTGCGCGCCATTCTTAATTGCCGTTTCAGCTTCGAAGCGTTTTGTTTCTGTTGTACCGGCTCCGAGCGGGAATCCGATAACAGTACAGACTTTCACGATAGAGCCTTTCAAAATATCGCTGCATAAAGAAACATAGCAAGGATTAATACAAACAGATGCAAACTGATACTCCAATGCTTCGGCGCATAAATTTTTAATCTCATCGGGAGTAGCTTCCGGTTTTAATAAAGTATGATCTATCATGCGCGCTATATTAATATCAACCAATTCCCTGCCCACACCAATTCCAGCGGCGATTCTATCAGCGCCGTTATTAATAATCTTTTTTACAACCGTCGGTTGATCTACGACGTTTCTTTCCCAGCCTTTGCAAGTTTCGGTCTCTGAATAAAATTCCCGCAAAGCTTTCTCGGTAAATACTTGCGAAACTACTTTATCAATCAAGGATGAGTTCATATTTATTTTCTCTGATTATTTTATCCCTTCAATTGCGGTGAACGCTTTGTACGTATTCGTCAACAGCATCGCTCGCGTCATCAATCCGACTCCACCCGGAACTGGTGTGATGAAAGAAGCCTTCTTCGAAACTTCTTCGAAGTCAACATCGCCGCAAATTTTATAACCTTTAGGCAACGATGCATCTTCGACACGGTTTATTCCAACATCGATTACAACTACTCCATCCTTCACCATACCGGCTTTAATAAAATTTGCTTGTCCGATAGCGGCAATTAGAATATCAGCTTCTTTCGTGTACTTCGACAAATCGCCGGCAGCCGAATGACAAATGGTAACAACCGCATTCGCGTCTTCTTTCTTCTGAAGCATGATATTCGCAATTGGTTTTCCAACGATGTTGCTTCTTCCGACAACAACAACGTGCTTTCCCTTTGTTGGAATTTGATATCGTTTCAACAATTCAACAATTCCAAACGGAGTGCATGGATAAAAAGTATCTTTCCCGATAACAAGATTTCCAACGCTCACCGGGTGAAATCCATCGACATCTTTCAACGGAGAGATTGCTTCAATAACTCTGTCTTCATTAATATGTTTGGGCAATGGAAGTTGAACGAGAATGCCATGAAAGAGCGGATCGTTGTTATATTCATTAATTTTTTGCAGTAAATCATTTTCGGAAATTGTTTCCGGCAGATTTTCAATTTTCGAATGAAATCCGATTTCCGAACAATCTTTGCTTTTGCTCTTCACATAAATTTGCGAAGCCGGATTTTCACCGACAAGAATTGCAACGAGTCCGGGTACTCTCTTCCCCGATTCGATGAGCGGCGCGACCTTTTGTTTTAATTCCTCACGAATCTCGGCTGCGATTTTTTTTCCATCGATTAGTATCATAATTCTAATTCTAAATTATTATTCGGATCTTTTATTATATCTACATTATATTCATTTTTCAAATAACTTTTTAAATCGGTATCATTCATAATTTCATCAGCAAAAGGATTTGAATTCTGCCAGCCTAATTTCGCGGTTTGGCGGAATCGTTCCAATCTTCTAATTGCAATTTCACAATAAATTGGGTCTATATCAATAGTGAAGCACTTCCGGTTTAGTCTTTCGCAAGCGATGAGTGTTGTGCCGGAGTGCGCGAAAAAGTCCATGACTAAATCCCCGGCATTGCTTGAAGCCTCGACAATTCTTTCAATTGACTTCAACGGTTTCTGCGCGAAGCAGCCGTTCACATTTTCTTCGCGAAGGTGAAAGACCTGCTGAATATCCACCCAAACATTTCCCGCGCGGATTGTGTTGGATTTACTTCGTTCTAAATTTTCAGTTTTTACCCCGCCGACTTCCTTGTAATATCCTTTTAAAATCTTTGGGATGTCCGTGTATTCGGCTTTCATATTGAATGAAGGTTTTCCTTTCACATAAAAAAGAAGTTCCTGGCGAACCGCCATCCAGTTTTTTTGCGTTCCATAACCGCGTTGATTTCTCATCGTTATAAAACTTTTAGAATCGAATCCGGTTTTCTTCATCATCAAAATAAATTCGGCGAAAGGTTCGAAATGATTTGATTGATCGGCGCCAAGCCAAACGTAGAGCGAAGAATTCTTCGATAAATTCTCGAACGACACTTGAATCCATTCCCTGCACCAATCAATAAATTTTTCCAACTCTAGTTCGGAGAATGCAATCATATTGTAAGGCGGGTCATGGACAGCAAGTGCTGCTGTATTCCCTTTCAATACTTTTTGAATTGCCTCTCCATCAATCGCATCGATACATCCGATGGAGTGTTTTCCAAGCGGGTCATTCCAAACTTCGCCCTCTTTAAGACGACAAAATATTAAAAGATGATTTCGAAGTTTTTCATCTTTATCTATTCTCGGCAGCGGATAATTTACCATGTTATAATTTGAATGATTACTCAATAAGTGAAATAATTCCAACCAATTCTAAGTTGCATCAAAGCGCCGTATTAAACGGATATATTACAATTATTTTTTCATACTCTACATTTTTCAATCTACATTCTAAATTTTCCGTTCAAATTCCGGAAAGAAAATTCTTTCTATTTCGATAGCTTTGCCTGTCTCGGAATCAATCTTTAGTATCACGGCAGAGAGGTGAACTTCATTTATAGCTGTCTGATATTTCTGCGGCGTTTGGTATAAGAATCTATTTATCGCAGCGTCTGTTTTCATTCCAATAACCGATTCATACGGACCGGTCATTCCAACATCTGTAATGTAAGCGGTTCCCTGCGGAAATATTCTTTCGTCCGAAGTTTGAATATGTGTATGTGTGCCGATAACTGCGCTAACTTTTCCGGCAACATAATTTGTGAATGCTAACTTTTCGGCTGTGGCTTCAGCATGAAAATCCACCAACACAACTTTGGTTTCGGATTCAATTTTTTTGATCACGTAATCGAATGCCCGGAAAGGACAATCGATAGGCGACATAAAAGCTCTTCCTTGCAAATTTATTACTGCAATTTTTCCTTTTGGAGTTTCTGAAATACAGTAACCGTTGCCGTAAGTTCCTTTCGGATAATTGAAAGGACGAATATACCTTTTCTCTTCTCTCAAATATTCCTGCGATTGAGGTTTGTCCCAGGTGTGATTTCCGCCGGTAATTACTTTCACATCAAGTTCGAAAAGCGCCTTGCCTTCGGCGGGTGTACAGCCTTTACCATCCGATGCGTTTTCTCCGTTGGCAATAATAAAATCGGTTTTATATTTCGATACCAATCCGGGCAGCCATGTTCGAACCATATCGAGGCCGGGTTTGCCGATAATATCACCGATGAACAATATATTTATAGTCATGAATTCCTAAAATTTTGAAGCGAAATATAGGAATAAACGGGGCAATTGCGAAGAAGAGGATTTGTAATTTTCATATAATGATTACATTGCCACAAATAAATGATTGCACATTGCCGATATTTTTTGTAAAAGTAAAATCGTTTGACAGTTCTATTGATTTTATGACATCGGATGATAGTTGGAGATTATTTTAGTTTTATTACTTCGAATATTTCAACCCACCCCTTCCGTTCCTTCCGACAAATCGGAACAAGCTCTCCCAAGAGGGGAAGCAACTCACTTTAAAAGAATAGCGTCGTCCCCTCTAAAAAGAGGGGAAGAAGGGGTGTGTAACTCATAATGTCTTGAAAAAAAGATTTATATATATTTGCTTATGGTCGTTCTGTAGAAAATATTATTTGAGCAAAATAGCTTTCTGTGTTTTCTTCAGATTACCGAACTCAACCGATATGAAATACACCCCGCTCGAATATTTACTTGCATCCCAAATTAGTTGGTGACTTCCTTTCCTCAATTCTTTTTCGAGCAGCGTTTCAATCTGCTGACCGTTATTATTGAACACAGAAACCTTTACGAAACCTTCTCCAGGAATTGTAAATTCAATTTGCGTTTCGGGATTGAATGGATTTGGATAAACCGGGGATAAATTAAAATCTTCAGGAGACATATTTTCTGCAAATGCAATTTCAGAAAGTTGATAACAATCGCTCTGAAATTGCTCTAATATTTCAGGAATTTGTGGACTAAAAAGACCCCTAATTGAAAATGAAGTAAAACCTAAATAAGTAGTATCGGTATAAGGGCAAATAGTTCTAAACACTTCTGTATAATATTCGCCGGGTTTTAAAGATCCAATTGTTACAAAAAAATCATAGAAACAGTAACAATCACAAGGTACGCATGAGGTATCGACCTCAATTATCTTTAAATAATTCCCGTTTAATTCAAATTGCATTTCGAATTCGAGACAACAATAACTTTGCGTATATTTATGATTAATTGTAACGCAATCTTCTTTGACTTCGGCGAAAATACTATCGGTTTGGGAATATATATTTGATGAGAATAGAATTACAAACGGAAGCATCCGCCATAATATTTTTATTGACCGATGCATGAGCTTACCTCGCAATATTTATATTACAAAAACAATTTATCCCACAGAAAACTATTTTGTGCAATACGAAAGAGAACGCCGGTTTGGAAACAAAACATAAATAAACAACTACCGCCAATACTCAATGTTAGTATAACAATTCCGGCATTTAGTTGCAATTCATTTGTACAAACATCGGTTCAGAAATATACTATGACTGCTTTGTGGTACCGGTAGGTCTAAGATAATATTTAGGTTGTAAAGTCACCTTTTTGTTCGGATTAATTTTTTCTTTTGATTTCAAATCTTCATAGATTTTTAATAAATCGAAATTAAACGCCGAGGCATGTTCTTCCCGGTACTTTCTCAACTCTTTAATAATCGCGTCTTCCGTCATGTTAAATCTCCTAATAATTCTTCAGGTGTACAAATAACAGGGATAATATAACCCGCCTCGTTACAGGCCTTTTCAATTCGCCCGCGGATCACTGCATTTGCGATATGCTTGCAATTCCATGTCAATAGATAATCCATACCATGTATTGTTGCTATTGAAATATGGAACGCATCTTCAACAAAATTCCTTGGAATAATATTTTCACGAATGAAAATACTTGCCAAATTCATACACTCATCATTTAATTCCAGTAAAGGGATATTGGTCAATATTTTCATTCTCAATTTGACTGCGTCAGCGTCTCCCTTTCCTGCCTCTTCGTATACAAGTTGAGAAATAAAAATCTCGAAATCTTTTTTTCTTTTGTCCCACCATTCCCTTGATATTTGTTGATGAGCCGCTAACACCAAATCCCGATTAGGTTTTGATGTTAAATAACTAATAAAACTCGTTTCGATATATACTCTTTGTTTATCCATTAAATCTATCCTACAAAGACAATATAATAAAAATACTCCGTATTTTACTATGTAAATTATTTGTGATTATGCAATTATTAACGGTTTGATTTAACGAATGAACAATATCGACATCATCGACATACCGATTAGCGAAGCGGAATTCAGCGTGCTCGACTTTGAAACTACCGGAATTTCTGCCCGCTTCGATAGAGTGATTGAAATAGGATTGGTGAAAGTAAAGAACTTAAAAATCGTTGATACTTATCAATCATTTATTAATCCGGGAAGAAAGATTCCCCCGTTCATTACAAACCTAACCGGTATAAAAGATTCGGATGTTGAAGGCGCGCCGATGTTCATTGATATTGTAGAGCAAATTTTGGAATTCATCGGCGATTCGATTTTAACCGCGCACAATATGCCGTTTGACGATTCATTCCTTAAAAGCGAACTTGAATATGCGGGTTACGATGATTTTTATAATTCCAGATTGTGCACATTAAAACTTGCCCGCAAATTGTACCCGGAATTAAAAAGTAAATCGCTGCCGAATCTTGTTCAGCATTTTCATATTCGAAATAAAAATGCTCACCGCGCAATCGGCGATGCTACTTGTACTGCCCGCATTCTGCTAAAGATGATTGATGAAGTGAAGGAGAATCATAACATCGAGCGCGTCTCCGACTTACTTGGTTTTCAAAGCGCTTCGCTATTTGCTCCGCGTTTTAGTTTCATAAAGAAAAAGTTGATTGAGGATTTTTCTACACTGCCGGATACTCCGGGCGTTTATTTTTTTTAAGAATAGAAAGGATGAAATTATTTACATCGGTAAAGCGAAATCTTTGAAGCAACGAGTGAAAAACTATTTTATCGGCGGTTCATCAAAAAAAGCTAAACAGATTGTACGAAAGGCCTCCCGTCTCGGTTATTTAGAAACGAATTCCGAACTCACGGCGCTGCTTGCCGAAGCGGAATTAATCAAACGGCATTTACCCGAACAAAATGTGATGCTTAAAAAATATTCACGGGCTCACTTCATCAAAGTAAATCATCTTCATGAATTCCCGGATGTTACCTCAACATCAAATTTCGAGTTCGACGGATGTGATTATTTTGGTCCGTACAACAATAACGATACTACAAAATTATTGATTGACATTATCGGGAAAACTTATCAGTTGCGGGAGTGCAGCGACAAGGAATTCGGTAAAAATAAAAAATGTTATCTCTACGATATCAAACGCTGCGTGGCTCCATGCGAGTTTGCGGATTCAAGAAATTTATATATCGATGAATTAAATCTTGTTTACGATTTTATCTGCGGCAAAAATCAGAACGCAATCGATAGACTTTTATGGAAGATGAAAGAGTTTTCCGAAAATAAAAAGTACGAGGAAGCCGCGTTGATACGGGATGCCGTGAACTTGTTGCTAAATCAACTTAATAAAACTTCGATAATCGCAGAGCCGCTAAATTCCACAAAGCTGTTAGTTGAAATTTCTGAGGGCAATAAAAAAGATTATCTGCTTTTCCTTGAAGGAAAAGTTTTAATAAAAGATTTTCCGCTGAATGAAAAAGAGATTTTTGAAGAAGCGCTTGATGATTATTTTTCCGGTACAATAAATTTATTCCGCGAATTGGAAAACAAAGACCTGGAGCAAATGAAAATTTCATTGAGCTGGCTCGTTAAAAACCGGAATAAAGTAAGGTTATATTACCTACGGAATTATTCTGTGCAGGAAGAATTGTACCGGGATTCGTCCCAGGGCATCAGGAAAAGTTTACAAGTGAAATCACAATCATATACACAATCATAACGCCGATAATCGCGGCAAATCCTTTTGAAATATATCTCCTCAACTCCTTCGAACCCATCGTGCTTGCGATAAATCCTTTAACAAGAGAATTGGCAAAACTTGCCATCACAATGGCAAGAGCGGCGACCTGGGCTGTAATTTTCGTTTTCACAAGGTCACTCATCGATAATGCAACTGCGTCCACATCGGCAAAGCCGGAAAAGAAACTTGCGATGTAAATACCTCTATCGCCGTAATAAAATTGTGCGGCGGCTGAAACGAAAAGGATAACCGCGAATATCAATCCAAATTTAACTGCAAACATAACCTTGAAGGGATTCGTTAATTTTATTTCATCTGTCTGGTTGCTGCCGGTGGTTTTCCAGAGAAGTAAACTGACGACAATTCCAACCGAAATAAAAATAAAAAACGGAATTAGTAATTCTTGCGCTACTGCCGGCGCGAGCACGTAAATAACAATGAGAAGACGCGGAAACATTATTGTTGATGCAAGTATAATTCCAGCTGCAAAATTTCGAGATAATTTCTCAACCTCTTTGCTTCGGGAGGTGAACGAGAGTGTTACGGCAGTGCTCGATACTATTCCGCCGAGGATTGAAAGAAGCTGAATTCCTTTTTTTGTGCCTACTATTTTGAAAAGCAGATATCCGATAAAACTTATTCCGGCAATTAACACAACCATGTACCATATCTTGCGCGGATTAAATACTTCGAACGGACCATAATTTTCATCCGGCAGAAGAGGAAGGACAATAATTGTGATGATAGCAAATTTAATTGCGGCATATAAATCTTCCATCTCAACGTTGCCCACAAACTTATGGAGAGCGCTTTTCAAAGTGAGAAATGTTAACACTACAACTGCGGCGGCTGCGGAAATTAATAAGTAATCCCAAAAGATAAGCGAGCCTAAAATATAAACCAGTATGAAAGCAATTTCAGTTGTTCCGCCCAACTCACCTTGCCGGGCTGAGAAAAAGTATGCAATGCTTACAAGTATACCAAAGATTAGGAAAAATGCAATGTACAGATTGAAGGATGTGAAGCTGGATATGAATGCAGTCAAAAATCCAAGCAAAGAGATTAGCGGGAAAGTTCTGATTCCAGCAAAGGCTTTCTCTCCTTTCTTCTGTGTAGCTTCCCTCTCGATACCGATAAGCAAGCCAATTAAAATTGCAAGCGCGATTTTATACCAAAGGTATGGAAGCGTTGGATTTATTTGGGGTACGATTTGAAGTAGAGCAAACATATAGCAATCCTAAAAATTGGAGGATTTTATTTTGAGCTGACTAAATATAATTATTACATCAGCGATAATCGATTTGTTTTTTAAAGTCAGCCGGGAAAGGGATTGTATTATATGATGAAGCGATAGTATGGAAACGTAAAAAATATTGTAATTGAATATTTCTCTCAGTGCGCCTTAGTGAACTTAGTGTCTAAATGGTTTTCTTGAAAACCTACCACTTAGACACTGAGAACACTTAGTTACACTAAGATTTATTAAAACTCTCTTTGTAATATTGAATAATTATAATTCTATTTATTCTTTCCGGGATACAACTCGCTCGACTGCGTCATCATTGCGTTGATTCGCTGAACTAATTTATGCGGGTCTGTTAAATATCCGTCAAGCAGCATCGCTGATTCAAATAACTGTTCCGTTACGTCAGTGATGAATTCATCCTTCGGGTTATTTTTATAAATCGAAAGAAGGTTTCTCATCAATTTGTGCTCCTGGTTTACCTCGAGTACTTTTTTTGGCAGCGAAGTATCCTTGCTCGTGACTTTCAGAATTTTCTGCATTGTTGACGAAAGTCCATCTTCTTTGCCAACTAGCACAGCCGGACTATCTTTCAACCTTTTCGATTCTTTAACATCCTCGACACGGTCGCTTAAAATTTCTTTCATCCTCGAACAAAGACTTGAGAAATGAAGTTTATCCTCCTTCCCCAGTTCCTCGGCTTTTTCTTTGTCTTCAGTTACCGATTCCAACTTTTCAAGTTTGGACAAATCAGCCTGATCGGCAGATTTGAATTCGAGGTCGTTGAACTTCATTAATGAACTTAGTACAAATTCATCAATCGGGTCATAAAGATAAAGAACTTCGATACCTTTACTTTTGAAAATCTCAAGATGTGGATCCTGGGCCACGGCTTCTCTGCTGCTTCCGGTAAGATAATAAATCTCTTTCTGTTTATCTTTAATTCTTGAAGAGTATTCTTCGAGTGAAATCAATTCATTTTCATCTTTGGAAACAGATGAATTGAATCGCAGCAGCTTCGAAAATTTTTCACGGTTAGCATAATCCGAATAACCAACTTTAAACAACTTTGCATGCTCTTTCCAAAACTCATTATATTTTTCAACATTCTCGGTAGCGAGCTTTGCAAGATGATTTAAAACATTGTTGGTAACACTGCTGCTTATTTTATGGAAAACGATATCCTCCTGCAGTGTCTCTCTTGATATGTTTAAAGGCAAGTCTTCCGAATCGACAACACCTTTTACAAATCCAAGATACTCGGGAAGCAAATCTTTATTCTTGTGTTGAATTAAAACTCTGCGAACGTACAAATCAAGCCCGTGCTCATCTCGGTACATGCCGAACATATCGTTACTTTTCTTCGGGATAAACAATAAACAATTAAACTGAATCGGCGCGTCAACAGAGGTGTGAATTATATCGAATGGTTCGTCAGCATCATAGGATAAAAACTTATAAAACTCATTGTATTGTTCTCTTGTAACTGAAGTTTTCGGTTCGCGCCAAATCGCAGAAATTGTGTTTACCTGTTTATCATCAACTTTAATTGGGAAAGAAATGAAGTTGGAATGTTTTTTAATTGTGCTTTCGATACGGTAATTCTCGGCAAATTCCTTTTCTTCTTCTTTCAGATGAACTTCGATAGTTGTGCCTCTTGATAATTTTTCATCAAGTTCTTCAATAGTATAACTGCCCAGACCGTCGCTCGTCCATTTTATTGCCGGTTCATTTAATTGGGCAGATTTCGTTTTGATTATAACCTCTTTCGCTACCATGAATACAGAATAGAATCCTACTCCAAATTTACCTATCAAACTGCTTGTATCTTCCTTGGTCTCGCCAA
This sequence comes from bacterium, assembly GCA_043808235.1. Taxonomy (GTDB): domain Bacteria; phylum Bacteroidota; class Ignavibacteria; order Ignavibacteriales; family Melioribacteraceae; genus JAZDFC01. Next base: position 61,945 of record JAZDFC010000043.1, read on the forward strand.
GTTTTTTCAGGAACTCAGCAGTACCGGATTTTGCAATCGTTCCAACATTTGCAATTATTTCATCTTTCGTCATTCCAATCCCGGTATCAGAGACCGTCAGAATGTTTTTCTTCGAGTTGCACGATATTTTTATTTCCAGCGGGAGATCCTTATCCGTAATTTCATTGCCGCTAATTGACTCAAAACGGATTTTATCCAGTGCGTCCGATGCATTTGAAACCAACTCACGCAGAAATATTTCTTTATGTGTATATAATGAATGAACAAGTATATTAAGAAGCTGATTAACCTCAGCTTTAAATTCATGTTTTTCGGTAATGTTTTTTGTTGAAGACATAATTCACCTCACAATTTTATCATTAATATTAAATATGATTTTTCCGGCTGTAAAAATAATTTTTTGACAAACAATTTTCTAATATGAAAAATTAAAAATCGGGCAGAATACTTCTAAACTGGTAAAAGTTTAGATGAACCTCTGAAGGATATAACGAACTATAAATGCCGCTAAAGCAGCAACTGCCAAATAAATTGCTAACGTTTTAAAGGATTGCCTTGTAATTACTAACAAGGATTTATACCCCCGCCAGCCACATGCTTTGCATCTGTAAACTTTAAAAAAAGTGAACTTTTTAATAAAAGTTTCTACAAAAGTCCTTGTCCTGGATCTGTGCAAAGTCGCTATTTTGCCACAATCGGGACACTTGCCGAATTGCGGATTTCTATTTACTAATATTTTTAATGGTTTCATTCAAACAACATTCTTATAATGACTATGATTAAAAATATGGAAAATTTTTTTTTAATGACAGTGGATGCAAACATCGTTAATTCGACCGCAAGCGAAGATGTTAAAATTGAACATGTATATTAAAATCGGGTGGGACATTTGGATATGGGAGTAAAATATTCAGTGCCCGTAAAGACACAATTCCCCCTAAAACACCCAGCAATCCCG
>JAZDFC010000044.1:0-2046 GCA_043808235.1 bacterium
CATACTTTTTACTTGAACTCTTAACGGACATTCGCGGGACAGGTTCTTTCATAATATTTTTCTCATTAGTCTTTCAAATTATTTCTTCATTGTATATAAAAGATCTGTTGGAGGTAAGGGAAGTGTTGCGCAATAACCTTCTGGGACTTCATGTTACAAGCGCTTTACTAGGCTATTCCGGTTTAACAATCTCTGCTGTCTATGGAATATTATTCATCCTTCTTTATAAAGATTTGAAACTGAACAAGTTCAGTATAATTTTTAAGCGATTACCCAGTTTGGAAACTTTGGAGAAACTGAGTTTTTATTCAGCTATGATCGGCTTTGTCATGTTGACTATAACAATAATTTTAGGGGGCATCTGGCTGCCTATGGCTTTTGAAGAGTTTAGTTATTTCGATCCCAAAGTTATATCGACAGGAATTATTTGGCTTATTTATGGAATCGGATTGTTCACAAAATTGTTAGGTAATTGGTACGGCAAAAAAGTAATTATTTTTTCACTCATAGGATTCTCACTTATGCTTTTATCTTTGTTATTATCAAATCTTTTGGCAGATAGTTTTCACTCTTTCTCATAGATAATAATAAATTGAGCTTATTGGAAATAAAATGAACTTTACCGGAATCAGCATAAACCATAACACCGCTCCTATCGAAATTAGAGAGGCGCTTCACCTTAATAAAGAAGAGATTGGAAATTTCATCCCGATCTTAAAAAAGGAATACCTTAACGAGGGATTCATTTTATCTACCTGTAATCGTACTGAAATTTTCGGCTTTCCTCATGACTTTAGGTTCGGGGAGGATGCTCTTCAAAAAGAACTTATAAATTTCAAACCGATTGGCGGGATAAAACCGGAACATTTCAATCGATTTTTTTCATGCAGCGCTCTCAAACATGTTTTCAGTGTTGCCGCAGGTATCGATTCCCTTATAATCGGCGACAGCCCAATACTCGGCCAAATGAAAGAAGCCTTTGAAATTTCGGATGCAAATCGCTTTTCCGGAACATTGGCAAAAAGAATATTCGACACAACATTGAAAGTTGGGAAACGATCCATTCGCGAAACCAACATCGGGGAAGGAGCTGTAACGGTTAGTTATGCTGCTATTCAAGTGGTTGAAAAAATATTCTCTGCACTTAATACAAAGTCCGCGCTTATTGTAGGTGCCGGCGAAACCGGCGAACTGGCTGCGGTCCACTTAGCAGATAAAGGTGTTCAAAATATTACAGTCACAAATAGGACTATCGAGAGAGCTGAAGAACTTGCTAAAAAAATTAACGGGCAAGTGCTCCCCTATCCCGATTTTAAAAATCATCTCCATAAATTTGATGTTGTTGTCAGTGCAACAAGTTCCGACGATGTAATCATATTCATGGAAGATGTGCGCAACATGATGAAAAAAAGAAAGGGAACTCCGGTTGTGCTGATGGATATTGCCATCCCGCGCGATATTGACCCCGAGGTGCGTGAAATTGAAAACGTTTTTTATCACGATATCGATTCATTAAAAATCATTGTAGATAAAAATCTTGAGAGTAGAAAAAAAGAAATCCCCGCAGTCGATAAAATTGTGATTGAAGAGATGGTAGACTTTTTTGGGTGGTACAATACGCTTCAAGTTGTTCCGACAATAAAGTCTTTCCGCGAATTTTTTGAAGAGATACGCAACGACGAGTTGGAAAAGATTAAAAATAAAATCAGTGATGATGATTATGTAAAACTTGAAGATATGACAAGAAGAATGATCGGCCGTCTGCTTCATAATCCTACTGTAAAATTGCGGGAGCTGGCAGGGTCCGGAATTAATTCCGAAGTAACGGCAACCCACACTATGATTTTGAAGGAAATGTTTAACTTAAACGGCTCAAAAGAACCGGAACAAAATGGCGAATAATTAATTATGAAGGTGACCAATTTGGTGAAGAAAGAAAAATTGATAATCGGCTCTCGCGGAAGTGAACTTGCATTGTGGCAGGCTAATTTCATAAAAAGGGAAATTGAAAAAACGAATAAAAAGATCTCGGTAGAAATTAAGTTG
>JAZDFC010000045.1:0-2202 GCA_043808235.1 bacterium
CCTGTAGAAACACCATTTGGTCGTTGGAAAATATTTCCCATTAGGTATGCATCTGAGTCCGAGAACGCCCAGACCCCGCCAAGAGTAGAAGGAAACCAGGCAACAGTATCAATACTCCATGTAAAGTTGCGGTTCACTTCCGGGTAAGTACAAGTAGTGGGTTTGTCGTCAGGTGGTTGTGTCGGTTCTTTTTTGCAGCCAATATTCAGCAGCACAAAACTTATCAGTATAACAGAAAGAAAATGTTTTTTCATAAAAGAATAAGTCACCAAATCCGCTCCGGTAAATAATTTATTTTTTCTGTAACAATAATAATAAATGAATGGAAGATCTTAGAATTTGTTAGGAATTATTTTTCGCTGAATTGCCAAATCATTCAACTTTTATAACAAATGTCGTGATAATTGTTAATTCCGTCACTGTGTAGACGGATTTAACATTAATTCAGTCAGCATACTGAACGAATTTATATGAATTCATTCAATAGCAAATTCTATTAATAATCTATCCCTATTTCCTTCAAATTTTACCCAATACCGGAACTTTAATCTTGACTTTTTTGTATAGTATGTATAAGTTTCAATAAGAAATTATTTCTTTTTTAGAGAAAGTCAACAATTTGAACGAAATTAGTCATTTAGAACGATTTACCGAGCAGGATTACAAATATGGATTTGTAACCGACATCGAGGCTGATGAAATTCCCAAAGGTTTGAGCGAAGACGTTATCCGTCTTCTTTCCTCCAAAAAAGCCGAACCGGAATGGATGCTTGAATATCGTTTAAAAGCGTACCACGCCTGGTTAAAAATGGAAGAGCCGAATGGCCCAACGTCCATTATCCGCCTATTGATTACCAGGAGATCATCTATTATTCTGCGCCGAAACAGCAAAAAAAATTAAACAGCATGGATGAAGTTGATCCGGAGTTGCTTAAAACTTTTAACAAACTCGGCATTCCGCTTGAAGAACAAAAAGTTTTCGCAGGCGTAGCCGTTGACGCGGTGTTCGACAGCGTTTCGGTTGCAACAACATTTAAAGCAAAATTAGGCGAACTCGGAATCATCTTTACTCCCTTTTCCGAAGCTATAAAAGAGCATCCCGATCTTGTGAAAAAATATTTAAGTTCGGTTGTGCCGGTAACGGATAATTATTTTGCGGCGCTAAATTCCGCGGTCTTCAGCGACGGCTCATTCATTTATATTCCCAAAGGTGTTCGCTGCCCGATGGAACTTTCGACTTATTTCAGAATTAACGCAAAAAACACGGGACAATTTGAGAGAACATTGATAATCGCGGACGAAGGTGCTTACGTAAGCTATTTAGAAGGCTGCACAGCACCGATGCGCGACGAAAATCAATTACACGCGGCGGTTGTTGAACTTGTTGCTTTGGACAACGCACGGATAAAATATTCGACCGTGCAAAATTGGTATGCGGGAAACAAAGAAGGAATTGGCGGCATTTACAACTTCGTTACCAAACGTGGAATTTGCAAAGGGATCAATTCAAAAATTTCATGGACGCAAGTTGAAACCGGTTCGGCAATTACGTGGAAATATCCAAGCTGCATTTTACAAGGCGAAAACTCTGTTGGAGAATTTTATTCCGTTGCCGTTACCAACAATTATCAGCAGGCTGATACCGGAACGAAAATGATCCACCTCGGCAAGAACACACGAAGCACAATTGTTTCAAAAGGAATTTCTGCCGGAAAGAGTAACAACTCGTACCGCGGACTTGTCCGCATTGGTAAAAATGCAGAAGGCGCCAGAAATTTTTCGCAGTGCGATTCTCTTTTGTTAGGCGACAGATGCGGCGCGCATACGTTCCCTTATTTGGAAGTGTTAAATCCCTCTGCAATTGTTGAGCACGAAGCCACAACATCAAAAATTGGTGAAGATCAAATCTTCTACTTAAATCAACGCGGACTCTCAACCGAAGACGCGGTAAATATGATAGTGAACGGTTACTGTAAGGAAGTCTTTAAAGAACTTCCGATGGAATTTGCCGTTGAAGCGCAAAAACTTTTAAGCGTTAGTTTAGAGGGAAGCGTTGGATAGAATTAATTAGAAACAAACATTACGCAGAAGTCGTTTAATTGTTGTTAAGATATTAGAAAATCGTAGCACAGACTTAAGTCTGTGTTACAGAATTCAGGAAATAAAATGATAGAAATAAAAAATTTACACGCGAACATTGAC
>JAZDFC010000046.1:0-2353 GCA_043808235.1 bacterium
ACCGTCACGAACTCCTTGTGATGTACCGCCTATGATTATTACAGGCACTTCAATAGTTAGCTTCTCATCGGCTTTTATACCTTGGAAGTCAGCATGGATTGGTTTATCGCTAACCGGATCGAACTGAACATCCCGGAGGATGCATTTTTTCTTGGTACCGTTACTCAACGATAAGTTAATCATACTAATTTCTTTTGAGTGTACGAGCTTACTCAAGCTTTTTTCCGGAATAGCTATAGTGATATTATCCTCACCGTGGATATAAAACACACCTGGTATTTTACCTTCGCGACGTAATCCGCCAACTTTTTTCCCTTTTAATTCTCTGATCTCAGCATGTAAAGTTACTTCTGCCATTCGTTTATCCTTTATCAATGTCAAATAATGAACTTATAGATTGATTTTTAAAACATCTTTTTATCGCCTCGGCAAAGAGCCGGTGGGCAGATAACAATTTTATTTTTTTTGACTTTAAGATTTTCTGACCTGTATAAATCGAATCAGTTATATACAATTCTTTAATTTCTGATTCTTCAATTCTTTGTGCCGCATCAGCCGAGAGAATAGGATGCGTACAAGCGCCGTAAATGTCTTTTGCTCCTGCATTCTTAAGCGCATTCACGGCGTTAATGAATGTGCCGCCAGTATCAATCAAATCATCGACGATTAAAATATTTCTGTTAACCGCAGTGCCGATGATATTCATAACCTCGGCTTGGTTTGGTTTCGGGCGCCGTTTGTCGATAAGAATTAACTCGGCGCCTAATCGCTTAGCGTACGAACGCGCTAATTTTATACTTCCTACATCTGGCGATACAACTGCCAGGTCAGAAATATTTTTTTTCTTGAAAAACGGTGAAAATATTGCAGATGAATACAAATGGTCAACCGGAATATCAAAAAAACCCTGAATTTGAGGTGCGTGTAAATCCATCGTTATCACGCGGTCGGCTCCTGCAGTTGTGATTAAATTTGCGACCAACTTAGCAGTGATTGACACTCTCGGCTGATCCTTTCTATCTTGCCGGGCGTATCCGAAGTATGGAATTACCGCAGTTACTCTGCGTACCGATGCCCTTTTAGCTGCATCAATCATTATGAGTAATTCGAACAAGTTGTCAGCGGGAGGATTCGTGGATTGTAAGATGAAGATATCCGACTCTCTAATGTTCTCGCTGTATTTTACCCAAATTTCGTTATCGCTAAAATTCTTTATTACACATTTTCCAACTTCTATTCCAAGTTGTTTAGCGATAGAGAGTGCTAAATCTGAGTTTGATCGTCCTGCAAATAATTTTAATTTTATCATTTTGCAAATTCAGCAATTTTTAGGTTTAAATATACATAAATCCATAGAATATTGCAAGGTTTTAATTTCCCGCCGAATAATTTGAAATTTCGAGCAAGATTGTTTATATTCATTAACAAAAAATTGAGATGAATTTATGACAAAAAGGATTGCTAAGCTGACACTCCAGATTGAAAAATCTTCTCAAGAAAAAGTTAGGTTATTTTCCCCTTGGAAGAGATATTACTTCTAGTCCGTTGAAGATGAATTTACGAATTTTAGAAGACCTCGTATCGAAGATAGACGAAAGTATAAATCTGTATGAAGCATCGAATAAATCGATAACACAATATCATTGTAAATAGGAGAAACTATGCAAACAGCTTTAGGATTAAAAGAACTGTTATTAACCAAACAAAATGTTAAAATCCAGGCATTCTGGATTATGATCTTTACATCATTGACAGCGGTTGGGGCTTGGTTTGAAGTTCCGACACAGCCCGTTCCGTTTACACTGCAAACATTCTTTGTGCTGTTAGCGGGAGCAACGCTTGGCTCGCGTAACGGCTCATTGAGTCAATTGATGTATTTAACTATCGGCGCAGTAGGGTTGCCGGTATTTGCAGGTTTCAGCTTTGGTTTCGCAAAACTGATCGGACCGACTGGAGGTTATCTTTTAAGCTTCCCGGTTGCCGCTTTTGTAGTCGGTTATCTCGTTAGTTTAAATAAAAGTTATTGGTGGACTCTAATCTCGATGTCGGTAGGTATGCTTATCATATTTAGTTCAGGGACGTTATTTTTAAATTTTGTGTATTTTCACGATTGGATAAAATCATTCGTTAGCGGGTTTTTAATTTTTAGCTTGTGGGATGTGTTGAAGATCGTTGCCGCGGCATCGGTTTATTATCAGATTACCAAGAAAAAAACTTTTTAATGATTCATATTACGCAGAGAAATGAAAATGTTGAAAAACCCTATATTCGAAACTCAAAAAGCGATTTTTAAAGGGAAAACGGCTATGTTTTTAGTGATGAGAAATATTTGCATTTTCCTTTCTATTTTTAA
>JAZDFC010000047.1:0-2140 GCA_043808235.1 bacterium
TAATGTATTCTTGGTTCGGAAATATTTTTAAGGAACTGGGAAAATATGAATTATCATATGTTTATTTTAAAAATGCCTACGAAGAATATTTTTCAACTTTTGAAGAAAAACCTGAACCCTGGCTGGCAGTAATACTAGAGCAATTAATTGATATTTTATTATTATTAAATAATTTTCAGGAGGCTGAGAAATATGCTCTTCAGCTAGTTGAACTGATCGGTAAATATTATGATGACGAACTAATTAAAATGAGTTCTTACTTATATTTGCTCAAGGTATATTTACAAGCCAATAAAATGAACGAAGCCGAAAAAACATTTCTTTTATGCAATAACGAAAAATTTGATGAATTAGGTCGTGCAAATTTTGCTGGGAGGATAGAACTGATATATTATGATACCTTTCTCATAATTTCAGAAAGATTATTAATCCAAAATAATTTGACGATAACAGAAGCATGCATTAAAGATTTTTGTGAAAGGTTGGATACCGATTTCGAGGATAAAAGTATTCATTCTCTGGATTACTATCTCAAAATTGGCAATCTGTTTGCTAAATATGGATTAAATGATAAGGCAAAATATTATTATTCACAGTGCCTTGATAAAGCTAAAGATATTTTTGGAACTAATCATAAAAGAGCAAGGGAAATAACCAAACTAATTGAGCTTTTATAGAATGGGAAAAAACAGTGATGAAACAATTCGAATTATTGATTCTTCTTTGAACGAAAACACGGTTCGTCTTTCCGATATGAGCGATACTGTTCGTATCGATAACACGCAGCGTGTAGAACAGAGCACTGTTATCAGTTCCGGTTTGGGCGGTGGAATTAAATTGAACACCGTAACACCAAACGAATACCAACTCAACGGAACGAAATATACTTTACTCGAAAAAATTTCCGAATCGACCGCAGAAGCGCAGATATTTCTCATCGCTAATGGGAAGAATAAATATGTACTGAAATATTACTATCCTTTCGTTAAGCCGAAGATGGAAGTGATTGAAAAGCTCCGTACGTTTTCGCATCCCGATATTGTGCAAGTGATTGATTCAGGTTATTTCGAAGAAAGATTTTTTGAAATTACCGCTTATGCCGATCAAGGTTCACTTCTAAAGCATATACCGATAAATGATGTAAAACTTATCAAGCGGTTTGTTAAAGAAATTGTGAATGCACTTGAACATTGCCATAAAAACGGAATTATTCACCGGGATATTAAACCGGCCAATATTTTTGTTAAAGATAAAAAGAAGAAAGACATAATTGTCGGCGACTTCGGTATCGCTTCTATTGTAGGGAGTGATGAAGATTTAAGGCGAACCAGCATTTTCCAAACACCAATTTACGCGGCACCGGAATACCGGATGACATTGGGGGGCCAGACGATCATCTCGAAAGCCGTCGATTATTACGCGCTCGGTATAACGGTTTGGGAAATGTGGAGCGGTAAACTACCTCCGGATGGGATTGATGATCTTGAATTTTTACGATTGATGTTCGAAGGGACGCCGCCGTTACCTGCCGGTATGGATGATGAAATAGCTTATCTTATCAAAGGCCTCACAACCCGCGATTACAAAAAGCGCTGGGGATACACTGAAGTTCAAAAGTGGCTTAAAGGAGAACCGGATGAGATTTATATTGAGGAAGTATACTCTTCTTCAAAGACTTTTGATTTCGGCGAAGTTAAGGGGAAAAAAATAAAAGTTGATTCGCCGAAAGAACTCGCCAAGTTATTACACACTTATCCCGATCTTGGCCGTAAACATTTATATCGCGGTACGATTAAAGACTGGCTTAAAAAAATCGGCGACCAAAGGCTCTACATTGAAATTGCAGACATAACAGAATATAGATTTAAAGACGACGAGATAACCGGTACAAAGTATGCCGCTTACGTGATCGATCGGGAACTCCCGTTCATCGGCGTTTCAAGTACGGCCTGTTCAACAAAAGATCAACTAGCGGAAGAACTTAAAAGAAATTTTGCGGAATATAAATCTGTATTAAAAAATCAGAACCATTCGCTCTACCTATATCTTCTTTCGAAAAATATGGAAAAAGAAGTAGAACAATTCCGCGATTACTTCCAGACATTGGATGGCGAATCGGCACTTCATTATTTAATTCATT
>JAZDFC010000048.1:0-25000 GCA_043808235.1 bacterium
AGAGATTTATCAAAAAAGTGGACTATGCAAATTCAAAACTGGGCTGTTGTTCTTTCCCATTTATCTGTTATTTTTGAGGAGAGATTAAATGTTGTTCTTTAACTGCTTTTCCCATTTACACAAATATCTTTACAGACTCAACCAAATATAAATTTCTTTCTTTTTTGTCTTTTTTCAAACCTCTCTGTAGATCTAAAGTCGCGTTTGTAATCACCCTTCTCAATCGACCAGCTATCATTTGTGTTTTTCATTTTTATATTCTTTTAAAATTTATATTCAATATAAACCATACATTCACTATCTATTGTAACAAATATCACTTATTAAATTCACGAATAATTTTTTGTATCTCATCTTCGGTAATTCCAGAACCTAAAGATCCGTCTTTTTTGTGTTCGGTTGTTTGTTTCTTATATACATCAAACGGATTTGACGGAGGATTGCCTGCGCGTGCGCGCAATCTTTCTTCAATCCTGCTCGTAAATGTGCCTGGTGAATCAGTTTTCTCGATCGAGAGCTTCGCATATTCTTCAAAACCTGATACTGAAGTGCCATGGTTCATCGCATTCGATTCGAATGCGAGAGTTTTTATATTCATTAAATGTTTTGCCGTTACATTCTCCGAAATTATTGAACCTCCCCATGTTCCTGGTCCTAGAGTTAATGAAGGATCAAGCGATGTTGTATATCCGACCGCACCCAATGAACCAACAGTATTAACGAGAATCCGGAACGCCGGTTTCTCGATTGCAAATTTCATAATAATATCTTTATCGTTTGAATGAATCACCATTGTATGGCCAATGCCGCCGAATTCTAATAGCTCAATACTTTTATGACATCCTTCCAACCATCCGTCAACAACATAAAATGCAAGTACCGGCGACAATTTTTCAATTGACAATGGTTCATGTTTACCAACGCCTGTGCATTCTGCAATAAGAACTGTAGTTGATTCGGGAACTTTGAATCCGGAATACTCTGCAATAAAAACAGCAGATTTACCTACCACATCAGGATTAATCCTTCCATCTTTCATTATTGCTTTTTCCAACTTTTTCTTTTCATCGGCATTAACAAAATATGCGCCCTGTTTCTTTGCTTCATCAATTACTCTATCTTTTAATGGGCGGTCAACAATCATGGCTTGCTCAGATGAACAAAGTGTTCCGTTATCAAAAGTTGTTCCTGTAATAATATCTGCAACCGCTTTTTTATAATCAGCCGTTCTTTCAATAAATGCCGGTACATTCCCCGACCCGACTCCGAGAGCCGGTGTGCCGGTGCTATACGCGGCTTTAACCATTGGCGTACTGCCGGTTGCAAGTATTATTGCAATGTTTTTATCCTTCATTAGTGCATTAGTACCTTCAAGTGTTGAAGTAGTCATGCATTGTATCAATCCTTTTGGCGCTCCTGCTTTCTCGGCAGCCGATGAAATTACTTTGATGGCTTCCATAGTACAATTAATTGCTTTTGGATGCGGGCTGGCAACAACCCCATTCCTGCATTTTAAAGAAATTATTGATTTGAACATTGCGGTTGACGTTGGATTGGTTGACGGTATTAACGCCGCAACTACTCCCATTGGTTCTGCAATTTTAACAATTTTCCCATTTTGTTGAACGTCGATAACTCCAACCGTTTTTAAATTGCGGATTGAATCATATACTCCCTTTGTACCGAATTGATTTTTAATGACTTTATCCTGCCATTTCCCAAATCCAGTTTCCTCATGAGCCATCTTTGCTAGTCTTTCGGCTTGCTGGTAACCGGCATCTACCATAGCTTTTACAACATTATCCACCTGGTTCTGGCTGAAATATTTAAATTCCAACTGAGCCTCTTTGGAAAGTTTCGCGAGATCTCGCGCTTCTTGAACTGACTGAAGATCTTTATCTAACGGCATAAATTTCTCGGCTATTTTCTTTTCAAAATATAACTATATGCGTAAAAACATCAAATAAACAAATAAATAACCACCTGGTGATAATAAACTAAAAATTTGTCTTTTTTTTTCCCTTTCAAATAGGTAAATTTGGTCAAAAATATAACGCAATATTATTTTATACTATGAAAGGATGTCACTCAAATCACTACATAAGACTTATCAGAGCCACTCGTTCCGTTCTGGTTTTATTTCTATTCAGTCTTGGTCTGTTTTCTTCATGCGAAACTAATCCACCTATCACTCCGGAAATTAATACTGAAACAAGTAAGGTTTTTGTTACCGCCAATATTACCGGCGCAGAAATATTTGTTGATAATATTTCCACAGGGAAATTCACATCTGATACTATTGAGGCTAAAGTAGGGAATCATCAAGTGAGAGTTGAAATCGTGAATTATTTGCCATTGACAAAAACCGTTGAGTTTGTTTCAGATTCAGTTATATCCGTAGAATTTAATTTAGTGGAGCAAACAATTCAAAAAATTGTATTGCTTGAAGATTTTGCTAATGTTAGCTGTGTTCCTTGTGTTATTTCAAATAAAATTATTCAATCTCTTTTTAAGAACACATATGGTTCATCAAAATTAGTTATTGTAAAATATCCCGCAAATTTCCCATCTGCAAATGATCCGATGTATTTAGCTTCTAAGGACGATTGCAATGCACGAATGCAATACTATAATGTTCTTGCTACACCACATGTTAGGATTGATGGAAAATTCCATAATAAACCGGCTGATTCAATTTCCACCAAAGAAAAAATTAATGAAAGACTGCTCCTTTCTCCGACGATGGAATTATCAGTAATAAACGAAATAGTTGGAGAAAATCTTTCAGTTGAAGTTAACATTTCTGTTCAGGAGATGGGTAGTATTAATTTCGCGGATTTTGTTCTTCATACCGTCGTACTCGAGGATAAAATATCATACTCTGCACCTCCTGGCTCTAATGGCGAAACAACATTTTATCACGTAATGAGAAAAATGCTTCCCACGAACGAGGGTGAAAATCTTAGTTCAATTACCGGCAGTGGAAATTACCAATTCAATAGACAAATGTCGGTGAATTCAGGATGGGACAAATCCAAATTGGAAGTAATTGTTTTTATTCAAAATACCGGTACTAAAGAAGTGATTCAAGCCGCCTCTACATTCAATTAACAAAACCGAGTAACTTATGCCAAAGCTGACCAAAGCGTTCTTAATTTTAATTGTTTTTTTAACCTCGTTCTCTTTTGCGCAACACCGAAAAATTGTACTGCTTGAAGAATTTACTAATGCAAGTTGTCCACCGTGCGCTCAGTTAAATCCGGGATTACAAAATTTTATTTCCACCAATTTTGGAACAGTAATATCGGTTAGGCATCACGCCTGGTGGCCGGGCAACGATCCGATGTATGATCTTAATGTGGAAGAGAATAGTGCGCGTATTTCGTACTACAATGTTGGATACGTACCCTGGGCGCAGCTTGATGGAGTGTTTTTTGGCGAACCGGCTGATATGGACTTAATGAAAAAATTAGTATTATCGTATCAAGCAAATGGATCGCCGGTTAAAATATCAATCGACAATAATTCTTCTCCAACCGAGATTAATACTTCGGTAACTATTGAAGGTATCGAAAATGTTGAAGCGAATAATTTAAAATTGTATGTCGCCGTTATTGAAAGAATGGTTGAGTATGAACAAGCGCCGGGATCAAATGGCGAAAAAGAATTTGCAGATGTTATGCGCAAGTACTTACCGGATACAGATGGCACTGCCATACCTTTAAGGAAATCAGCAGAACCATTGAATTTTAATTTTACGTTTCCAATTAATCCTGAATGGAATCCCGATAATCTTGAAATAGTCGCGTGGATTCAATCGGACGAAACAAAAGAAATTTTTCAATCTAATATTAGTATTCCAACTTATGTGATAGAAGCCGATCATCCGGCTGCTGAGTTACTTCCGCAAAATCAAACAGTTGTAAGATCGTATAGTATCACCAATGAAAATGATGTTGCATTAAATCTATTGTTAAAAACTGAAGTCAATACAATTCAATCCGGGTGGACTCATGGATTAATCTATGATGGCCTGCATAGCCCGTCCTTTAATGTATCAATCAATCCCGGTGAAACGTTGAATTTTGATCTTGAAATAATTACAAATGATCAGGAAGGAGAAATTAGTTTAGAAGTCCTCGCACAGAATACGGACGATCCTCTTCTATACTCCAATAATTTGTCATATTACGGTGTAATCCAATCGGGCGTTCTTGTATGGGATGGTAATACTACAGGAGTTGACGTTAGCGGGCAATTCATAAATGATGTTCTGACGAAATTAAATATAGATGTTAATTATACTAGTGAGTTTCCCCTTGTGCTGGATGGATTTGATGCTATTTTTCTTTGTTTCGGTAATGCCGGGAATGGTTCAGGCAAGTATTCTAAATTCAATGATGATATGGCTGAATTAGTAAAAAACTATTTACTTGCGTCGGGCAAGGTGTATATTGAAGGCGGCAGTATCTTAGGCGCAGATCAGACAGATAATCTGGAGTTACAGAATTTATTGGGATTAAGAGCAAGTTCTGCAAGCGCATTAATTAATAATATTGATCTATTAACCGGCAATACCGGAACTGCTGTTGAGGACATGGTATTTCACTCTTCAACGCAGAAGAATCAGAAATGGATTGATTTTTATAATCCTTTTGAAACAGGATTGGTTGCATTTGTTGAAAGCGATTATGGCAATGTAGCTATACAAAATGCAGGCAGCCACGGTCAGAAAAGTTTTTGCTTTTCTTATTGTCTCGCCGGATTAACTGATGAAAGTGTTCGAAGCAAGAAGGAAAGTCTGCTTGCGGAAATATTAAATTTCTTCGGCATCGATTTTCCGCAATTGGTCGTCGATTTTAATGTAAACCAAAATAGCGGCCATGCACCACTGGCTGTAGAATTTTTAGATGGGACCTTTGCTGATCCGGATTTCCCTATCTCTAACTGGAAATGGGATTTTAATAATGACGGTACCATTGATTCCGAAGAACAAAATCCAGTTTGGAATTACGAGTCACAAGGCTATTACACTGTAAAACTTGAAATAACTACTCCGCTTCAAACACTTAATCTTGTTGAAGAAAAATTTGTAAGAGTATTCAACGGCGAAAGCTCAATTCAATTTGTTGGAGGTGCAAATGCTGTTGCATCTTCTGTTGGACCCGCAGTTAAAATATCGGATAAATTTTCTTTTGAAGCATGGATTAAACCCATTGCCTGGAGTAAATCTACAGAAAGCATAACTACAGTCGCTGATAAAAAAGCATTTACAATAAATATTGTCAACGGCAAACCGGAATATAATCCTGAGAGTTTGCTGTTAAGTTTAAGAGCAGCAGATAATACAGTAATTAATTACAATACTGCGGCAAACTCAATATCGTTAAACGAATGGCAGCACATTGCGGCAACATACGACGGTAATTCAGGAACAGTAAAGTTATATTTAAACGGCAATAATGTTCCGGTTACAAACAGCGGTAGTATTACAGGCAATCTTGTTAATAACATTATCAGTCCATTGGTTATTGGAAATATAATTGATCATTCTACTTCATTTATCGGAAATATTGATGAAGTTAGATTTTGGAATACAGCACGCAGCGAGACTGATATTGCAGATTCTTTTAATAAATATTTAAGCGGCAGCGAAGAAGGATTAATTGGCTGTTGGTCGTTCAATGAAGGATTCGGAAAAGATTTATTCGATGCATCTCCAAATTCGAACAATTTAAAAAGTGATGGAACTGAATGGGACTTTGGCGCTCCAATGAACGGAACATCAGGAATTGACGAGGAAATATCTACAACGCTTCCATCTTCTTTTATTTTGTATGATAATTATCCTAATCCTTTCAATCCTTCAACAACCATAAAATATGATATTCCTTTTGCATCTAAAGTTTCGGTTGTTATTTACGATATATTGGGCAGAGAAGTTGTTAAACTTGTGAATAAAGATCAAAATTCAGGAAGATATTCGGTTATCTGGAATGGAAAAAATAATTTGAATGCGAATGTATCGAGCGGCGTGTACTTGTGTAAATTCATCGCAGAATCGGAAAACGGCGGCAACGTTCAGTTATCAAAAAAACTTCTTCTTATGAAGTAAATAATTTTAAATAATTTATTTTGAGTAAATAATGTACGCTAAATTCAAAACCATATTTGTTTGTTTAATTGTTGTATTGTTGTCATCCGACTTTTTCGCTCAATCAGCTCCGTTTCTTGTGGAAGTTGATGAAACATATATATCGGCCGAACCCGGAAATGATATTATTTTCGAGGTTCATTTAACCAATCTTACTTCGGAAAATTTAATTTTGTATTGTGTTAAGGATGTATATGAAATCCCCGAGAACTGGTCGTGCTCATTTTGTTTGGATATGTGCTATTCAAGTGAGATGGATAGCATTGCCACATCCGAGGATTTTTACAGCGAACCGCTTGCCCCGGGCGAAACACGATTATTGACTGTTGATGTTTTTACCGATCAGACCTCGATTGGAACCGCACAAATTGATGTTCACATTGGCAGCGATGAATATCCCGAAGAGGATATTTTTTTTAGATTCATTGCTGAAACAATATTGACAGGCATAGATGATATTGCCTCCGTGTTAAACTATAACTTATCGCAAAATTATCCGAATCCATTTAATCCCTCAACAACCATTAACTTCCAGGTACCGCAAGCAGGTAATGTTCAACTTAAGGTGTTCGATATACTCGGGAATGAAGTTTCGGATATTCTCGATCAGTATCTTCCGGCAGGAAATTACAACGTATTGTTCGATGCACAAAATTATTCTTCCGGAGTTTATTTCTATAGAATTAGAACGGATAAATTCACAAGTATGAAAAAAATGATATTGGAGAAGTAAATGAATTATAGAATTTTATTCGTTGCGTTATTAATTTTTTCCGGGTCGATGTACGCACAGTCAGAAAATGTTGAATCATTAAAAAAAGCTCCGAACTTCCAACTCGAAAATCTTGACGGAGACTTGATTTCATTAAAAGAAAATTTAGGTAACGGACCCATCTTACTTAGTTTTTGGGCTACGTGGTGCAAACCTTGTATAGAAGAATTAGGTCACATTCAAAAAATTTATTCCAGTTTGGAAAAGAATGGATTAAAAGTTTTTGCAATATCAACCGATAACGAAAAGAGTGTTGCAAAAGTAAAACCATTTATCAAATCATCCAATTACGACTTCACGGTTTTACTTGATACAGACGGAGAAACGGCAAGAGATTATTTCACTGTTGCGGTTCCTTTTACAGTCATCCTTGATAAAAACGGAAAAATAGTTTATACACACTCCGGATATAAAAAAGGTGATGAATTAAAAGTGGAAGAAATAATTAAAAATTTATTAGAAAATAAATCATAAGTTTTTTAGAGGAGATATGAAGAAATTATTTTTATCAGGTGTGTTTCTTTTCTTTATTGCCGGTCTTTTAACCCCGCAAAAAATTTACGCTCAAAGAAATCCGGTACTCGAATTCTGCACCGGGACGTGGTGCGGCTGGTGCCCTTGCGGTCACTCCGAAGTTGAAGATAATATTTTACCCCAGGTCCCGAATGCAATAATAATTGCTTATCACGGCGCCAATAGCGATCCGTTCAAAAACTTTTCCGGGAATCAAATTATCGGTTCATTATTTACCGCCAGCGACGGTTATGTTTACTATCCAACCGGAATTGCGGATAGAACCTCGGCAGCTCTTGATTTTGATGTATGGCATAATTATGTTATTCCGCGGGCAGGCGTGCCCCCAACGGTAGATATTTCTATTTATAAAACATACGATGCATCTTCCCGCGCATTAAATGTAACTCTCACAGTTACACCGTTGAGCAATTTATCCGGAACATTTAAAGTAAATTTAATACTTCTTGAAAATGGTCTTATCGCTAATCAATCATGTTTTTCGGATTGCTGTTCACCTTCGGGAACACAAGTTGGTTATGTCCATGATCATGTGGTTAGAAACATGATCAACGGTTATTTGGGCGAAACGCTTAATTCTTCTTCATCAACATGGACTGCCGGCGACCCTATTAACAAAACCATTAATTATTCAGTACCATCGGATTATAACTCCAGTGAGTGCGACATTGTTGCAATTGTGTATAAAAGTAAAAATCCGTTGTACCAGGGTGAAATTCAACAAGCGATGCAATGGACATTAGAGGGGAACATCACACCGGTAGAGCTTACATCTTTTTCTTTTTACAATGATGCCAACGGTGTTAATCTTGTTTGGGCTACTGCCACGGAAACCAATAATCAAGGTTTTCAAATAGAACGTAAAATCCCCCTTAATCCATCTCCCGACAAGTCGGGACAAGTTATAATAAAGGGGGACGCGGCTTTAGCCGGGGGGGATTGGAAAGCCATTGGTTTTGTACAAGGCGCAGGCACAACAACCGAAACTCAGAATTATTTTTTCAGGGATGAAAAACCATCAACTTCAGCAAAAACTATTTATTATAGATTGAAGCAGATTGATTACGACGGTACATTTGATTACAGCAAAATTTTAACTGTTGAGTTCGACACACCGCAGAAATATGAATTAGCTCAGAATTACCCGAATCCGTTTAATCCCCTCACCCGAATCTCGTATTCTATAATGAAGGAGGGACACGTAAAATTATTTGTTTACGATATAATGGGCAGACAGGTTGCCGCTTTAGTGGATGAAGTTAAAGAGATGGGAAATTATGATGTTATGTTCGATGCATCTCAATTAGCATCCGGTACTTATGTTTATTCGTTAGTTACTCCCGAATTTTCATCGGTTAAAAAAATGATTATTCTTAAGTAGCATATAATCCGGATTTTATAAATTTTTTTAATACTATTACACAATATTTGGATTTTAAATGAAGAATATCCGACAATTTCTTTTTTTGTTTTCGATAATTATCCCCTTATTTATCACGGGAGAAATTACCGCGCAAAGAAACCCGGTTCTCGAATTCTGTACCGGGACGTGGTGCCCCTGGTGCCCTTGCGGTCATCATATTATTGAAAATACTATTTTGCCTAATATACCCAATACAGTACTTATTGCTTACCATGGAAGCGATGTTTTTTCAACTTATCCAGGCAGTTCAATACGGGCTTCGCTTGGACTTACATCATACCCAACCGGATTGCCGGATCGAACAGCGGGACCGCTTTCCCGAAGTACATGGTATAGTCATTTAAATAGCCGTAAGAATGTTCCTCCAACTGTTGATATTTCCATATATAAAACGTTTGACTCCGCTAACGGTCAACTTACAGCCACATTTACCGTAACCCCGCTTGTTGATCTAACCGGTAACTATTATATCAATGTGATTTTGTTGGAAAATAGATTAGTTGCCTCACAGGAATGTTATTCGGATTGTTGCGGTTCGGATATGACCATTCCGGATTATGTTCACGATCATGTTGTGAGGAATATGCTGAACGGCGCTACAGGAACATTATTAAATACTACATCGCCCTGGCCAACAGGAATTCCGCAAAGTACAAACATTTCTTACAAAGTACCCACGGATAATGTTTACGCTAATTGCGATATCGTTACATTTGTTTATAAAGAGAACAGTCCATTGAACCGCGGCGAGATTCAACAGGCAATGAAATGGACATTGGAAGGAGACATCACACCGGTTGAATTGAACTCATTCGCATTTAATAATGATGCGACCGGGGTAAATCTTTTATGGTCCACTGCTACCGAAACGAATAATTCAGGTTTTCAAATTGAACGTAAAATCCCCCTTAATCCCCCTTTAGTAAAGGGGGACGCGGCTTTAGCCGAGGGGGATTGGGAAAAGATTGGATTTGTAAATGGTGCAGGCACAACAACCGAAACGCAAAATTATTTTTTTAGAGATGAAAAACCATCAGCTTCATCCAAAACTATTTATTATAGATTGAAGCAGATTGATTACGACGGTACATTCGATTACAGTAAAATTTTAACTGTTGAGTTCGACACACCGCAAAAATATGAATTGTCTCAGAATTACCCCAACCCGTTCAATCCTTTTACCGTTATCTCCTACTCCATCATGCAAACCGGGCAAGTTAAATTGATGGTATACGATATAATGGGTAAGCAAGTAGCCGCGCTCGTTGACGAAGTGAAAGAAATTGGAAGTTATGAAGTTTCATTCGATGCATCTCAGTTAGCATCCGGTACATATTTCTATTCTATGATTACGCCTGGATTTACATCAACTAAAAAAATGATTGTTATTAAATAGTTCTTTGATATGAAAAATTTATTCATCCTTTTTATTGCCTTTATTCTTATCAACCTACCGCCGATTTTTGCGCAGGAAGAAAGCGAATCTTCTTTTATTGATGAATTGAAACTCCCCGAAGGATTGGGAATATCCAATCAATTAGAATACTCGTATGACATTCATCTAAAAAAAGAAATTTTAGAAAATTGGCTGAACATGGATTACCGCAGCGGCATTTTTTCTACCGGAATCCGGCTTGATATTTTCCAGCCAAACGATCCCGATCCTTCTGTCAACCGGGGAAAAATCCGGTACGCTGATATTTCGTACAAATATATTTCCGCAGAAATTGGAAATAAAAAAGAAGGACTTAAGGTTACACTCGGCAATTATTACTCATTCTTCGGGCGAGGTTTAATCCTGAAAAGTTATGAAGATAGAAACATTCGCATCGATAATAATTTACTCGGCGTTAAAGTAGAAGCCGGTTACGACAATTTTTATTTAACCGCATTAAGCGGAATGCCGGAAGGATTGGAGAGTAAAAGAAATGATTTTTTGCATGCCGTTGATTTGGAATACCGGGGAGTGAAGAATTTGAAACTTGGCGGTACATTCGCTTCGAATACAACAGAAGATGAGAATGCCGCACGTACACAGCTCGCATCGTTGCGGGCCGCTGCCAGCATTTGGAATTTCGATTTTTATGGCGAATACGGTTTAAAGCAGAATAACGATATCAAACAAAATATTTTTAACGGTAATGAAAATTTTGCCGGTAAAGCTATCTACGCAAATCTGAATTTTTATATTGGATCGTTTTCTATTTCTACCGAATACAAACTGTACGACAATTTTGCACTTACTTCCGGCGACGGTACCGTTATTTACAATACACCGCCGGCGTTACGGAAAGATCATACTTTCATGCTGCTTAACCGGCATCCCTCACCTTTGGATCAAACTAATGAACAGGGATTTCAGTTCGATGTAAATTATACTTTCTCCGCAGAAACTTACATTAATGCAAATTACAGCTTAACCAAAACTTTGAATGAGAGTTCTTATTTTCAGCGAATACTTGGTACCAAATTGCCCGTAAGAACTCAGTTGAATGAAATTTATTTGTATGGTCATCACCAATGGTCGGATAATTTTAAAACTATTGCCGCTGTTGCATATAACGAAGAACTTTCGTCGGATACAAAAAATGTTACTCCGATTCTTGAAAACAGATTTTATTTTGATGACATAAATTCCATCCGGTTTGTTGTGGAGCATCAATCAACAAAGAATAATACAACCGATGAAAAATATTACACCGACGCGTTCACACTTGAGTATTTGCGCTCACCCGATTTTTCTGCTGCATTAGTTAGCGAGATGCAAACTAAAGAGCCTATTGAAGGTAAGCTCATTCGCAAATTATGGACGTTTGTTCAATTCGGATACAGACTTGGCGAACATACTGATATAAGTTTGTTGTTGGGTTCGCGCCAGGCTGGCAATATTTGCATCGGCGGAATTTGCCGTTACGAACCGGAGTTTCGCGGTGTAGAATTGAAAATGATTACGAGGTTGTATTAGTAACTCGAAGCGCAGATGGTGATTTTTTTTAGCGTAAAAGCTTCGAGAGAAATTAGTTGGTCATTATTGTTATTTGTCGAAGCTCTCACCTGCAAAGTAAAGCCCGTTTCGCTTCGACTTACAAATGGAAATGCCCAACTTCTTTGTCTATTATTATGGTTAGAAGTTGGGCATTTAACGAAAGCATAGTCTTCTACGCTTCGACTTACAAATTGTTAATTCATCACTTCTTTCAGTTTGGCGTAGCCGCTTTTACTTACAGGCAGTTGATTTCCATCTTTCAGTACAACGCGGTAGGATTCTTTATCGATAATTTCAATTTGTTTTACCTGAGTGATATGTACAATATACGAGCGGTGAATTCGGATAAATTCTTTCGTGTTAAGATGATCCTCGAAGTACTTCATCGTTTTCTGTTTCAAATGCTTGCCGAGTTCGGAATAAATCATAACATAATCATCCTGCGCTTCGAGGTAGTGGATGCCGTCGACCGGAATAATCAATATTTTTTGGTGTGTCTTTACAACAACCCTGTCCAGCGATTCCAATTGATTGTCGTATGAATCAAGTACCGCGTTCACCTTTTCGCCGGTTCTTTCTTTATATGTAACTTCATCAACTGCCTTTTTTACCGCCGCATCAAACCGCTCTTTCGAATATGGTTTTAAAAGATAGTCAACCGCATTTACTTCGAACGCTTTTAGTGCGTACTGATCAAAAGCCGTTGTGAAAACAACCACAGGCGGATTCTCCAATAACTCAAGCAGTTCGAAACCGTTTATCTTCGGCATCTGTATGTCGAGAAAAATCAAATCCGGATTGAGATCATTGATGCTTTTGATTGCATCGTAACCGTTGCTGCACTCGGCAATTATGTCAATGTACGCGTGGCGGGTAAGATAATTTTTAATAATATCCCGCGCGAGTTTTTCGTCGTCAATTATTATCGTCTTAACTTTTGGTATCATCGCCATTACTTTTTATTTATTGGAATAAGCACTGTTGCTGTAAATATATTGTTTTCTTTTTTAGTTTTTAAAAGTCCCGCTTCATTATAAATTAATTCCAACCGTGTTTCAATATTTTTAAGTCCAATCCGTTCGCCTCTTTTTGAAACCGCATCCGGATCGAAATTATTTTCAACCGTAATTTTAAGATAATTATTATCGGGTTTGCACGAAATTGAAATCGTGACCTTTTCGGTGCTTTCATATACACCGTGTTTAATTGCGTTTTCGAACAACGGCTGCAGAAGCATCGCCGGCACTACGGCTTTGCTGCAATCTTCGTGTATATTTTCAACAAAATCGAATTTATCTTCGAAGCGTACCTTTTCAATCTCAAGATACAATTTAACGTTTTCTATTTCATCGCCAAGTTTGCTCATCTGGTTTTCATTTTTCGAAAGAGTGCCCCGCATGAATGATGAGAGTTTAATCGTCATTTCCCGCGCTTTATCCGGATTACTTAAAGTAAGCGAGCTGATTGAATTAAGACTGTTAAAAATAAAATGCGGATTGATCTGGTATTTCAACGAGCGAAGTTCGGCCTCCTTAACAAGAGTGTTAAGTTTTGACTCATGGGTAAGTTTATCCTTAAAATTGTTGTAATAAATAATTACATAATAAACAGCGACCATAACAATGTAAAAAAGTAAACCGATGATGAGTCGCCAGACTAAAGTTGATACAATGAGTTCTCTTTTATCCGGGAATACACTTACTACAAGGAGTTGACCGATATATACCCACAACCCGGATGTGAAGATTGCAGCAATCGAATGGCCCAAAAATATTTTGAGGGGTGAATTATTTTCGAAAGAGATGTACTGGCACGGGAACCATAATGTGGTTCCGAGCAGGAAATATATCGCATTAAAAACTAATCCGTCAACTGCAGCATATTCGATATCCTGTTTAAGAACGATGATGATTATACCGATGTGGCACAGGAGGAGCGCCATCCAGATAGATGAATAAGTAATTATGCTTTTTTTATTTTTCAGTACAGGTATTATCATTAGTTCTCGGTCGTCAGTATTTAGTTAAGTTCCTTTGATTGCAGCATGCAGTTTGCAGCCGGCAGCTCGCAGTTTATTCTCCATACTGCTTACTCCATACTCCTTACTCGCATTACTAGCATCCAGCATCCAGAAACCAGTATCCAGAAACCAGAATCAATTCTTTATCTCTCCGCCGCCAAAGATGAACAATCCTTTAATATTCAATATCGGTCCGTCGTAATCGAATTCCTTAGGCATCACGCGGCGCTTATCGCTGAATCCGCCAAAGATTGGGACAGCGCTTATTTTTACATTCCAGTTTTCGGGCACAAAAATTTCGGTTCCCGCCATAATAGTAACAATGTCCAAAGTCTGTTTACCTTCAGCAAGTTTGCAATCGAGCAGATCTATTTTTAATCCGCCCATTAAGTTAGTAATTTTACCGCCCTTAAAACTTGCCGATTTGAATATCCGTCTGCCGGTTCCAAAAACTGAAAACATATCGATAGTATCGGCGTTTGATTCTTTTACTTCTTCTTTTTCTCCATCACAGCAGCTGTTGTTTATCGGATTAAAATGTTTTCTGTCCTCATGAACCTTCGGTTCACGCTTCCATAAAATCTGGAGGCCGAGTAAAATTAAAAGTACCGGCCAGTAATCCGAAACAAAATCACTGAACGAAAAATCCCACACTTCCGAAGCAATTGAAATCCCGCCTATCATCATTAGTACAAGTCCGAAGAAGCTGCTCTTATCATTAATTAAAATTATAAAACCGATTACGATAAGAAGCATCTGCCAGGAAAAGATGTAATGATTAAATCTGCCGTCGAATAATGAGAAGTTTTCAAGTGTCATTAATAGACCAAGCAGAATAAGGACTAAACCAATTATTATTTTGCCTTTTGATGTATGTGAGTATTCAGTCATTTTTATTTTCTCCTAAACTAAAATCCAATTTGTTCTATTAATTTTTAATTTCGCCGCCGCCGAAAATGACAACGCCTTTAATAACGAGAACTCGATCCTCATCCGGCGCTTCCGGCGTTCGGATTCTTTTATCCGCAAAACCGCCGAATATGGGTACTATTTCTATTCTTACTGTCCAATCCCGTGGAAGAACCAATGAGCTCCCGCCGAATATTGCGGTCATATCAATAGTGTTTGTTCCGGGAGCTAAGGTGCAGTTGCGAAGATCAATTTCACTTCCACCAAAAATTGAGGTGATTTCTCCTCCTTTAAAGTTCTTGGATGAGTATGTTTTATTCCCGCCGCCGAAAATGCTGACGTCTTCAATATAATCCTCGGAGAATTGT
Source organism: bacterium (assembly GCA_043808235.1). Classification (GTDB taxonomy): domain Bacteria; phylum Bacteroidota; class Ignavibacteria; order Ignavibacteriales; family Melioribacteraceae; genus JAZDFC01. The sequence continues at coordinate 15,167 of JAZDFC010000048.1, forward strand.
TTTTCTTCGCCGCCAATTTTAATCTCTTTATGGAATCTGCCGTGTGGCTTGCCTCTTTTAAATATTAGGAAGAGTCCGAGTATTACAAGCAGAAGCGGCCAAAATTCGGGATAGATAAGAAATCCGCCCCAAAGGATAAATAAAACCGATAGAATTTTATTGCCGGAAATAGCAAAGACAATTATTCCTATTCCAATAAAAAACCATGCGCCGAGGTGATTTAAAATGAATTGCGGTATATAAAAGGAGATCATCTCAAAATTATCAAGTAAAAACAAACCCCCTAAAAGTATCAATACCAGACCAACGAAAAGTCTTCCTTTTGAACCAGCATTATATGACATGACATTTTCTCCTTAAATAAATTTCCGGTCGAAAAGTATTGTATGGAATATCATTTTAAAATAGAATATCGGCGAATAGGGGATTGGAATCGGTGAATTACCGAGTAAAAGAATGCTTTGAGTTAGATCGATATTGGATTGTTTACATATGCAATCGAAAAGATTAATATTCTACTTTTTATCGACTACCATTGACCTCTCTGTAAAGGGTAGTTTTAATTAACAATTAAGAAAAAGAAAAAATATTTAATCGATATTCCATATTTTTCGCTCGGTGCTCTATTATTTCTTTTAGGAAAAATTTGAAACCGCTTACTCATGTACGATACGGAATTATTACTCTGCTGGCGACGATTGTTGTCGGTACATTCGGTTACCATATTGTTGAACCGAAAATGTCTTTGTTCGATTCGTTTTACATGACGATTATAACTATTTCGACAACCGGATTTAAAGAAGTAACCGAGCTTTCGCATGGCGGCAGAATAATTACAATAATGCTTATTGTATTTGGAGTTACTGCTATTGCTTACACGGGCGGACGTGCAATTCAAGTATTAATTGAATACTCAGTTTTCAGGAGACGCAGAATAATGAAAAAAATTGAACAGCTTGATAATCATTATATAGTTTGCGGATTTGGTAGAATGGGAAGAACCATCAGCGGCGAATTGAATGATGATAATATTCCGTTCGTAGTGATTGAAAATAATGAAGCCAATTTCGAAAGAATAAATGCGAAAGATTATCTCCATATAGATGGCGATGCAACGAGGGATGATGTTTTAATTGCTGCCGGAATTAAAAAAGCAAAAGGATTGGTTGCTGTTGTAAATACCGATGCGCAGAATGTTTTCACTACACTTTCAGCACGGCAATTGAATCCCAAACTTTTTATTGTAGCGCGCGCTGTTGAAGAAGAAACCGAATCTAAATTAATTAAAGCTGGCGCCGATAGAGTTGTCCTTCCTTATGAACTTGGTGGAAGCCGCATGGTGCAGCTGCTTATTCGTCCCGGCGTGATGGATTTCATCGATGGTGTAGCAAGGGGAAAAGGAATTGATATTAGCCTTGAGGAAATTTCATTGTCGCCCAATTCTAAATTAGTAGGATTAAGTTTGGCGGATTCGGTAATAAGAAAGGAATTAAATATAATAATTGTCGCTATACATAGAGCCGATCATACATTTATTTACAATCCGCAATCATCCGCTATTTTTGAAAAAGATGATAAACTAATTGCTATCGGGGAATCGAAGAACCTTCAAAAACTTACCGAGCTTTGCCTTTCAAAAGTTGGAGAGAGCACTGTTTGAAAAGCCCTGTTAAAATTGTAATTGGAATCGTTGTTTCATTACTGCTAATAATTACAACTGTTGTAATTATTTCGTTTGTTTTAGTGAAAGGCACTCTGCCAAAGTACAATGGAAATATTTCTATTCATGGAATTTCTTCAGATGTAAAAATTTACCGCGATAGTTTCGCTGTTCCTTATATCATGGCCGAATCGGAATTCGATGCTGCGTTTGCAGTGGGTTATGTTCATGCGCAAGAGAGAATGTTTCAAATGGATTTAGCGCGCCGGGCAGTGGAAGGAAGATTGAGCGAGATATTCGGATCCAAGGCTTTGCCGGTTGATAAAATGTTTAGAACTCTCGGACTGACGAAAATTGTTGATAAAAATTTTGATAAATATAATGAAGTATCGAGAAAATATCTCGAAGCCTATTCGAAAGGTGTCAACGCGTACTTGACGGAAACCGATAAAAATTGCGGAATCGAATTTGATCTTTTGGGATACGAGCCTGAGGATTGGAAACCGTCGCACAGCATTTATGTTTCAAAATTGGTTTCTTGGCTGCTCAATATGAGCTGGTGGGCTGATATCGCTTTTTCAGATCTCGTTCAAAAACTTGGGAAAGAAAAGGTAAAAGAAATTCTTCCTGATTATCCGGAAAATGCACCGACGATAATTCCCAAATCTTTGGCTTCCGCTAAAGCAGTGACAAATGATTTTATGAATGCGGATAAATACGTTCGGGAATTTTTGGGATTCACAGGCACACACATTGGCTCCAACAATTGGGCGGTTAATGGCAGCATGTCTGCAAGCGGTAAACCGATGGTTGCAAATGATATGCACCTCGCTTTTTCATTACCGGGCATCTGGTACTTTGCCGTCATTCGTTCGGATAATTGGAATGCCGAAGGGATTACTCTTCCGGGAACACCGTATGTAGTTGCCGGAAAGAATCAGGACATTTCATGGGTAATGACAAACTTAATGGCGGATGATTCCGATTTTTACACGGAAACTTTAGATAGCACTGAGACAAAATATTTTTTCAACGGGCAATGGAAAAATCTTGAGATTGTTACCGATACTATCAAAGTAAAAGACTCCACTGATGTAATCATTACTGTAATGAAAACTCACCGCGGCCCAATTATTTCTGATGTTCACGCATATAATGTTTTGTATCCCGATGCGAATAAGGACCGCGCTAAAATTAGCATGCGCTGGACAGCATTCGATTTCAGCGATGATATATTTTCATTCACATCTATTAACAAAGCGAAGAATTGGAGCGAGTTTAAAAAAGCATTAAGTTACTTCTCAACTCCCGGACAGAATTTTGTGTTCGCAGATAAAGAAGGAAACATAGGATATATTGCCGCGGCAAAACTTCCCATCCGGAATTCCAATTCACCAACATTAATATTCGACGGTACAACAAATGAAGGCGATTGGATAGGATATGTTCCGTTCGATGAGATGCCGATGATTTTTAAGCCACCGCAAAATTTTATTGCTTCTGCAAACAATAAAGCAGTTGCGGATTTTAAATATCATATTTCCAATTTATGGGAGCCGCCGTCGCGCATCGAAAGAATTAATGAATTATTAAAATCAAAAAAAATACACTCTGTTCAAGATTTCAAAAATTATCAGATGGATTTCGTTTCACCGTTCGCAAGAGAGATAGCTCCATTTATATTGGATGCTTTTGCAGGAGTGGAATTAAAGGATAATAACTTGAAACTTGCCCTCGAACTATTCCGCAATTGGGATTATGAAATGAATTCTCAAAGCCAGGTTCCGGCAATATATCATGTGTTTTACTATCATTTAGTTAAAAATATTTTCCTTGATGAAATGGGCGAACAATTGCTGAATGAGTATGCTTTCATATCCAACATTCAGCATCGAGTTGTTACATCTTTGTTAAATAAAAATGATTCCCGGTGGTTCGATGATATTAATACTCCGCAGATTGAAAAACGTGATGATATTTTACGCGGAAGTATGTCGGAAGCGCTTGATGAATTGGAAGACAAACTTGGCAAAGACATTGCTGATTGGCAATGGGGAAGACTACATCAAATTACATTCAAACATCCGTTTTACGGACATGCCGGGATCCTCGACGAACTTATCAGCATTGGTCCATATGAGATCGGCGGAGACGGAACTACTTTATTCAATTCGGAATATTCATTCGATAAACCGTACGATTGCGTTCTTGGCCCGAGCATAAGATTTATTTATGATTTCGCAAATCCAGGCGAGTTGTATTTTATTCTTCCCACCGGACAATCAGGACACTTTGCCAGCGATCATTTTAATGACATGACCAACTTGTGGCTTAACGGAGGTTTGTTGAAAATAATACTGGATCGGAGCGAAATTGAATCTTCAAATTATGACTTATTGATTCTTAAGCACGAGTAAATAATTCATTAGAGTAGTTTTATCTGGAATTGTGTAAATTTGCAATCATTTTAAAAGAGTAATAATGAAAGTTACAGAACATCTTGCTAAAGCAACCGAAACACTAATTAGCTTTGAAATTATACCGCCCAAACGGGGTGGAGATATAAAGCAGTTATTAACTACGCTTGACGACATCATGAAATACAAACCGCCGTTCATAGATATCACAAGTCACGCAGCCGAAGTGATTTATGAAGAGACTGCAAACGGCGATTTTAAAATGCGGATTAAAAGAAAACGTCCTGGCACACTCGGCATTTGTGCGTTAATACAAAATAAATATAATGTTGATGCGGTACCACATGTAATTTGTCGCGGATTCACAAAAGAAGAGACAGAAGATTTTTTAATTGAACTTCATTATCTCGGTATTGATAATGTACTCGCAATTAGAGGCGATGAAAGCGCATATCAAAAGCCTGTTAAATTTGGAAGAAGTATTAACGAATATGCTGTTGATCTTGTTAAGCAAATAGAAGAAATAAACCAGGGAAGATATCTCGAAGATTCTTTACTCGATGCCGATCCAATGGATTTTTGTATTGGAATCAGCGGGTATCCCGAAAAACATTTTGAGTCGCCAAACGTAATTCAAGATATTAAATTCACCAAGAAAAAAATTGATGCAGGCGCCGGATATATTGTTACGCAAATGTTTTATGATAATAAAAATTATTTCGACTTCGTTAATAAATGCAGGGAACTTGGAATAACTGCACCGATTATCCCCGGTTTAAAAATAATTACCAACCAGGAACAGGTGACTTCAATCCCACGTAATTTTTATATTGATTTACCTTCGGATTTAACCGAAGAGATTTTAAGTTCAAAACCGGAACATGTAATGGAAATCGGTGTAAACTGGACGGTTAAACAGGTTGAAGAGTTGCTTAATCAAAAAGTGCCGGCCATTCACTTTTATATCATGCAGAATTCCACGCCAATAAAAAAAGCTATGGCCAAATTGGGATTATAAAAACTATTTGAGCAAGGAATTTTTACAGCATAATTTATAAATTTTTCTCCTGGGGATAATTATTGCGTTCAACTCATGTTAAGGAAATTTTGAAATGTTATTAAAAGATCGGAAAAGAATAATGCTACCCCACAGATTGAAAAAATTACGTTGGGGTGTTGCCGGCTGCGGAAAATATACCGAAACTGATTTTCTGAGTTCATTTCAACAATTGAAAAGAAGTACCGCTGTTGCTGTATTCAGTCATGATATTAACAGGGCGAAATGTATTGCAGATAAATTTGCAGCCCCGCATGCATTTAATGATTATGATGAATTTTTAAAAAGTGATTTTAATGCCCTTTACATCGGCAGTAATAACGCCGATCATTATTGGCAGGTAATAAAGGCAGCTAAAGCAGGTAAAAATATTTTATGCGAGAAACCGCTTGCCCTCAACTCCACTCAAGCCAAAGAGATGGTTGAGGTCTGTGAAAAGCACGGTGTCTATCTTATGCTCAATTATAACAACCGCTTTCATCCATTAATCCAAAAGACAAAGGAACTGCTGTCAAAACAAATGTTGGGTAAATTGATTTCTGTTTCGGCCGCATTTAATATCGATCTCCCTCCAAATGAAAATTTTCGATTTAAAAAGGAACTAAGCGGCGGCGGTGCAATGCGCGATCTTGGTACGCATATGATTGACACACTCCGATATATTGGCGGTGAAATAAAAGACGGTTGCGGATACATTGATAATGTAATTTACATGGGCGAGGTGGATGATTTTGCATCGGGTATGTTGAAGTTTGCAACGGGTGGTTATGGATATTTCAATGTATCGTTTAACTGTAAAAAAGCCTTTAATAGGATTGAAGTTGTTGGGCACAAAGGATGCCTAAGTATCGAAAATGTGATTGGCAAAAAAAATGCACCCGCTAAATTGATCATCAATCTTGATGGTGAAGCAAAGAGAGCGTTCCGGCGCCGTGCGAACAAACAGACATTGTTATTGCGGGACTTTCAACACGCAATTTTAAAAAGAGAACCACCATTAATTTCTGGTCGCGACGGACTGATCAACATGCAAATAATGGAGAAACTTGAAAATAAAAAGTAATTTTATTTTGGTAGATGAATATGGGAAATAAAAATATTACCGTAGCTTTATTTTTGGGAGGCACTTCTCCTGAAAGAGATGTCTCAAAATCTTCTGGAAAGAGTATTCTAATTGCGTTACGGGAACTTGGCTATAATGTGAAAGTCATTGATCCGGCATACGGACTCAATCAACCGGAGAAAGAGGAAGATTTCTTTGCTGAAAAAGATTATACAATGATTTCAAATAAAAATTATATCGAAGTCATCAACTCAACTTTATTTGATGATGTAGATATCGCCATGCTTGGTTTACATGGTAGATGGGGTGAGGACGGTACCGTACAGTCTTTACTTGAACTAAAGGGAATAAAGTACACAGGTTGTGGAATCCTCTCAAGTGCTTTGGCTATGGATAAATCGATGACGAAAATAATGTTCCAACATTTTGATGTTGCTACACCAAAGTGGTTTGTTGTGGATAAACATGAGGATAATTTCCACCATATTAAAGAAAGAATAAAAAAATTTTTTGGTTACCCGTGCATAATAAAACCTAACGATCAAGGCTCGACTGTGGGACTAACTGTGTGCAGGGGAGAAGTTGAGGTTGAGTCATCCATAAAAAGCGCATTACAATTTTCGAACAAAGCTTTGATCGAGGAGTATATCAGCGGCAGGGAAATGACTGTCGGGATTTTAGGTCAACATGCGCTTCCGGTATTGGAAATTAAACCGAAACATGGTCTGTATGATTACGAATGCAAATACACAACAGGTATGAGCGAGTATTTTGTGCCGGCTAATATTCCCGAAGATGTTGCTGTCCATTTGCAACACCAGGCATTGCTTGCTTTTAATTCTGTTGGATGTAAAAATTATGCGAGAGTGGATTTCCGATTAACGAGCGATTATAAAACATTCTGCCTTGAAGTGAATACTCTACCCGGCATGACGAGCCATAGCCTCGTACCCAAAATGGCAAAAGCTGCCGGAATCAGTTTCAATGAATTGATTGACAGGATAATAAAATTTGATTTAAATGATAATTGAATTCATAAAAAAGATTAACCTTCTTTTTGTAGCATACCTGATAATAATTCTTTTGGGCGTTGCGTTTCTTGTGTTCAACGATTTTGGTTTTATTAAATATCTTGAGATGAAAAAAGAAGTCGCTGCAATGAAGAAAGAATTAGAGAGAAGTCAGGGAGTTGTAAAGCAATTACGCATGGAGATTGATTCGTTAAAAACCTCAAGTTACAAAATAGAGCAGGTTGCACGCGAAAAATATAATATGATTCGACCCGGCGAAAAAGTAATTAAAATTATCGAAGAATAGTGCTATCATAAAAATTGGAAATTAAAAAAGAAATTCCGCAGATCCCTTTAGCTGAGAGAGTCCGTCCCACAACTTTAGAATTATTTCAGGGTCAAAAGCACCTAACTGGGGAGGGCAAACCATTGAAAGTAATGATTGATAATGATTTGATATCTTCATTCATTTTGTGGGGTCCTCCCGGGAGCGGTAAAACAACTCTTGCAAAAATTATTTCCGAATTAACAAACTCCGATTTTTATCAGTTGAATGCTGTCTCTTCGGGAGTAAAGGATATTAGGCAAATATTAGAAATTGCCAAACAGAATTTACTACTTCAAAAGCGTACAATACTTTTTATTGATGAAATACATCGCTTTAACAAAGCCCAGCAGGATGCTCTGCTCAATTCAGTCGAATCAGGTCAAATTATTTTGATCGGTGCTACGACTGAAAATCCATCGTTCGAAGTCATCCCCGCTTTACGTTCGCGCGCACGCACTTACATTCTCGAACCTCTTACCAAATCCGATTTAGACAATATTTTAAATTATGCTTTAGCGAAAGATGAATTTTTAGTTTCACTTCAGTTCGAAGAAATTGATAATGATTTTTTGATTTATCTTTCCGGTGGAGATGCCAGAATTCTATTAAATATATTCGAAAGTTCTGTCGTACATGAATTAAAAAACCAACCCCTTAAAATCACAAGGGCCGTGATTGAAAATATTATTCAGAAAAAGAATATTGTTTATGATAAATCCGGCGAGGAGCATTACAATATAATTTCTGCTTTTATTAAAAGTATTCGCGGTAGCGATCCCGATGCGGCAGTATATTGGATGGCCCGGATGCTCGAAGGGGGAGAAGACCCTTTGTTCATAGCAAGGCGGATGGTCGTTCTCGCAGCGGAAGATATTGGCAATGCATCCCCAAACGGCTTGGTGCTTGCCGAAGCGGCGTTTAGCGCAGTTCATCAAATAGGGATGCCCGAAGCGAGAATAATTCTTGCTCAATGTGCAACATATTTGGCATCTTCGCCAAAGAGCAATGCAGCCTATCATGCAATTGATGAAGCTTTGGGTTATGTAAAAAACAATCCACTTTATCCGGTACCATTGCACTTGCGTAATGCCCCAACAAAGCTGATGAAAGAAATCGGGTATGGGAAAGAATATAAATATCCTCATGAATTTCAGAATCATTTTGTTGATGAAGATTATCTTCCACTCGAAATTAAAAACAAACAATTTTATAAGCCCACAGAACAGGGGCAAGAAAAAAATTTGAAAGAAAGACTTGTCTTATTTTGGAAAGGGAAGAAAAAATACTGATTAAATTGTGCAGAACATTTTTCCTGGTAATTGACGCACGGCTCCTTTAAATTCAAGAGATAGCAAATGTACAAGGCAATCAGCGACAGTTGAATTTGCATGGATTGCAATATCATCGATATGCTTTGGATCATTAGAAAGCACTTGGAAAATTTTCTCTTCGAAGAGCGTAAGTTGTATAGAAGGTTTTGGAATTTCTTTTTGCATGATTGGACGGAGTTTGGAACCGAGTTCAATTAAAAGATCCTTCGGTTCTTTAACAAGCTTTGCCTCACTTCTCTGAATTAAAGAATTTGTACCTTCGCTTTGGTGTGAACCTATATTTCCAGGGATGGCAAATACTTCTCGATTTTGGTCAAGTGCATACGAGGCTGTTTGCATTGCACCGCCATTTTCACGTGTCTCGATAACTAAAGTGCCGAGCGAAATTCCCGATATTATTCTGTTCCTTCGTGGAAAATTCTGTGCATCGGGTTTTGTGCCGAGTTCAAACTCACTTATTATCGCGCCATTTTCTATAATCTCATAAAATAGTTTTTTATTTTCCGCGGGGTAAATAACATCCAACCCTGAACCGATGACGGCAATTGTTCTTCCCCCCTTTTTAAGCGAGGTTTTGTGTGCGATTGAATCAATTCCCCTTGCCAGTCCGCTAACTATTGTAATGTTTTGCTGTGCTAATTCGGCAGCAAATCTTTCCGTTTGAATATGACCATAATTCGTGGGCAGTCTCGTACCGACAATTGCAATGGAGAAATTATCTGTTTTTAAGAAATTCCCAAGTGTATATAAAATAAGCGGAGGGTAATAGATTTTTTTTAAAAGTTCAGGATAACTCTTATCCCAAAAGCAAATTAACTTTGCGGATATTTTCTCAAGAGCATTAAGTTCTTTTTCTAATTTTTCACGTGTTGAATCATACGATTTCAGGGAAGCGATAATTCTCTCGGCAAGTGTATTGTTTATCCCTTCTGCTTGTATTAAGAATTGCTTTTTTGTGGAAAAAATTT
>JAZDFC010000049.1:0-2792 GCA_043808235.1 bacterium
GACTGTTGATGATATTAATAATATGCAGAGGCTCGTCTCGGATATTGTTGCACAAAAGAATTACTGTGTTTACGGTAATGAAGACAAGGTTAACGAAAACAAAGATTTGTTTGATAAAGTAACAAAGATAATTGAATAAAAGATAGAATGATCATTGAAAAAGGAGGCTGATCTAAAAGTAAATTTTCTTAGTGTAGCTTAGTGACTTAGTGGTTAAAAAATAAATGAAATTAAAGCATTACCACTTAGACACTAAGAACACTCAGTTTCACTTAGACTTCTTGAACAGCCTAATTAATTAATCGAGAGTAGATGAGCTTTACTAATATTATTTAACAAAAAAAAGAAAATAAAATGAAAAATAGAATTTATTGGATTACAACACTTTTTCTCTTTTTGAGTATCTCGCTTCACGCAAAAATAAAATCCGGCGAAGAAAAAACTTTTCCGCCAATCGCAATGATTAATCATGTTGAATTTACAGACAGCACATTTAACAATCCCATTGCAGGTTGTTCATTTTTACTTGATACCGGGAATGAGATTCTTGCCGTTACATGCAAGCATTCATTATGGGTTGCAAAATCCGACACAATGAAATACATCAATTTTGAAGGGACACTAAAGGAATGGCGGATGCAGAGAAAGGATGACTCAACAAAATATTTAATCACGGATAAATTACTGAACGAAAACAGAGAAGAATTAATCGGCGAACAAAATGTGAACAAGGATTTTCTTGTTTTCACCATAAAGGAAAACCACTGCGATGTAACGCCGGTTAAATTACGCAAAACAAAACTTACTCAAGGCGAAGAACTTTATCTTGTTGGATGGAGCTTTGCGGATAAAACCGGGCCGCAGAGAATTTATAAAGCAAAATATTTTAAGAGTATCGAAAGCCACATTTTAATTGAGCACGCAGATAACAGCAATCTTGCCGGAATGAGCGGCGGAGCTGTGCTCGATAAAGATGGATTGCTTGTTGGAATCGTATCAAACTATACATTTGACGATGCGACTCAGAAGTGGTACGGCTCGCCGTGCAGCACAGAATATTTATTGGAAGTATTAAAATCACGTACGAAATAATTTTGGAGAATACAATGAAACAAACAAAAACACTTTCGCATTTTATAAAATTGTTTACTGCAACAACATGTTTGGTATTAATTTCAACAGCGGGTATATTTTCGCAGCAAGTTCAATACAAAGAATGGAAAGATGTACCGGCGGAATACAAGTGGAATCTTTCGGAAATATATTCTTCATGGGAAGACTGGGAAGCTGATTTATCAGATTTGCAGGGGCTGCTATCTATCGCTCAAAATTCTAAGGGAAACTTGGGTAAGGACCCCGAAACTCTATTTGAAGCGTTGCAGATAAAAGACAAAATAATAATTCAAGCTACAAAACTGAATGCCTACTTTTCCCTTCTCCGTTCTATTGATGGAAGGAATCCCGAAGCAATGCAGCGCGGACAAAAACTTCAGAACGCTTTTGTCTTATTGGAAAAAGATTTTAGCTGGTACGAGCCCGAACTTGCTTCGTTAGACAAAAATAAAATTTTAGGTTGGGCAAAAGAAAAAGAAAATCTCCGACAATACAACCACTACCTTTCGGATTTTTATCGTACACAGGAACACATTCTGCCGGAAGAAATGCAAAGAGTAATTTCAACTCTCAGCATACCGCTCGGCGCGGGAGAGTATATTTACAACTCATTGTCGGTATCCGATATTCAATTTGAAAAAGTAAAATTATCTACCGGCGAGGAAATTACCGCATCCATGCCGGAGATGGAAAGAATTCTTACTACAAACAAAAACCAGGACGACCGGAAAAAAGTAGCCGACGCTAATCTTCTTACATTTACAAAAAACAAATACACCTATGCCGAAATATTTGCATCAATACTCCAATCGCGCTGGGGACTAACGCAAATCTACAAATTCCCTTCGTGCCTTGAAAATGTCTTGTCGGGCGACAATATTCCAAAGGAAGTGTATTTAAATTACATTGATGTAACCGCATCGAACTTGCAGCCGTTTCACAAATATTTGGAACTAAGAAAAAAAGCCCTGGGATTGGAAAAATTTTATAAGTCCGATTTAAGCGTGAGTCTTGTTGATTATAACAAGACGTATTCATACGAACAGGCAATGGACATTATAAAAAATGCATTGTATCAACTTGGCGGTGAATATCGTTCCCGGTTGGATAAATTTCTTGCCGGCGGAAGTATTGATGTGTTTCCGGTTCCTGGAAAAAGAAGCGGCGCTTTTTCTTCAGATGTGCCGGAAGTTCATCCATACATTTTAATGAACTTTGCCGGAACACGGGGAAATATGTTTACCCTGGTTCATGAAATCGGGCACTCAACACACTCAATATTTGCAAACGAAAACCAACCGCCTGCAACAAGAGATTACCCGACATTTGTTGCCGAAGTGGCTTCCATCTTTAATGAATTGGTTTTAATGGATTATCTCGTTAAAAATTCCAAAGATCCCGTTGAAAGAATTGATTTGCTGACTCAAGAAATTGACAACCTCAGCCGCAAGTTTTTCCGTGTAGCTTCTTTGGCGGAATTTGAGTACAAATCATATCAGCTTGTAGAAAACGATGAGCCTGTTGATATAGAAACTCTCGCCAATTTGTTTGATGATATTGAAAAGAAATATTACGGTGATTTAGTTATCCGCGAAGAAGGTGAAAAATACGGTTGGTCGCGCACACTTCACTTTTTCACAAAATATTATTACCTGTTCCAGTATGCAACAAGTTATTCG
>JAZDFC010000050.1:0-2357 GCA_043808235.1 bacterium
CGGCGAGGAATTGCATCTCAATAGTAATAACTCCTTCACCCTGGCAAGTCTCACACCTTCCGCCCGTTACATTAAAAGAAAAATATCCGGGTTTATATCCGCGCGAACGTGCATGCGGAGTGCTTGCAAAAAGTTCTCTAATCAATTCATAACATTTTACATAACTAACAGGATTTGAACGCGGGGATTTGCCAATCGGCGATTGATCAACGATCTCAATATTATCAATGTAACGTGTACCTTCGATAGAATCATACTTTCCAATTTTTGAAGGATTTCCTCCTTTAAGTTTTACAATTCCTCCGTAAAGAATATCGTGCACTAAAGTTGATTTACCCGAACCGCTTACTCCTGTTACAACAACAAACTTCTTCAAAGGAAATTCTACAAAGATATTCTGTAAATTATTTTCCCTTGCCCCGTAAATTTTAATTGATTCGGTTTGTTTGTTGTTACGCTTAGCGGGAATAGGAATAACAGTTTTACCCGAAAGATATTTCCCGGTAAGAGATTTTTCGTTTTGAATAATTTCATTGTAGGTACCTGAAGCAACAATTTCTCCGCCGTTTATTCCTGCACGCGGACCCATATCAAATATTAGGTCTGATTCTTTCATCATTTCGGGATCGTGTTCTACAACTAAAACAGTATTACCAAGATCACGAAGTGATTTTAAGATATTGATCAGCTTGGCATTATCACGCGGGTGTAACCCGATTGACGGTTCATCTAAAACATAAAGCGTTCCCATTAATGCAGAACCGAGTGAAGTTGCAAGGTTAATTCTTTGAGTCTCACCTCCGGAAAGCGTACTGCTTAAACGGTCTAAAGTTAAGTAACCCAACCCGACATCATTTAGAAATGTAAAACGCTTTACTATTTCATCATAAATTCTTTGTCCGACCGATTTTTCATAATCGGAAAGTGAAAGTAATTTGAAAAATATTAATGCGCGTTCTATAGACATCAATACAACATCGTGAATTGATTTCTCATCGATTTGTACTTGAAGAGCTTCGCGCCGTAACCGCGAACCGCGGCACGCAGCGCAAGTTGTATAACCGCGGTATTTACTTAGCAGAATTCTAATTCCCAGCTTATATGTTTTAGTTCCAAGATGTTTGAAAAAACCGTCAATGCCGTAAAATCCCTTGAAACCTTCTTTTATAAGTGAAACTTGTTCAGTAGATAAATTTTTAAAAGGAACATCGAGCGGAATTCTGTTATTATTATTTCGAATAAGATCGCGCAAATATTTACTGTGTTTAACTGTCCGCCAGGGCGCAATGGCTCCTTCCATTAGAGTTAGTTTTGGATTCGGAACAATTAAATCCATTTCATACCCCATAGTTTTTCCAAATCCTTGACATACGGGGCAAGCGCCGAACGGATTGTTAAAAGAAAAAAATCTCGGTTCAGGTTCTTCATACCGGATTCCGCAGCATTCATAAAATTTTGTGAATTTCTTAGTTAAATTAGTCTCAGCATTAATAATTGAAAGATGTCCTTCACCTTCTCTGAAAGCAGATTCGATTGATTCTGCTAGTAATTCGCGTACCTTTTCTTTTTTTATTTTAAATCTATCAAGAACAATAATTATTTCTTGTTTTGATCTAGGAAGAGTTTTCGTCTCATTCAAATCAATTAATTTATTTTTTACAAAAATTCTGAAGAATCCTTTTTTGCGAAGATGATCCATTTCTTCTTTAACCGTTCGTCCTTCGTGAGAATGGATTGGAAAGCCGAGATAAAATTTATCCTCTTCATTTTGTTCTTCAAGCCATCCGGAGACAGTAGCAACAGTATCTTTTTTAACAACTTTACCGCAGCTAAAGCAAATTGTTTTTCCGACACGTGCAAAAAATAACCTTAAGTAATCATAAATTTCCGTACTTGTCCCAACGGTCGACCGCGGATTTCTGGCTCCGGTTTTCTGTTCAATTGCAACGGCAGGCGAAATTCCGAAAATGAAATCAACTTCCGGTTTATTCATCCGCTCTAGGAATTGACGCGCATAAGAAGAAAGGCTTTCAACATATCTCCGCTGTCCTTCGGCGTATATTGTATCGAACACAAGAGAGGATTTTCCGCTGCCGCTTACTCCGGTGAACACTATTAATTTATTACGTGGAATTTCCAACGAAATGTTTTTAAGATTATGCTGACGAGCGCCTTTAACTATAATTTTATTTTTAGGGTTTAAATCAGGTTTATTTGACATGGACCACTTATGATTTTCGAATTATGATTTACTAATTAATATCAAAATTGTAAATCATAATTTGTAATTCGTAAATTGATATTATTTTTTCTGCAAGCGTGATTCTAATTCTTTCAGTTCCTTCATCTTTTGGTCT
>JAZDFC010000051.1:0-5093 GCA_043808235.1 bacterium
GTGCATTTTGAAAATTCTTCTGCATTGTTCAGGCAATTCATTGATTGCTTTTTGCACGGCGATGGTGGTTTCGTTTTTCACATGAGCGGATTCAGGCGTGGTTTCACTTTCATCCGGGAGATAAGTATAATCTTCAATTGAATATAATCTCTTTTCCTGTTTTATCTTATTAAGCAGGTGATTTTTCACGGATGTAAAGAGATAAGCTTTTACGTTGGATGTAATTGTAAGCTCGACTCTTTGAATCCAGATTTTTACAAAGACATCCTGCACCGCGTTTTCGGCAAGTTGAGAATCACGTATATATCTTCCTGCAAATTGGAACAACGGCGCATAATATTTACGAAAGAGTGAATCGAAGGCCCCTTCGTTAGATTGCCTAATTTGCTCAATATATTTTAGATCGGTATCTATGATATCCCACCGGTATTAAATTAGATGTATCATTATAGTAAATAGGAAGTCTGAATTCAATTCTATTCTTTTTGAATTATATCGTTATAAAGTAAAAGTATGATTACCTCAATTTTCAATAAACAACATAAGCAAATGAGCAGCCGACCAACTAAAATGATTTGCTTGCAATCCAGCACCGGTTAACGGGTTATAATTTTCACGTATTGGAGCGTCGCCATCTTTCAACCCCGGCAGGTTGTCGAATAATTTCTTTGTTAATTTATCTGCCTCTTCATTAAATCCGTAGTTTCTCAGTCCGGCAATACCAAAATAAACTTGATCAATCCAAACAGGTCCGCGCCAATAACCGTCGGTTGTAAATTTCGGGTGATCGGCAGTGAACGTGGGAAGGGGGATGAAGGTGTTGAATTTATTTTCATTCATCATAATATCTTTTACGCGAGCTGCGTTATCTTGTGTGGCGATTTCTGTCCATAGGGGTGTCCAGCCTTCGGGACCTTCCAGCTTTACCAATTCTTTTGTTCCCAAATCTGTGTCATAGTAATAACCGTTTTTCTTATTAAACATTTTTGTGTTAACATAATCAATTATTGTGTCGGCTTCTTTCAATAATCTGATTGATAATTCGGGTTCGTTCAATAGATGTGCAAACTCTGCTAGTATTTGTTTTTCAAAAGCCAGGTAAGCATTGAGATCAACCGATTCCAAGTTCATAGAATAAGCGTTGTCGTAATTTTTAACCATGTTACGTTCATCGAAGCGAACCGCGTTGTCCATTCCGCTTTCCCAGTTGGCGGCATAAAGCTCACCTATTGATGCCCCGTATTCGCATATCCCGTTTTTATCATGATCCCTAAACTTGTACCACCAGTAATGATATTTTATTAACTTGGGGAAGAGCTCTTTAACAAACTCCAAATCTTTGGTTTCATCATAAACTGTTTTGACTCCCCATGCGGAGAGGGGTGGCTTTGTATTTAGCCAATTGTTCTCTTCGTCGTTTTCATAAATGCAATCGGCTATCATTCCGTATTCATTCTGGTAATCGAACATCGCTCTTATTTGATCTTTGGCAAGTTCCGGTTCAAATTTTACAAGGGCTGCGCTATGTTTCCATGAATCCCAAGCCCAAAAACCGTTGAAGTAATTAATTGCCGATGAAGGAAACAACCCGGCGTGAAACAAATCTCCATTTGCGGCGCGCCAGTTACCGATAAGTGTCATAATAGATTTCACGGCAATTTTGCTATACTCAGGTGTGTTCCACTTTGTATCAACATTTAATACCTTGGAAAGGTACTTATTCCAGCGCTCTTCATTCTTTTGGAAAGCATCATCCACCAAAGTGAAAAGAGATGAATCAAAAGTATCCGTATGTGGATTTTGAATAAATGTTGCGGCAGCAGTGAATGTTAAAGTTTGGCCGGCTCCGAGTGAATGATCACTGCTTTTGCAATTATAACTTTTGTTTTCTTCGTCAACACTTAAGTTACCTTTATAACTAAAGTTGATTTGTATTGATTTATCAGTTTCCTTAATTCCCAACAGAACCGAATCGTTTTTATTGCTGGTCGAAACAGGAAAATCAAAGGTTTTACCTGAAATTTTTATTTTAAGTTGTATGTCGTTATCAGAAATATTAGTCACGTTAATTTTTTTTAAAGATGTCAGGGAAGAGGCAAACATCAATTCCGTTTCGACGTAAACAGTTTTGTAAATGAAGCTTTGTTTCAATTTACCCGGCAGGTATTCAGATGTATAATTTTTAATAAGCGACGGACTAAATTCTCCCCCACCGATTATCAACTCAAGCTTTTGCATACTTTGCGATAACCATTTCCCGTGAGTAATCAAAAACGGCCCGGTGAACGAACCAAACAAAGCTGTATCACCGGCTGAAGGGAGCGCGTAACCAAACCACGCACCTTGATCGGAAAAGAAAAACGAAGACCAATCCTCAGCAGCGGTCGGAGTGTTTTTTAAGTTAAGAACATTTGTAAAATCATCGCGATGAATGGAGATATCGTTTCCCTGCCATGTTGAACAGGAAATTAAAAATAATATTGTAACTAGAAGATATAATTTTTTCATTTCAGTTATTTTTTGAATGGACTATCAAATATACCGAAAAAACAAAAATTAACTTATGAATTCTATCTAACAAAAAAGGGGCGTGCAAGCCCCTTTGATGTAAAAGATGCTAAATAACTATTCACATTTAAGTGTGTCTACCGGGTTTGTTAGGGAAGCTTTAACGGATTGATAACTAATGGTGAATAAAGCAACCAGTAAAGCAATTCCACCCGAGACTACAAAAGACCAGATAGTAAGATCATTCTTGTACGCAAAATCTTCCAGCCACCCATTCATTATCCAGTATGCAATGGGCCACGCGATGATATTGGCAATAAGAACCCATGCGAGGAATTCCTTTGTAAGCAAAAGAACGATAGAGGAAACAGAAGCCCCGATCGATTTACGAATCCCGATCTCTTTCCTACGCTGTTCAACTATCAGCGACACAAGTCCGAATAAGCTGAGACAGGAAATGAATATTGCCAAGATTGAAAAGTAACTGAAGAGTTTACTAATTGTCTGCTCGGAATTGTATATCTCCTCCATCGACTCGCTCCAAAAATGGAATTCAAATGGTTCGTCGGGATTGAATTCGTTCCAAATATCTTCGATAAAAGAAACTGTTTGCGAAAGTTCCTTACCTGAAGTTTCTCTTAACTTTATCAATATAACACCGCGAACAGTAGCGGTAATTTCGGTTAACAGTGAAAAGACCTGCGGTTCAATGTTAGACCTCAAAGAGAGGAAGTTCGCATCTTTAACTACGCCTATTACCTTTCCTTTCCGATCCGACACTGAAATTTCCTCACCAATCGGTGAAGTAGTGTTCATTTGTTTTGCCATTTTTTCATTGATAATAAAAGCTTCGTCCGGATCGCTTGAAAATTCTTTAGAAAAATCTCTTCCCTTTACAATTTCCAGTTCCAGTAAACCGAAATAATTGTAGTCAATTTCAGGCATTTCTGCGCTCACTCTTTGATCCGGGTCCTTTCCTGCCCATTCTATTGTGCTTCGTGATCTGCCTCTAGCTGTGGGAAGATATAAAGAAGCGGTAGTCCCCTCAATATTGGGATTACTTGAAAGACTATGTTTAACCAGATCGAATTTTTCTTTTACACCGCCGGTTAGGGGGATATATAATATGTGATCTTTATCGAAGCCAACGTCTTTATTTTTCATATAATACACCTGATCGGAAACTACTATCGTACAAATAATCAACCCTATTGAAATTGTATACTGGGAAATAACAAGCAGTCTTCTGAAACGATTGGATTTAGTGCCGGTAAATGAATTTCCTTTAAGAATTGTAACAGGTTTAAATGAAGAGATATAAAATGCGGGATAACTCCCTGCGAGTAAGCTGGTAATAATGATAACGGCTGCCAAAGTTGCGAGGAATTGATAACTCATGAAATCAATTGAAATTGTTTTGCCTACCAATTCATTAAACACAGGCAAGAATAAAACATCAATGATAATAGCTAAACAAGATGCAATTATTGTTATTATAATCGTTTCAACTAGGAATTGATTAATTAATTGCCAACTGTTGGAGCCGACTACCTTTCTGATTCCAACTTCTTTTAGTCGCCTAAGTGAAATAGCAGTAGATAGGTTAACATAATTCATACTTGCGATGAAGAGTATTAAAACAGCCAGGAGCGAAAAAATGTAAATGTATTTTTTTATTGCGGAAGTGAGATAAATCTCCTGCAAAGGTTGAAGAATAAACTTTACATCATATTTTCCAATATCTTCCGGATCATAGTTTTTCAGAACAACAGAGTTGATTTCATCAACGGTAAATTCAGGATTCGCCCCCTTATGTAATTTAACATAGTTTTGGCTGCTGAAGTTATTCCACGAAAGCATTTCTTTGAAAGTGTTTTCTATGAAGTAAGTGTCAATCATAAAATCGAATTTAATATGAGATGACTCAGGCACATCATTAAATATTCCGGTTACTGTGAAGGATACACCGTCTACCTGCATAATTTTACCCATTGCGTTGGTGTTCCCGAAATATTTTAGGGCCATCGATTTGCTGATTGCCATACTCCCGGGATTTGAAAGAGCTGTCCCGGCGTTTCCCTCAATAAAATTAAAAGTGAATAATGAAAAGAAATCTGCACCTACTGCACGGATACCTTCTTCATAAAATTTGTTATCTCCGCTTTTAACCACAAATCTTGGTAATTGCAAATAGGTTGTAGAATATTCTATTCCTGGAATTTTATCTTTTAGTTCATTCGATATCAGGTAAGGTGTGTCCCATTCGGCAAAAGTGTCGCCGTCAACAGTTCGTTGAACCAGTACTCTGTAAATATCATCTTTATCTTTGTGGAAATCATCGTAGCTAAGTTCGTTTTGAACCCAGAATAAAATAATAAT
This sequence comes from bacterium, assembly GCA_043808235.1. Taxonomy (GTDB): domain Bacteria; phylum Bacteroidota; class Ignavibacteria; order Ignavibacteriales; family Melioribacteraceae; genus JAZDFC01. Next base: position 4,888 of record JAZDFC010000051.1, read on the forward strand.
TGCCGACGCCAATCCAACCGCCAGGCCGGCAACATTAATTATTGAATATTCCTTCTGTTTGACTATACTGCGCACTGCTGTTTTAAAATAACTAAGTAACATAGTTATCCCCCAGTAAATAGAATGCTTGATAAATTTAGGAATTGATTTAAGAGTCTGTTGCCAGAACCATAGATCAGCAAACGTCGTTCCTTTCTCCGATATGA
>JAZDFC010000052.1:0-97106 GCA_043808235.1 bacterium
GCTCTTGAGAATATGAAAGATGTAATTCTCGAAGAGATAAATATCAAAGAACTGATCGTACTTGAGGATGATTCCGCGGTTGTAAATAAAACTGCGAAACCAAATTTTAAAACTCTCGGGCCGAAGTTTGGCAAATTGATGAAGGAACTCGCGAGCAAAATAAAATTGTTTACGCGCGATGAAATATCAATTTTCGAAAAAGAAGGGAAGTACACTTTCAACTTCGAAGGTGTTGAGGTAACTCTCAGCTCGGAGGATGTGGAAATTCTTAGCTCGGAGATTGAAGGCTGGGTAGTTGAATCCGAAGAAGGAATCACAGTTGCTATCGATACCGAACTTACCGAAGAATTAATTGCCGAAGGGTACGCAAGGGAATTCGTGAACAGAATTCAAAATATGAGAAAGGATGCCGGTCTTGATGTTATGGATAGAATCGGTATTGTTTTTAATTCAGCTGACAAATTTGTTGAGTATATAAATAATTTTTCCGGTTATATTAAAACCGAAACATTAGCCGATACATTCACATCAGGTGAAGCTAATACGGGATATATTCAGAAATGGAATATCGGTGAGTTCGATTGCAGCATCTCAATCGAAAAACTTGAAAAATAATTCGTAATAAGGAGTTAACTATGGCAAAAAAAGTCAATAAAAAAACTGTAAAGCCAAAGGCTGCTGCAAAAAAACCTGCGGTAAAAACTAAAACTGCACCGAAACCGAAAGTCAATATTAAACCAACTGCAAAAACAAAGGCTGCTGCTAAAGTGGCACCCAAAGCTACGGTAAAGGCAAAGGCAGTTAAATCAAAACCGGTAGTAATTGAAAAAAAAGAAATTAAAAAGGTTGCCCATGTTAAAACAAAAGCGCCTGTTAAAACAGCTCCGGTTGATACTGTTAAAAAAACTGCGGTGCATCATGATCTTGTTGAAATTGTATCCCCATCAAAAAAAGTAAAAAAGGTAAAAGGATATAGTAAAAAGGATCTGGATGACTTCAAAAAAGTCATTCTCGAGAAGCGTGAGGAAATTATCGAACAGCTCCAGAATTTAAAAGAACAAATGATGGATCCAACGACCGGTCAGTATGTTAATGAAAATTCCCCGTATTCGCTTCACATGGCAGAGCAAGGAACCGATGCGCAGGAAAGAGAAAAATTATATTTGTGGGCGCAAAGGGAAAATAAATTTCTCGGCTACCTTGACGATGCTTTAATGAGAATTGAACAAGGTACTTTCGGAATTTGTATTGAGTGTATTGATGAGCCGCAGAACTTATGCCCGACGTGTCCGCTTATTCCTAAAGATAGATTAATGGCGGTGCCGCATACACAGCATTGTCTGCAAATCAAACAAAAAATGCAAACAACCAAACCAATGATTTAATCGGAGTTACTTTTGAAGGTACTTTATCTTACGCTTATTCTTGTCATCTCCGATCAATTAACAAAAATATTTATAAAAGGTATTCAGATACCTTTTTTAAATATCGACATTACCGGAATGAGATTGGGGCAGAGTTTCGATGTGTTTGGCTCGTTTCTAAGAATTACATTTGTAGAAAATCCCGGTATGGCTTTTGGAATTGATGTTGGCGAGAGTTCAAAACTTTTTCTCTCGCTGTTTTCAATTGTAGCCAGCATTGGAATTATTATTTACCTATATAAAATTAGAAACGAATCATGGATTATCAGATTGGCGCTCGCATTCATACTTGCTGGCGCTCTCGGTAATTTGGTTGATAGAATGTTTTACGGAGTAATTTACGACTATGCCCCGATATTTTACGGTAGTGTTGTTGATTTTGTGAATGTTGATTTCTTTGATTTCACCCTATTCGGGAGGACTTACGACCGCTTCCCGATTTTTAATATTGCCGATTCGAGCGTTACCATAGGCGTATTTTTACTACTTATATTTCATAGAAGCCACGAGAAAGTCGAGGAAGTGGAAGGTGGAACTGAATTGCAAACTGTTGCCGAACCGGCAGTTAATTCTCAATTTCGAGGCACTGATAATGAGCCTCTGATTGTTGAAGAAATAAATGAAGTCGGGGAAACCTCTATACAAGATTTCCCGGAAGGAAACGATGGCGAAGATAATAACCGAAAAGAAATTAAAAATTGAAATTACCGATGGAAAGAAGAAGGAACGAATCGATGTATATCTCGCCAATTCAATTGAACATTCCACCCGCTCAAGAGTCCAGAAATTAATAAAAGCAAATTTTGTATTGGTCAACGGGGAACCTGTAAAACCAAATTACAAGGTTTCCCCTGGCGATGTAATTGATGTAACAATTCCAGTATCGCCCCGACCCGAAGACACCGAAGCAGAAGAAATTCCTCTTGATATTGTTTACGAAGATGAAACATTGCTGATTGTAAACAAGGCAGCCGGAATGGTTGCCCATCCGGCTCTCGGAAATTTTACCGGAACACTTGTAAATGCACTTCTTCATCACACCCAAAAATTGAGTGACGTGAATGAACCGGGCAGACCGGGTATTGTCCATCGAATTGATAAAGATACAAGCGGTTTATTACTCGTAGCAAAAGAAGATTGGACACACACACAGCTTGCCAAACAATTTGCCAAACATACAACCGAGCGCGAATATTGGGCTATTTGTTGGGGGATATTTAAAGAGAAGGAAGGAGAAATAATCGGCAACATCGCTCGCAGTAAGAGGGATAGAAAAATATTTTGTGTTAGTGAAGATGACGGCAAGCCCGCACATACATATTATTGGGTGATGGAGGAATTTGAATTCGCTTCTCTTCTCAAATTGAAATTGAAGACAGGGAGAACACACCAAATTAGAGTTCATCTTTCGCACATCAATCATCCCATATTTGGCGATCCTACTTACGGCGGAAGAAAAATTTGTTATGGATTTAATCTGCCAAAAATAAAATCACGGGTTGAAAACTTATTGGAAATAATGCCGCGACAGGCGCTTCACGCAAAGACTCTTGGATTCATTCATCCCACTAAAAATGAAAAAGTATTCTTCGATTCCGAACTGCCGGAGGATTTCGCAGAACTGCTCGATAAGCTTCGTAAGGAGTGAAAGGAGATAGAATTTAGGAGATAGGAGTCAAAAGTCAGAATTTTAATTTGAATAGCTCCGGCATTTATGCCGGAGGTTAAAAAACAGAAGGAACAATCGGCTTTAGCCACATAAATATGATTATGTTTAGAAGAATAAACTTGGCAGTTCCGAACAACTTTGCGACTGATAAACATCTCCTGTCGCGGAATGGTCTGCGACAGTCGAGTAAAGGTTAAACGCAGCTAAAATGAATTGATTATCTGTCTATCTCTTCTGCTGCAATATCAGCTACTTTTTTCATAGCCTTATTGAATTTACTTTTACTCGCTTTTCGTGCTCTTTCTTCAATATACTCTTCAGTTGCCAAAGCCGAAATTTTTTCGGCGAGCGCGGTTGAGACTAATTGATTAATGGATGTGTTTTCCTTTTTCGCCAACGAGCGTGCTTTTTTATGCAGTGAATCCGGTAATCTCAAGCTAATTGTACTCATTCGATTTCTCCAATTATTTTTAAAAACTCTTTTGGAGTTAACAACCTTAGTCCGAATTTTTCTATTCCTACGAAATCATTATTATTAAAACTGATTATGTAATCGCATTCGGACTCGACAGCTAATTCCAGAATCATATCATATTTCAGGTCTTTTAAAAATGGACGCCAGAGGTAAAATATTTTTCGCTTTTGAGATGATAAGCAAATGTAATCCAAAATGTCATCGATATCCGCTTTCGTTAATTTTATATTAGACTTGTTCCTCTTTGCCGCATCTTCATATTCCAGTATTAAGGGTACCGAGATTGATACTTCAAATCTGTCATCATCAATCAATGACATTAACTTATATGAAAATCCATTCCGGGATTTCAAAGCAGAAACAAAGACATTCGTACCGATTACAATTTTGTACTTTTTCACGCTGGTATTATATTCAATACCGGGTATAAAATCAATTCTGATTTTATCATATACTATACAGTGCAAAAATTTGTATTCGTCTCGAATCGTATTAGCAATTCTCTCCTCCAAATTATTTTTTTCTTCTACTCGATAAACTTCGTAAAGAACGATGGGAGATAGCAATTAGAAGATAGGAGACAGAAGTCAGGAGTCAGAATGGTAGCCTGGCAGCCGCGAACCAATTCGCGACTGAAACAGCGGGAATAATCTCGCAATCAGGGTGGATCATAACAAATATATCCTCCTCCCGGCAGGCATTGCTTGTCCCGTATAACGGGAAATCGATTCACACTTATTGAGCCTCTCCTGAAGCGGAATGGTTCACTACAGCAGAGAACTGAATACTGATTACTGTGAACTGACGACTACCTGCTGCAAGCTGCATTCTGCATGTTGTCTCATTTGCCAAATGCCGAAGTAAATTTTATATTTAATTCGGATTTTTAATCCACTTAAACAACAAAACAATATTCGATAGGGAAGAGTCGAAGCGATATGTACCAGACTAAAAAAAACTATGTAAAGCCCGAAATGAAAATGGCGGATTTAATTTTTGAAAATCCTTCCTTGCTTTTATTAATGGAACATTTTGAACTGGATTTTATTGTTCACGATAAAACAGTCTTGCAGTTATGCGAAGAAAACAAAATAAGCAAAGAAGTGTTTATTGCATTTGCCAATTTGTATAACGGATTCTATCCTACAGAGGCTGGAAACTTTTCAAAGGACGATATTACGGCTATTATTCTCTTTTTGAGAAACACGCATAATTATTATGAAAACGAAAAGTATCCCGAAATAAAAAATCTAATTGAACAATTGTATTTCAAGAATTATGCGGCGGAAATCAAACTAATCGGAAAATTTTTTGATGAATATTTCGAAGAAGTGAAGGAACATCTGTCGTACGAAAATAAAGTTGTCTTTCCATATTTTTGCCAACTGTCGAAGCAGACAAGATCAAATGAAAATGACAAGAATAAATTCTCGGTTAATGAGTACAGGGAACATCACACCGATATCGAATCGAAATTGAACGACTTGAAAGAGCTTCTTCTAAAGCATGTGCCTGTGCAGAACGATCGTGTTCTTCGCCGGAAAATTATTGTTAATCTCTTCGAGGTTGAATATGATTTGAACATCCATTCGATAATCGAAGAGACTGTGTTAATCCCGTTGATTGTTAAATTGGAAAAGCTGTCGGCAGGTGAATAAGCAGCTAATAAATATCGCCGTTCTCGAACCTTCCCAAATAATTTTCGAAGGACTCTCGAACGTTCTTTCAAAATCCGGGCAGTATTTTAAACTGATTAGGATTGAAGGCATCAACGAAATTGAGAATTTACTACGTAACGAGAAACTCGATGTTGCGATTATTAATCCGACTCAGATTCAAAATAAAAACAAAGAGTTCATCTCACTCAAAAAAAACATGCCGGATACTTGTTGGATTGGATTGATATATACTTTTTTCGACCATCAGCTTTTATCTTTGTTTGATAAAACAATAGGCGTAACCGATTCAACGGAAACAATAGTTAATTTGATAAACCGACTGAACAATTCCGACAGTAACACTATTCCTCCAATTGAACACGAGCAGCTTTCCGATCGCGAGACAGAGGTGTTGAAATTACTTGTCACAGGTTTATCGAACAAGGAAATCGCCGATAAATTATTTATTAGCATTCACACCGTAATTAGTCACCGGAAAAACATTACGCAGAAAACCGGGATTAAAAGTCAATCCGGACTCACGATTTACGCTATATCGAATAAAATTATTCACATAGAGGACTACAAACTTTAGTAGCAATTATCAGATGAGGCATGCAAACGTAATTTACCTCCTTCAGATTCTCTTTACCGGATTATGAGATCATTATTGAAAAAAATGATTAACCAAATATTTCCTCTCAATAAAATCTCAGTAGTTTATCATATTGACAGCCCGATGAAGGTGGAAGGAAAATCATGCAACTTATTTGAGCTAAAAGAAGTTTGACCTATGTTAATTTTACACGATAAAAAAAATATCTGTTAAAGCATTTGCAATTGGATACAAAGATGAAAGGATACATTCATATTTATACCGGTAACGGAAAAGGGAAAACGACAGCCGCATTGGGTTTAGCTTTACGAGCTGCTGGTGCAGGTAAAAGCGTATTTATCGCTCAGTTTGTTAAAGGCATGCATTATTCCGAACTGGAAGCAATAAAACGCATTCCCGAAATTGAAATTAAACAATACGGATTGGATTGCTTTATTATAAACGAACCTACTAACGCCGATATTCAAGCTGCGCAGGCTGGATTGGCTGAGGTTTCCGAAATTATTAAAGCCGGAAAGTATGATTTGGTGATTTTAGATGAAGCATGCATAGCAATTTATTATAGACTTTTCAATTCGGGCGAATTGATTGAAATTCTCGAGCTAAAACCGGAATCAATGGAAATTATTATTACCGGCAGATACGCTCCGCCGGAACTAATTGCGATGGCAGATCTGGTTACGGAAATGCACGAAGTAAAACATTACTACACTCAAGGAGTTGAAGCAAGAAAGGGAATTGAGTTTTAATTGCACTATAAAAAAGCAATCGAGCTCTTATTCCCTAATAATAGGGATGTTGCGATGAATAATTACCCTATTGCGGGGATTGGATATTTTTTTTAGATGTAATAGATTTGTAACAATAGTTCAGCTAATTTAAGAAGTAACTATTTTTTATACATATTCTATCAGTACTCAATCGGCTTTTGTGAGCAAAATTAAAAAACATATTATTCTTTTTTACAAGGCATTTCTTTTATTCTACATTTTCTTTCTTGGATTTGCAGGTCTCCATCAGCATGCATTGCATTTTTACACCGATAAAAATCATGTAACAATTCACAAAGAAATTGAAAGCGACTTTTTCGATCCATTCATGGACGAAAATTCGGTTTGCCGTTTGGTTTCTTTTGCTTCGATGCTATATAATAATGAACAGCCAGTAATTTTTAATAGCGATGTTGTTGAACAATCTTTTAAATCAATCTCTTTTCTTCATAAACCCGATACTAAGTTTTTAACTACCGCATCTTTACGCGCGCCGCCAGCAAAATAAATCATAAATAAAGTCCATTAACACGTTTGCCTGGATTTTAGGCAACGTCGAATCCATACAAATAATTAGTATAGTTTTTAAGCAATTTAAGGATATTGAAATGAACAATATTATTTCATTTATACATATGTTGGTTGTAATCTTGCTTTTTATGATTTTTGCATCAAGTTCAGTTTTGGCTACGGATCCGCCTCCATCAGGCAAATTTCTAACCGGGAAAATAATTGATGCTGTTACAAAGGAACCGTTAGTCGGTGTAAATGTGCTTGTTAAAAATACAAACCTCGGCGCTACCACTAACGAAGATGGCGCTTTTGTTATTCAAAAATTACCTTTGGATGAATTTGAACTGCAAATTACGATGATTGGATACAAGCCGGTCGAATTAAAGATAGATTTAAATACCGATAATATTGATAATCTAATTTTTGAACTAAAACAAGGGACAATAGAGATGGGTGCCGTAGTAGTAACCGGAACCAACTCAATGCATCTCTTCGAAAAGGTTGCAGTTAAAACAGAAATTATACCGCGTAAATTAATTCAACAGCAAAGCGCCAGTAATCTTGCACAGGCGCTCGGATTACAAACCGGTGTTATGGTGGAGAACGATTGTAATAATTGCAATTTTACTCAAGTTAGAATACTTGGTTTCGATGGGAAATATTCTCAGATTTTGATTGACGGCGACCCGGTGATAAGTTCACTCGGCGGTGTATACGGACTTGAACACTATCCGCAGGAAATGATTGAGCAGATAGAAATTGTTAAAGGCGGCGGTTCTTCTTTGTATGGCGGCGGGGCTGTGGCAGGTACAATTAACATGATGACCCGGAGGCCATATACGGACAGAACGAAAATTAGTTATAACGGAAACTCTGCGGATGGGTCTTATGACCAGCAAGTTGGCGCTATTGCCGAAAATATTAGCGATGAAGAAGATTCCGGATTTTATGTTTACGGTTCAACGAGGAACAGAGATTCTTACGATAGAAACGGCGACGGGTACACCGAACTCGGAATTTTGAAAAACGAAACAATCGGGTTCAACGGTTTTATTAAACCATTCGAAAGTTCGGAAATTCAACTTTCTTTTCATCGAATTTTTGAAGAAAGGCGGGGCGGTGGTGAACTCGATAAACCCGTTCATGAAGCGAGCATTGCCGAAATGGTGAAACATTATAAATGGGGCGGTAAAGCAAAATGGATTCATAAACTTAGTTCCATATTGGAATACAAAATAAATTATGCATTCAGCATTCTCCAGCGAGAATCCTATTACGGCGGTTTATCGGAGGATACACCGGAAGCGCGGCTTGAAGCACTGAATTATTACGGCTTTTCGGATAATCCTCTTCACACGGGTGGAATACAATTCAATTACATATTAGATTCGCATTCGCTTACCGCGGGCGCTCAATACGATCACGATAAACTTCTCGATAAAAGCGTTTCGAACGAGGCTTATTATGTTGACGAGACTTTTAAGAACCTCGGAATTTTTCTTCAAGATGAAATCTCGCTTGATGATGAAGAAAATATTCAGGTCGTTGCCGGAGTACGGTTTGATAACCACTCTTCACTTGAAGACTGGATAGTAAGTCCGAGGCTTAATGTTAAGTATAAGTTCTTCGATGCTTTTACGGTGCGGGCAGGTTACACTACCGGTTTTAAGGCTCCGCAAATTTTTGATGAAGATTTGCATATTTGCGGACTTGAAGGTACACAACGTGTAATTAGAAACTCCAACGGATTAAAAGAAGAGAGAAGTTCATCGTTCACTTTTGGAGCAGATTTTCAAAATTTTGTTGGTGAAATACCTGTTCTTTTTGGAATAACTGGGTTCTATACAAAACTATCCGACGCTTATGCCGACGAATTTATTTCGACTAACGGTATCATTGAATATTGGGAGAGGATAAACAGCAGCGGAGCCGATGTGAAAGGAATTGAAATTGATTTCGGAATCAAACCGGTTTCCCCGCTTGAAATAAGAACCGGGTTCACATTTAAAAAGAACGAGTACAAAGAAGAGGTTACTGATTTTAATACAAAAAACTTTTTAAGGACTCCCGATATTTTTGGCTATTTAAGAACTACGTTTGAAATCAATGCATCGCTAAATGCTTTTGCCTCGGTGAAATATACGGGCATCATGTATGTGCCTCACGAAATTGCAGTAGATTATCAGGATGGCCCTATCCTTACCCTCGCTAAGAGTGATGAATTTATCGAACTCGATTTTTCTTTAACTCAAAAAATAAAATTGTTCGAAGATGTTGAAAGCTCATTGTCTGTAGGAGTTAAAAATCTCACAGATGTTTACCAGAAAGACCTGGATTACGGAATTACGCGAGACCCCGGTTATGTTTACGGACCATCGCAGCCAAGGACTTTCTATTTCTCAATAGACTTATCTTTATAAAATTTATGGAGAGGCATTCACAATAAAATGATGAATGCCGTTTTTTTTATGAAAATTGGACTGTACAATCTCTGGCTTTTGTTTATACCTGCATACGCAGTTATTTGGATTGTGATGATTTATGTAAATCGCAAGCGTGGTAAACCTATTGAAGATCCGAAATTAATGCAGAATAACAAAAACGAGCAATTGATTTTTGGTTTTATCCCGCATCTTTTATTGATTGCCATATCGATAGTTGTACCTATAAATCCCGGCAGCTTATTTTATTTTGGACTGTTGTTTTTGATAATCGGTTTCCTAATCGACATAATTTCAATTCTCACTTTTACGAATGAGGAGACCGGACTAAACACAAAGGGAATTTATTCTTTCTCCAGAAATCCAATGTACATTGGCGGATTTTTAATGATAGCTGGACTTAACATAACCGGTTTTTCTTTTTCGAGTGCAAGTATTATATTTTTTGTTGTATCGGTTATTTGGATCGCCTGTACCCATCGCATCGTTTTAAATGAAGAAAAATTCTTACTTCACAAATACGGTGATGCATATTCTGCCTATAAACAAAAAACGCTTAGGTATTTTGGAATTTGTAGGCAATAACTGCATTGAGCATTACGGCTTACTAAAATATGATGTGCTTGCTTTCTATAACGGTGTTTAAGTAGTATTTACAAATTAATCATCATTATATGGGATAGTATAAGGGCTAATTCCCATCTTTCGGTGATTGAACGCCACTTTTTATAGTTATAGTTTTACACCGAAAAGTAAATTGCCATTCTTATCTTAGTATGGAGATATGAAAATCTATTTGAAGAACTTATTATGACAACAAACGTATTAACTGAAACAACTTATTTATCCGATCTTCAAAACGGAGAGGTTGGTACTATTGCAAATGTTGGAGGACGCGGAGCATTCCGGAAACGGATTACCGAAATGGGCTTTGTAAAGGGAAAGCCGGTTAAGGTTATTAAAAACGCTCCATTACAAGACCCTATCGAATATGAAATTATGGGATTTCGTGTTTCACTTCGCCGCAGCGAAGCTGGACTGATAAAAGTAGTTCCCGTAGATGAATACGAGCCGGCTTCTCAATCGTTGTTCATGGGAACGCTTCACGTCACAAGTAAAAAGAAAACCGTTGCTGAAGAAAGTACCACAATAAATGTTGCTTTGGTTGGAAATCCGAATTCCGGCAAAACAACATTATTCAATTATGCTACCGGCAAACGCGAGCGGGTTGGTAACTACGGCGGAGTAACTGTCGATACAAAAGAAGCGCATTTAAAGCACAACGGTTATAAAATAAATGTTACTGATTTACCCGGCACATATTCGATATCGGAATATTCGCCGGAAGAACTTTTTGTGCGGACACATCTCACCGAATCCAAACCCGATATTGTTGTTAATGTGATTGACTCTTCGAGCCTTGAGCGGAATCTATTCCTTACTTCGCAGTTGATGGATATGAATGTTAAAATTGTGATTGCGCTAAATATGTACGATGAGCTGGAAACCAAGGGAGATAAATTTGACCATGCCGCTCTCGGCAAAATAATCGGAATCCCTATCGTAACAACAATCGCTTCTAAAGGCGAAGGTATAAAAGAACTCTTTTCGAAAATTATAGATGTCTATGAAAATAAAGAGCCGGTATCAAGGCGCGTTCATATTAATTACGGGACAGATATCGAAGAAGCGATAATACGTCTTCAAAGTGAAATTAAGAAAAATAAAATTTTGAGCAACCTATTTTATCCACGATATACCGCTTTAAAACTTTTGGAAAACGAAAGCGTTTTTAAAAAAAGAATTGCAGAGTTTCACAACAGCAGCCCCCTGCTTGAACTTGCTCAAAAGGAAATAACCGCGCTGGAAAAGGCGTATAAAGAAAAATCCGATACGATTATTGCCGACGCCAAATATGGTTTTATCAACGGTGTGCTAAAAGAAACGTACCTCTTTTGCCAGATGGATAGAAAGCAGAAAAGCCATGCAATTGATTTTATCTTCACTCACAGAATATGGGGTTTTCCGGTATTCATCTTTTTCTTGTGGGCGATGTTCCAACTTACATTTTCGCTCGGAAGTTACCCGATGGAATGGATTGACGCAGGTGTTGGTGCGCTCGGAAGTTTTGTAGAAAACATATTACCGGAAGGTTCTTTACGGAATTTAATTGTTGATGGGATAATCGGAGGAGTCGGAGGGGTAATAATATTCCTGCCCAACATTCTAATTTTATTTTTCTGCATTTCGTTAATGGAAGATACGGGATATATGGCGCGCGCAGCTTTCATAATGGATAAGTTGATGCACAAAATAGGATTGCACGGAAAATCATTCATCCCGTTGATTATGGGATTCGGCTGTAACGTTCCCGCAGTAATGGCAACACGTACACTCGAAAACCGCAAGGATAGAATTCTGACAATGTTGATTCTTCCCTTCATGTCTTGCAGCGCGCGACTGCCAGTATATGTGCTGCTTATATCGGCATTCTTCCCGCATAATCAAGGTTTAGTTTTACTGTCGATTTATGTAATCGGGATTACACTTGCAATATTGTCAGCGCTTGTATTTAAGAAAATATTTTTTGCTAAAGAGGATGTTCCTTTCGTGATGGAACTTCCGCCTTACCGCATTCCAACTTTGCGCAACACAGTTATTCACATGTGGAATAAAAGCGTTCAATATTTAAGAAAGATGGGAACGGTGATATTAGCAGCATCAATAATTATTTGGGCGCTCGGTCATTTCCCCCGCGATATAGAATTCTCGAAAGACTACGATGCACTCAGCGAACAAATTTCTTTGGATAATTCATTGACGGATAGCCAAAAAGAAGAAAGCTTAAACCAAATAGAAATTGATAAAGAATCGGAACGAATGGAAAAATCTTACATAGGTCAGCTCGGGCATATGATTGTTCCCGTTATTCAGCCGCTCGGTTGGGACTGGAAAATAGGCGTCAGCATCATCACTGGACTCGCGGCAAAGGAAATTGTCATTGGTTCGATGGGAGTGCTTTATCAATCGGATTTGGAAGCGGACGAGACATCTGTGAATCTAAAAACCAAATTACAGCAGCAAGTATTTACAAGCGGACCGAGAATTGGCGAAAAAGTTTTTTCACCGGTTGTGGCTTACTCATTAATGCTTTTCGTGCTTATTTATTTCCCTTGTATAGCAGTAATTGCGGCAATAAAAAAAGAAGCGAACTGGCGATGGGCTTCATTCACAATGGTTTACACAACGGTTCTTGCGTGGATAGTTGCATTCGCCGCGTATCAAATCGGTTCGATTTTTTAGAAAGGAATTTTTATGAACCAGGATTTAATTGTATTAGTTATAGTAGCGCTCACAATTGGTTATGTGTTTTACTCATTGATAAAAAACTTGCGAGTAAAGAAAGTAAATAACGGATGCGGTGGCTGCTCCGGCTGTTCTGTTTCGAAAGGTAATTTAACGTGCAGCAATTCCAAAAAGATTTAGGATTTCCGATATTTGATTTACGAATTTTCTAAAAAGATCAGCAATCGTTATTCAATATTCTTGAATCCTTTTATTATAATTCTTATTATTTTTGGTTTGCGATACCAAATGATGAATAATAATCCACGGATCTTAATTGTTATTTTACATTACTTCTTTTTCTTATCTTTTGAATGCACATCCTCCCCGGGGCCATCATGATATTTTATGAGATGAGCAGCGATTAAACCAAAAGCTGCGGCGAAATTAACCGTTACTAAAATATCACCAAAAACTCCAAGGTTACCTTTGTCCATGAACTTGCTTTGCTGAACCATAAACTTTTTCAAATCTTTTTGCGAACGGATCAAATCGTAAGTCAAAGAAGCCGGCTGTTCGGAATCGTCGTACGACTGAAATGGTAAAATAAATGATGTTTCTAAATCGGAAAACCGAGAAGAATAATCCAATGGATTAGTGTAAAAATACGGGCTCAACTGTATTTTCAATCTTTCGGATGATGATGATTTGACTGTATCCTTTTCGCTTTGATTTGTTGACGGACTGGTTTGAGCGAAAGATAATGAAACAAACAAAAGACAGAATAATGAAACATAAACTTTTTTCATCGGCAAATCATCCTCAAAAATTTTGTGGTAAAAATAAAAACAAAAGCATACTATTCAAATGAAGAAAAAAAAGACCATTGTTGAGGAAAGTACTAAGTACAGAGTATTAAGTATGAAAAAGATATTTACCACGAAGTTCACAAAGACAGGCACGAAGGCGCACGAAGGGTGAATGATATTATTAGAGGGCCTAATAAACAATCTTCTTTTCTTTCACTTAAAACTGACTACTGATAACTGCTCACTGCTCTTTTTCACCGCGGAGACTTAAAGAGCCAGAGTGAACTGAATACAACTTCCCTCTTTATAAAATATCCCGTTCGCTGATTGAAATAAAATTTTCCATTTTGTTTTCGATTATGAATCATGAAGAAAAAGATTTCAACCGGATTACGGGAACATTAATAATCGATATTGAACTATTCAGCCGTGTTACTGTTATTAATACTATTCCACGGCGGCAACAATTTAATGCGTGGCTGCCAATCAGATCCGGCTTATTAAATATATTAATTCATTTGAATGATCGGGGTAAATATGAAACAAGAAATAAAATCAATTGTGAATTTTATCTTCATCGCGGCAATCCTTACGATATTAGCTGCTCCAATACTTACAGCGCAGGTAAAAGAAAGCAGCGAATCCGAAATCCTGCTTACAACTCTTTTGGACGGTAACAATCGCTATATAACCGGACAGTTTTCCGGGAAACAATATACAGAAGAACGTGCTGAATTATTGTCATCCCAGCACCCTTACGCAATTATTCTTTGCTGCTCGGATTCCCGTGTACCGCCCGAATTAATTTTTGATGAATCGCTCGGTAAACTGTTTGTTATTCGTGTTGCGGGTAACGTGATTGACTCTGTTACGTTAGGTAGCATTGAATATGCCGCCGAACACTTGAATACGAAATTATTAGTGGTTTTGGGTCACGAATCATGCGGTGCGGTTAAAGCTGCGATTGCGGGCGGAGAAGCTACACCAAACATTGAAAGGATAATTAAAAGAATTGAACCCGCCGTAGAGAAAGCCGAACACAATCATGTTGAAGAAGCATTCCGGCTTGACTTTATTATTGAGGAGAACGTAAAGAACCAGATTCATGCATGTCTTGATAATAGCAAAGTTTTGAATGAGCTTTTTGAAAAGAAAGAATTGACTATTGCTGGAGCTATTTATAGTTTGGAAACCGGTTTGGTAAAGCTGCTGCATATATAAATCGAGTAAATCAGATCTCCGGAATTTTGTGCAAGTCGCAGGATATGAAATAATATGACCGGTGTATTGAATCTAAACTCTGCGACTCAGGGACTCCGCGGTTTGTTTTTTAACAACCAAGTTCACAAAGAAACGTACGAAGGGTATTTGATATAATTAAAGAGCAGAATAAATGCTCTTCTTTTCTTTTACTGAAAACTGACCACTGGCCACTGATAACTGCTAACTGTTTTTTTTCCGCAGAGACGGGGAGGCGCTGAGTAAAGAAACTAAGAATTTTCTGCGGTGATCTTTTTATTCGAAATTTTCTCGTTGACGAATAGCGCTAATGCAATTACTCCGCCGCCGATAAATAATTTTATCAAATCTGTTTGCTCGCCAAAGAATATTAAAGAAACTGCAATCGCAAGCGGGATTTTTAAATTATTAAATACAGCAAGCGCGCCGGTGTTGGTTCTGCGGGCGCCGTAATTCCATAAGAAGAATGCTAATCCCGATGCAACAGCGCCGAGATAAAGAAGAGTAAATATTTGTTCCATCGAGATGTTTAACTGTGAATAATTTGTTGTGAAAAGGGAAGCGATGAGTGTAACGAATGCAGCGCCTGCATACATAACCGCAAACACATCTTTATCTTTAATCTCGCGCGATTGTTCAAGTATTCTTTTGTAGAAAATTTGTCCTGCAGCGAAACTTAGATTTGATATCTGCACGAATAAAAATCCCATCAATAAATTCTCGTTAGCCAAACCGGAGAATTTTATAATACCCGCTCCGGCAAATGCCAGCGTTGCACTAATCAAAAACATCTTGTGAAATTTTTTTGTGAGGATATCGTTTATCAACGATACATACAACGGAGTAAAAATTGTGAACAACGCAACCTCGTAAGCATCAAGATACCGGAAGGAATAAATGTACGCGATATACATTATCCCGAATTGTACCATCCCCGTAATGAATAATTTTAGAATGATTTGTTTCGGTAGAGTTCTGATTTTTACAAACGGGATAAACATAATTAGCGAAATGAACATGCGCACAAACGAAACGAAATTCGAATCGAGATTGGACAAATTGGTTTTAATCAATCCGAAAGAGAAAGCCCATAGTAAAGAGACCAAAAAAAGGTAAATCATTTTATCCTTTGGTGATAGTAAAACTGTTTAATGGCTAAATAGCTTATTTGATGAATGGCTTTTCCCTTCGACAATTTGGCCATGCAATAATTCAACAAAATCATTTACGTTCATCCCTATTCATCTGTTCTCAGTTGTTATCAATCGTTTTTCGAAATATATCAAAAAGTAAGCTGCGACGTCTGCACGAATCATTTGGAGGATTTATAAAAAAGTCCGGCAGGCACCGGACTTTTGGGTACAATGAATGAGAGAGGAGCTATTTAAGAAGCAGCATCTTTTTTGTTTCTACATATTTATTCGTGATAATTTTGTAGAAATAAACTCCCGAAGCAACATTTGATGCATTCCATCTTGCAGAGAATTTGCCAGCTAACATATTTTCGTTAATTAGCTCGGTAACCTGGTTCCCGATTGCATCGTAAATTACAATTTTGACATTTGTTGCTTCCGGTAATGAAAATTCAATCGTCGTGGATGGATTAAATGGATTTGGATAATTTTGGGATAATTCATAAGTAGTAGGTATTGAATTATCAATGGGCTCAACACCAACTACCCCGTTGAGTACGTCGATTGCAAGATTCAATAATTCAACTACGTATTCCGGATTGTGGTGGCCAAAGCTGCGGTCTTCTTCGATAGAGTTATAAATATACAATGCTCTCGCCTCATCCAATGTCCATGATGAATCGATAACAGCTACGTCCTCTGATCCTTTAGGAGGTAGGAGTAATGCTAATTCATGCAACAATCCATGAACTTCTTCCTGCAATCCTTCCTCGACACCATCACCGTCGTGATCTGCTTTACCATTTAAGTAAAGTTTCTTTTCAGCAAATGTTTCGCCTATATCACCATGGCATGGTTCACAAGCAGCTACATTTGCCGCGCCTTCGGCTGTAAACATTGAAAAAGTATGATTACCGGCAATTATCATATTTCCTTCAGCATCTTCACCGGCATCCGCCATATGGCAGCCAACACACGCTTTTTCAATTGCTTGTAAGTGCGGTGAAGTAGGTAATTGTCTTCCCCATGTCGGCATATTTTGCCCGGCGAGAATATCACCTTGAACGCTATAATGCGGGCCATAATGGGCGCTCAAATTTTTAAGATAGGCGTCGGTATAGGTGATTGCATCTCTTCTTGATTTATGACAAGTAATACAGAGTCTTCCTTCGTTGGAAAGCGGTATCTCATATCCGTTTGTTAATGTAGCAGTAACAATTCTTAATTGTCCTGGATTGGATGCATCGTGTGGATCATGACAAGCAGCGCATGTTATTGGTTGTGGTTCGGGTATAACAGCCGGATTTTGTTGACCATTCTTTAACCATGCGACAAAACCGGAACCGCTATGGCAGTTTGAACATCCTGATCTTCCGCCTGCATAACTTAATTGTTCCGGTACTCCATGCTTTGAATTATCAAGTTGTTGCAGCGCATTATGATGGACTCCTTCATCATGGCAATAAGCACAAACAGATGCATCAAGTGAAGCAATCATTCTTGAGTCATGAGTTAAAGATAAATGATTACCACCCGGTCCATGGCATGATTCACATTGAACATTTCCTCTTGCCATTGCTTCGGGATATGCTGCAACAGTTGCTTCATAAACTCCTGGTTCAAGGACTGCTGGAAATACAAAATCGAAATCATCAAAACCGTCATTTACCGCATTCGCGTCATTTCCGGTTGTGTGACACTTTAAACAACTTTCTCCGAAATGCGAACTCAACGTACCGTCGAGTCCTTCAATCAAAGTTGATGAGTGCCCGGTGGTTTTCCACTTTGCGATATGATCTTTATGACACCATCCGCAGTTCGGTAAAGCTGTTTCGGCACCGAGGTACATTGCAGCATTTAAAGTAACAGATGCAATAGCTCCGTCCTGCTCAAATTCAATTTGATAAGTTCCTACAACATCGGGAATAAAAGAAATATATTGAGCAGAAGTTTCTTCATTTTGAGTTGCTCCGAATGCAGCAGCCGAAGCAGCCGGTTTTACGGGTAGTGTCCATGTCGGATTGTTTAATTCTCCGCCTTCAACAATACCTTTTAAGTATATTTTGGTCCCTACGCCAACATTAAGGAGACCATTGAAGGACGTATTAAAAATATCGTCTTCCGAAAGGTCTGCTTGACGCGGGGAAATTCCATGAGTTTTTAAATCAACAGTAACTTGAGCGTTTAATGTGCTCACAGCCACCAGCAGAAATAAAAATAGACTCAGTTTTTTTAACATAATACCTCCAGTTAATTAAGATAAAGAATTACTTTCAAATTTTAGTTTCATCTGAATAATTGAATTAATAGCATCGAAGAATTCTTTCTCTTCGAGTGGTTTGATTCCGTAAAATTGAACTCCGCTCGGAGTTATCTCTCTGCCAAGTTCGATGCTTGAATCGGATGTGATGAATATTGTAGAAACATTCTTATCGATCTTTTTTATTGAATGTAATATTTGCAAAGTTGAAGATTGCATCAGGTCATTATCCAGAATTAAAAGGGAAGGCTTAACAGTACAATATTCCGAAAGTATATCGAGTGGATTACTATTCTCCTTTGAAAAATGGACTTTATGCTCGGAAAGGAATTCTTCCCTGCTTAAATATTCTATCACTTGTTTATCTGTTGTCAGAGCTAATATCTTCATACAAGTGATATAACCCAACTATTATGCCATTCGGAATAAATTATCCGTTATTTTAAACTCATTTTGATGCAAAAAAAACTTCGATTTTATTCGAAAAAGAAAGATATTTTTGCTTTGTCAAGCTCTTCAAAAAATACCATTTCTCTTTTAATCGAGAGTTTGTTATTTTTTTGTGAAGTAAATGTCCCAGTGAGACGCGAATGTCGCACCACGTGGAATTTAATGACGAGTATGAATTGCCTCACACATTTACCGTTTGTAATCATTAGTGGAGAAGTCATGTTTAAAACGATTAAAAGTAAATTCATTGCTACTCTAATTATCTTCATAGTAATTGTTGTGGGAGTGCCTATATATTTTCTTATTCAGCAGTTCAAAGAAAATTTTAATCAAAGGTCGGAAGTAATGCTTGAGACGACCATTGACATGCTTGACTATGGTTTGGAAAACGCAATGATGATTGGGCAAAATAAACAGGTCCAGCAGATAATTGAAAAAATATCATTAAATCGAAGTATTGAGCATATACGAATTTTTAACGTTGAGGGGAAAATTTTATATTCAACATTTCCTGATGAAGTCGGGAAAAATGTTATCTCAAATTCACCACATCATATTCATTTGCCTATTACTAAAATTCACGAGAGAAGGATCGACATGCTGAAAGAGAGTGGCGTATTCACCGCTATTCAACCTATTGTAAATTTGGAAAAATGCCAGGGATGTCACGGCAATGAAAAATATCTTGGTTATCTCGACATCGATACTGACTTGACCAAAGCAGAAGTAAAATTTTATACCGGTTCATACCATATGATATTTTTTGGCGGAGCTGTAATTATTCTTCTTTTTGGTGGAATGTATTTCCTTTTCCGTAAATATATTGATATGCCTTTGCAAAATTTTATTTACGCTCTCGATTCGGTTGAGCGCGGTAATCTTGATGTAAAATTGTCAACTGAGAAATCCGATGAATTTGGTAAACTTCATCATCATTTTAACAAGATGGTGGGAGAGATAAAAACCGGCAGGCAAAAAATTGAGGAGTATCATCTCGAACAATTGCAAAGAGCGGATAGGTTGGTTACCGTAGGTGAACTTGCAGCTGAGATGGCTCATGAAATAAATAATCATTCTGCGGTTGTTATGTCGCGTGCGGATTATCTGCAACTCGCATCGGAATCAGAACCCGTATTAAAAAAATATGAAGAGGACTTACAGGTAATTGTCGATCAAATTCGAAAAATTGCAAATATTACGAGGGGAATTTTAAGACACAGTAAAAAGTTGTCTAAAAAATTTTATGAAATAGAACTTGCAGAAGTAGCAGCAAATGGATTGAACATTCTACGCCCGATTTTGGAAAAGAAAAAAATCAGAATCGAATTGAGTAATGAAATCCAATCCGCAAAAATTTTTGGCGATCCCGGACAAATTGAACAGGTAATTGTGAACCTTGTTAATAATGCAATTGATTCGGTGAAATCGGATGGCACAGTCAAAATAGATATTACAAGAGAGGAAAATAAAATTCTCTTTTGTGTTAGCGATAACGGGATTGGAATTCCCGAAGGAATAAAAGATCACATTTTTTCACCGTTCTTCACAACTAAGGCCGAAGAGAAAGGAACGGGATTGGGTTTGTATATTGTAAAGAATATTCTAAAAAATCATAACGCTGAAATAGAATGTGTCAGCGAGATGAATAAAGGAACTACATTTAAAATTCATTTTGACGAGAAGGTGGCCAATGAATAAAAAGATTCTTGTTGTCGATGATGAAAAAGTTATGCTTGAAAGTCTTAACAAGATTCTTTCAACTCGAAAAGAATATATCGTCGAATTAGCCCAAAGTTCAAGTCAAGCCTTTGAATTGATCCAGGAAAAAAAGTTTCATCTCGTGCTTACGGATTTAAAGATTGATGAAAAAACCGGTATTGATGTCATCGAGCAGGTGCTAAAGACTTCATCCAATACATTAGTGATAGTGATTTCCGGATACGGAACAATTGAATCGAGTGTGGAAGCGATTAGAAAAGGGGCATTTGATTTTATTGAAAAACCGTTCACATCAAAAAAATTATTCGATGTAATTGATAGAGCGCTTGAAGCACAGGAATCTCTTTCTCCCAAAGAAGAATTGACTGAAGAAAATACTGAATTGCCCGGATTGATTTATAAAAGCAGGGAAATGGAAGATGTTGCATGCCTTGTTCGGAAAATTGCAAAAGGAAATATGAATGTACTTATTACCGGAGAAAGCGGAACGGGTAAAGAATTAATTGCGAGATCTATTCATACGTTGAGCAAAGGAAATACCTGTCCATTTGTCCCGGTCAATTGCGGTGCGCTCCCCGAACCATTGTTCGAGAGCGAATTGTTTGGTCATGAGAAAGGAGCTTTTACCGGTGCGGTGCGAACAAAGCCCGGATTGCTTGAGTTTGCTGATACCGGCACATTCTTTTTCGATGAAATCGGTGATATGAGTATTTCGCTTCAAATAAAATTACTGAGGATGCTCGAAGAAAAAAAAATACGTCGCGTTGGGGGACAAAAGGAAATTCCGATAGATGTGCGAATAATAGCTGCTACGAATAAAAACCTCGAGCAAGCGGTTACAGAAGGACGGTTCCGTGATGATTTGTATTATCGTTTGAATACAATTCATATAAAGATGCCGCCGCTCCGTGATAGAAAAGATGATATCCTTTTACTGGCAAATCATTTCTTAAAAGAACTTTGCGAGAAAGAAGATAAAACTCTAAAGACATTTTCGGCTGATGCAGTTCGAGTATTGATGGAATACTCATGGCCGGGTAATATTCGCGAACTTCAAAATATTATTGGAAGAATTTATGTCCTTTCTACGAATCAAATTATCAACGAAACCGATTTACCTTTACCGATACAAAATGTAAGAGTGCAAATGGAAAAAGAATTTTTCAACTACTCTTTTAAAGATGCGAAAGAAAAAGTGCTGGAAAATTTTGAGGTGGACTATATCAATTATCACCTTCGTAAAAACAAAGGAAACATAAGCAAAACAGCCGAGGTTTGCGGCATCGATAGAAGATCAATCCATAGGTTGCTGAACAAGTACAAAATTATTTATAAGGAAAGAGAGTAATTTGATTTCATTGATTAACAACAGCTCCGTTCGTATATTTTAATGCGGCTTCAAACATCTTATGTAATTTGAATTGCTTATAAATAGATTAGGTGAACTAAAAATTATATCGCTTGATTTGAAGTCCGGGAAAACAAATACTGTTCGTATGGAGATAAGATGTTAATTTACAATACACTCACAAAAAAGAAAGAAGAATTTAAACCCGCTTCACCCCCGAATGTGACTATTTACATGTGCGGTCCCACGGTTTACGATTATTTCCATATTGGCAATGCGCGATCATTTATCATGGCCGATGTAATCAGAAGATACCTGGAATATAAAGGATATAAAGTAAAGTTCGTAATGAATCTGACTGACGTTGACGATAAGATTATTAAAAAATCTATTCAGGAAGGAATTTCAACAGAAGATGTAACTGCAAAATATATATCGGCATTTTTTGATGATGTTAAAAAACTGAAAATTAAAATTGCCGATGTGTATCCAAAAGCCACCACACATATTTTTGAAATGATTGAACTTGTAAAAACCCTTGAAGAAAAAGGAATGGCATATAACGTTGACGGCGATGTATTTTATAATGTTTCAAAATTCGAAAATTACGGCAAGCTCAGCGGAAAGAATATTGAAGAACTTGAAGCTGGTGCACGGGTAGAAGTGGATGAACGGAAAAATAGTCCGTTGGATTTTGCTTTATGGAAAAAAACCAAAGAAGGTGAGCCTTATTGGGATAGCCCATGGGGACAAGGCAGACCGGGTTGGCATCTTGAATGTTCGGCTATGAGCAGAAAACACCTCGGCCAACCGATTGATATTCATGCCGGTGGAAACGATTTGATTTTTCCGCATCACGAAAATGAAATTGCTCAGAGTGAAGCTGCATACTCGCATCCCTTCGTTAATTACTGGATTCATTTCGGTTTTCTGAATATTAAAGAAGAAAAAATGTCAAAGTCGCTTGGAAATTATTTTACGGCAAGAGAAATACTTCAAAAGTATTCTGCTGGAGCGGTGAGGTTTTTCTTTATACAAACACATTATGCCGGACCATTAAATTTTTCGGAAGAATTACTTTCCTCTGCGGAAAAGGGATTGGAGAAAATTAAAAATTTAACGGAGTTCATCGCTCAAAAATTGAATTCCGGAAACCTGCAAGAATCAGTGAGAGAATTTGATTTTAACCATTACACAACAGCTTTCGAAAAAGCGATGGATGATGATTTCAATTCCTCACAAGCAATCGCAGCAATATTTGACTTTGTGAAAGATGCAAATAAATTTATTGTCGAGGCAAATCCTGGAATCAGTTTTTATGATAATGCGAAAGATTTTTTACAAAAAACAGCAAGCGACGTTTTTGGCATCGTAGATTTTAACATCGGAGCTACCCCGACCGATTCGTCAATTGAGAATGAATTGATTACACTATTACTTAACCTTCGCATGAAAGCTAAAAAGGAAAAGAATTTTACGCTTGCCGATGAAATAAGAGTTGATTTAGCTAAATTAGGAATAGTATTAAAAGACACGAAAGACGGGACTACCTACAAAAAAGAATCGGTGAGTTAACTTTTGATCAAACCATTTTGGAATTTGCAACTAAAAAATTGCATTAAAAATTAGATTGAGGCGGTATGAAAAAGATCAATAAAATATTGTTGATATTATTTTTATCTTCGTTTGCAATTATCGCGCAGGGCACTGCAGGTACGGAAGCAAAATATGAGTATCGCAATCTGATTGATCTTCCTACTGCAGGAATTCTCGAAAAGGGATTCGTTGGAGTATCGACGGATGTTCTTCCTTTCGGAACAGTTATCTCGAAAATTGAAGTCGGTGCGTTCGATAATTTTAGTTTTGGAATATCGTATGGCGGTGCAAACATAATCGGGACCGGTTCGGTGGACTGGTACAATTTACCCGGAGTAAACATCCGCGTTCGAATTATGAATGAATCCGATTCCGCACCGGCGCTAACTCTTGGATTTGATTCACAGGGAAAGGGATATTTTGACGATGATCTTAGTCGATATGAGATAAAGTCACCGGGCTTTTTTGTTGCTGCTGCAAAGAATTTCCAATTTGTCGGTTATCTCAGTTTACATGCAGTGCTTAATTATACACTTGAAAGAAATGACGGCGATAAGGATTTAAATCTTGGAATCGGAATTGAGAAAACAATCGGTCCGCAATTTTCTCTTGTTGCCGAATATGATTTTGCCATTAATGATAATACCTCAAAATCCTTGGGGAGCGGTAACGGATATTTCAACATGGGATTACGATGGTCAATTGGAGAAGGATTTACAATGGGACTCGATCTTCGGAATCTACTTGAGAATAAAAAGATAAATCCCAATAAAGGTGACAGGGCAATATTTGTCGAATATATTAAAGGCATATTTTAATTACATCTGTATAGATTTATGTACATAATAGTGTAATAAATTGAACACATCTTTTGCGATCTTCACATTATTCAATTCTTTTTGGGTTGTTTTTGGGCATATAAATTGATAAAATTCATTCGAATATAAAGGCGTGAGGTTCAAAATGAAATCACTTATTAAAATAATCGTTGCAATAATGGTTGTATCTCTTACCGGCTGTTATACCCAAATGGCAATTAAAGATGACAGCTATCGCGGATATGTTTACGTGGATGAAAATGATTCCGAAAACACATCCGAGGAGGAATATACCGATTCGGATGAAATTTATGAATCCGAAGGGGATGAATTTGCTTACGAGGATACAACATATTATGAAGAAGATTCAGAAGTAATGGATGAGGATTACTTTGGCGAAGGTCCCGTTTATAGCCGGTATTATTGGGGTTATTATCCAAGAATTGTTATCGGTACCGGATATTATAATCCCTGGTGGTATGATTGGTATTGGTGGGATTGGTATCATTACTCATGTCTCTATCCTTATTATAATCCGTATTATTATTATGGCTATAATTATTGGAATTATTACTGGTATCCGCACAACTACTATTATGATAATTATAATCCCGGTGAATACAAATACCGTGACCGACGGGGTAAAAACCTAAGAGATAATAATGGCGGAAGAGGAAGAGGAGATGGGAGAATTGTAGAAACCGGCGGTGGAAGAGGAACTAGTGATAATTCCGGAAGAGATGTAAGTACCGGAAGAAATGGATCGAATGATAATTCACTAAGCGGTTTAAATTCATCAGGTCGAAATACAGTTACTAAAAAAGATGTGAAAGATGATCGCACAGTTACGAAAAATCCTACCGCAAGGAACGATGTAAAAACTGAAAAGACCAAAGATGTTTCCGAAAAGGAAAGGACAATTAACGATAGAAAAGATCCCGGACAAAAAGCTGGTAATGAGGATGGAAAAGTTGTCAGAAATCCCAAGGATAACAAGACCGGGACTACAGTAAAAAAAGAAGGAACTTCAAGAAATAATTCAGGAGAGAGAACTAAATCCTCCGGTAATTCTTCCAGAGAAAAATCAAAATCCACTAATACCGATAGAGGAAGTAAATCATATTCTACACCAAAGACAAATTCAGCACCTAAGTATACTCCGCCCAGCAGCAGCGGAAGCGGATCGAGGTCTTACTCACCACCATCAAGTAATTCCGGAAGTAGATCTTCAGGTTCTTCAAGCGGAAGCAGATCTTCCGGCAGTTCCAGTTCTGGTGGTTCGAGAGGCTCATCTTCATCCTCAGGTAGTAGCAGAAGTAGCGGAGGAAGGAGGTAATTACAATGAAAACTGCAAAGTTTTATTTATTACCTCTTGGATTAAGTTTGACTCTAATGCTACAAGGCTGCTTTACAATGCTGCCTACTAAACAAGTACATTATGATTATCCGATAATTGAAGAACCCGATGGTCCGTGCCCATGTCCACCGCCACGTCCTTATCCTCCTCCACCTGGGCCGGTTCCAGGACCCCCACCACCCCCTCCGTCGCCACCTGATGTGGATCCGCCAAGCCATTATCAGCCCTCTCCGACTATGGAAAGAGATAATAGATCAGGACACGATTCGGGTGGACATTCTAATACTAGAGATAATGGCAATGGTCGTTCATCAAATCATGATAGGAGAAGCAGATGAAAAATTCGGTAATATATTCGTTCATCTTGTTATTCCTTTTTGGAATAACTCAAATATTTGCGCAGAATTTTAACGATGCACTTAGGTTAAGCGAACCGGGTTTCGGATCAAATGCGAGAGCCCTTGGTATGGGAAATAGTTATGTTGCAATCAGCGATGACTACTCTGGAACAATTTTTAATCCTGCTGGACTTGGGCTAGTAAAAAGGATGGAAATTTCCGGCACAATGGATTTCAATTCCTTTGAAAACAATACTACATTTTTTAAAAATGAAACCAACTATTCCAACAGCACTACTTCAATGAATCAATTTGGATGTGTGTTTCCAATGCCGACAATCCAGGGTAGCCTTGTTTTTGGATTAGGATTTAACCAATTGAAAAATTTTAATCGCGTAACCAAATTTGATGGATTCAATCCATCAAGCTCGATGATTAATAATCTTACCGGCATGAATGACGATATTATTTACGATCTGTATTTAAGCTACAATAATGGCGGTGATGATCAAACAGTTATCGATGGTAACCTGAACCAAAGCGGAACAAAATTAGAAGAAGGGTCGCTAAATAGTTGGGCATTCAGCGGATCGGTTGAAATGGCCGAGAATCTGTTTGTCGGAGCTACATTGAATATTTTATCCGGTGATTATAAAAGCGATAGAGAGTATTACGAAGATGACACAAAAGATTTTTATGGATCATCGGTTTTGACGGATCCCTCCGAACAGAGAACAGCCGATTTCCAATACTTTTTTATGAACGATATTATTGATTGGAATCTTTCCGGTTGGGATTTTAAAATGGGATTTTTATACAGACTTCCTTTAAGGGGAGCTATCGGTGCAACAATCAAATTCCCATCCGATTTTACCATTGAGGAAAAATATTTTGTTGATGCATCCAGTTATTTCGGTTCTGGAAATGAATTCTATATCAATCCGGTTGAAGATGAAGTTGAATATGAAATTTCAACTCCATACCAATTTGAATTGGGCGGATCGTTTTTTATTACTTCATTATTGCTCAGCGGACAAGTTGGATTTACAAATTATTCCGATATGGAGTTTACGCTTGGACTAGATCCGGATCATCGTAGTGAAAATAATAGAGATATCAAGGATTTATTTGACACAGCGATTAATTATAATTTCGGATTGGAGTACACCATTCCTTACATTGATTTATCTGTACGAGCCGGTTATATGGTTAGACAATCTCCTTATAAAGTAGATACATCGGAATTTGATAAAAAATATTTCACGGGTGGACTTGGTATTATTCTTAATAACTCTACCGCGCTCGATTTCGCGTATGTACACGGTTCGTGGAAAGACTATTCGGATAATTACGGTTCAAATCAATCAAGAGTCTACCAGGATATTTCTACGGATAATCTCATTTTCACTTTTTCTTATAGGTATTAATCGCGTTTCCCAACCGAATTAAAAAATTTGAACCATTCTGCAAAGCATCTTATTTTTAGGATGCTTTTTTATTATTAGTGGAAATTATATCAAAGGAAGAATTTTCAAAATAGAAAGTAAGGATTACTACATCTTTACGGAAAGCGGAAATGAATTTCGCTGTAATCTTCCGGGGAGATTCAAAAAAGATTATTCCTTAAAAAAAGATAAACAATATACTCTCGATATCGGAGTTGTCGGCGATTTTATTGATTACTCAATTAATGAGGATGGTACCGGGACTATTGAAAATATTTTTCCGCGAAATAACTATATATCCCGCAAAGCCCCGCGGATAAAGGGTGCAAGTTATCGCGGTGAAAGACTTGAACAAATTATTGCATCCAATATTGATAACCTTTTCATTGTTACAAGTATCACACGTCCGGATTTTAATAATCGTGCTTTAGATAGAATTTTAGTAACTGGCGAAAGTTCGCATGTAAAGATTTTTATAATTATTAATAAGTCCGATCTTGACGAACAAAATGAGATTGCGCATTGGAAAAATTTATACGAAGGAATTGGTTACGAAGTGATTGTTTCCTCTGTTAAAGAGGGAATTGGACTCGATGAAATTCATACCGATTTGAGAAATAAAACAAATCTTTTTTGGGGATCTTCGGGTGTCGGTAAATCATCAATACTTAATAATTTATTTCCGCATTTTGAACTTCGAACCGGGGAAATCAGCGATTTTTCGGGTAAGGGAATTCACACAACTGTGACAAGCATTTTGTTGAGAGTGGAGGATAATACATACCTGATAGATACACCGGGAGTTAGAGAAATTGATCCTTATGGATTGAAAAAAGAAGATCTCGGACATTACTTTGTTGAGTTCGCTCCATATCTGCAAAATTGCAGATTCAGCACTTGCACTCATGATCATGAACCGGGATGCGGTATTTTTACAGCTGTTGAACAGGGCAGCATTACAAAAGAACGGTATGACAGTTACCTCAAGATTTTAAATACCATCGAAGATGATATGGTGTATTGATGGAAAATGGAGGATGGTAAATGGCAAATGGATTTTAAGGGAATCAAATTTTTTATGAGTTAATTCCTCTTGTTTTGCGGAATATTCTTACGGGATTTGTTTCAATGTCCAAATTATTGGCTAATCAATACCCCTAAAGCGACCGGACTTTCCATAGAATTCTTTTTACGAGTTCTTCAACTATCTTATCCGGAACGCCATCTATATGATTTGATTTTAATCGCATGTCGCACTGGTCATTTACATAATCAATTATCGAAAATTCATTTTGCACGCTGATTGCAATTTCGGTGGAAAAATAATCTAATTTCGAAATTTGGGCTATTCGTCTTACAATTTCAGTAAGAATATACAGTCCATACTTTTCAAAATCTATTATACTTATCTCTCTGTAAACATGGGTAATATCGTCCCACCACGTGGGCACTGCTATATTGATCAGCCAAAAGCATCTAAACCATGCTCTCCCATCCTCAAGTTGTAATGGCACAATTTTCTGCTGTATAAGGTAATTATCATCGGTATGAATTTTTCTGGATGCATCAATTTCATCAGTAGTTGTTCCATCTAAAACCACACCGTCGCTGCCTCCCGAATAGAAAGCAGGTTTAATGATGAATGGTCTGCCGATATAGTTCAGCATCTTTTCATCAATAAAGACTTCGGCTTTTTCATCAAACGGAGGGAAAATTAATGTTCTTGGAACCGGGAGACCGGCCCTCTTTAATTTAGTGTGCATGTAAGCTTTATCAATTGCTTTTTCGGTTTTAAAATGAGGATTAAAAATATAACTGTGTTTCTTTTTTAATAATTCGTGAATAGTATAAAAATCCTCATCCTCATCGGAGGCGCGATCAAAAAATGCTTTAAAATGAATCTTATTATTTTTTATCTGGTGCTCAACATCGTAAACATTCCGTTTATGGATGATAAAAGTCTTTAATCCGGCATTATGAAAAATCCGTTCAATAAGGGTCACAAATTCCTCATCATATTCCCACGTATATGCAACCGCAAGATCAAATCGCTTCATTAAACTCCTTAAAAATTCACGCAAAGATATGGAATGGAGAAGTCTCAAACAATCTTTTGCCCTTGTTATTATGCAGCGTAAATAATACTTTTTCACCGGCGAAATAAAGGATTTATGGAAAAAAAAGTATTATTTCTTGTTCTCGCTTTATTTTTAGCGGGATGTTCTTCCACGGTTATTAATGAAAATCAATCCGAAGAAGAAGATGCAGTATTAATCTCTGAATTAGGCGATGCAGATAGGGCATCCGAATATTTTATAAACGGAGCTATGTACGACCTTAAAAATCAGTATGCTGATGCAATAAAGGAGTATAATAAAGCGCTTAGGTTGGATCCTAAACCAGGCATTCATTACGCTTTGGGATTGGATTACATGCGAATTAATAAACTTGCCGCAGCTTTAAAGCATGCCCATGCGGCAGTTAAATTGGATTCAACGAATATAGATTACTACGGATTTCTTGCCCAGATTTATTTTACCGCAATGAAATATGATTCTGCCGAGACTGCGTATCAAAAAATATTAACGCTGGATTCACTTAATTACACGGCATACTACAACCTGGGACGTATATACGAAAAAGATCGTCCTATAAAGGCATTATCAGTTTATAATAAACTGATAGAGTTGACGGGACCTGAATGGAGTATTCTTGTAAAGGTTGCCGACTTGAATGAAAGAATGGGCAACGTGGATGAAACTGTAAAATCATTCGAGGAATTACTTGCACTAAATCCGGCAAGTTTGGAATTGCAGAAGCTGTTGATTGAATCATATCTTAAAACCGAAAAAGTTGATAAAGCAAAAAAGCTTGTTACCGAAGCGCTTTTAACTTTTCCTGATGATATGAATCTGATTGAGTATGATGCGCAGATTAATATCAGGAATGGCAATTGGGTTGAAAGCGCGCATCAATACCAAAAATTACTGAGCGACGAGGATATTCCTCTTGAGAATAAAATAAGTGTTGTCGGGTTGTATTTAAATCAGTCGATTCAAGATTCTTCGCTGTTAGTTCTTGCCAAAGATATGCTAATAAAACTCGATAATGATTCTACACATTGGCAGATCAAAGCTTTTCTTGGAGAAGTTTATTTACAGGAAAATAACGACTCACTCGCTGTAAATTATTTTAGAGAGTCGGCAGATATGGCAGCATGGAATTCACAAATTTGGACAAGATTAGGTCAAATATTATTTTCTTCGAGCAGATACGAAGACGCTTCGGTTGATTTACAAAAGGCTGTTACAAATTTCCCGGATGACTATTTGATCAATTTTATTCTTGGGTTATCGTTATCGCAAATAAATAAAAATGATAAGGCTGAGCCTTATCTTAAAAAAGCTACAGAACTTAATCCAACCGACGCCAACTCATTATCCGCTTACGGTTTTACTTTGAACAGATTGAATAAAAATGACGAAGCTGTGAAAGTACTGGAAAAAGCTTTATCGCTTGACTCGCTCAATTATCAAGTGCTTGGAATGCTCGGAATGATCTTCAATTCGAAAAAGGAATGGGAAAAGTGCGATTACTATTATAGTAAAGCCTTGAAGGTGGATTCAACAGATGCGACTCTGTTAAATAATTACGCCTACTCGCTTTCGGTGCGCGGAATAGAATTAGATAGAGCGTTGAAAATGGTTTCGAAGGCTCTCGAATCTGACCCGGAGAATTCTTCATTCCTTGATACTATCGGGTGGATTTATTATATGCTGGGTGATTACGAAAAAGCCGAGGAACACGTTCTTAAATCGCTGAAAGTAGAGAGTGCGAATTCGGAAGTTCTCGATCATCTTGCCCAGATTTACAATAAAATCGGGAATACTCAAATGGCAATTGAATACCTGCGTAAAGCGGTTGAAGTCGATCCAAATAATCAGGAACTAAAACTAAAATTAGAAGAGTTTGAAAAGTGAAATTATTCCTAAAATACTTACTCGTAATGATAGGCGGAATCGTATTTTTAAGCGCCTGCGTTCCTTCAAAACCAACATATGAAGAAAGAAGGTTGTCATCGGATCGACTTATTAAAAATCTCGAAGCGAATAGAAGAAAAATTAAATCGTTCCGGGGTACTGGTGTTCTTGATATCCATTCATCAAACTTTACAGGCAAAGGAAATTTTGAAGTATTGCTAAAAAAACCGGACTCGCTAAAAGTAACTGTGTTTGGTCCATTTGGAATTGAAGTTGGACAGGCATTGGTAACTCAAAGCGATTTTGTATTTTATGATGCTCTCCAAAATAATGTTTACCGGGGAAGAGTTGATAGTGATGTCCTTCAAAAAATATTTCATGTCAATCTATCCTTCGAAGATTTGATGGACTCTTTTGCTGGCGCTGTGAATTTAACCGGAAAGCTAAGAGAAGAACCCGATCAGTATGAAAATTCAGAAGAAGGTTACATTCTTACTTATGTTGATGAATCCAACGAATCCAAAAGTGTTTTTAATATTACTGCCGACGACCTTGCGATAGTTGATTACAGGATGACCGACCAATCCAACAAAGTGGTTTTTGAGGGTTTGTATACGGATTTTAAAATTTTCGATGATGTGCCTGTTCCTTATAACACGGTAATAAATGATAAAAAAAATGATCAGAATATTCGCATCGATTACAGAACGATTGAAATAAATAAGGAAATGGATGATTTGAAATTACTCCTCCCAACCGATGTAAAGATTGTTGAATGGTAAAATTGAAGTTAAATATTACGGTAATAATTTTTTGCGTTGTACCGCTCGTACTTATAATTGCCCAGTCGGGCTCTGATATTAAAAAAAATCAGTCCGACTTAAAAACGCTGCAATCGGAAATTTCCGGTCTTGAGAAAGAACTTAATCAAAAGAACCGTGCGGAATACGAATCGGTAAAAACCATCGAAAAAATAAACAAGCAAAATTTACTTTTAAGTAAGCGAATAACAGCATTAATAAACGAAGAGAAAAGTAAAGAATATGAAATTGGGAAGCTCTCTAAAGAGATTTCTGAAATTGAAAATGAAATGAGTTCGTTGAAAACAGAATATGCGAAATACATAGTCTGGATTTATAAAAATGGTCAGCCCTCATTTTTGAAATATATAATTAATTCCCAATCATTCGAGCAGGCGGTGTTGCGGTATAAATACCTTAGTTATATAACCGAGAAAAATGAAAAATTGATAAACGATTTGAAGAAAAAAGTCCGCGATATGAATTCGCTAAAAGCTGATCTTGTTAATGAGCAGGAAGAAAAGTTACGATTGGTTGAAGAACAGAAAAATGATAAAGCAATACTCGAAAAAAGGAAATCGGAAAAAGAAAGCATCCTTAATAATTTGCGGGAAGATCAACGGTCGATTGAAATTGAGATTGAAGAAAAGAGATTAGCAGAGATTAAAATCAAAAATATGATTACGAAGCTGATTGAGGAAGAAAGAACGCGCGAGACTAAATTACGCGAGCAGAAATTTAAAAATGAAAAAATAACTTCTTTACCTTCGCATGATTACGGTAAACTTGAAAACTTCCAGGCGCTAATGGGCAATATGAACTGGCCGGTTGAAAAGGGAAGTATCGCAAGAAATTTTGGCGAACATAAAAACGATAAGCTGCAAACGGTTACATTGAATTATGGAATAGATATAGAAACCGAATCCGGATCGATTGTGAAAGCTGTTGCAGAAGGATATATTTCAGTGATTGAATGGATACCCGGCTACGGCAGTGTAATAATATTAACGCACAAAAATAACTACCGAACGGTTTATGGGCATGTTTCTGATATCCGTATAGCAGAAGGAACCAAAGTAAACGCAGGCTCAACGCTAGGTAAAGTCAACGACAGCCTCGAAGGAACAATTTTGCATTTTGAGATTTGGAATGAACGCAACTACCAAAATCCCGAAGAATGGTTAGCGAGAAAATAGAGAAAATCGTTATTTATATTGATGATATTTCAGTCAACGCGATATTTTTTACATAAGTGACAAATATATCGCCACATTTTTGGCGGAGTTGTAAAAAATATCGGTATATATTCAAATACCGGTTTTATTCAAGGTTATTTGACAGGCAAAATTGAGCTAAATTAGAAAGAAAAAATTATACATGATAGATTTAATACAAAGAAAAGTAAACGACAGCCTTGAAGGAACCATTTTACATTTCGAGATTTGGAATGAACGCAACTACCAAAATCCCGAAGAATGGCTGGCGAGAAAGTAATTAATCAAAGAACGTATCTATTTGAAATTAAATAAAATCAATAAAACCCTTTTACAAAACTTTACCTCGTTATCAATTCTCAATTTAGCTAATTATTTATTTCCAATGATTACTTTGCCTTATTTAGTTCGAGTCCTCGGTCCGGAGAAATATGGTCTTGTCAATTTTGCAGCAGCTTTTGTCGGGTATTTTGGAATTTTAACCGATTATGGATTCAATCTGTCTGCGACTCGTGAAATTTCCATTCATCGAAATGATAAGGAAAAATTAATTCAAATCTATAATTCAGTTCTATCTGTTAAGTTTATCTTATTTCTATTAAGTACAACAATACTTTCAATTATCCTTATTACCATACCTTTTTTTGCGAAAAACTATCTGGTATACTTACTTAGTTTCGGAACGGTGTTCGGCAGTGTTCTGTTTCCGATTTGGTTTTTTCAGGGGATGGAGAACATGAAATACATTACTATACTGAATATTATTTTCAGATCAATAGCTACTATATTCATCTTCATATTAATTACTCAACCTGCTCATTTCCATACATTGATTCTTATAAATAGTATGAGCATTATTTCCATCGGCATCGCGGCAACATTGCTCATTTTTTTTATATTCAAAATACCTTTTCGAGCACCCTCGAAATCAGAGATTTTATTTCAATTTAAGGAAGGCTGGAGTCTTTTCATTTCTTCATTTGCGATAAGTCTTTACACTATCTCCAATACTTTTATTCTTGGATTGTTTGCAGACTTACGCATCGTGGGTTATTTTTCAGCAGCCGATAAAATCAGAGCCGCATTTCAAGGATTGTTTTCGACTATCTCACAGACTGTATATCCCCATTTTGCCAATACCTTTAATAAATCGGTTAAACATGGTCTATCTCTCGCAAAGAAAATATTAAGATATGTCGGATTTGCGAGTTTCATCGTTTCATTATTACTTTTTATCTTTGCAAGTGAAGTTGTGACAATAATTCTTGGCAAAGAATATGTTGAATCAGTACTTGTCCTGAAGATTATATCATGGCTAATATTTTTAGTTGCATTAAGTAATATCTCAGGAATCCAGGTGATGTTGAATCTAAGTTTTAAAAAAGCATTCTCCCAAATTATTATAGTTGGAGCAATAATAAATATTGTTTTATCATTTGTTTTGGTTCCACTTATTTTTGAAATAGGTTCATCTATTTCGGTATTCATTACCGAATCCTTTGTTACTTTTGCGATGTTTTTGTTCCTAAGTAAAAAAGAGATAAAACTTTTTGTAGGTGTACATGGTTGATTTTCTAATTGTTGGAGCTGGATTTGCTGGTTCAGTAATGGCGGAAAGAATTGACTCTCTACTCAATAAAAAAGCGAGTGTATTTGTAAAGTAAACTCACATTAGCTCGACTGAATTTTATGAGATTGCATTGTTAATTTATAAATAATGGCGACATATATTTCATGCTAACAGATTAAAAGTGTTGAAAAATTTATCTCATTATACTAAATGACATATGAATGGGACCAAAAAATAATTCTTATTGATATATGACTAATTATTTGATTACAATGATTATTAATCGCCTCAAAGAGACGATAAATTATAATAAATCTATGTTTATTATTGCATGCACCATTACATTGTTCCAATTATACAGCCTGCATGATTGTTTTATCGATGATGCATATATTGTTTTAAGCTATGCAAAGAATTTTTTACCTAATATTCATTGGGGTTTGACTAAGTATGAATTTTCCAATACTGCAACTTCACCATTGAATGTAGTTTTATTAGCAATAATAGGCTATCCTTTTAATGATTATGAATTAGCCGCAGTGATTGTAGCATTCCTTTCAATTATTTTTATTTTCCATTTGATGGGAGAAATAGCGGTTTTCTATGGATTGAAAAGGTATTTTGTTTTCCCCTTTTTTTCTCTATTCCTTTTTAATCCTTTTATTTTATCAACCATTGGACTAGAAACGATCCCGCTTCTTTCGTTTATTTTATTCTCCATATTTTTATACTTGCAAAAAAGATTTCTCATCCTTGGCTCATTACTTGGAATTTTGTATCTATTTCGACCTGATACTCTACTTTTTTCAATATCAATATTAATTTATATCTATTACTGTACTGTTGTCAAATTAAAGGAATTAACGTTTAAAACCTTTTTTAAAAAATTATTTCTTCCCTTCTCTATAGTACTTTTTATTGCCGTGATTGTTGAATGGTGGCTGTTAGGATCTCTTTTCCCATTAACTTTTTTTCTTAAGTTCAATCAGAAATGGCCAGATGATGTATCTTATTTGGGAGGACTTCTTTTATACTTGAAAAAGTTAAGGATTGAAACGCTAATTTCATTTATTCCTTTAATGGGTTATTTCATTTATATCATTCTTAGTCGAATAAAATATTCTCCGATACTAAAATATATTCTGATTATTAGTCTACTTACTTATGCATGTTATTCATTGTTAAATGTCCCACCTTACCATTGGTATTATGTCCCTATTATTTTTATGGCAATCTTGTTCGTTTTTTTCTTTTTTATCACAGCTATCAAGGCTGAAAAAATAATTCTAAATAAATCATTGTTTATAGTACTCACCTTATTACCTCTAGTTTTATATATGTATTTTCCTGTAATTGAAAAATCGTTTATTTTAAATGAAGCCCCTATTCATACGAATTGGGCTAAAAAAATTGATTATGAAAAGATTTCAAAAGAATTAAATGTAATATTTGAAAATGATGTAACTATTTCCGTTAACGGTGAAATTGGTACCATAAATTATTTTTCTAAAATTCATCTTGATAATGTTTTTGGGAATCAGAAATTTGGACAAGAAATAAAGGATAAAATGAAAGAGCATAATTTTCTTTATGAAATATTAGGAGTAATTAACTTTTATTGGTATCCTTCAACAAAACTTAGTTCACAAGGAAGTTGTTTATTCATTAGCAGTACAAAACCATTGGCTCTTGAAAGATTTTCCAGATACTGGTACTTTAAAACAAAATGGAGAGAAAGTTTTCATTACCTAATTAACTGAGACAGAAGTATTTTATGATCATTTTCGATTATTTAATTGTTGGCGCCGGATTTGCTGGTTCTGTAATGGCAGAAAGAATAGCAACTCAGCTTAATAAAAAAGTTTTGTTAGTTGAAAAGCGAAGCCATATTGGTGGTAATGCTTATGACGAATATGACGAGAATGGAATTTTAATACATAAATATGGTCCACATATATTTCATACGAACAGTAAAGAAGTCTTTGAATATTTATCAAAGTTCACCGAATGGCGTTTTTATGAACATAAAGTACTGGCAATGTTGGATGGAGAAACTTATCCAATCCCGATTAACCGGATTACACTTAATAAACTTTATGGATTAAACCTACAAACTGAAAAAGAAGTTGAAGAATACTATGAGAAAGTTAAAGAAAAAAGATACCCGATATTGAACTCGGAAGATATTATAGTAAATCAAGTCGGTTATGATTTATTTGAAAAAATTTTCAAGCATTACACCAAAAAGCAATGGAATTTAGAACCCAAAGAATTATCGCCAACAGTATGTGGGAGAATACCGGTTAGAACAAATGATGATTGCCGATATTTTACAGATAAATACCAGTTTATGCCGAAAGATGGTTACACCAAAATGTTCGAACGGATGCTTAATCATAAAAATATTGAGGTGATTCTAAATACTGATTATAAAAGTATTGTTAATGATGTTAAATTTGACAAAATGATTTATACGGGACCAATTGATTATTTTTTTGATCATGTATACGGCAAGTTGCCTTATAGGTCGATACGATTTGAGTTCCAAAATATTGGCACAGAAAAATATCAGGACTCCGCAGTTACGAATTATGTCGAACCTTTTATCGAGTTTACAAGAGTTACTGAGTATAATCACTTTTATGAAAACAAGAATGAAAGGACTACAATCTCTAAGGAATATACGCAGTTAGAAGGAGAACCATATTACCCTATTCCAAATGAAGCAAATATTCGGCTGTTTAGGAAATATGAAAACGAAGTGAACAACATAGAAAATGTACATTTTTGTGGAAGACTTGCCGAATATAAGTATTATAATATGGATCAAGTTGTAGCAAATACTTCTAAAATATTCGGAAATTTATCGAAATGAATTTACAACCTTTAGTCACTGTTAATATTTTATCTTTTAATAGAAAAAATGAATTGAGAAATACGCTTACTAAAGTATATGAACAGGACTACAAAAATATTGAAGTAATAGTCGTAGATAATGCCTCTTCAGATGGGACATCCGAAATGGTGGAAAGTAATTTCCCTCAAGTAATTCTATTTAAACTTGGTCAGAATATTGGGATCTCTGGATATAATTTAGGCTTTGAACATGCTAAAGGTGAATTTATCCTAGTTCTTGATGATGACAGCTATCCTTTGGAATCGACTATTCATGTAGCTGTATTGGAGTTTCAAAAAGAGATAAATTTAGGAATAATCGCATGCAAAATTATTAATACTAGGTTTAATAAAATTGAAACAGAGAGTTACCTCGAGTACCCAATATCCTTTATTGGATGTGGTGCCTTTTTCAGAAAAGAGTATCTTGTAAATATTGGGTATTATAATAATCTTTATTTTATTTATTTCAATGAATTGGAATTGACAGCAAGATTTTACAACAAAGGATACTTGGTTAAGTATATTCCCACCTGTATTGCAATTCATATACAAAATATAAATTCAAGAGGTACCAAAAATCAAAATCCTTTTACTTCTGAATATAGATTTAGGCACTCCTTTTGGGGAGGAGCTGTGTTTTTACTACAAAATTTTTATTTGAAATATTCATTCTTATATCTAAGCAAATTAGTTCTTAATAGATTTATCATAGCTGTAAAATATTGTTACTTCAAATCTTTTGTAAAATCCCTATTTAAAATATTTTCTAATCTTTACAAAATAATACGGTCAAGAAAAGTCTTGAATGAAGAAGTACAAAAATTATATCGCTTTGGTAATTTATTTGCGTTAGTTGACCGAGATTATTTCCCCTCATTTTCAAAACCAAAATATTCAAGTATTTTTAAACTTTTTAGAAGTGATTAACTTAAATGAAAAAATCTTTTTATTTCGTAAAGAGTACATATTCGTTTATAATTTTCTATTTGATTAGTTCCTTTTTCCCCCCCCAAAAAAACAAAACTAATAATATCATTTTTATACATACTGCAGGAATTGGGGACTTAATATACTCTTCGAAAATTATTCATACTATTGAACATGTTAAAAAATATTCATTTTATTTTCTAATAAAATCAATACATTCTGAATATTTCATTAATTACAGAGGAAATGTCAAAATAATTACTATTCACTATGAGAAATATAGAAGGAATTTATTTTACCGAATAAAATTTTTGTATAATTTAAGGAAAATAGGTTTTGAACAATTATTCATTCTGAATCATAATCGAAGAATTGTTGATGATGATCTTGCATTAAATTTAGGGGCTACATACACCTATGCACTTAATGAAGTTGAGGGGTCTTCGATAAAAGTGTTTAGAGAAAAGTTGGATAAAAGGTATTCAAAAGTTTTATTTGTCGAAAAAATTTTTATTGAGGACAAATTCACGGCCTTACTGAAAGAAATATTAAAAATAAATGAAGTAAAAGATAACCAGTTATATCTAGATGAGGATTGGTTTAATTCAAATAATAGAAAAAGAATAATAAACAATGGAGAAACTAATATTACAAATTGGATTACTATCCAACCATTATCATCTAATCAAATTAAAGATTTGGATGCTTTTAAACTTCGCCTCATGATTGCCTATTTACAAGCTAAAGGATTGAAATATATTTTTATTTTAGGGAGTAAAAATCAATTTAATAAGATTAATAAGATGATGTCTAAATTTATAGGAGTGTATAATCTTGCAGGCAGTCTTTCACTCGTGGAAAGTTTTTACTTAGTAAAGCATAGTAAATTATTTATAGGTGTTGATTCTGTAATGTCGCATGTCGCCATACATTATGATGTACCTAGAATACTTTTTATTGGAGGTGGTTCATCAAGTATGATGTTCCCAGCAAATTCTTATTATAAACAAAAGACAAAGGAAAAATTATTATTTTCAAAAATGGATTGTTTCGGATGTAATTGGAATTGTAAATATAAATTACCCTTATGTCTTAATCAGATAAAAGATGAAGAAATTGACGCAGCAATTGAAGTTTTATTATCAAATCATGTTTTCGAATGAAAAAAGTAAATTTGACTGTGCTAATAACTACTTTCAATTGTGGTAATTTTATTTTTGCCGCGATTAATAGTATTTTACTACAAACTTTCAAGGATTGCGAATTACTAATCATCGATGATGGTTCTACCGATGATACAGAAAGGGTAGTTAACTCAATAAAGGATCCTCGGATTATTTATGAAAAAATTGAACATGTTGGTAGAAGTACAGCTCTAAACTACGGATTAAAAAAAAGTGCGAATGATTGGGTTGCTCTTATGGATGCAGACGATATTTGCCACCCGCAGCGTTTTGAAATGCAATTAAAATCTACTTCATTCTGTGAAAACGAAATACTTATTTCTAATTCGGCAGCTTTTGCTGGGGAAAAAATTCTATATCAATTAATAAATCCCAGTAATTTGAATGATTTAAAGAAATTAATTCTTCTTCATGGACATATTTGCAATAGTACAGTAATTTATAATAGGAATTTTATCATATCAAATGGAGGATATAGCGAACTTTTATCAAATTCCGAAGATTATGATTTATGGTTGAGGATATTAAATAAAGCTAAATTTATAAATTGTGGACAAATCCTTGTTTATTTCAGAATTAGAAAAGATTCGTACAGCCGTCATAATATTAAATTAACTAGACAATCAATTTATCAACTCCAGAAACCTTTTTACCACAACCTTATTGAGTATTCAAAAATCTTCGATTTAAAAGAACATACAAAATATCTTGGATGGAGTGAATATTTTTATGGCAATTCGGCTTTAGCGCGGAGATATTGGCGTAAACTTTCGATAGGAATTATTAAGGACTATCGACTTTTCTTGGCTTATATTATTTCGAATTTACCTCCAGTACTTTTTTCCCATTTAAAAGAATTGAGAATAAGATATCGACTAAATTATTTTTGGATGTATCTAAAAAAAGAGAATAGAAATCTTCGCAATGAATTATCGCTATTACTGAAACATGAATAGAGAAAACAAGAATACTGTCTACTGTTTTTATCATCAAATTGTGAATAAATGAATATACTTTTAATTTCACCGGATTTTAATTACTCATGCGGAGTGAGCAAACATGTCTATCTCTTATTGAAAGAATTAAGTAAGAGAGAAAATCTTAGCTTATATTTTATTACTAACCAAGGAGATTCTCTTGAGAGGTTGAGTGGATTGAACGTAAAAATTAGTTTTTTGGATTTTCGCAGGGGAAATAAAAATCCATTCCGGTTTGTGAAGAACCTTTTCCTATTGAGAAGTTTTTGTATTCATAACAAGATCAATGTGATTCACACTCATCATAGGTATCCCGAATTATTGGCTTATTGTATTTCAAGAATTCTGGATATAAAAACAATTACTTCTGTTCATAGTTTTGTAAATGGGATGAAATTATTCAGCTTTAAGTCAGAAAAAATAATTGCAGTAAGTAAATCTGTTCAGAATTATTTGATAAACGAATTTAAAGTTCGGAAAGGAAAAGTACATCAAATTTATTATTTCGTATTAGTCGCTGAGTCTCCTGAAATTGAAGAAATTACTAATTTGAAAGGGAAGCTAGGAATTAAACCGACTGATATAGTGTTATTTTTTGCAGGTAGAATTGGGAAAATTAAAGGGGCAGACATTTTAGCTCATGCTTTCCGAGTACTTTCTCTGAGGAAGTTAAATATTAAGTTGCTTTTAATTGGCAGCTATGAATCAAAAGAGTTTGAGCAATTATTTCATAACTCTAAAAATGTTATTTACTTACCATCCACAAATTATGTTCATCAGTATTTCTATTTATGTGATATTGTAATTTTGCCTTCGCGGATAGATCCTTTCCCTTATGTGATGCTTGAAGCGGGATGTGCCTCAAAACCAATCATCGGCGGAAGAACCGGAGGTATTGAAGAGTTTATCGAGGATGGAACAAATGGATTGCTGGTTGAACCAGGAAATGTTGAAGATTTGATTGAAAAAATAGAATACTGTATAAACGAACCGGACAAAAGTAAATTAATGGGACAGAAATTGTTTCAAAGCGTTTCTGAATTGACGAATGCTGATCAATATATTAACAGACTGCTACAAATATATCAATGAATGAGTTATCCGAAAATTTAATTCTACGACTAATTACTGTCGCGAAAAGCGAGTTTAATATTCTT
This sequence comes from bacterium, assembly GCA_043808235.1. Classification (GTDB taxonomy): domain Bacteria; phylum Bacteroidota; class Ignavibacteria; order Ignavibacteriales; family Melioribacteraceae; genus JAZDFC01. The sequence goes on from JAZDFC010000052.1 coordinate 42,071, forward strand.
TACGATAGGATAGCCATCGCTGTAAAAACAAGGGAAAAGATAACTCTTCTATATACAAACGCTCATATAATTACCATAATTAAAAGTAACACTGCTCTAGCTGAAGCTTTAAATTCGGCAGATCATATTTATTCGGATGGCTTCGGAATATGGTTATCGGCAAAGCTATTTAGGTTAAAAGAATTTCATCGATTTAATTGGACAGACCACGCAGTTTTATTTTTATCATTAGCTGCCAAACACGGTTGGAAAATTTTTTTTATCGGTTCTACTAATCAAGTATTACTGCGAGCTAAGAATATTCTCCTTGAAAAATATCCCGAAATTAAAATAGTTGGATTTCTAGACGGATATGATGAGTCTTCAAAATCGAAAGCAATCGATATAATTAACAACTCATTTGCAGATATACTTTGGGTGGGAATGGGTTCTCCGAAACAGGAAATCTGGATAAATTATAATAGAGAAAAACTTAATATACCGGTGATTCAAGCTGTTGGTGATGTTTTCACTTTTTTAGCAGGAGAAAAAATCAGAGGTCCGATACTATTTCAAAAGCTTGGAATCGAATGGTTTTTTAGACTGCTGTCAAACCCTAAAAGGTTTTGGAAGAGATATTTAATTGGTATTCCTCTCTTTCTTTTTCGCATACTAAAAATTAAATTTCACTTAATTATTGACAAAAAAAGCATTCATTCCTATGAAAACCATTAAAATAAGTTTTTTACTTTTTTACTTGCTTAGTTTGGCTAATCTCCATGCACAGATCACTACCAAAGTTAACTGCAGCGCTAATTCGATGAATGTCGAAATTGCAATCTCCGATCCCCAAAACAATGATTACTCGAAAGGTAAATTTACTGTAAGAGATTATTTAGAATTTACCGATCCCTCACATCAGGGAGAATACAAGCTGCCTTTATATGAACTGATTTTTGCGATACCTGCCAATTCGAAACCATTACTAAAAGTAATTGATTCCAAATCCTCGGTTATCAATAACATTATTCTTGAGATTCAACCTTCTTTGCAGAAGAAAAATGATAGTACATTAGTAATGGAAAATATTTCGATAAATAATGTTGTTTATAAAAACCGAAGAGATATTATTGAATTTGGCGAGTATTTTTGGTTTCGTGATTTTTATTGCGTGTCGGTTAAAGTAAACTCTCACATCTTTGATCCGCAAGAAAATCAATTGACAATTTTTAATTCAATTCGATTTGAACTTGATTTCCCATCTAACTCGTTCATAGAAACACCCTCTCAATTACGGAAAATTTCTGCCTTCGATGCTGAACTGAAAACCATCTTTGCCAATTCCGAAATTGCTGAACAATTTAGAACAAAAACAAATTTTAATCTGCCTGATACAACCGGTAATTGGATGAATTATAATAATACGTATTTGAAAATTGGCGTGGCTGAAGATGGAATTTTTAGGATTACAAAAGTCGATTTGGAAAATATGGGTATAAATGCTTCCGGGATAGATCCGGCGACTTTTGCATTATTTGAATCGGGAACAGAGCAACAAATCTATGTACAAGGTGAGGCGGATAAGATTTTTGATGACGGAGACTTTATTGAATTTTTCGGTTGTAGAAATTATACAGGAAGCCACCGTGTCATAAATTTGGATAACCAGGATTATAATGAGTTTCTCAACAGATATACTGACACAACTTTTTATTTTTTAACTTGGGGTAGTAACAGAGGTAAAAGATCTTTAATTAGTAATATTTTCAATTCTTCATTGACAGACACATTAGATTATTACACTTTTCTTTTTCATTACGAAAAAAATACCATGTTACAGTTAATCAATAATGACGAAATTGCAAATCAAACATCGAGTTGGTTAAAAAATAAAACTTGGTATGATAGATGGATATTTACAAGTCCCAGTAATGTAACTTATTCGGCCACAGATAGATTTCCCAATAAGCCGGCAAAAGTATTTTTTAAACTTGTGAGCGCAGCATCAAATTTATCTTCAAATGCACACAATGTTGTACTGAAATTTAATGATGTTAAGGTAGATACCCAGACTATTGATAGATTTAAACAAGTACTATTAACAGGTAATATCAATTCCAATCAAATAGTTATTGGCAATAATAAAATTACTGTACACAATTACGCTAATGGCTCATCACCGAATATGATAGGAGTTGATTGGTATGAACTGGAATATCCCCGTGAGTTAAAATTGAACAATGGTTTTAATTATTTTAAAATCGGCGATGAGAGTGTTAACCTAATGGAAAGGGTGATTAAAATTGGTAATGTCCCATCTTCCGAAGTATATATCTATCAGGTTAAACCGGCGCTAAAAAAAATTGCTAATTTTTCGCTCGTCAACCAAATTTTGACATTTACGGATACCGTAGGATATGGTTATGAATATGTTGTTTTTACTCAATCCAACTTTAAAACGCCTCATTTCTATTATCAAAAAAGATTTGTTAACCTAAGAAATTACAATAGGCAAGCGGATTATATCTCCATTACTTCTCAGCTATTCCGGAACGAGGTCATTAATTATAATTCGAACATTGCCACAAAATATAATTTAGTTACTGCATCTTTTATGGTTGGAGATATTTTTGATGAATTTGGATTTGGGTATCCGACTCCTTACGCGATAAGACTTTTTTTGAATAAATGTTATGAAAATTGGCAGTCACCAAAACCTTCCTACTTAACACTTATTGGCGATGCAAGTTACGATTATAAAGATTATTTTTTTCAAAATGTTGGTATAAAATTGAGTACTAATTTCATTCCTGCATTTGGCGTACCTGTTAGCGATAATTGGTATGCAATCTGGGATGAGAATGCCCCTCCACTGCCGCAATTAAAAGTTGGTAGGTTGCCCGTTTTATCAGTGTCTCAATTGAGTTATTATATTTCTAAAATCAATAATAATTTTGAAGGCGATTATGATGAGTGGAATAAACGTTACTTATTTTTCTCTGGTGGGCTTGGCGGAGATAATGAATATAATTTATTAAAATCTGTAAACGATACAATTATTACTCGATTTATACAACCAAGACCTCTTGCAGGGAAATTTCATCATTTTTATAAAACCTCTAATCCGCCAAGTGATTTTGGTCCATATACCCCGGAAGAGATTGACAATGCAATTGATGATGGCAGCGTTTTTATTTCTTATATTGGTCACAGCGGTACATCGACATGGGACAATAGTATTATTAATTCCGCACAACTAATGAATTCCAATAATAAAAATCCTCTTATAACTGATTTCGGTTGCTCTACAAACAAATACGGAGAACCCGATATAGTATGTTTTGGAGAAAAATTTGTTCTGAGTACTGAGGGCCAGGCTTTAGGATATATTGGAAATTCATCTTTGGGATTTTTCTCCACATCAACTACTGTATCCACATATTTTTATGAGAAAATTATTTCTGACCTTCAACATGAGATCGGTAGTGCACATCTACAAGCAAAAACTCAAATGTTTAATAATCTCGGCAGTTCTGGTTCCTACAAGGTTTTTGCTCTTACTAATGTTTTAGTAGGTGACCCGGCTGTTCGAATAAAAATTCCTTCCAAACCAAATCTTAAAATATCGTCCAGCAATTTCTTTTTTGATAGTGAATTTGTAAATGAATCGATGGATTCGGTTAAAATAAATATTGTAGTTAATAATTATGGCTCATCTCCAAATAATGAGTATGTGTTATCATGTGTGCACTTGTTCAGCGGAGCTTCTATTCAAGATACTACTTTTATCCGTGTGCTGCCTTTATATCAAGATACGATATCAGTTTGGCTAAAAATAAAAAATACTCCCGGAGAACATTCTCTTGTTGTAAATTTAGATCCCGGTAATTTGATTGACGAATTAAATGAAGGTGATAATTCCGCGACTTATAATTTCAATGTATATTCAGTTGCGCTGCGGGATTTATTGACAAGCAAGTTTGAGAATCCAGCCATTTCAAACCTATTATTATTAAATCCGACTTCTTTCCCGGATTCATCATTCAATATAAAACTTGACATTTCAGACAAGTCGGATTTCTCAACTTTCAATTCAATTTCCTTTCCATCGGATACATTTTATTCGAAGTTAAATTTGAACGGCATGACTGCCGATAAAAGATATTGGTTTAGGTATAAAATTAATGAGGGGAGTCAGCAATATTCTGAAACAAAATCCTTCTTCAATAAAAGCGGCAAAAAATATTTTCTTTGCGATGATTATTCTTTTAACATGCAAAACAGATCATTCCTAAAATCAGAGAATAATCAATTACTTGTGGGTGAAGATACGGTCACGATTTCTGTTTTATCTGCTGGCTGGTATGCTGGTGGAACTTGCGGTATTTCCAGAAATGGAATAAATGAATTACTTAATTCATTCTTTGCAGGTATGGGAATTGTTGTATTCAATCCTAATACTTTGGACGTTGAGTATTCTGAGTCGTATTCTTTATTTGATAATGCGCCAAATGCTCAAGCACTAGCAGATTATCTCAATTCAATACCGGTTGGTAAACTTGTGGTAATGGGTGTCTCGGATGATGGTCAACACAGACTTTCAACTGCATTGAAGGATGCCATTAAAACTCTCGGTAGTACCAAAATCGACTCACTTGTTTTTAGAAGTTCATGGGCAATTATTGGTTACAAAGGTTCAGCGCCAGGCGATTGTATTGAAGCCTATCGAGCACCTTATGCAGGGCAGGTTTACCTCGATACAACATTTGTTCTGTCACGTGATAGAGGTAAATTAATAACCAATAGAATCGGTCCAGCTACAAAATATAGTCAATTGACTGTAAGTCAAAATATTCCAGCAGGTACACAGATTAAATATCGTCCTTATGGAATAAGGTCAAATGGAGTGGTTGATACATTAGGCTACCTTACTATTTCGGGAACAAACGCAGATTTATCAACAATCGATTCTAAAGTGTATCCTTATCTGCAACTTGAGTCAGAACTCATTACATCAGAAGAAGGGACGTCCCCAATTTTAAGCAGCATCGGGATAGATTACACCGGACTGCCGGAATTGGGTATCAATTATCAGGTCGTTTCTGTTGATGCAGACAGTGTGATGCAAGGTAATCCTATCAACCTTAATTTCAGAGCGTATAATGCAGGCGAGCCGGAAGCCGCAAATGTTCGTGTGAAATTGGGACTGATAAAATCCGATAATTCCAAACGCACTTTACTCGATTCGATGGTTGCTGCAATTCCCACAGAGCAATTTCATGAATTTAATTATCAATACGTAACCAACACCAATGATGGGATAGGAAATTTAGCCTTCGAGATTACTATTGATCCGGTGAATGAAATTCAAGAATATTACGAGGATAATAATTATTTCAGTAAAGAATTTTATGTTAATCCCGACACAAATGTAACATCGGTTAATAATTCTACTGTGAAAGTATTTTACGATGGAGCGGAGATTTTAGACGGAGATTACATCAATCCTATACCCAAAATAATCGCAGAATTGAATTATCCTGTTTGGTTTCCGTTCAGTGATACTTCAGCAGTGCAATTTTATCTAGATGGAAATAAAATTTATCGAGATGTCCTATCTGAAACCAATTATGATACTGTAAACAGAAATATAAATTATGTTTTAACTCCAAATCTTCAACCGGGAATTCATGAATTACGAATTTTTGGAGAGAATGTTTTTGGAAACCTGGAATCCCAACCGGGTTACAGCAGATCGTTTGTTGTGTCTTCCGAAGCGCAATTAATGTCGGTATATAATTATCCAAATCCATTCAGCGATAATACTTATTTCACATTCATTTTGACTCAAGTGCCGGATGACATTTTAATAAAAATTTATTCTGTTGCCGGAAGACTATTAAAAGAAATTAAAGGAACTGCCGTTGAACTTGGAATTACAAATCCGGGACATACCAAAATACTCTGGAATGGTAGAGATGAGGATGGTGATCTGATTGCTAATGGAACATATTTGTACAAAGTCATAATCAATAAGGATTCTAAATCTGTTAGTACAGTTCAAAAATTAGTTATTATGAGATGATGATGAATAAAAGACGATACCAAACTTTCATTTTATTTTTTCTGTTTTTTAGTTCGATAGTTTTTTCTCAGAAACCTCCCTCGACATTGCCGGTTGAAATAATCTATTTTACCGGACAATACGAGGACAATTCCATTTTATTATTGTGGGGAACTGCTACCGAACATAGTAACGCTGGATTCGAAATAGAGAGAAGAGATACTCTTAATCCCTGGGCGCCGCTCGATGTTTTTATAGTTGGCGCTGGAGATAGCGCTTCTCCAAAAGATTATAGTTACCGGGATACATCTCTAATCGGAATGGATTTTTATTATTACCGTTTAAAACAGATTGATAACACCGGTGGCTGGGAATACCACGATTCAATTCGTGTCTCCTTAGTTACTGGAGTTGATGATGAGAGTCCGGTTATTCCAGGTGAGGTGCGGTTATTCCAAAATTATCCCAATCCTTTTAATCCGACCACTGTTATCAGTTATCAGTTAACAGTTGGTAGTGACGTTAGATTAAAAATATTTGATGCGCTAGGAAATGAAATTGCTTTCCTCGTTGATGAATATCAGAACGCAGGCATTCATTATTGTACCTTCGATGTTATGAATCATTCGTTATCAAGTGGAATTTATTTTTATACTCTTTCTGTCGGCACATTTTCTGAAACCAGGAAATTACTCCTTATCAAATAGGTTCATTATGATAAGAAAAATTTTTTTGGTAATAATTTTTTGCAGTTCATCGCTATTTGCTCAATTCAATTCCCTGAAAGATAATCAGGCAATGTTAGCCGGTGGTGCCGGACTAACATGGATTAATGGACAGCCATTTTATACAGTTCACCTTTTTCCTGAAGTTGCTTTTTCAAATTATGGAATCGGTCTTGATCTCAGTTTGGAATTCGGAGCTGATGGTAAACTCCGCAAAGAAAATTTTAATGAGTTCTCCGATTATCTCAGCATTATCCGGTATTTCAGATACGGTATCAAAGGCGATCCGCTATATTTTCGATTAGGCGCATTGGACTATGCAACTCTTGGTCATGGAAGTATTATGTACCTTTACAATAATAGTCCAAGTTATGATACACGAAAAACCGGGCTCGAACTCGATATTGATTTCGGATTGTTCGGGATTGAAAGTGTTTACAGTACCTTCGGGGAAGCCGGTGTGGTTGGAGTTCGCGGATTTACACGGCCTTTACAATTTACCGAGGCAAAAGATATTCCGGTGCTCGGTCAGCTTGAAGCCGGCGCCACTATCGCGGCTGATTTTAATGCAAATGCCGGTGTAATTGACGGAGAATATAACTCTGACGAAAACAGATTTTCAGCCACGTCGGATGAAGGAAAAACATTTATCATTGGTTTCGATTTGGGGTTGCCGATTGTGCGTAACAATATGTTTAATTTTGATCTTTATTTTGATTACGTGAAAATCCTCGAATTCGGAGACGGGGCTGCGACGGGTATTAAATTTGGCGTTAACGGACTTGGATTAGTTAGTTTGCACACAAAATTTGAACGTAGATTTAACGACGATCAGTATCTGCCTTCTTATTTTAATTCTCTCTATGAAGTTCAGCGATTTCAATTGGATAAAGAAAGTGGAACTGTTCTAACAAAAGCTCAGCAATTGAAGGCGGCAACCGATATTGGTAATGGCTGGTATGGTGAGCTGTTAGTGAGTGTCTTAAATACATTCGATATTTTGGGAAGTTATCAAAGGTTGGATAAACATCCTGATAGCGGTATTCTCCATCTCGAAACCGATGTGTCGCCGAAAGGGATGCCGTATATTGCGCGTGCTGGCTACGATAAAATTAATATCATTGATGAAAGTGATTTATTCAAGTTAGATGACCGTTCGCTTCTATATTTTGAATTTGGTTACAAACCGCTCCCATATATGATTGTGTCCATGTTTTATAATTGGACTTTCGAACCAATTCGTGATGCAGATAATAATGTGATCGATTATCGGAGTCAGAAAAAAATAGAACCGCGCGTTACTTTTATTTACCCGTTTGATTTTTAATTTTTTTCAACGAGTTTCTTCAAATCATTGATCGAATAAAAATAAAAATCGCAGGGCATTTCCCGTAGTTCTTCTTCCAAATAGCTATCCCACAATGCAGCGCCAAATTTAACTTTAGCCTCTTTTGCCGCTATATAATCGACAGGTGCATCTCCGATAAAAAGAGTTTTTTCTTTCGAAACATTAAACCTTTCTAAAATCATGTTCAATCCTTCGGGCGATGGTTTGTGATTGGTTACATCGGTGCCTGTAATAATAAAATCAAAGAATTTTAGTAAACCGATTTTGTCGAGTGTAATTTCGGTTGATTTTCTTCCCTTGCCGGTGAATATTGCAATTGGTTTACCCTGAGATTTTATTATTTCCATTACTTCTTTCAAGCCATCATAAATTTTTGCGGCAATGTCGTGGTGCTTTGAGTAATATTCGAAATAATCTTTCTCGGCGGATTCGTAATCATCGTTCATCCATGATTTTAGTATTACCTCTTCGGTTGGGCCAAAAAGCGTGATGATCTCATCATTTGTAAGTCTCGTTCTTAAATACTTTTGCGCTACATGATTAAATGAATCAAAAATAAGCTGGTTAGTTGATGCCAATGTACCGTCAACATCAAAGATAAATGCATCGAATGTATCCTTTGCGATTTTCATTAAGCCACCCGAATAAATTTTAGAATTAGAGAAAGAATAAAAGTATCTTGCCTTCAATAGTTGATATAAGAAATTTATTCTTCTCGATGTACTGAAGCGAATTGATTTTTTCTCCCAATTTGAGTAAAGAGCTGATTTTATATTTGCTATCCACAGCATATACTACACCGTTGCGGGTTGGAATTAATACGGTTTCCCGTATCCCAAGTAGAGATGCTGTTGCCCGGTCATCCTTTAGTTTTAACTCAACGCTCTTTTGATTTTTTCCATTACTTTCAGAAATAAAATAAAATTTATCTTTCTTGCCCGGCGCAACTATCATCCTGCCATCATTTGTTAATCCGGCCGGCTCCTTCAGTTTATTAGTACTATTTTTCCATATCAAACTGCCAAGTTGCGAATCGATTGAATAAAGAATCCCATCTGAACTCATTAGAAAAATTTCATTATCACTACAGAAGATTTCTATTGGTTTTGAATGATCACCGGACATCTTCCATTTCCATATCAACCAACCGGCATTTGCATCCACACAGTATAAATAACCATCGCTGCAAGAATATATCACTTTATTATTCTTGTAAATTAATTTATAACCAATAATTTTTTTTGAAGAATTATCCTCCCAAATCATCTCAAGTGTTTCGAGATCGTAACAACTTATTTTTCCTGTTCCGGTAGCAAACAAAACCACCGCTTTCGAATCCGATTGTTTTGGAATCATCAACTGTTTTGAACCCGAGTAGTTAAATACGAGGATATCCGTAGTGATTGGCTCATCGAAGATAAGAGATTGAATTTGTTCACCATTCTCTCTGTTAAGTGTTATCAATTCACCTTCGTTTGTAGGGATTGCAATGAATCCATCAGCTACTGCTGGACTGTGAGCGACAGTTCCATAAATATTATGATTCCAAATTTCCGCACCGCTCGTATCAATGCAAGTTATTAATCCCGAACTATCCGCAATAAAAATTTTGTTATTCCAAATCACCGGTTTGCATTTTAGCACCGATTCAAAATTTATTTCGAATATTTTATTTGTCCATTGGAAGTCTTCTGATTTATCAATTATCGTTTGTGAATAGAATTGAATGAATGGTATAAGCAGTAGTAATAAAAATCGACTTTTCATGAGTAACTAATTTCCAATTAAGAATGCTGTAAAAGTAAAAAATTTGACGGTGACTTGAAATTATCTTTACTGGATGATTTTATATTCTTCACTATTTAAGGCGAGATTTTTACTTAAATTGTAATTGCCCCCTTCGATATTTATATTTTCGCATTCAATTTTAAGAGAATATGGAAAACATTCGAAATTTTTGCATTATTGCACATATTGACCATGGTAAGTCGACGCTTGCTGATGGATTGCTTGAAAGAACAGGTGTAGTTTCCGAACGTGAAAGAAAAGATCAGTTGCTTGATGATATGGATCTTGAACGTGAGAGGGGAATCACTATAAAATCTCACGCTATTCAAATGAAATACGTAGCGAAGGATAAAAAAGAATATATATTAAATTTGATTGATACACCGGGACATGTGGATTTTACCTATGAAGTATCCCGTTCACTTGCTGCTTGTGAAGGCGCTCTGCTGATAATAGATGCCGCCCAGGGTGTCGAAGCTCAAACGATTAGTAACCTCTATTTGGCTTTTGATGCCGGGCTGGAGATAATCCCGGTAATCAACAAAATCGATTTACCGAGCGCGATGCTGGATATGGTAAAAGGACAGATTATTGATTTGATCGGCTGTAAAGATTCGGATATCATTTATGCGAGCGCTAAACAAAGAATCGGTATTGATGAAATTTTAGAAGCTGTTGTCGCTAAAGTGCCGCCGCCATCCGGTGATGAAAACAAGCCGCTGCAGGCGCTTATTTTCGATTCGGTTTTCGATCCATATCGCGGTGCGATTGCTTATATCCGGGTTTTTAATGGCGTTATTCGCGAGAAAGATCAAATTAAATTTTTTGTGAATAATAAATCCCTGTTGACTGAAGAAGTTGGAATTCTCGGCTTAACAAAAATTAAAACTAAAGAACTTCGTGCAGGTACAGTGGGATATTTAATTGCCGGAATTAAAGATGTGCATGATACAAAAGTCGGTGACACGGTTACACATGTGCGGAATGGAGCCGATGAACCCTGGCCGGGCTATAAAGATATTAAGCCGATGGTTTACAGCGGTTTGTACCCCACGAATGCGGATGATTATGAAGATTTACGCGATGCGTTAGATAAATACCGTTTAAATGATTCCGCGTTGATTTATGTACCCGAAACCTCTGCGGCGCTCGGATTCGGTTTCCGATGCGGATTCCTCGGAATGCTTCATATGGAGATTGTGCAGGAGAGACTTGAAAGAGAATTCGATCAGTCTATTGTTAATACTTTGCCAAACGTAGAATATCTTGTGTACAATAAGAAAGGTGAAAAAATAACCGTTGATAATCCTGCAGATATGCCCGCTTTAGGCGATATTGATAAAGTTGAAGAACCGTATATCAAAGCGCAAATAGTTACACCATCGGAATACCTCGGCAACATAATGAAACTTGCTATGGATAAAAGGGGAGTATATCAAAACACAACTTATCTATCTCCAACCCGTGCTGACATGCAGTTCGAATTTCCGTTAGCGGAAATTATTTTTGATTTTTACGATAAATTAAAGTCCACTTCCCGCGGTTATGCCTCATTCGATTATGAGTATATTGGATATCGCACAGCAGATCTTGTAAAACTTGATATTATGTTGAATAGCGAACCGGTGGACGCTCTTTCGGTAATTGTTCACCGCGAGAATGCTTTTGATTGGGGAAGGAAAGTGTGTACTAAATTGAAAGATCTAATACCGCGACAGTTATTTGAAATTGCAATTCAAGCCTCCATAGGTTCGAAAGTAATTGCGCGGACTAATGTAAAAGCTCTCCGCAAGAACGTTACAGCGAAATGTTATGGCGGCGACATAACAAGAAAAAGAAAACTTTTAGAAAAACAGAAAGAAGGCAAAAAGAGAATGAAGCAAGTCGGTAACGTGGAGATACCGCAAGAAGCATTTTTAGCTGTCCTTCAGATTGAGGATTAGGTTCAATTCGATTTTAATGAGCAGGTTATTACTTTACATAAAGATTTTTGTCGTTGCCGTTATTGTTGCCTTCATCGTAAAAACTTTTATTATAGAAGCGTACAGGATACCGACTAATTCCATGCAGAATACTCTGCTTGCGGGTGATTACCTACTTGTGAATAAATTGATTTATGGAGCTTCCTCGCCGAGATATATCCCTTTCACAGAAGTTAAGATTCCTTATTTTAATTTCCCGGCGTTCCGCAATCCCAAATTGAACGATATCATTATTTTTGAATATCCTGGCGAGAGGGACGAACTTTTCCCTTCTCAAAAGCAAAATTTTATCAAGCGTTGCATCGGTTGCCCCGGCGATACTATTTTAATTTCGGATAGAAAATGTTTTGTTAATAATGTTGAAATTAATGTACCGGCAAAAGCAATAACTAATTCAGAGGCATTGAAGAGAAAAAAGTTTTATGATCCGAGGATTTTTCCTAACGGAGTTCGGTGGAACGAGGACCATTTTGGCCCGCTCGTAATACCCGGGAAAGGTTATACTATTGAATTAAACCGGAAAAACATAATTAGATGGCGGACGATAATAAACCGCGAATTCGGTAGCAATGTAATTCCCGCGGATTCTCACGAATTAATTGTGGATGGAAAAAAATTTGATACCTATACTTTCAGCAAAGATTATTATTTTGTGATGGGTGATAATAGGAATGATAGTTCCGACAGCCGGTTTTGGGGATTGGTGCCGAGAGAAAACATTATCGGTGAAGCGATACTAATTTATTGGTCGCTGGATTATTCAAAAGTATCTTGGAATATACCCGGAATTTTTAGTGCGGTTCGTTGGAATCGAATTGCTAAATTTATACATTAGTTTTAAAAATTATTGGAGAAACATTGTTCGGCAAAACTGACAACCAGGAAAAAATCGAAAAGAAGAAAAAACCAAAAACACCAAAAGAAAAAGTCATCGAATTTGTTAAAAATCTGTTGTTCGCAGCAGTAGCCGCTCTTTTGATCAAAACATTTTTAATCGAAACATCGAGAGTGCCTACCGGATCAATGGAGAAAACTATTCTTGTGGGAGACTTCCTTTTTGTTAACAAATTTATTTATGGATCATCTTCACCGAGGAATATACCATTCACAGATATCGCTCTGCCGTATTTTCAGATGCCCGCCATTAGAGAACCTCGAAGCGGCGATATTGTTGTATTCGAATATCCCGGCGACCGCGATGAGATGAATTCTGAAATTATCATGAATTATGTTAAAAGAATGATTGGCACTCCGGGCGATACAATCGAGATAAAAAATAAAGTTGTCTTTGTGAATGGGAAACAATTTCCAATCCCTCCCAAAATTCAATATCTTCGCTCCGTTCCGCTTCCGCAAGGATATGCGGATGAATCTATTTTCCCGAAAGGTTCAGGCTGGAATGGAGACAATTACGGGCCATTCATTATTCCTAAAAAAGGTCAAGTTATTCCTTTGACGGTTGAAAATGTGGACTGGTGGCGTACTATCATAGATCGAGAATATGGAAGGAGAGTTGTAAGCGCATCCAATGAAAAAGTATATATTGATAATAAACCTGTTGATTCTTACGAAATTCAGAAAGATTATTATTTTATGATGGGTGATAACCGGGACGATAGCGCTGACAGCCGTTATTGGGGATTAGTCCCTCGCGATAAAATTCTCGGTCAAGCCTTGATGATTTATTGGTCATGGAATCCCGAAATTCCGTTCAGCGAATTTTTCAGGCTTCTCAGTTCGGTTAGACTAAATAGAATTGCGAAATTGGTTCACTAAAAAATGCATTTCATTGTATATTGATTTTTGCTATAATAGCCATTAAAAAAACTGATGAAAAATTTTATAATTATTATTCTTCTCGCAATTTCGTTCAGCGGTATTTCCGCTCAGCAAAAGTATTTTATTTATTTTAAAGACAAGGGCATTGCATCCCTCCAAAAGATCAATAAAAATTCTTCGATTTATGAGGAAGCTAAATCTATCCTTTCCGAAAAATGTATAGAAAGAAGAAAGAAAAATTTGGGTGAAGAATATATCGGATACGAAGATTTCCCCGTTAGTAGTAAGTATGTTTCTCAATTGAAAGAAGCCGGTATCAATACCATTCATGAACTGAAGTGGTTTAATTGTGTCACGGCAATCTTGAATTCATCGCAAACTGAATTTGTATTATCTCTTCCTTTTGTCGAGAAAATTGAAAAAGTAAAATCCTTCAAATCGAAAGACAGTTTTGAACCTGATAAATATTTGGAGAAAAACATTTTTAACTTTCCGTCTGTTTCTACCGAATTAAATTATGGCGCCTCATATGAACAACTCCAGATTTCTGAAATTCCAATTGTTCATAACTTTGGAATTAAAGGCGAAGGCGTAATTATCGGCATTCTCGATTCCGGTTTTGATTGGAAAAATCATCCAGCTCTTCATAATTCAAAAGTAATTGGGGAATATGACTTTGTGTTTGATGATCCGAAAACAGCTAATGAAAATGGGGACGTACCGAAACAGGATGAGCATGGAACTTATGTCTTATCTATTATTGGCGGGTATGCCGAAGGGGAACTCATCGGTGCATCACCGGAATCAAAATTTATTTTGGCAAAGACTGAAGATATTCGGAGCGAAACAAGTCTCGAAGAAGATAACTATGCCGCCGCGCTTGAATGGCTCGAAGCCAAAGGCGTGGATATCACAACATCTTCTCTTGGTTACAGTGAATTCGATGATGAAAGCGAATCTTATGAATATTCAGATATGGATGGCAAGACGACCATTATTACACGAGCCATTGAGATTGCATTCAAAAAAGGTGTTGTAACAATTAGTTCAGCCGGTAATGAGGGCAATAATTTGTGGAGATATATTACCGCTCCTGCCGATGGTTTTAATGTTTTAGCGGTTGGCGCGATTGGTAAAGATAGTATTATTGCCAGCTTCAGTTCACGCGGTCCCTCATCAGATGGAAGAATAAAACCTGAATTAGTTGCGAATGGAGTGAGCGTTCACGGCGCTGATAAATTCACCGGCGGTTATTTTAATGCATCCGGTACATCTGCATCTTCTCCAATTGTCGCGGGTGCTGCCGGCTTATTGTTGTCTGTCTATCCTCACCTCACCAATCAACAAGTCCGCAAGATTATGATTGAATCCGGCAGTCAGTCTGCAAATCCGGATAATGATATAGGCTACGGGATTGTTTCAGCAAGGAGAGCTATTGCATTTCCAAATTTAAAATGCGATTTAAGTGGATACTCAATTAATAAAATCTTTTTTGATGAAACTCTCGAGAGCGGGTCTGTATGGATGCATTATAAAAGCAATTCAGGGAATTTCGATTCGTTGAAAATGGATTCAAATAACGGACTGATTTATTCCTCTCAGCTTCCACAATTTGCAAATGGTGATGGGATTGAAATTTATTTTTCTTACTCAGATCTACCTGGGAATCAAAAAATTGATCCGCTGAATTCTTATTATACTTTTGAATCCGGCAGTATGGAAATTTCGCTGAATACGGAAAATTTTGAAATTGTACCAAAGGATTTCTATCTATCTCAGAACTATCCAAATCCGTTTAACAGTAATACAACATTTGAATATTCCACAGTAACTCCAAAGAATATTAGGATTACCATTTATAATATCCTTGGACAAAAAGTAAAAGAAATATTCAAAGGCCTTTCAAATCCGGGTATCAATTACGTAGTTTGGAACGGTGCAAATGAAGCCGGGATGTCGGTTGGAAGCGGACCTTATATTTATACTTTGGAAATGGATGGAAATCTTTTTGCAAAAAAAATGATTTACATGAAGTAAATTATGGCGAATATTTTATTCCCTTCTCAAAAAAAATATCTTTTAGAAAATAGACATCAGCCCGATAGCCTTTTAATTGAAATAGAAAAATTTGCTTTCGAAAATCGTGTGCCCATTCTCGACTGGCATGCTGCCGAATTCCTTGCACAGTTAATTCAAATAAAACGACCAAAAAATGTTTTGGAAATTGGAACTGCAATTGCTTATTCATCACTAATCATTGCGCGTAATTTAAGGAAGAAGGGTTGTATTGATACAATTGAAAAAAGTATCGACAACATTGCTATAGCTCATAATAATATTGAGAAAGCCGGACTCAAAGAGAAAATAAATATTCTTGAAGGCGACGCACTTTCCATCATGCCGACACTCAGTAAAAAATACGACTTCATATTTCTCGATGCTGACAAAGAGGATTACGAAAAGCTTTTCTACTTCTCTCTGATGGTATTAAAGGAAAAGGGAATTATTTTTATTGATAATTTATTATGGAAAGGTTTTACGGCAGCATCAAGTGTACCAAAAGAATTTAAAAAATCTACAAAATTGATACGCTGTTTTAATAAAATATTTTTATCGCAGAAAACTCTCCACAGCAGCATTCTTCCAATCGGCGATGGAATTGGGCTCGGTATTAAAAGTAAGGTAGAAGATTAATGGGAGAAACCGAATTGACGGAAAAGGTGAATTCTTTTCTCGCAGATGTTCAAAATCAAACAGGTAAAAAAATAAAAAACTCCGATGACATCTCGCGTCTTATTGAAATAATATTTAATGAGAAGAAGGAAAGCCTTCTCGAGACCTTAGCTTTCAATTCAAAATATCTTCAGGGACTTTTGAAGGTTGTGCAAACAAGAGATGAAAACATTTCACCGGATTATTTTCGGAAAGTGACAAATGAATATTCCGAGTACCTGCAAAAAATCAAAAATGATTTGGAGTATATTTTGGCAACGGCAACAGAATTTTACAGAGTAATTTTCCGTGAAAAGTATTTTGCTTTATCAAAAGAGAGTTTACAAAATCTCACTGATTTATGCAGCGATTTCGCACTCATAAAATTATTTTTGAATGAGAAGAAGAGGGGAGAACGTTTATAAAAATAATGAAGACTTGTAAATTGTTTTACAAGTCCCCGTGAATTATTTTTTTCTTCTTAAAGTCTCTTTGTACTTTTGAGCTACTTCACTCACTGACTTACTGGAAATAAGATTGTAAATTCGATTACGCAATTCCGCCCATTCTTCATGTAATGGACATGGATTCTCTTCGGAACATTCTTTCAATCCGGTAACGCATTTTAGATTGATAACCGGTCCCTCGACTCTTTCAACAATTTCCAGGATAGAACTTTTTAAAGCAAGGTCTGTAATTTTGAAACCGCCGCCTCTTCCTTTAAACGAATCAACATAACCGTATTTCGCCATTCTCTGCAGAATCTTGGCCAAGTAATGAGCCGGTATATCTTCACTTTTAGCAATTTCCGAAGACATTATTAACGCTTCTTTTGATTGCCGTGCAAGAAACAAAATAGCGCGGATTGCATATTCGCCGGTTTTTGTATATATCATTCTACAACCCTCTGTTAGTGAATTTTTAAGGATTATTATATCTTATTAAAAAATAATTAATTAAGGACTATTTGTCAAGATTTAATATTCTCACTCTAAAATGCTGTTTAAGACGTAAAAACAACGTAATCAAATTCTCAATCCGATTTTCCCTTTAGATCTTGTTTTAATTTCGTCATGATTTTTTTCGGGCTACAGTCAATAAATTTAATCTCATTACAGTCATTAAATTTCGAGAACTCCAGCAGCTTGTTAGCAAATTTCGGAAGAAAATCCTCAAAATTATTGAATCCAGGTTCGAGGACAAGATTCTTAACGATCAATACCTTTGTTGTTCGATCAGCTTTTGGATCTAATCTTCCTACGAATTTATCACCCCAAAGAATTGGCATCACGAAATAACCGTATTTACGTTTAGCCGTTGGTAAATAACATTCTATTGAATAGTTGAAATCAAAAAACTTTCTCGTTCTTTCCCGTTGAATGATGAGGTTATCGAACGGCGAGAGCAAAAATATTTCCGGTGAAGTGTACTTCGACTTTGAGCAAAACTCAAGTGTCTTTTTCAAAACAAAATGATCAGTATGATTTCCTTCATGAATCTTTACCTGGACTACTTCTCCCGATTCAACGAATCTTTTAAGTGATTTCGAAATATTTTCTTTATCAGCAAACATCCAGTCGGCATCTCGCTGTGCCGATGGCTGCATAAATTTGTTCATTTCTTTTTCTTCAGCAATTCCTAATGCTGTTAATGCTCGGTGGACGAGAAAGTCGGAAATTTCATTATTAGTCGGTACAGTTAGATTTATTCCTTTCGGTAATACACGCTCGGTCAAATCGTAAACTTTTTGGAAATTTTTCCTCCCGGAGATCATCAAATCACCGCGCCAAAATAAAAGTTCGAGCGCCATCTTTGCAGGCTTCCAATCCCACCAGCTTCCTTGTTTTATACCATCTGGTTTTTCAAAATTCTTTGAGCCGAGAGGACCTTCAATTTTTATTCTTTCGAGTATTGGATCGAGAAGATTTCCCGATTTTTCAAGATGTTGTTTTACCCATCGATGTTGGGGATTTTTAAAATTATTCATTTTCGGAAGGAAAAATCTAAAATCATCCATGTGAAAATAGCTCATGGCGTGACCCCAATATTCGAATACCATTCTATCTTTTGCCTGAAGGTCATGCAGCATGTTTTCGGAATAATCTTTTCGGCGCGTCCATAAAGTGTGATGATGCGAACGATTGACCACTGCAAGCGTATCAATCTGAATGTAACCGAGTTTTTTAATTGCTTCAGCCGCGCCCTTCTTTCCCTTCGGCAGTTTTGTTTTGCCATCGAGCAATTGCGTATATAAAATTATCTTTCTTGCAAGTTGTTTCGAAACTTCAATTGTGCCCATGTGTTAACTTTCTTGAATTATAAACTGTTATAAAATATTAACGGTTAAATAAGAAATCGATCCTCTAAATATTCTATGGAAACTTTCCCTTTCGAATTATCCTTGAGATTCGCTATGAAAGATTCAGCTCTATCGGAAATGACGGCACATTCTACAATAGGGCGCTTTTCAAATTTATTTATAATTTCTGTTGCTTCAAATTCCTTTAGTTGGTGATGAACCATACTTGTTAAATCATATTCAAAATTAATGCGGTAGAATGTGTATTTTGTTTTTTCGATGAATTCTTCTGCCGACAATACTCCCAGCGCAGAATTATAATATGCTTTGCCCAGGGGTCCAACGCCAAGTTTTGTTCCGCCAAAATAACGGACGATAATTACCGCAACATTTGTTAAAGTAAAATGGTTTATCGCATTTAATATCCGAATACCGGCGGTGCCGGTGGGCTCACCGTCGTCCGAGTATTTTTCCTTACCACCGTACAATTTATATGCGTAACAGTGATGTGTGGCGTCGTAATACTTTTTCTTGATAGTCGAATAAATTTCGATAAACTGATTCCCGGAATCAATGGGATGGGAAAGTGCGGTAAAAACCGATCCCTTTTCCTTTAATTTATACTCGCCCGGAACCGGAATAGTATTTAATTTATTTGCATCCATTTTAGTAGTTCAGAATTCCTCTATTACTCTTTAATATTAACAAATTCAGCCCGGGATATCTTCTTATAAGCCATAGTAAATTTTTTATACAAAAAAAATTGCTTTTCAGACACTCTTTAATTAAAATAAATGTTCGAACTTTGAGAAGTAATTTAATGGATTTTCAGAATAAAATAATAATAAAAGGCGCTCGTGAACATAATCTCAAGAATATTGATCTTGAGATTCCGCGTGATTCTTTTACGGTGATTACCGGTCTGTCCGGGTCGGGTAAATCCTCGCTTGCTTTCGATACAATTTATGCCGAGGGACAGCGAAGATACATTGAATCATTATCTGCCTATGCCCGCCAGTTCCTCGATATGCTTGAAAAACCGGAAGTTGATTTGATTGAAGGACTTAGTCCGGCGATTTCGATTGAGCAAAAATCCACCTCTCACAATCCGAGATCTACTGTCGGCACCGTAACTGAAATTTATGATTATCTAAGATTACTTTTTGCACGAGTAGGTAAACCACATTGTTACAATTGCGGCAGACCGGTTGAAAAGCAAACATCCGAACAGATTCTTGATACTGCGCTTACAAACTTCCTGGATCAAAGAATCATTATTCTTGCGCCGGTTGTTCGGGGAAGGAAAGGACATTACAGAGAATTGTTTGAAGACATTTTACGCGATGGCTTTGTTCGTGTAAGAGTTGATGACGAAATATATGAATTGGAACCGGGCTTTAAAGTAGATCGTTACAAAGTGCACAATATCGAAATTGTAATTGATAGATTGAAGGTAAACCAGGACGCGTCAAACCGGTTAAGCGAATCGATAGAAGTTGCAATTAATTATGGCAACGGCAGTATCATAATAAATGATGGAAAGGAAGATTATATTTTCAGCCGCGACTTAGCGTGTATTCACTGTGGGATAAGTTACCAGGAATTAGCGCCGAATTCGTTCTCTTTCAATTCGCCATATGGTTCGTGCCCTGATTGTGAAGGGCTGGGAGAAAAAAAGGAATATGATTTATCTTTAATAATTCCCGATTGGAATAAAACAATCAATGAAGAAGGAATTGCTGCGCTTGGCAAGCCGAGAAATATCTGGTTCTTCAATCAGCTCGAAGGAGTTGGAAAATATTTTGGATTTGATTTCGATACCAGGCTCTGCGATCTAACCGAATCGCAAAAAGAGATTTTATTACACGGCACTAAGGAAAAAATTCCATTCAGCTATACTTTCGGCGGTGGCAAAGCAGTTCAATACATGCATAAATTCAGTGGTGTTGTTAATTACCTCAATCATTTTTACGAAAATACTTCTTCCACCAATATTCGGGATTGGGCTGAATCATTTATGAATACCATGATGTGCTCAACTTGCAATGGCGGTAGACTAAAGAAGGAATCTTTGTCGGTGACTATCGGCGGTAAAAATATTAGTCAAGTAACTGAATTATCTATTGAACGGTCAAGGGGATATTTTGAAAATTTGGAGCTGACGGGACGCGACGCAATCATCGCCAAACAAATTTTAAAAGAAATTAAAACCCGGTTGAGCTTCTTGTTAAATGTTGGTTTGGATTATCTCACATTGAATCGGACGGCAAGAACACTATCGGGAGGGGAATCTCAAAGAATTCGGCTGGCAACTCAAATTGGATCTCAACTCGCCGGGGTGCTGTATGTGCTTGATGAACCAAGTATCGGTTTGCATCAAAGCGATAATATAAAACTCATAAATTCATTGAAGGAATTAAGAGACCTTGGGAATACAATAATAGTGGTTGAACACGACCGCGAGACAATTGAATGTTCGGATTTTATGATTGACCTCGGTCCAAATGCGGGTGTGCATGGCGGGGAAGTTTGTTTGAGTGGTGAAACGACAAATATTATGAATTCCAAAAACGGATTGAGATCATTGACTCTACAATATTTAAAAAACAAAAAGCGGATTGAGATTCCGCAAGAAAGAAGAAAGGGCAACGGGAAGTCAATAGAACTAAACGGAGTTACCGGAAATAATCTAGCCGGAATAAATGTACAATTTCCTTTGGGCACATTTATCGCCATCACGGGTGTTAGCGGTTCGGGTAAATCCTCTTTGATCAACGAGACATTTGTAAAAATACTAATGCAGAAAATTTACAAATCGAAAGTTGCCCCTCTTCCTTATCAAGAAATAAAGGGACTTGAGTTTATTGATAAGGTTATTGAGATTGATCAATCCCCGATTGGAAGAACACCGCGTTCCAATCCGGCAACTTATACCGGTGTTTTTACTTATATAAGAGATTTATTTGCGCAACTGCCCGAAGCTAAAATGAGAGGCTATAAACCGGGCAGATTTAGTTTTAACGTGAAAAGCGGAAGATGCGAAGAATGTCAAGGAGACGGACTTAAGAAAATTGAAATGAATTTTTTACCCGATGTGTACGTAACATGCGAAGTCTGCAACGGAAGAAGGTACAATCGCGAAACACTTGAGATTTTATATCGTACTAAATCCATTGCGGATGTTCTTGATATGAGGATTGACGAAGCCCTTGAATATTTTGAAGAAATGCCGACAATAAAACGTAAAATTCAGACTTTACATGATGTTGGATTGGGGTATTTGAAAATCGGGCAGCAGGCAACAACTCTATCGGGCGGAGAGGCTCAGAGAGTGAAATTAGCTGCTGAGTTGAGCAAAATAAGCACAGGTAAAACAATATATATTCTTGATGAACCGACAACGGGATTGCATTTTGAAGACGTGAGAATTCTTTTGCATGTTCTCGATAAATTAGTAGAGAAGGGAAACACAGTAATTGTAATTGAGCACAATCTGGATGTAATAAAAGTAGCTGATTACATTATTGATCTCGGTCCCGGCGGTGGCGAGCATGGTGGAAAAGTTATTGCTGTTGGTTCGCCGGAAGAGATAGTAAAAAATAAAAAAAGCATCACGGGTATGTACCTTAAAAAAGAACTTGAAAGGAAATAGCTTGACACCGGAAATGGAAGATGGGAAATGGAAAATGGAAAATGGAAAATGGAAAATACATCTCCAATGTATAATATAAAAACAAAAATATTGTTAGCAAAACTATTGAGGTTTTATGAAAACTAAAGTGACTGAATTCAGAAATTACCGCTCGGATATGAACGATAAAATCCTGAATTGTGGTTTTAATGATTTTAAAAGATTCTTTGCGCTTGATAATAAAGCGTACCTTTCCGGAGCGCTTCCGGCTAAAACAAAGGAACTGATGGGATTGGTAGCTTCAATGGTTTTGCGATGCAACGATTGCATTCTGTATCATCTCGATCGCTCCGTGCATGAAGGCGCTGCCCGCGAAGAATTTTACGAGACGTTCAATATCGCCTTGATAGTTGGGGGATCGATAGTAATTCCTCACTTGCGCTTTGCAATGGAACAATTGGATATTTTATTTGCAGAGAAAAACAATGAAACAAAATAAAATTTTAATCATTCCCAAAGCAGTTGTAACCGCAAATTCAACGGATGAAATTTTACACAAGACCGCCGTAGAAATTGAGGATGGAGTGATTATAAATATTGCTCCGGCGAACCGTTATGATCTATCCCGGTTCATCGGGGAAATTTTTCAATGCGAAAATCTTACTTTAATTCCGGGATTCATTCAAACGCATGTTCATCTCTGCCAAACGTTATTCAGAGGGATGGCGGATGATCTTCTTCTTTTAGATTGGTTGAAAAAAAGAATTTTCCCGTACGAAAATGCTCACGATGAAAACTCTCTCCGGTTATCAGCTCAATTAGGTTTATATGAGTTGCAGAACGGCGGTACGACTACAATTTTAGATATGGGTTCACTCAGGCATGGAGGGGTAATTTTTGATGAACTTAAAAAATCCGGTATGAGAGCTTTTGCCGGGAAATGCTTGATCGATGAAAATGATTTGTATTCAAATTTTAGCGAACCAACTGAAGTCGGTTTGAAATCTGCGTATGATCTTGCGAGACAGTACCACAATTCGAATGGGGGAAGAATCAAATATGGATTTGCACCCAGGTTCGTACTTTCGTGCAGCGAAAAACTTTTAAAAGAGTCATATAGAATGCTCGATGATTTCCCCGGATCGGTTTTCCACTCGCATTCTTCCGAAAATAAAACTGAAGTTGAAGCGGTAAGAATGAAGTCTGGGATGGAGAACCTGGAGTACTTTGATTCTTTGGGACTTCTCGGTACGCGAACATATCTTGCTCATTGTATTCATGTTAATGAAAAAGAAATTGCACTGCTCAAAGAAAGCGGGACAAATGTACTTCATTGTCCTTCGGCAAACTTAAAACTTGGTTCGGGCGTTGCACCAATTCCCCGTTTTTTAAACGAGGGTATATCGGTTTCGCTCGGAGCCGATGGTCCGCCGTGTAATAACAATTTGAGTATCTTTAATGAAATGCGGCTTGCTGCGTTAATTCAAAAAGTGCAGCATGGACCAACTTCCATGGATGCAAAAACGGTATTTAAATTAAGTAACATAAAAGCTGCACAGGCATTGCACATCGATGATGAAGTTGGAAGCATCGAAGTCGGGAAAAAAGCAGACCTTGTTTTACTAAATCTGGAAGACGCTCTTCAACCTCTTTTAGATAATTATGACAATATTTATTCTAAGATAGTTTATTCATCAACAGCATCGGTTGTGCGGGATGTGATGATTGAAGGCGAATGGGTCGTTCGGGATAGTCATTCGTTGATTTTTGATAATGAAAAAATTGCTCGGAAGGGAAAGGAAGAATTAATTAAACTACTTGAAAGGAGTTAAATGAAGAAAATTATTTTTGCAAGCGGCAACAAAGGTAAGATTAAAGAAATTAAAGATATTTTTAACGATTCCCCATTCCGGGTATATTCACTCTATGATTTGGGAAATGTACCGGAGATTGAGGAACATGGTTCAACCTTCGAAGAGAATGCTAAAATAAAAACAGATGAAGTTTTTAGCATGTACGGTGAACCGTGTATTGCCGATGATTCAGGTTTAGTAATTGAGCAGCTCGGCAGCAGACCGGGAATCCACTCTGCCAGATACGCCGGTGAGAATTGTACATTTGACGATAACATAAACAAGGTATTGGCAGAGTTGGAAGATCAGCCGGAACCGCATTATGCAAGCTTTGTATCATGCGCGGTTTATTTTGACGGGAATAACTATTTAGTTTGCAATGGTGAAATCAAAGGAACACTAATTAAAAATAGGAAAGGAATATTGGGATTCGGATATGATCCGATATTTGTGCCCGAAGGATATGATATTACGATGGCTGAAATGGATTTATCTTTGAAAAATACCATCAGCCACAGAGGCATAGCTTTTCGAAAATTAAAAGAATTGTTAATCAATATGGAGAAGAATAAATGAGAAAAATATTAAATACGACTTTTTTGCTTTTGCTGATGATAGCAGCCCTTGCTTGCAGCAAGGAAGAAACTACTGATCCGATCACCGAATCGGCGATTGATTATTATCCGGGGAATTTAACCTCATCATTTACTTACAGTACCGATACATTGAGTTCAACAGGCGGAAACGCAGCCAATGTTGGTTCGAGAGTTTCGACATTTGATCGGAACGAGACCATTAATGGAATTCAATATATTATTCAAAAGAATGCAAGTACTGTTGGCGGTGTGCCTTTCAATTCCGAGGTAGGATTCAGACGGACCGATACGGAAATAAATTTTGCTATCGATACGGCTGGAATTGGAGGCATGATTGATTCCGTTGCTGCGGCTTTAGGATTTCAACTTGATATTAATATCGATTCCGAAATCAAAGTTTTCTCTTTCCCTTTGTTTGCAGGAAAAACATGGGATGCATTTAAACTTTCTGTTGGATTAATAGGGATGAGTATAAATATTATTGAAGTAAAATCCGAATATCAAGGTCAGGAAAGCATTTCTGTTTTGGGAGGAACATCGTTAGCCGAAAAAATTAAATATACTGCAACGGTTAGAATGCCGACTTCAGTTGAGGATATTGTGAATCCTCCAACTGAAATATTTACAGCTAACGGATGGTTCGTAAAAGATGTTGGGTTAGCCAAAATAGAAGGTTCTGCCATTATTCTTCAGGCGATAAGCATTGGTGAAATTGATCTTGAGAATACGAGAGTTGTCCGCGAAACTTTAACACAGTATACTATCAAATAGAAATTTTTATAGATCCGGCACGGAGAAATTCCGTGGCCGGATTTCTAAAATTATTTTTCCGCAATTACTACATGAACGATTCCAAAAGTAAGTGGATAAGTATCTACCTTTTTGAAACCGGATTTTTTCAATAAAAATGTCAAGTCAACTTTGCTGTCAAAATCATCTACCGATTCGGGAAGATATGTGTAAGCCTCTTTATCCTTTGATATGATTCTGCCAATGAACGGGAGAATATTTTTAAAATAGAATCGATAAAATTTTCTAACCAATTTTTGCTTGGGGAGTTTAAATTCAAGAATAGTCACTTTGCCGTTATGCTTTAAGATGGAATAGAAGGAATCAAATCCTCTCCCGATATCGAAGAAATTTCTAACACCGAAAGCAACCGTTATATTAGTAAAAGTACGGGGTTTAAATGGTATATTTTCAGCAACAGCCTGCACAGAATTTCCGTGTATCCAATCAGATTTTTCGTTAAACAACCTCAGCATATTTAAGGAAAGATCTGCTCCGAAAATTTTTCGAACTCCTTTCTTTTGGGCGGTTATAGCAAAATCGCCTGTGCCGCAGGCAACATCTAAAAGAATAGTATCCGAATTGATTCTGCTGAGTCTAAGCGCTTTTTTGCGCCAATAAATATCAACACCGGCGCTCAACAGATGATTTAAAAAATCGTACCGATGAGAGATTGAATCGAAAATTCTTTTTACACGTCTCTGTTTATTTATCATAATTATTTGTTACTTGAAAAACCTTGTTCTTATTATTAAATTCAATTTGCAAAAACGGAGATTCGGAATGGAAAAATATTTAAAAGCAATCCGCGAAAATATATGCTCAATCTGTGTTGATTCCGACGAGAAAGGCGATTGCAAACTGACCGATAATGAAATATGTGCTGTTGAATCATTCTTTCCTCAGATTTTGGAAATTGTTCACAGATCCAACGGAGAAGATTATGATGTATATACGAAAGCTTTAAAAGAAGAAGTCTGTAAAAAATGCCGCGCAAGCGAGGATGGCGAATATTGTTATTTGCGCGAAGATTCAAATTGCGCTCTCGATAGATATTTCCCGTTAATAATTGAAATAATCCAAAAAGTGGATGCGGGAAAAATTTAATAGCTTTTATAATAATACTCCGGTTCACCTATAAATTTCATCCATTTGTTATAAATTATTCTTCCAATCCAAAGTGTGGCAATCATAAATATAACTCCGCCAATCAAATCGATAACGTAATGATATCGTAAATAAACAGTAGAGAATATCAAAAGCGTTCCATCAGGGATAAAGAAATATCTTGATTTAGTTTTAAATCTTATCGATAGATACATTACAAGCAGAGTCATTTGAGTATGTCCGCTTGGGAAAACATCACGCTGCACAATCAAAGCAGGATTTAAAGTGCCGGTTGGAATCGATTCCCCCGAATTAACAATTTCACGTAAGAATTTTGTAAGGAAAAGGCCGGGTAATTCCAAATCATTCGTCGCAAAATTGTGTAATGTAAAACGTGGTCCTATTGCTGGAAAAATAAAATACCCGAAGTATGAAAGGAAAAATCCAAGTACAATTATAAATGCGGCATAATTAAAATCCGAATATCGCTGGCTCAGAATTAATACAATGCCAAGAATTACCGGGAGAAAAAAGAATGTAGCATATACTATCTGCAGCAGTTCGGTTAGGTACGGATTGGAAATTTTGTAAAACAATTCCGTTGGATTAGCGCCGAAAATGAATCTATCGGCAGCAATCAAAATGTAATCATAATCTCCGCCGCGGATAGGTTGAATCATAAAATATATTTCTTTGAAAAAAAGAAATATTAATGGAACGAGATACCAGAAATGAAGTTGCGACAAAAGAATATTTTTAAGATGTTTATCGTAATATGCCAGTGTAAAAACAAAAATAATCAGTAAAGAATTAAGGAGGATATGAGTTAACCAGTTATCAACCACATTGATGAATATTAAGTTTATAATCGAAAGTATCGAAGCGAATGCAACAACTATCAAATCAGTGGCGCTAAGGTTTTTAAATAGTGGTATCAACTGCTGCATCAGTTCAAAAAGAATTTTGTGATTATTGTGAAATAAATAAACAGGCCGAGTATATCATTGGTAGTTTGAACAAACGGACCTGTCGAAATGGCAGGATCTATTTTTATCTTTTTTAATAGCACCGGGATAATTGCTCCGACAATTGTTGCGACAATCATGATCAAAATGAGAGTAATAGCAAGTAACAAAGAGAACGAAAGCGATACTTCATCTCGTGGAAAAATCAAGTAAGTCATCAATAGTAATGCAATTCCACATGCAACTCCATTGATAATCGAAACCCAGAATTCTTTTATGATATTTTTTATACTGTCGCTTATCCATATATCGCCTGTGCTAAGTCCCCGCACCATAACGATGGCCGCTTGAGAGGCCGAGCCACCGCCCATCGCCATTACGATGGGGATAAAAAAGGCTGCAACAATTAATTCTTTTAAATATCTGTCGTAGGATGAAAGAACAAGTGCGTTGAGCATTTCAAGTACAAGTGCAATTAACAACCAGGGCAGTCTAATTTTGGAAATTGTGAATACCGAGTCACTATGTTCCTGCTCCTCGGATAAACCGGCGAATTTTTGAATATCCTCCGTAGCTTCTTCGCGGATAACGTCAACGATATCGTCGATGGTAATTCTACCTATCATTTTTTTATCCTTATCAACAACCGCGAGCGAAACAAGATCGTATTTTTCCATAATGGATGCTGCTTCCTCCTGATCCACATCAGGAGTAACATAAATCAAATCCTCATCCATTATTGAGTTCATTAATGTATTAGAAGGATTAAGAAGCAAAGATTTTATAGGAACGATTCCGATAAGAGTATCGTCCTTTTTAAGAATAAAAATCTGATAGATATGTTCGAATTCATCCGCATTTTTTCTCACTTCTTCTATGGCTTCATTAATAGTGGCGTCATCATTCACACTAATGAAATCAGTCGACATTATACCGCCGGCTGTATCCTCGTCATACTTTAATAATTCTTTCAGTTCATCGGAATCTTCTTTGTCGATATTTTCAAGAACATGTTCAGCTACAGAATCCGGCAGGTCGCTAACGATATCAGTCGCATCGTCCAATTCCAATTCTTCAACAATGTCAACAATTGTATCTGTATCTATTTCTTTAAGAATTTTTTCGCGGATATTTTCATCAAGTTCAACAACAACTTCACCTGCAGCTTCGGTATCGAGAAGATTGAATGCATATCTGGCTTCATCTACAGACAGACGATTTATAATTTCAGCAATATCTGCGGCATGCAGATCGGCAAAGATAATACGGAGGCTATCACCCGCTTCATCTTCTATTAATTTCGAAATGTCTTCCAGAAGTTCTGTATCAACCTGAATTACATCTCTTACCCGAAAATTCTGATTTTCTTCACTCATCTATGGACTTGAAAAAATTTAGTGAGATTAATAAAATCTTTGATATCAAGGTGCTCCGCCCGTAGGTTTAAATCGATATCAAAATCATTTAAAAAATTACTGTCAAATATACTATTACGAAGTGAATTTTTTAAAGTTTTTCTTCGTTTACCGAAAGAAGTTTTTACAAGTTGAATGAATAAATTATTGTCCAACTCTTTGTCTTCATCATTCTTGAATTTAAGATGTATTATAGCGCTGTCAACATTTGGCTTTGGATAAAAAACATTCCGCGATACTTTGAAGCATAGTTGAACATCGGCAAAGTGGTTTAGGATAACCGCCAAGATTCCATAATCTTTCGATTTCCTTTTAGCCGTCATCCTTTTTGCAACTTCGTACTGGACCATTAGTATAGCATCATCAATAATCCCTCTGTCTTCAATCAACTTGAAAAGAATAGAAGATGTTATGTTATATGGAATGTTTCCGATTACTCTAATCGGGTGTTGTGATCCAGAATGAATCTCATGTAAATTTGTTTTAAGAAAATCAGCCACTATTAAATTTAATCCGGGAAAGGATTCCTTCAACTCGGCAGCGACTTTTTTATCTATCTCAACCGCATAGAAATTATTTACCATTTTTAATAAATATTCGGTTAGCGCTGCGCGTCCCGGACCGATTTCAATTACCGTATCTTCCATTTTTGGGGCAAATTCAGCAATTATTTTCTTGATTACATTTTGATCGGTCAGGAAATTCTGTCCAAATCTTTTAAGCGGATGAAGATGCATGGTGTGCTAATATTATGATTAAATTAATTATTTGTTAATATAAAATTACGATTTTTATCTTCCGCTTACGATATTTTTGCATGAGAAAATTATGATGTTTATATTTCAGAGGGAAGTGAAATTGAAATATTGGCAATAAGCTAAATTAAGTATCTCGCTTTTGCCTTTATGCTTTATTTTTAAAGAAATTTATCAGCAAATTAGGAGTAATACCTTGTCCGATAATTACATTGTTTCAGTTGACCTCGGCGGTACAAAAATATTAACTGCCCTTTTAACCAAAGATAAACAGATTTTGAATACAGTTAAATACGAAACTGATATAAGCGATGGCGAACAGAAATTAATTGAGATAATTGCCAAATCAGTAAATGAAGTCATTGCTATCTCAGAAGTTGATAAAGATGCAGTTAAAGCTGTTTGCATGGGCGTGCCGGGTACGGTTAATCCCGAAAGCGGAATTATCGGGAACGCTCCTAATCTTGGCATATCCAATTTCAATATAAAAGATGCAATGCAAAGTTATTTTACTTATCCGGTACTAATTGAGAATGATGTGAATCTTGCCGGACTGGGAATCAAAAAATTTGAGTTGGATGATAATATAAATAATATGCTGGTTGTCTTTATCGGAACCGGGATAGGTGGAGCTTTATTCTTTGGTGGAAAATTATACCGTGGTTCTTCTTTTTACGCCGGTGAAATAGGGCATATGCGTGTGAAGGGAAGAGGATATATAGCTTCGAAAGAGAAAAGTACGTCATTCGAATTAAGCGCCAGCAGACCCGCCATTGTATCCGCTATTGAAAATGATATTCGAAAAGGCAAAGATTCAACTTTGGCTAATACCATTCTCAAGGGAAAAAGTGTTAAAAGTAGATTGTTGTTCAAGGCGCTTGCTTCCAATGATGAAGTTGTAACGAAGCATGTTAAAAAAGCCTGCAAGATAACCGGAACTGTACTGGGAAGCGTGGTTACGCTTTTGAATATTGATACGATAGTAATTGGCGGCGGAGTAGTTGAAGCGATGGGAGATTATATGCTTCCCTGGATTGAAGAAGCTTTTAAAGTTTCTGTGTTAAAAGAACCGGGCGAAATTGTAAAAATAATTTCTACAAAATTAGGCGATCAAGCGCCACTTTACGGCGGGATTGCATTAGCTGAGGAATATTCGAAAATTTAATTTGCGAATGATTTCTCGATAACTTCAAGTTGTTCGGTTAATTCTGCCCACCGGTGAAAGGTAGTTTCGAGTGTCTCTTTCACTTCAGCATACAATTTATTTTTTTCTTTTGCAATTTCCGGGGAGCTGTAAATCTCTATGCTTGATAATTCTTTTTCAGTTGTCATTTTTAATTCTTCAAGTTTTCCAATCTCTTTTTCAATTTCAACTATTTGCTGCTTGATGTCTTTTGTGGCGGCATATCTTTTCTGGCGGAGTTCGGCTTCGCTTCTTTTCTGATCCTTTTTATTCGATGTGCCTTCGATTGCCTTTTGCGCAGAAATCAGTGACTGCTCGGCTTCAATCTGCTCGTTTTTCTTATGTAAGTAATAATCAATTCCGCCGGGGTAAATCCTTAATTGCTTATTCCTTACTTCAACAATTTTATTTGTGATTGGCTTAATAAAATCTATATCGTGCGATACTATTATTAATGAACCACTAAAATCAATAAGCGCCTTTTGAAGAATTCGCTTCGAAGAAAAATCAAGATGATTCGTTGGTTCGTCCATCACAATCAAATTGGCGGAAGTTAATAAAATTCTTGCAAGGGCAACCCGGCTTTTCTCTCCACCCGAAAGTACTTTTACCTTTTTAAAAACTTCATCATCGCTGAAAAGAAATGAACCAAGTAAATTTCTGATTTGACCGGGAGTTAAGTCGGTAGCTATATCTTCGATAGACTCGAAAATATCTTTATCGAGATCGAGATTTTCAGCTACCTCTTGGGCATAATATGAAAAAGTTGTGTTATGACCGAGTTTTACCTCGCCTGAATCCGGCAACAACTTTTGGGCAATTATTTTGGATATTGTCGTTTTGCCAGCTCCGTTCGGTCCCACCAAAGCGATTTTATCCCCCCGCTCGACCAATAAACTAACATCAACGAGCACATCATTATTTCCGTAGCTCTTAGAAATATTTATCAGTTCAATCGGTACAATTCCGCTTTTGGGCGGATCTGGAAATTTTAATTTTATTTTCTCCTCATCATCCGGGAGTTCGAATGATTCGAATTTTTCAAGCTGCTTAATTCGGTTTTGAACTTGTCGGGCTTTTGTGGCTTTATACCGGAATCTTTCGATAAATCTTTCTGTAGCTTTACGCTTTAGTTCCTGAACTCTTATCATCTCTTTTATTCGTTTGTCACGCTCTTCTTTGAATACAAGATATTCCTCATAATTACCCCGGTAAAATGAGATAGAATTATTGAATATCTCGAGAGTTCTATCGGTTACTTCGTTAATAAAAAATCTATCGTGTGAAACGATGATTAACGCACCCTTGAATTTATGAAGAAATTCTATCAACCATTGTAGTGAGTCCAAGTCAAGATGATTGGTAGGTTCGTCCATCATCAACAAATCGTTTTTGGATAATAGCAGTTTGGCAAGTTCAATTCTCATTTGCCAACCGCCGGAAAATTCATGGGTCAATTTTGTGAATTCTTCTTCTTTAAACCCAAGTCCTACTAACACTTTACCAATTTCGGAATCGATTGAGTAAAAATTTATTTCTTCTTTTCTATGGGTAAGATCGCCGAGCCGGTGAAGTAGTTCAAATTTTTTTTCATCGGAAAGAACTTGCGAGGATAGCTGATCATTTATTTTATTCTCTTCTACGACGATATCATTAATCTCTTGCAGCGAAGATTTTACCTCGTCGAATAAAGGTTTCCCGCGCAGTTGAATTAACTCCTGCGGGAGATAACCAATTTTAATTCCTCTTTGTTTGGAGATGTTTCCGGTTTCAGGTTTTTCGATACCGATCAGCAATTTGAGGAAAGTCGATTTACCGCTCCCATTTGAACCAACAAGAGCAATTTTATCTCCGTTATTAATGCGGAGATTAACATTCTCAAATAAATTATCGCCTGAAAACTGGATGGATAAATTTTGTAAATCGATCATCTTACAGATTTTCTCTTCATCTTTTCATCACTCACGTATCACAGCAATTTTCCCGTGCGCAACATTGTTTGCCTCCTGGTCGTAAGCAACTATAATGTAGATACCGCTGGGAACAGTCTTGCCATCTAAATCCCGTCCGTTCCAAAATGCTATTTTCCCTCCTGGAGAATCGAATTCACTGATCAATTTACCGCTAATCGAAAGAATTTTGATGCTGGTGTTTTTAATCAATCCATCTATCTTAATGTTAGCGTCTTGCCCGTTAGATAAATGAACGGGATTTGGATAAATAAATAATTCGCTAAAACTATCCAAAGGTTCAACAGCAACAGTTTGAAAAGACGTAAGCCCGTAATCGGTACCGACGTATACAATTCCCTTTATATTATCAATGGCGATGCTTTTAATATCATTGGCTGGTAATGGGCTGTTTGATGTTGTAAAGTTTTCAAGCACTCGCGAACCGTCTGCAGATAAAAGAAATAGTCCTTCTTTAGAGCCAATCCATTTTCTATTGATAGCATCAACCGCGATTGACGTAATTGACTGCTGTTTAATTGCAAATGCTTCTGCGCTTAAAATATTATATTTGGGATTATCAGGATTACTATTAGGGATAATACTGATACCGAGAGAAGTACCCACCCAGATTTCGCCGCGAAGATCAACAGCGAGTGAAGTAATATTGTTGTTTCGCAAACCATTTTCAATTGTTATCCAACCCTTAAAATCATCGGATGAACTTTCGAATGTCCCTTGTTCATTAAAATAATATAATCCAAGATTGCCGTTGGTTACTGCAAACCACTTCGTGTCATATTGATCTATAACAAGGTGCTGAGACGTATTCCCGATTGGAATATTAGGTGAAGTAAATGTATAGTGGTACCATTGATTATCGCTGGTATTAACGCTTAAAACCTTCCTATCGTCCGGAACGAAATTTAAGAACCAACTATTATTTTTCGAATCATTCATAGCACCGGAAATAACAATAAAAGTTGGATAATCTGCAATTCCTGGTAAGTCGGTATTTTCAGAATTAAAAGTGATAAACTCATTATTACGAAAGCGGGTTACACCACCACCCCAATTGCAAAAGAAAACATCTCCATTTTCTTGAGCCGACGCAATGTGATACGCATTGCTTTTTATAACATCAAGTGTAGCCATGTTATAGTTCGTCCACTTCTCACCATCGAATTTATAAAAACCATATCCTGTCACATCTCTACCGCTGCCTGCCCATAAATTTTCATTGATATCCACAGTAACACTATTAAATAGATTCGAAGCCGGTCCATCTGGAATTAATTTAGTTGATGAGCCTGAAGGGAAATATGTCAGACCGCTGCTTGTAGCAATAATCATAATACCATCGTTGCTGAAATCAATTTTATTGAAGGCTGAACCCGACTCCGTGTAAATTTCTTCGAAAACCTCGCCGGCGAATTTATATGCTGAACTGGAAGATACTTTTCCACTGTTGTCCTTATTGCTCACGATGCAATATAAATTCGAACCGAAGACTTTAAAATCAATAATGGAAACATCGAACCACATTTTTTCGATTACACTGCCCGATATACGATAAATCCCTTTATCAGTACCAACCATAACTTGATTATTAAATTCTGTCGCTGATAAAATTGATTCGGCAATTATATCAACACCCAAAGGATAAACATTCCACGTCTCAGGATCCGTAAGGCTTTGCACACCGGATTTTTGAATAGCTAAGCCTGCTTCAGTACAAATATAAATCAACGATCCCACGAAAACTGAATTGACTTTTGTCTCCGCTGAAAAACTTCCAAATTTTACTACTGTATCTAAAAAATTCAATGTAGCCGAGTGAATGAGTGAAACTCCAAAATCCGACGCGACATATATAGTATCCCCGCGCACTTCGAGGTCATTTATTCGTTTCTGATTTTTGTTCGAATTATAAATTTCCAATAATCTTTTTACTTTACCATTAGCGGGATCGTAAACATTTATCACTCCTTCTAATGTGCCAATCCAAATTTTTCCGTAATTATCAACGGCTAATGCGGTAAGGTTATGGCTGCTTAGTCCATCTGATTTTGTTATTTTTAAGTAGGAATTATTATTTGAGTCATACAGAAAGAGTCCACCATCCGTGATTGCCCAAATGCCGTTTGAGACACTTTGAACCGCCTGTGTATTTTTCATACATGTATAATTTTTCCATGACCCGATTTCTTGAGCAAAAAGAGAAGTACCAAGTACGAAAAACAGTAATAACCGGAAAATTTTCATTAATGAACTCCGAGCTTTCTTTTATAAATTTTAGTAGAATCATTCCCCCAAAATTTATTTTGGACGAATTAAGATTGACCGCACAAATTTAATAAAAGATATTGTTTAGAAAGAAGGTAATTTGGAAAGACCATTAATTAGATTATGCGCTGTTACGCATCAACATCTTTCTCATAGCATCTACTTTTGAAGGGGACATGAAATATTTGCCAAGTTTTTCTTCGTCGCCCTTTTTACCACCATGAAAATCGGAACCGCCGGATTCCAATAAGCAATATTGATTCACAATTCCACGATAAAATTTTATTTGATAATCGTTGTGTGATGGATGCACTACTTCAATTCCGTCTATTCCCGCATTTAATAAATACATTAAGACTGATTCCTTCATATACCCGGGATGAGCGATAAATGATAAGCCACCGGCTTCATTAATCAGTTTTAATGCGCTTTGTGCCGACACATGAATTTTTCTTTCGTATGCAGGTCCATCATCTTTTAAGAATTTATCAAATGCTTCATAATAATTTTGTACAACGCCCAATTCCTGTAAAGTAAAAGCAATATGGGGGCGCCCGATTGCGGAATCTTTTGCATGATCCATTATATCAGAAATATTAATGGCTATACCAAGATTATTCAGTTTATTTACAATTCGCTTTGCACGATGATATCTTTCAACCCTGAAAAATTCTAGATACTTATTCAACTCTTCATTCTTTATATCAATAAAATATCCGAGCAGATGTACTTCTCTATCTTCAATATCGGTGCTTATTTCAACACCCGGAATCACTTCCACGCCAATTTCTTTTCCATATGCCATCGCTTCATCAAGGGCGTTAATACTATCGTGATCTGTTATACTAATGATATCCAGATTAGCCTGTTTAGCTTTTGCCACTAAATCCAACGGCGAATTAGCTCCATCGGAACACGTGGTGTGCATATGTAAATCAACTCTGGATCGCATTTTAACTAACCGTATATTTCCTTGAATTTCTCGTAATTCAATATTTTTAGATTCGAGCCTTCTAACTCCACTAATCCTTTTTTTGCAAAGGAATGCAAAGTTCTCGAAATTGTTTCTCTCGATGTTCCTGCCATATTTGCCAAATCCTGCTGTAAAGGCAATCTATCAATCTCAACTATACCCTGTCTAATTTTTCCAATGTCATCAGCCAATTGTAAAATGACAGTTGCAACTTTTCCTTCGGCATCTTTTAAAGAAAGCGCTTTAATCTTTACATCAGCAGCGCGCAATCTTTTGGTTAATTCCTGTAATAAGGCTATGGCTATTTCAGGATGATCTCTCAACATTCCCAAAAAGTCTTCACGCTGAATGATGAACAATTCTGCATCTTCAAGCGCAATTACAGTTGCAGATCGGGTCATACCATCAAGTAATGCCATTTCGCCAAAGAAATCTGAATCCGAGAGAATACTTAAAATAACTTCACGTCCATCATGGCTTGAACGAGCAACTTTAACTTTTCCAGTAATAATTACAAAAAGAGCGCCGCCAGCTTCCTCTTCCATTAGGATTACGTTTTCCTTTTTGTAAGATTTTCGGTTACCAATCTGAGATATCTTTTCGATTGTTTCAGGCGGTAACTCCGAGAAAATCGGCACATAATTCAAAAAATCAGAAGAAGACATAGTTTCCTTAGTTACAGTTGTTCAAAAAAAATAATTTCCAAAGGAATATTACTTCATTTTTGACCTTTTTATGTAATAATCCAACCGAATTTAAGTAATTTTAACAAACAACTCAAATTGAATTTATAATTTCTGATATTTATATTTCGTTTCGAGATGTTTAAATAACCGTAAAAGGAGGTATTTCTTATGGCAGTTAAAATAGCTATCAATGGATTTGGTAGGATTGGTAGACAAGTAATCAACGTTTTAGCCGATAAAGGATTATTGGGTAAAGAAGTTGATGTTGTTGCAGTAGTGGATGTTAGTACAGATGCAAAATACTTTGCTTATCAATTAAAATATGATTCCGTCCATGGAAAATTCCAGGGGACTTTAGGAAGCGAAAAAAGCGATGCATCTTTAGAAGCCGATGATGTATTAGTAGTGAACGGCGATAAAATTAAATGCATTCTTGCTCAGAAAGATCCCTCACAATTACCGTGGAAGGAAATGGGCGTTGAACTAGTAATTGAATCGACAGGATTATTCACTGATTCTGAAAAAGCTAATGGTCACATTACCGCCGGCGCAAAGAAAGTATTAATTTCTGCACCCGGTAAAGGCGATGTTAAAACTCTTGTTATCGGCGTTAACGACAATGAGTATGATCCGGCAAAACATAATATCGTATCTAACGCATCGTGCACAACTAACTGTTTAGCCCCGGTAGTGTATGTTCTTTTAAAAGAAGGTATCGGTATCGAAACAGGATTAATGACTACGATTCACTCTTACACCGCTACACAAAAGACTGTTGACGGTCCTTCGAAAAAAGATTGGCGCGGCGGACGTGCTGCAGCAATCAATATTATTCCGTCATCAACCGGCGCCGCTAAAGCTGTTGGCGAAGTTCTTCCGCAAACAAAAGGCAAATTAACAGGTATGTCATTCCGTGTCCCGACTGCAAATGTTTCAGTGGTGGATCTGACATTCAGAACAGAAAAAGATACCTCAATTCAGGAAATTGATGCATTGATGAAAAAAGCATCGGAAACCTATTTAAAGGGAATTTTGGGTTATAGCACTGAAGAAGTAGTATCCACCGACTTTATTCATGATGACCGTTCATCTATTTACGATTCTCTCGCAACACTTCAAAATAATCTAAAGGGTGAAAAAAGATTCTTCAAAGTTGTTTCATGGTATGATAACGAATGGGGTTATTCCTGCCGGGTTGTCGATCTGTTGATGAAAATGATTAAGTAGTATTGAATTAGTTTAATGAAAGCGCAGCTTTAGAAGCTGCGCTTTTTCTATGCGATAATATTAATGTGGAGGATCAAATGAATAAAAAAACAATTGATGATATTCAACTAAAGGGTAAAAAAGTTCTTGTCCGGGTTGACTTCAATGTTCCGTTGAACGAAAAGCTTGAAATAACCGATGATAGAAGAATCGTAGAAGCCTTACCCACAATCAAAAAAATAATGGCTGAAGGCGGCAGAACAATTCTTATGAGTCACCTTGGCAGACCAAAAGGTAAGCCAAAACCGGAATTCAGTTTGAAACCGGTTGCAATTAAACTCGGTGAACTTCTTGATAAAGATGTTTTATTTGCAGCAGATTGTATTGGCGAACAGGTTAGAACAATAGCTAATGCACTAAAAGACGGCGACGTACTTCTCCTTGAAAATTTACGCTATCATGAAGAAGAGGAGAAGAACAACGATGCATTTGCACAACAACTTGCCGAACTTGGCGATGTTTATGTTAACGACGCTTTCGGAAGTGCGCATCGCGCTCATGCTTCTACCGAAGGGATTACCAAATTTATTAAAACTTCCGTTGCAGGTTATTTGATGCAGAAGGAATTGGATTATCTTGGTAAAGCAGTTGCCGAACCGAAACGTCCGTTCACAGCGATACTTGGCGGAGCCAAAATTTCAGGAAAGATTGATGTCATTGAAAATCTTCTTCCTAAAGTGGATAACTTGATTATTGGCGGTGGAATGGCTTATACTTTTTATAAAGCGATGGGATTAGAAATAGGGACATCTTTACTTGAAGTAGAAAAAATTGATTTGGCGAAAGAGATACTCGAAAAAATCAAAGGTATGAAAGTAAACTTTATGTTGCCTGAAGATGTTAGTGTTTGCGCTGAATTTAAAAACGAATCTCCAGCAGAAACATTTGATGTAACGAATATGCCGGCTGATAAAATGGGAATGGATATTGGACCAAAGACAATTGAAAAATTCTGTAAAGTGATACTCGATAGTAAAACAATTTTATGGAACGGTCCGATGGGTGTTTTTGAATTTGATAATTATGCAACCGGAACAAATGAAGTTGCGCAAGCCCTTGCAACAGCTACAGCCAATGGCGCTGTAACAATTATCGGCGGCGGTGATTCGGCAGCCGCAATAAAAAAAGCCGGACTTGATGAAAAAGTAACGCACGTTTCAACCGGCGGTGGCGCTTCCCTCGAATTTTTGGAAGGGAAAGTTTTGCCGGGTGTTGCAGCGTTAAACGAAGCATAAATTTCACGTTAGATACAACGGAGAAATTTTTTCTTAGAAGCAGTCCTGTATTTGCGGGATTGCTTCTTTTTATTTTAATGAAAAAGAAGTAAGTTTCAGGAAATTTTGAACAGCACAAAGGATTTTTGATGGGTTACAACGATAGAGGATATTACCGCCCGATGGGATTTGGCGGATTTAGTGTTTTTCCGCCGGTGATAAAAAATATACTTATTATAAATGCGGTCGTCTTTTTAATTACTTTGATGGGGAGAAGTATTATCGTTGGTAATACTTTGCTTGATAATTGGATTGTTCTCTATTTTGGATTAATACCTATTGGAATTCCACTCGTCGATTTTTACCCTTGGCAGCTTATAACTTATCAATTTCTACATGCTGATTTCTGGCATATTTTCTTTAATATGCTCATGCTTTGGATGTTCGGGATGGAATTGGAAAACATGTGGGGTTCAAAAAAGTTTTTAATTTATTATCTCCTTTGCGGAATTGGTGGAGGATTATTACAACTGACTTCACCATCAGCTGGCCCAACTATAGGCGCTTCAGGTGCCGTATTTGGTATAATGGTTGCATTTGCCATGAGCTTCCCGGATCGCTACATATATATTTATTTTTTAATTCCCGTTAAAGCAAAATATCTTATTGGATTTTTAATTGTGTTTGAATTTTTGTCTGTTGGCAATACAACGATGAGTTTCGTAGCACATCTTGCACATCTCGGCGGAGCTATTACAGGATTTATTTTTTTCATAATAGACAAACGCAAAACTATCAACTTAAAAGGTATTTTCAGTTCGCTCAAAAAGCCGAGTCAATCTCAGCACGAATTCCGTGGTCGGCAGCAAACCTACAGATCGCCTTTTAGTAAAGGAAAGGATGTTCAGGATGCAGATTTTTACGATATCCGCGATTCGAAGAAAGAAGAATTGAAAGTCGATCAGGAAGAAATCGATAGAATTCTCGACAAAA
Organism: bacterium; assembly: GCA_043808235.1. Lineage (GTDB taxonomy): Bacteria > Bacteroidota > Ignavibacteria > Ignavibacteriales > Melioribacteraceae > JAZDFC01. The sequence continues at coordinate 82,408 of JAZDFC010000052.1, forward strand.
TAAGTCAAAGCGGGTATCAAAATTTAACCGAGAGGGAGAAGAAAGTTCTTTTCGAAGCGAGCAAAAAAAGTTAATATGAAATCACTTGTATATTATACCCTTTGCATTTCTTTATTCATTATAACTTCTTGTAGTGATGAGAATCTGATGGATGAGGAGATCACGGCCAAAACTTACGTCGATTTACTTATTGCCGAAGAACAATTTGAGAAGAACGCCGATTCGCTGAAAGCAAGACGGAAAGAAATATTTAAGAAATACGAAACAAACGAGAAAAAATATTTATACTCGTTTGATACTTTTGCTGAAGACGAAGAGAGGTGGAAGTCTTTTAACGAGTACGCGCAAACTTATCTGGATACTTTGAAAAAGAAACATGGCATCAAATAGAATTACGTTTGGCAAGCATTATTCTTAGTGACGCATAACTTATTCGGGGAGGCAATGCCTGTTTCAATTCTTTCAAGTCTAAAAATCCTTCATTGATTTTTTGTTCGATCAGCTCTTTTTCATCTTTATTAATCAACGACTCGATAGATAAATCCGGGAACAATCCTAATATTGTTTCTATCTGCACAGATACAACTGATTCAGGCAGCTTTGTTAATTCGGAAATATCCTTAAGCGAATAACCTTTCTCAATCAATTTTAATGTTGACGAAATATTTTCCGGGAGATTTTTATTTGTGAATTTTGCTGCAGAAGATCTTTTGTTTTTGTGCTCTTTTACAGCATTCAATAAATCCTGCCCAATTTTGTTAAACATCCTTTTTGTAAAATTTTCCATTGCTAATATTTCAGCGACTTTCGTTGGCTGCATATCGGCAATTTTCCTTAAAATTTCATCCGGGCAAATCAAATTTGCCGGTTGCGAAAATTTGTCCGCTGCAACTTTTCTTACTTGTCGTAATCTATTGAACAATTCGAGTCTTTCATCGGTGGAATGATTATCTTCCTTTTGGTTTGCATGCAAAAGAATATTATCCACAATTGAATTGCCCTTTTCCGACAGGCTTAACGTGGTGTTAAATTCATTCAAATATTTTTTTGCGACGGAAGTATCTATCGCAGAATCTATTTCTATGGTACTGTATAGATTTCCGATACCGTAATTTGCCAGCTTCATAAATTCAGGATTCTTTGTTTTGCCGATGAGTATTTCCAAAATATCTTTTCGCGAAGCGAATGTGTTCATCTGCTTGATTAATGTGAGAATGATTTCTTCGATATATTCGAGCAGTTCCTTTCTCCCGGATTTTTTACCAAGACAATTGTCACATTTACCGCATTTATAATCGTTTAGATTTTCGCCAAAATATTTCAGGATATAATCGAACCGGCAAGAATCAGTGAATACAAACACAACAATTCGGTCGAGTTTTTTTAACTCATGTTTATAAAGCCTGTCGTTGCGCTCGTAATTTATTTTTAAATATCTTGCATCAACCCTGGGAACCGTTAATCGAATCGATGAAGTTAAAGAAGGCTGATCGTAATCAATTATTCCGGCATTACTTAATAAATTCAGGTTATAAATTACGTCTTCAGTAGTCGATGCAGTTATCTCCGCAAGCCAGTCAATATCCGCCGCAGTTTTTTGCTGGAACATAATGCTGCCGTATCGCCGAAGAAGTACGAGCAGCAAGTCCTTGTTCGTATTCGAAGTCATTTTTTCTACATAGTATTGCAGTTTTATACTCGGCAAAAGAAATAGTATGAAGTGATTTTTACTTAACTCAGATGGACGTTTCAAATACCCGGCATCTTCCAATAAATTGATTGATGAAGAAAGAATCCCTTTGCTTATTTGATGCCTTGTAACAATTTTCGAAAAATTTTCATCGAGAGAAATATCTCCAGCAGGCATGCTGTTCAATGCCGTTTTGCCGTAATCACAAATCGCATTGTAAACAAATTTGATTTGGTCACGGTCAGGAAACGATCTGTCAATCAATATTTTTTGCGTGTTACGATCAGAATTATCGTACAATAAAAATGTGTTCGAACTTTCGCCGTCTCGCCCGGCTCTTCCAATTTCCTGGTAATAATTCTCGATACTGCCCGGCATGTTGTAGTGAATAATTAAACGGATATCTTTTTTATCAATACCCATCCCGAATGCGTTGGTAGCACAGATTACTTTTAAACGATCATTTTGAAAATCATCTTGAACGATTCTACGGATTTCATTTGAAAGTCCCGCGTGATAGCACTGAGATTGTATACCGAATGAATTTAGATAGAGCGAAATTTCCTCGGCATTTTTCCTTGTTGAGGTATAAATAATTGCAGGCGATTTGAAATTTTTAATAAGCTCAAGAGTTTTCTCTTTTTTATCCGGAGTCACGATTACATCCAAATGTAAATTATCTCTTCCAAATCCCCGGATGAATATTTCGGGATTCCTGAGTTTTAATTGGAGGATAATATCATCGCGGACTTCGGGGGCAGCTGTGGCAGTAAATCCAGCAATTGAGCTCACTTTAACAAACTCTGCGAAGTCCTTAATTTTACGGTAACTCGGTCTGAAGTTGTGTCCCCATTCGCTTATGCAGTGTGCCTCGTCAACAAACAAATATTTTGGTGATAGATTTTTAATTCTCTCGGCGAAATTTAAAATTTCAAGTCTTTCCGGCGATACATATAATAATTTTATCTCCCCCTGTGCAATCTCGCGGAAAACATTTTCTGTCTGTTTGTAATCGATGCTGCTATTGATGAACGCCGCGACTTTTTTTGTTTTATTGATTGAATCAACCTGATCTTTCATTAAAGCAATGAGCGGTGAAATAATAACAGAAAATTTTTCCGACAGAATTGCCGGAATTTGGTAGCACAGAGATTTCCCCGAACCTGTCGGAAGAACGGCAAGCGCATCCCTTCCGGCAAGTATTGTGTTGATAATTTCAATTTGGCCAGGTCGGAAACTCTCGAATCCGAATATTTCTTTTAATGCTTCATGCGGTGATTTCATCAAAATCTTTTTCTTTAAAGAAACTGAACTAAAAGCTATTTTAAGCATCAAAATTATATAAAAATATCCAGATTACTACATGCTGCAAATTTTAGGTGTTGGAAAAAGTTTCGAAAAAATAAAAGCCGTGGCGGATATCTCATTAAACGTGCAGAGCGGCGAGTTCTTTGGTTTGTTGGGACCAAACGGCGCCGGCAAAACCACTTTAATGAATATTATAATTGGATACTTGAAGGCTGATACAGGAACCGTCAGTCTTGGTGATGAAGTAATTACAAACGTTGATTTGGAAATACGAAAAAAAATTGGTTATGTCCCGCAGGAAATTTCTCTCTACCAGGAACTAACCGCCATCCAAAATCTGAAAATATTTGGGCAGTTTTACGGTGTAAGTAAAAAAGAGTTGAAACACAACATTGAACGCGTTCTCGAGCTTGTAAAGTTATTGGATCGGAAAAATGATAAGATAAAAGAGTTTTCAGGGGGAATGAAACGAAGGTTAAATCTTGCTGCGAGTCTGTTGCACAATCCAACCATTTTGTTGTGCGATGAACCAACCGTTGGAGTCGATCCGCAATCCCGCAATGCAATTTTCGAAATGCTGCAAAGTTTGAATAGGGAAGGGAAGACGATTGTTTACACTACGCATTATATGGAAGAAGCGGAACGCATGTGCAGTAAACTGGCAATTATCGATCATGGAAAAATTATAAGCGAAGGGACACTGCAGGAACTTCTAAACCAGCTTGAAAACAGAGAGACAATAAAAATTCAGAAAAATCAATTTGTAAAAGATAGGTTACTGCAGCTTTATGAACTCGGCGAAGTGATTGAACTCGATTTCGTTTATGAATTAAGGCCAAACGGAAATCATTCCACCTACTCCAAAATATTTACACGTCTTGAAGAAATTGGAATCCCCGATACATTCATTGAATTAAGCCGGGCTTCGCTGGAGGATTTATTCCTTCATTTAACCGGAAGGAGTTTAAGGGATTGAAAAATATTTTTCATTTAATGAGGAAGGACCTCATCCGGTTTCTTAACGATAAACCTGGAATGCTCCTGACTTTTGTTGTGCCAGCAGTTTTAATAATAATTTTTGGAAATATTTTCAGCGGAGGCGGAGAGAGGGGCAAGACTCCGGTTATACTTTGTAACGAAAGTAATTCAAAAATCGCAACCTACTTTGAAAGAAGTTTGGATTCCTCCAGAAGCATTTACATCGTAAAAGAATATCAAGACGAGACAACAAAAAAGACTGTTAAATTTGACGAAGAGAAGGCGAAGCAATATGTGAAAGATGGGAAAATTTCTGCGGCGGTTGTTCTTCCCATAGATTTTTTCGCAGACACTTCCTCCGCACTTAAATTTAAGTTTTATTTCGATCCTAAAAGTGAAATTGAATCGGCAATTATTCAGGGTTCGATACAGCAATTAATCTTTAGTCAAATGCCAACCTTAATGCCGGTTTTATTGAAACAGCATGTGATAAATTTTCTGGGGGAATCATCGGCAACACAATTTAAAGAGCAGCTTTCCGGAATTATGAATAAGTATTTCGAAGTGCAACTTGATTCTGTTATTCCGTCAATATCCAAATTGGAAGAACAATTTGCCGATACTGCCGCGGTATCTGATAAATCCGGCTCGGCGAATTTTATGAATAATTTAGTGAAGTTCGAGAAAGTTCAGTTAGTTGGTACAGAAATTAAAAATCCCGGAGTAACCCGCATTGTTGGTGGCTGGGCGATGATGTTCCTTTTATTTTCACTTACAGGCGCAGCTACTTCGTTATTCGAGGAAAAGCAGGAAGGGTCGCTAAAAAGATTATTGTGCATGCCAATAAAAAAATCCGAGATAATGTGGAGTAAATATATTTATTCTATTTTACTTGGGGTGTTCCAACTTTTTATCATGTTTATTCTTTCATGGTTGTTTTACGATGTGGATATCTTTTCGAATTTCTTTAATCTGTTTATTGTGATTCTCGCTTCATCAGCCGCAGCCGTTTCATTTGGAATGTTGATAACTGCCCTTACAAAAACACTTGCGCAGGCAAATGGGATTGCCACACTTTTAATATTAGTAATGTCTGCGCTCGGCGGCTCGTGGTTTCCGGTTACTTTATTACCTGACTGGATTCAGATAATCTCGAAATTCACACTAACCTATTGGTCAATCGAAGCATTTTTACAAGTGCTGTGGCGCCAATCCGATTTTGGCGCAATTGCTCAGCATGTATTTATTCTACTTTCGATTGCATTTGTAACTAACTTTTATGCATTGATCAAATTTAGAAAAGGGGAAATTTTTTAATGAATGTTATTGAGATTGATAATATTACTAAAGTTTTCGAAACGAGGTTTAAAAAGAGAAAAGTAACCGCTCTCAAAAATTTTACTTTGAATATACCACAGGGAATTATTTTCGGTTTGCTTGGCCCTAACGGAGCGGGGAAAACAACTCTTGTTAAAATTTTACTTGGAATTGTATTTCCTACAATCGGCGACGCAAAAGTTTTATCGGGAGATATTTCTAATTATAAAATAAAAAAGCGAATTGGCTACTTACCCGAAAATCATCAATACCCGAATTACCTTACTGCGGAGCAGACTTTAAAATGGTTCGGCAGATTGAGCGGAATGGATGACAAATTAATTGCAATTAAAACTGATGAGTTGCTGCCAATAGTAAAATTAACTGAATGGAGAAAGACTAAGATTAAAAATTATTCGAAGGGAATGTTGCAGAGACTTGGACTCGCGCAGGCGATGATGAATGATCCGGATCTATTATTCCTTGACGAGCCGACGGATGGAGTTGATCCTATTGGTAGAAAAGAAATCCGCGATGTTTTAATCAATCTAAAGAACCAGGGTAAAACAATATTTTTGAACAGCCATCTGCTATCTGAAGTTGAAATGATCTCCGATAGAGTAGCTATTTTAAATAAGGGAGAACTGTTAAAAGAAGGTACAACAGAGGATCTGACTACTGAAAAGGAAGTATATGAGATTCATTTGGATGGAGATGTTGCCGATGAAAAACTTCCGTTTAATCAGCAGCAGATTGCTTTTATAAAAATTGCGAAGAATCGTTACAGCGCAAAATTAGTAGATGTGCGACAACTGAATGAATTGATAGATTCATTTCGCAAGAATGAAATAATGATTAGGTCAATCATTCCTCAAAAAGTTTCGCTCGAAGATATGTTTATTCAATTGATTAATAAGACGGAGAACAGGACGAACTGATGAAAAATATTTATAATTTAACATTGCTCACACTCCGCGAAGCGCTTTCGAGGAAAATTTTCATTACGTTTTTTATAATTTCTTCAGTTGTTCTCGTCGGATTCGGGCTCGTATTCGCGTTCGTAAAAATCGCTCCACCCGAAATAACAGTTGACGGACAAAAGATTGTGCAAATGAATGCTGATCAAATTATAGCCCAGGGAATCAAACATTTTATCAACGGATTACTTTTTGTCGGAGGTATTTTCCTTTCGATATTTTCTGTTTCCAATTTTGTCCCGCGTATGCTCGACAAAGGCACGATCGATCTTTTTCTCTCAAAACCGTTGTCGCGTCAGCAGCTAATTTGGGGAAAATTCTTTGGCGGCATTCTCGTCGTGTTGCTCAATATTACATATTTAATTTTCGGCATTTGGTTTTTAATGGGACTTAAATTTGCCATATGGGGTTTTAATTATCTAATGATAATTCCCGTTATCACATTTACCTTTGCAGTGTTATATGCTATGATTGTTTTGCTTGGAATTGTAATGAGAAGCAGTATATTGGCAATGATGCTGGCGTACCTGATATTTTTTGTACTTTCACCGCTACTTTCTGCTCGCGAATCGTTTTATGCGTTTATTAACAGTAAATTTTGGGAGACGGTTATTGATGGCGTTTATTACATTATTCCTAAAACGGCCGAACTTTCAAAGAATATGGAAGAACTCACTATCGGAGCCGGTATCCATGATTATCAGCCGATAATTAGCTCGGCACTATTTATGTTTCTCAATCTTTTTCTGGCAATTATTATTTTTAATAAAAAAGATTATTAATGTGGTTATTAAGCATAAATATTCGCTTTTATTGTGGTATAATATTTGGATTCAATTATGGAATTAATAGGCTCTTATTAGCTAATAAAAATGAAAATCTATTAGGAAATTGTTATGCCTGAAAAAAACTTGAAATTAGAGGATTTACTGGGTCAATCCAAACCTGTTGAAGATCAGAGTAGAATTGATTACGTCGCAATAATTGGCGCTGGTGTGATGGGCCAGGGAATTGCCCAAACTGTCGCTTCGTCCGGGTTGGATGTTCTTATAGTTGAAAAAGACAAGGAGCAGCTCAACTCCGCCTTAGAACATTTAAAAAATAATATGGAATATCAAATTTCCCGATGGGCTTTAACTCAGAGTGAAATGAAATCTATTCTAAGCCGTATCAAATGGTCCCTCGATTTGAATGAAGTAAAAGAATGCGACTTGATAATTGAAGCCGTTGCTGAGAATTTCCAGTTGAAAAGACTCATCTTCAAAAAACTTGATGAGGTTGCCAAACCCGACACAGTACTTATCTCGAATACATCAACGCTAAGCCTTACAAAAATTGCTGAAGTGACCAACCGAAAGGATAAAATAATTGGAATGCACTTCCTCAATCCTGTTCCCAAAATTCCGGTAGTTGAATTGGTTCGTGCTCTCGAAACATCCAATAAAACAGTTGAAATTGTGAAAGGATTTGCAGCAAGAATTGGTAAAACTCCTGTTGAAGTTTATGAATATCCCGGTTTCGTTACCACGAGAGCAATTGTACCGTTATTAAATGAAGCGATGCACATACTTCTCGAAGGCGTTGCCTCGGCAGAAGATATTGATACCGCCATGAAATTAGGATATGATTTTAAATTTGGACCGTTGGAAATGGCTGACAATATGGGCTTAGATGAAGTGTTAACCTGGATGGAACAGTTATGGAATACATTGGGAGAACCGCGATACCGGCCATGCCCGATATTAAGAAAATTAGTTAGAGAAAGAAAGCTCGGCAAAAAAACCGGTGAAGGTTTTTATAAATACGATCAAGACGGCAATATTATAAAAGAAGCTTAAGAGGCAAAAATGAAAGTTTTAGTACTTAACTGCGGCAGCTCATCAATTAAATATCAATTTATTGACTCAGATACAAAATTTGTTTTAGCAAAAGGATTAATTGAAAGAATCGGAATGAGCAGCGCAGTATTAACTCATATTCCGCATGGAAAAGAAAAAATAAGAATTGTTGGTGAAATTTTAGATCATTCGATTGCTATTGAATATGTAATTGCAGTTTTATTGAGTCCGAATCATGGTGTAATAAAAGATAAAAAAGAAATCGATGCTGTCGGACACAGGGTAGTTCATGGTGGCGAAACTTTTTCGGGATCGGTTTTAGTTACTGACGAAGTGATGAAGGCTTTAGTTGATAATATTGAACTCGCACCGCTTCATAATCCGCCCAACATTAAAGGAATTGAGGCATGTATTAAGCTTTTGCCTTTGACTCCGCAGTGCGGTGTGTTTGATACCGCATTTCACGCAAAAATGCCTCCACATGCTTATCTTTACGGAATTCCGTATAAACTCTACGCTCGTTATAAAATTCGACGTTACGGATTCCACGGTACATCGCACAGATATGTTTCCGAAAGAGCTGCGGCAATGCTAGGGAAGAATATGTCGGAATTGAAAATAATTACAATTCATCTCGGTAACGGCTGCAGTATGGCGGCAATTGACCGGGGTGTTTCTGTTGATACAACAATGGGCTTTACACCTCTCGAAGGTTTGTTAATGGGAACACGAAGCGGTGATCTCGATCCATCCGTAATTCTTTATATCATGGGAAAAGAAGGTTTATCTTTATCGGAAGCCAACACACTTCTCAACAAGCACAGCGGACTTGTTGGATTAAGCGGCGAGAACAGCGATATGCGCGAAGTTGAAAAGGCAGTTGCTGAAGGCGATAAAAAATCCACTTACGCATTTAATGTATTTACATACCGAATCAAAAAATATATCGGTTCATATGCAGCAGCTATGGGTGGAGTAGATGCAGTAGTGTTCACAGGCGGCATCGGAGAAAATTCTTCAAAGGTTCGACACGATGTTTGCGACAATATGGAATTCCTTGGTATCAAAATAGACGATGCAAAAAATCAAGCGCCTGATGGTGAAGTTGATTTAACAACTCCGGAATCAAAGGTAAAAGTGTTTCGCATTCCAACTAATGAAGAATTAGTTATTGCTCTCGATACAGCTGAGATTGTCGAAAAAAAATCCGTTGAATAGTAGAAAAGTTTTCATTATCTGAATAATATACAAACCCGGTTTATTTTTTAGATCGGGTTTTTTTATATTCATATAGTAATTTTTAATAATTACAAGATGAATAATCTCACAACATGGTTAAATGATTATGGAACTTAACCTAAAAAACAAAGTCGTTTTAGTAACTGCCTCAAGTAAAGGAATTGGACGAGCAATCGCCGAGGAGTTTATTAGAGAGGGATGCAAGGTCGCAATCTGCTCAAGTAATCAGGAAAATTTATTAAAGGGCGTTGCTGAAATAAAATCCCTTTATGGAGTTGAACCGTTATGGACGGTATGTGACCTGAATAAAATTGACGATATTGAAAATACCGTAAGAGTTGTTCAAAATAATTTTGGCGACGTCGATATACTTGTAAACAACTGCGGCGGACCCGTGCCGGGATATTTTGAAAAACTTGAAGAGCGAAATTGGGAATATGCTTTTGAGCAAGTGCTGATGAGCGCTGTTAGATTCACAAAACTTGTTCTTCCCGGAATGAAACAAAATAACTGGGGACGAATAATTAATATCACATCTTTATCCGTAAAACAACCGGTCGATAATTTGATACTTTCAAACTCACTTAGAAGCGCGGTAACTGCATTTGCCAAGACACTCAGTAATCAAGTGGGGCATCATAACATCACAGTTAATAATGTTGGGCCAGGATACACACTCACTTCGCGCCTTTACGAGCTCGCTGTTGAGAAAGCTAAACAAACCGGCGATTCACACGAACATGTACTTGCTTCGATGGCAAGCGATGTACCGATGCGGAGATTAGCAAGACCTGACGAGATAGCAGCATATGTTGTATTCCTTGCTTCGGAAAGAGCCGGATACATTACCGGACAAACGACAATGATTGACGGCGGTTTTATTAAAGCTACTTATTAAATTGCAGATTTATGATATATGATTGAACGCATTTGAAATATGCGCTCTTAAATCTTAAAAATCAACAATACTTTTTCCTCATAAATACGGGACATAATGATTAAAGAAATTGAGTTAACAATACATCCTGATTTCCTCAACGATTATAACTATCAAAAATTTCTCGCTGCACAGTATCTTCAAATTAATCCGGTTGAGATAACTGCAGTCCAGGCGATACGGAGATCAATCGATGCGCGGCATTCTCCCGTCTTTAAAATAAAATATCTTGTCTATATCAATGAACCGTTGAAAGAATTATTTCATGAAATAATATTCAAACCGGTTGAAGATCGTAAAAAAGTAATTATTGTCGGATGTGGTCCGGCTGGTATGTTTGCCGCATTGAAACTCATCGAGTCGGGAATTAAACCCGTTATTCTCGAACGCGGGAAGGATGTACGGACTCGTAGATTTGATTTGAAAGCGATTCAGCAAGATAATATTGTCAATCCCGATTCGAATTATTGCTTTGGCGAGGGCGGCGCCGGAACGTATAGCGATGGAAAACTTTATACACGTTCTCTAAAACGGGGTAATGTAAATAGAATCTTAAATCTCTTTGTTCAACACGGCGCTCAGAATGAAATTTTAATTGATGCACATCCGCATATTGGTTCAAATGTTCTTCCGAAAATTGTTGAGGCTATTCGCGATACCATCCTCTCGAATGGAGGTGAAATATATTTCAATTCACGAGTTACCGATCTTATCATTACAGAAAATAAAATTAACGGTGTGATTATAAATGAACAGCGCGAGATTTTTGGCGATGCTGTAATTTTGGCTACCGGTCACTCAGCAAGAGATATATATTATCTTCTTCAAAATAAAAATATAAAGGTGGAAGCAAAGCCGTTTGCAATGGGAGTTAGGATTGAACATCCGCAGCAGCTAATAGATCAAATTCAATATCATTCAAAACAAAGACACTCTAATTTGCCGGCATCAAATTACTCGCTGACTTGTCAAGTCGACGATAGGGGAATTTATTCATTCTGCATGTGTCCGGGAGGAATAATTATTCCAGCGGCAACATCACCGGGGGAAATAGTTTTAAATGGCATGTCAATTTCAAGACGGGATTCTAAATATGCGAACTCAGGATTAGTTGTTACGATTATAGAAGAAGACTGGAAAGAATATTCTTCGCATGGCATCTTCGCCGGACTAAAATTTCAGGAGACTTTTGAGCGAACAATGTTTGAAGCAGCCGGGCGAACACAAAAAGCTCCTGCACAAAGATTAATAGATTTTTCTAATAACAAAATTTCGAGTTCTTTGCCGGATGCATCATATATACCCGGAACAATAAGCCTGCCGTTGCATGAATTATTACCAAAGAATATTGCGTTGAAGCTGCAGGCAAGCATTAAAGTATTTGAAAAGAAAATGAGAGGATTCCTAACAGAAGAAGCCCAAATGTTGGCGCCAGAATCAAGAACAAGCTCGCCGATTAGAATTCCAAGAGATACTGAAACATTAATGCATCCCGAAATATCGGGTCTATTCCCGGCAGGCGAGGGAGCTGGTTATGCAGGCGGAATTGTCTCTGCAGCAATTGACGGAGAACGATGCGCTGAGGCAGTTCAAAAATATCTTCAAAGGGTTTAGTTAAACATTTTCCCAAACTCAGTTAACTATCCCTTTCTGATTAAATCTAATAAGCATCTTTAAAATAAAAAAGCCGGTCGAAAAATCTCGACCGGCTTAAAACATCTATGAAGAATGAAATTACTTGAGTAACATCATTTTCTTTACTGATGTGAAATTATTGGTGGTTATTCTGTAAACATAAGCACCACTTGGTAAGTTATTAGCATTGAAATCATATTCATATTTTCCAGCTTCCAATTTACCATTAACTAAGGTAGCAACTTCAGAACCAAGCATGTCATATACTTTCAAAGTAACAACATCAGCTTGTGGTAAGCTAAAGGATATCTTAGTAGTCGGGTTAAATGGATTCGGGAAGTTCTGAGATAATTCATATACTGTAGGCATAACATCGCCAACTTGAACTGTTGAAAGGTTCAAATCAACAAAGTTACCATCTTTGTTTACCATATCGCTTACTTCAGAATCGATTGAGAAATTCAAATCGCCTTTATCGCCAATCTTTGAGAAATTAGCAACAAATAATTCTGTTCCTTCATCAAATTTAGCAGATTCGCCAGCCCAATAAATGCTGAAGCTACCATCGTTTTTATTGATGGTTCTGATTGGTAATGCAGAAGTAATACCGTCAAACTTGAACATTTCATTGTTATAGTTGAATTTAAGAATGAATGCGCCAAGGTCAACACTCTGATTAACATAAACAGGAACTTGAATATTTTCAGAGATAGGAACTACAACATCGCTAATAGTCATTGAAGCTTTTTCAAATTTAACCATACGTGGGAATACATAACCGGAAGCATTAACGTCGCCGGCAGCCAATCCTGTAATATCTTGATATCCGAAACCGCCATTTACATATGTTGTGTAGGTATCAAATACCCAGTTATTAACATTGGCGAAAGCTTTCGGCCAATACCAAGCTGCTGTTGTATAACCGTTGGCTACGAAGTCAGCAAGAATGTCACAGTCATCAAAATCAATTTCGCCGTTAACATTTAAGTCGCCGGCTAAGAAATGTGTAACTGATGGGGGATTGCTAATTTTCTGTGCCCATCTGTTCAATAAGAACATATCCTGGCTATTAACGGAACCAGCAATGTGTGGTGCATAAGCATCATACCAGCCACTTACATAGTAAGCGCCGTCGCCATTTACTACAACATCATAGTATCCGGCAGGATCTGACCATGTGAATCCATGGAACCAAGGATCTAATGGAGCGTAAACATTTACGTCGCAATTTCCAAGAGGAGTTTGAATAGCATCAGGATAATAAATATTGCCATAAATCCAGGCCGGGTCAGCAATGAAACCGCCAACTTCAACATTATCAATTGCCCAATACCATGACCAATCTCCCCAGTAATAGAATCTTACTAAGAATTGAGTTGTGCCAACGAAACTTCCGTCAACAGTAGCTAAATCCAAATTGAAATGTGCTGATGGTTCATCAACACCGTCAACGTGAGAGTAAACTGTGTACCATGTAGTACCATTATCAGGGCTTACTTCAACGGATCCGTAATCCCAACCAGCAATCGCGTTGTAATCATAATCAAATTCGAGATAAGGATTAACAACACTGGATAAATCTACAGGTACGGCTAATGTTAAATAGGATTCCATGTAATCAACCCAGAAATCAGAATTACATGACATTACATTACCTGTTGAAGCCGGAGGCATATTTGGACCAACAGCGTTTGGCCATGCTGCAAGGGAAGTAATTTCCCAATCTGCACCGTCAATATTTGTAATAGTCCAGTTACCAGCGCCTAATTCAAAGTCATCTTCAAATAAAGCAATAGCTGTTGGAGGATCATCTGTAGTGAATTGCCAAACATCGCTGTAAACTTTACCTTGTTCGCAAACAGTTACAACTCTCCAATAGTAAGTTGTTCCATAACCCAATGTAAAAGGAATATAGAAATCCTGAACTGGAGCGCCGCCATAGATCATTGCCCATGGTGCGGCATATTCAACTGCTAATTCATAAGTTGAACAGAAAATTTCGATTGATTCAACGTCATCGAAAAGGGTGTAACTTAAAGCTGTGTAATCAACATTAACGCCTGTTGCGCCGTCAGCAGGTGATGGGCTTTCAGCTTGTGTTGGGCAAGGTCCGGTTTTAATAAGACCTCTAATATGCCAGTTATAGTCAAGACCATAATCTGAAAGATGTTCAAATACCGGGAAAGTGGTAGCAACGCCTGCTGCCCAATCACCGTTAGCATTGTGTGGCCCAGCATCACAACCTGCAGGATAAGTAGTTCCGGCAGCTTGATCAATTTCTATAACAATCCACATATCGGCTGAGCCGCTGATTACCGGTGATGATGGTAAGTCAATGGTATTCCATGAACCGGATATAGGTGAAAAACTGGTAAATGGAATAATGGCGCTTCCGGCAGTATTGCCGTTAGGACCTTGTCCAAAAATACCTACTTTCATACCCGCAACTGGATAATTGGCCACATACACTTGAACAAATTCTAGTGTTGCACCGGCGTAAGCAGATAGCATTGACGCAGGAAATCTAACCGCGTTCTGCCAGGTGATTGGGCCAGGGTTAAGACCGATAGAGTTGGAAACATCCGCACCATCGTAAGCTAAAGTGTATAAAGCTCTGTCAACAGAAACATTAGTTACGCCAGCATCCTTCTTTTTAGCTGTCGAAAACTGTTGACCAATAACAACCGAGCTTATGAGAAAAGCTACGAGGGTTGTGAGAAGTATAAAGTTAAGTTTTTTCATAAATTCTCCTCAATTTAGTTGATAGTTATTTAGTTGGT
>JAZDFC010000053.1:0-2393 GCA_043808235.1 bacterium
ATGCAGAATGGCTTGAAGAAAGCTGTAATGGTTCCACTGAATACTGCGAAAATGAGTTTTGAAACAATCAAATTAGCTCAGCCTGTAGTTGAATATGGAAACCCAAATTCTATTACAGATGTGGGTGTGGGCGCACAAATCGCCTACACGGGGGTTATCGGCGGAATATATAACGTCCTTATAAATCTTAAAGACATTACGGATGAAAAATTCAATTCAGATATGAGAAAGAATTGTGATAAATTGAAGAAAGAAGCGATGGAGCAATTAAGTAAAATTACAGATAAAGTTGAATCGGCATTGAATAAAACAAAATAGCATAAACGATTTTCAATGATATTAATTACAATGGAGCGGATTCCATAAAGCATTTGTAAAGTAGTTATCAAAATTTTAATAATGAGATATTCCTTT
This sequence comes from bacterium, assembly GCA_043808235.1. GTDB lineage: Bacteria > Bacteroidota > Ignavibacteria > Ignavibacteriales > Melioribacteraceae > JAZDFC01. The sequence goes on from JAZDFC010000053.1 coordinate 415, forward strand.
ATGAATACATTTTCTCTGGAATTGAATTTACCGGATCTGCTCCTTGTAATTATCGGATTGATAATATTTATTTCTTTTATTACTGTTGCCGTTATTTCCCTATTTGAAAAGGAGAAGAGAGCCGCGTTAAGGGCTTTTGCTTTCGCTCTTCTTTTCCCCATGCCTTATTTTGTTATAGGATTTTTAAACATCTTTTTCAGCAGTGAATTGTCATGGGCTGTCTTCCTGATTACTGCATTTGTCGCCTTATTAATTTTATTACCAATCGATTTGCAACGAGAATTCAAATTCGTGAAACCCTCCGGTAGAATCGATGAGAGAGACGTTATGTTTTCCCGCAATGAACTGGTGGAAGGGACTGCAAGATTTAAAGATTATTATAAAAAGAATCCCTCTAAGAAAAGTTTGGATGATAAATTTCGTTCTGCCCCCGGACTTCTGATGCCCGGTTCGACTAAATATGATCCGTTTATGTTTGCCTCAGCTGATGCAACGTTTGAAACAATTGAATCTCTCAAAGCAAAAGTTGAAGGTGAGACTTCACCTGATAAAACAGAAGTAGAACCGACTCAAATTTCCAACTACATAAAAAACTGGGCTCGTTATCTCGGTGCGGTTGATGTTGGCGTTACAGAACTTAAAGATTATCATTTGTACAGCCATATGGGGAGGGGAGAGCGGTACGGGAAAGAGGTAAGTAATAATCACAAGTTTGCGATAGCATTTATAGTGGAGATGGATTTCGATATGGTAAAGCGGGCTCCAGCAGGACCGATAGTGATGGAGTCGGCAAAGGAATATCTCCACTCCGGTATACTTGCCGTTCAGGTTGCAAATTTTATTCGTAGGCTTGGATATAACTCGAGGGCGCATATTGATGGGAATTATCAGGTAGTTTGTCCGTTAGTAGCAAAGGATGCCGGGCTTGGTGAAATTGGACGAATTGGATTGCTAATGAATTCCAAACTTGGGCCGAGGTTAAGAATTTCAGTTGTTACTACCGACATGCCGTTGGTTACTGATAAACCGGGGAATGATTCATCGGTTGTTGATTTTTGTATGAAGTGTAAAAAATGTGCTGTCGCTTGTCCGAGCCGTGCAATACCACTTGATACCGCTAAAAATGAGTTGGGCGAATTGAAACATTGGCAGATTAATCAAGAAGCATGTTTTACTTATTGGTGCAACGTCGGTACTGATTGCGGAAGGTGTTTAGCTGTATGCCCATATTCGCACCCCAATAATTTTTTGCATGATTTTGTAAGATGGGGAATTAAAAACTCATACTTGTTCAGACAGGTCGCAGTAAAATTTGATGATCTTCTTTATGGCAAAAGGCCGTCTATATTAAAACTTGCAGATTGGATGAATATCTCTAAATAAAAATCCAATAATATTTGTTAACACTCCGGCGCTTTATAGATTAGCTCTCCTTCTTTAAATGTCATGCAGTTAAGATTCTTACCCACTTGGTAAACGATCTCGGAATACTCAGGCACATCGAACACAGCAAAATCTGCTTTCTTGCCAATCTCCAGGCTGCCGATGCTGTCTTGTAAATCAAGAGCCTTGGCTGCGTTAATCGTAACAGCAGAAATTGTTTCCTCGATGGTCATCTTCATTTTTAATGCAGCTAAACTCATAATAAAATTTAAGTTAGCAATGTGGGATGAGCCGGGATTATAATCGGTTGAGAGGGCAACCAATGCACCCCCGTCTATTAACTTTCTTGCAGGTGCATAATCATATCCAAGGAAGAAAGAAACCCCCGGCAGCAGTACCGCAACGGTTTCGCTTTTGCTTATCTTTTCAATATCGGGATCGGTTACAACTTCAAGATGATCCGCGCTTATTGCTTTATGTTTAAGCGCTATATCAATTCCGCCCATTGAATTAAATTGATCTGTATGGAGTTTTATTTTTAATCCCAGCCCGGTTGCTTTTTCAAATATCGTATCAACTTGTGAAGTTGAAAAAGC
>JAZDFC010000054.1:0-2766 GCA_043808235.1 bacterium
TTTAGCGCCTCCGCGCTCAAAAGCGATGGAGTGTAACCCTCAAACAAGATCGGATATCCAAAGACAAATTATTGATGCGCTGCTTATCTCAAAATTGATGAACCTCGCCGGTGTGCAATCTTCTTTTGATGAGATTGACGGCATCATTGAATTCTTTGTCGGGAAATCCGATAATGTTACTTTAAACAATCTCGCTTATCTTCAAGATAAATTACAAATAACCGATCCAAGCGAATTACTTGATACAAATAAAGTAAATGATTTTCAAAATGAACTAAAGAAAAATGAATTTGCTTACCAAAGAATTTTATCTCAGGTGCTTACTTCATCCGAAGTTGATTCAATAGTTCCTGCTTCATCTTTTCTTTTACTCGGTCAGAGATTTATTGTTGATTCATATGTTTTTTCTCAAGTGGTGTACGATCGTATAAAATACAAGAATGAATTTATACAAAGAATGCTTCCCAATTCGTTAGATGTTCTTTTTGCCTTGGGAAATGATGCCTCGGCACAGCTTCTTCAAAACGAACTTGAACAATATCACTATTCGACCAATCTTGCATCGCTGCGTTATTTGGTTGATGCTTACTCGGATGATTTCTGGAATAGTTCGATGTATAACTGTTGGTTGAATGCGATCAGAACAATCAATCCGCCGAAAGACCGTGAACAACTTCCATCATTTATGCAGACAGCCGCATACTGGCAATCGAAAATGAACACGCAGCTTGCTTCGTGGGCACAGCTCCGGCATGACAATCTTCTTTATGCGAAACAATCTTATACCGGAGTGCCTGTCTGTTCATATCCATTTGTTTATGTCGAACCGTTCCCCTCTTTTTATAAGAACTTAAAAAGCTATGCATCAACTGCACTACAAAAATTTCAATCAATTTCCTTTGGTAATGGATATTACAAGGAATTTATCGTTTCTTATTTTAACAACTTACTTGCCATTTCTGATACACTTGGAATAATTGCCCAAAAGGAATTGAATAAAAAGGTGTTATCCAATACTGAAAAACATTTTCTTCAAACAACCCTTTCACTAGCTCTTGAAACTCCGTATGCACATAGAGAATTTGATGGATGGTTTCCTAGATTGTTTTATTGGACAGGAATAATACAATTCGATCTTGATGAGATAAATCATTTTGTCGTTGCAGACGTTCATACTGCCCCTTCAGAAAAAATGGTAAAACATGTTGGGACGGGTCCATTTAATCTCGGCGTATGGATTGCAAATAACGATGAGAACAAACCGGTTGCATATGTTGGTCCAGCTTTAAGTTATCACGAATATACTTCCACAAACTTTTTACGATTAACTGATGAAGAATGGGCAGCTCAATATCTAAGCGCTTCTCCGCGTCCCTCGTTTGTAAATAGTTATTTGGCTGATTCCGCCGGCAACTCAAAAGGAAACGGTGCAATGCTTTTCACTTCGATTGAAAGGAAAGATAATCCCGTTTCAGAAATGAATTACTTGGTCGCGCAGAATTATCCAAATCCGTTTAATCCTTCTACTATAATTAGTTTTACTATTCCCGATGCAATGGCAAGGCAAAATGTTTCGCTAAAAATTTACAGCATCAATGGAGAATTAATAAAAACATTTTTCGAGAAAGATCTTCCTGCCGGTAATTATGTTACCCGTTGGGATGGAACAAATGAAAGCGGTTCAGCAGTTCCAAGCGGAGTTTATTTGTATAAAGTAACCGCCGGAAATAATTTTGTTACCGGCAAGATGAGTCTGGTAAAATAGAAATTTCTAAAACCTCCGGAATTAAATTGGCGGAGGTAGGGATGAGTAATTGAAATGTTCAATATTTGTAATACTAACATTAGTGAGGCAATAAAATGAGAAAATTAGCGCTGGTTTTTACTTCGTTTATTCTGTTCTTTTTGTCTTGTCCAACGTTCTCGCAGTCCAACACTTTTAGTGTGGAAGCTTATAAACAATTTCTTGAAACGCATCAAAACATGGATGGCGAAGAACTTTTACAGATGCACAATGCCGGTACATTTCTAAATCAAATTCCGGCGCAAACACAAAATCCACTTTACCTCGACAGCATCGCAATCAAATATCAATTAACTGATTATGAAAAATCGCTAATTGAGAAAAATGGTTTTATGGTAACAGAGCGGTTAAAAACCACAACACTTGGCGATGCGCTAAGAGATATTTTCTACAAAGATTTACCACTGTTTATTTCAACCGATGCAATTCTTCATTCGCTCCATTTTTCATACGATAAAATTTTAAAGGATGTTGAACTAGGTTACATCATTCCAAAGTTGACCGATATTCTTGACAAACTTCAGACGCAGATTCCTGCACTTAAAACACAATACGCTTCGAAACCGGAAATGACAAAATCATTGGAAGATGTTGACTTGTACATAGGAATGGCAAATCTTTTATTAACAGATAAATCGGGTTTCACATTCAGTAAAAATGTTGCCAAAGCCGATTCATTATTGGAAATGATAAAAGCATTAAAGATGGAATCTGTTTTTTTGTTTTCGGAAAATTGCAGAAAGTATGATTTCAGCCAACTGAAGGTGCGTGGACATTATACTGATCAATGGGAGCCAAAACTTGCCAAATATTTCCAGGCGATGATGTGGCTTGGTAGAACCGAGATTTATTTAGCGCCTCCGCGCTCAAAAGCGATGGAGTGTAACCCTCAAACAAGATCGGATATCCAAAGACAAATTATTGATGCGCTGCTTATCTCAAAATTGATGAACCTCGCCGGT
>JAZDFC010000055.1:0-26406 GCA_043808235.1 bacterium
TTACCCGAATCCATTCAACCCTATAACGAAGATAAAATACACACTACCGAATGAGAGTGAAGTAAAAATAAGTATCTACAACACGCTTGGAGAAAAAGTAACGGAGTTGATAAACAAAACTCAACCGGCTGGATTTTATGAGATGGAATGGAACGCGAGTAATTTTTCAAGCGGAGTTTACATCTATCAACTCGAAGCAAAATCCCAAAACACGGCAGAACTATTCCATGATGTAAAGAAGATGATTTTACTTCGCTAAGGTATTAGAAATTCAATGGCCAATAAAATGTTGAGGTTATCGGTTTAATTCACGACGGAAATATGGAAAGTCTTCCCGGCTCAACAATCTTTCTGCCGGAAAACAACCGCGCAGTCGCAACCGATGCGTATGGATTGATAGAAGCATTGAAATATTATTTTAAAGCGGAAAGACTTGTTAAGGAATTAAAGGGAGGGGACTGTAATAAATAATTATCGGCACGCATTATAAGTAAAAAAGTTTAATACAGTTGACTTTTTGCATTGTTTTTAGGTAAATAGACTTTATTTTGGCATTTGTAATTTATTGGAAAACACAATATTTATTGATAAGTTTACAGCAATTAATTAAAACAATTTCACAGAAATATTAATTCAGAGGCGTCATGAAAAGATTTACTTTATTTGTATTGTCAATTCTGTTTTTATCCTCATTTGTTTTTGCAAAAGATACTAAACCTTCCGCTAGTGATCAGATAACATCGGCATTTGTAGATGTTGCATTAACAGTTAATAATGGTGCAACACATTCTGCGGTTTTACATATCGGTATAGATCCAACTGCAACAGATGGAAAGGATGTAGCGTTAGGCGAAACTAATCAACCACCGGCGTTTCCACCACAACCGTCATTTGGTGCAGCACTGATTTTACCATCCTTAACAGATTATTTTACTGTTGACTATAGAAATGGCGATGCTGATTTTGTTGGTTCGCATGTACACCATTTAATTTATCAGCGCGATAATTCAGCTCCAACAGTTGGCGTTACGATTGATTTCACTTTACCAACCGGCGTTACAATGAATATCTCGGATATTGTTGGCGGTGCATTGATAGATGTTGATTTCCCAACAGGTGGTCCACAAACTTTTAGCCATGCTTTTACTACTGCTGTTTCTGAATTATTAATTACCCTAAATTACGATGGTACTCAAACCCCGGTAGAATTAACCTCTTTCACAGCTAGCACAAACGGTTCGCAAGTAACATTAAATTGGAAGACTGCAACAGAAACCAATAACCGCGGATTTGAAATTGAAAGAAAAGCCGACAATAATTCATGGGCAAAGATTGGTTATGTTGAAGGAAAAGGCACTACAACAGAAACAAGCGAATATACTTTTGTTGATAAAACTTCGAACATTGCCTCCGGTAAACTATCATACAGATTGAAACAAATGGATTATGACGGAACTGTTAGTTATAGCGAAGTATTGGATGTAGAATTAACACCCCGCCAATTCAATTTAGAACAAAACTATCCTAATCCTTTTAATCCAACTACAACAATTAAATATTCGTTGCCTTTCGATAGCAAAGTTCAGTTGGAAGTTTATAATGCATTGGGTCAGCGAGTAAGAACTCTTGTTAACCAGACTCAAAACGCCGGATATTTTGAAGCTGAATTCAATGCTTCAAATTTACCTTCGGGGATTTATTTCTCGGTGTTAAACGTTAATAGTGTTAATGGCGGTAACCAATTCAAATCTGTAAAAAAGATGATGCTCATCAAATAAAATTTCTTTTATTTGTTTAATAAATTTCAAAGCCCCGGAAGGATTAACCAACCGGGGCTTCTGTTTTTAAACCACTTGTTACTTTTCAACTTTTAACTTCTTTTTACGCCTTCATTCTTCTTCCGCTTTCCTCGTGGATAAATATCCAGCTAACTACTTTGCCGATATCAATTTGCTCGTAGTTATTCCAATAACGTTTATTTCTAACATGCATCGAACTGGTATCGTTTTGTGCTATATTTTCCGCTTCGTCGATAATGGCTTTAATCCGTTCGTCCTGCCATTTCTTCATGCTGATTTCACGTAGATCGAGCCAGCCGTCATGAGCCCAAAGCTTAATACTATCCGGTGTAATTTCCAACTCATCCTCGCCGCGGTAAGGAGGAATTTTCATTTCGTTGCCGCGTAATAAAGTTTTGCAGTCGGGCAATAGAATCGGAATGCCTATCGATAAAATTTCATTTCTCAGTTTTGAATTTTCCTTTAAAAAGTCCAGAGCTTTTTCAGAAAGTGACTTCGGTGTTTCGTTCAAAATATTTTTCATTGAGCCGCAGACATGTTTTAAAATGTTCAACTCATGTAAAAGTTTAGAAAGACGGGGCGGTCCAAGTAACTCGAAAGCTACACTTTCCACTTCGTGAATCTCTTCGAGCTCTTTTAACTTCTCGACTGCAAAATGCTGCATAAATCCAGCCCGGTAAGTCGGTTCAAGTGTAGCATTGTCAAGCGCGTTAATTATGTCGTGACCGGTATTGCCACCTTTGATTTCGTAAATCGCATCGACTGCAATTTCTTCCGGCGTAACATACTCCATTTGCCCTTGTGCGGTAATGGCTTCGAATTCACCGCGGGAGAAAGTGCCATTTTCACCTGTATCAATGAATACAGATTTCAATGTTTCGCCGGTGGATTTAAAATTCTCGTCGAGTTTTAATTTTAATTTGCCTTCGAGATTTATCGATTTTTCAAAGGGTACATCTAAAATTTCAATTGCTTTCCCGCGCTTTTTAATTTCGCCGAAATCTATTCGCTTCCAGGCAATTGCGGCTGTTGGTTTAATTTCCTTTGTGATTGCGCCTTCCGGAGTCCTGCCCATTAAAAACAATAGTAACGTGTGCGCTCCCGCTACGGCTGATTTGCTAAGAAGTACGCGCGATGGTTTTTCTTCACTGTGGGTGTATGGAATATTTAATCCCATTCCGCCGGTACCGCTTGTGCCGATTTTTACATATATCTCGGTATGAGCTTGAATCATTGTGTTGTAAAGAATTTGGATATGCCTGATTAGCTGAGGAATATACAATGTACAGAACAACTGCTCAATTGTTTCTTTCAGATCTTCGTTTGTCGGATTTTTCTTCATCAATCCTTTTACGTTATGATATGATTTATAAATATCCTGATATGCAATACCGGTAGCGGAATTGATTGAATCGATAATAACATCCGGTTTGTGTTCCATTAGCAGTTGATAAATGGCTGAACTTTTCAGAATATCATCGTTCAATTCTTCCATTGTGTCCGTCATCAACACTTTTCTTTTAGATTCATCTTGAAGCATCTCGTAACGATCAATGTCTTTGAATTCATTTCGAACAAAAATATTGCCCCACCAGGGAATAAAATAATTCTCCGGCATTCCAGGGAATTCCGTTTTCAATTCCTCCACTAAAGTTTCAGCTTCATGTTTAAATAGAGAAGTGGCAATAATTTTTTTTGGTTGCTCAGCTACTAATTTCCTAACAACCGCTTTACCAACCAAACCGAATCCGCCAAGAACCAGTACGGTTTTGTTTTTAATATCCATATAAACCCCTTTATAATGAATAATTATTTTTTAGCGAAATCAAATTAAAAGTTATACTGATGTAAGGCAAGGGATTTGGTGATTACAGATGTTAATTTTCAGATTATTGGTTCAAAGGGACTTATGGTATCGCATAAACTTGTAGAAACTTGGCTTATTGCTAAAAAAAAACAACATTTCGTATTAAGCGTGAATCTCCCGCCTAAAAGTTGAAAATTGTGCGTTTAATGAACGAGTAAATTATCGGCTAAATAATCCGATTATAATATTGAAAAATAATTTTTAATTAAGGGCAAAAACGAAGATTCGTCAAAACCTAAAATTGATTAAATAGAACTGCTTTATTAACTTTGACACCGTCATTTTGGAGTGATTGAAAAACAACATGAAAATAAGTGAAATACTAAGTAGGGGTAAAATAATCCCGGAGCTGAAAGGAAATTCGAAAGAAGAAATTATTAATGAACTTGTTGATCTCTTTAACGGCGACAGCAGAGTGAAAGACGTTTCATCGGTTCGCAATGCTGTTATTGAAAGAGAGAAAATTATGTCCACCGGCGTGGGCAAAGGATTTGCAATACCACATGCAAAAACTGCAGCTGTAAATGAAATAATTGCCGCCTTTGGTAAAACGAAAGAACCTGTTGACTTCCAGGCTTTAGACAATCAACCGGTTAATTTATTTTTCTTGCTCGTTGGTAAGGAAAATCTCGTTGGTCCGCATATAAAATTATTAAGCCGCATTTCCCGTATGATGAACAAAGATGAATTCAGAGAAAGTTTATCGAAAGCGGGCGATGCTGATGAAATCTTCCGCATATTTTTGGATGAAGAAAAAAACTATTTGGAAATAAACTAATCTTCACAATAGACCTGCCTTATGATTAAAGCAATTACGGGTACGAAAGATATTCTGCCCGGTGATATTCCTAAATGGCGTCAGCTTGAGAATATTGTTCTCGATACCATGCGTCGTTTTAATTACAAAGAAATTCGCACCCCGGTTTTTGAAGAAACGGCTTTGTTTGCCCGCGGAATAGGGGAGAGTACGGATATTGTAAGTAAAGAAATGTATACGTTTGTTGATCGCAGCGGAACAAACATTACACTTAAACCCGAGATGACTGCATCGGTTGTGCGCGCCTTTATTGAGCACAGCCTCGATAAACAGCAGAGTCTTAATAAATTGTTTTATATCTCTCCGATGTTCCGGCAGGAGAGACCGCAAGCTGGCCGGTTCCGTCAGTTCCATCAATTTGGCGCCGAGGCTCTCGGCAGTGGCGATCCTAAACTTGATGCGGAAATAATTATAATCGCATATTCGGTTCTCAAACAACTCGGTCTCAAGAATTTACAAGTAAAAATAAATTCATTAGGCATACCTGCCTCAAGGGAAAATTACAAAAATGTTCTGCGCGGTTACCTCGAAAAACATTTTAACGACTTGACCGAAGAAAGCAGGAAAAGATTCAATACGAATATTCTGAGGATATTCGATAGCAAGGAAGAAAAAGATCAGCGCATTATGCAAAATGCGCCGCTGCTTATCGATCACCTTGATGAAAACAGCCTCAGCCATTTCGAAATTGTAAAAGAATATTTAGAAATGTCGTCCGTTGAATTTGAAGTTGATCCGAAACTTGTTCGCGGATTGGATTATTATACTCACACTACTTTTGAAATTATAAGCGGAAGCGTCGGCTCGCAAAGTGCGCTTTGCGGCGGCGGCAGATACGATTTGTTAATTGAGGAACTTGGCGGCAATCCAACCCCCGGTGTTGGTTTTGCGGCAGGTATTGAACGGATACTTTTAGCCTGCGAAAACGAGAAAAGCTTTAGAATAGATTTAAAAAGACTAGATCTATATATAGTATGCCAAGATCAGAATCTCGATAAGGAAGTATTCAGAGCGGCAAATTACTTTAGAGAAAATGGTCTTTCTGTAAGCATTGATTATCTCAAAAGAAGTTCAAAAGCTCAAACGAGAGAGGCAGATAAAAATAATGCAAAATATGTGCTTTATATGGGGGGAGAAGCGTATGCTCCTGAAAAAGTAGTTTTACGAAGAATGTATAAAAGGAAGTGTAATAAACAGCGCGATTTTATTTTCTCTGCTAATCAACTTGACGAAATAATAAGGAAAATAAAAGGTTAAAAATTGCCTTTAAAAAAGCCAAAGGAATTACCCAAGATTCCGAAAACCCGGAAGAAGAAATCGGGGAATGCATTAACTGCTATTCCCGAGAAAAAGCCCGACAAACTTGAGTATGTATGTAAAGTTTTTTTTGGTTACGATGAAGCTACAAAGACCCGTCTCCAAAAGGTTTGTATTGAAACACTCGTTGAATTTAGAAGTTTCGCCTACGAGGTTTCTTTAGAACATTGGCGCGAAAAAAATGAAGTCTTCATTGTCATTATGGGTTTGAAATCAAAGACTAATATTGTGCCGGATATTTTACCTGCCCGCACTGATGTTGAGTTTGAGGATTTGATTGGCGATGTAACAATAAATGTAATTAAACAGGATGGCGCAATTAATTCTGCGATTTTTAATATTAATCCATTCACTAAAAAAATCTCATTGCAAAAAGTATTCAAATCAAAAAAGAAAAATAACCGCCTGTTTTGCTCGTTTGAAGTAGCGATGGAGCGGAGTGTATTTCCGTAATTGAAAAAATTAGTTTCTATTTAATTTTGAATAGAATCAAAGGCAGGGATTGAAAAAGTAAACTTACTTCCTTTGCCCGGCTCGCTTTCCGTAAAAATTTCACCCTTGTTGATTTTTACTAATTCCTTTACAAGCATTAAGCCCAATCCCGAACCTTTTTCGCTGTTGGTGCCGAGAGTCCGTCCCGATCTATCAATATTATAAAGCGTTCCTAATTTTTCGGGATGAATCCCAACGCCGTTGTCTTTAACATGTATGAATATTTTGTCTTCTATGGATTCGGCAGAAATTTTAATTTCACTATCCGGATACGAAAATTTAATTGCGTTACTGATGAGGTTTCGAATTATAGTATTAATCATATTCTTATCGGCAAAGGCAAATAAATTATCATCAATACTTTTAATGAAGGTAATTTTTTTAAGCTTGGCGTTTTGCTCAAAAATGTTTAAATCCTTATTTAATATTTCGGCAACATTTATTTTCTCGGGAATGTATTCCAGTGACCCGGATTGGGCTCGCGACCAGTCGAGCAAATTTTCAACAAGTTCGTAAAGATTCTTTGAAGAATTGTGCATCTCATTGATGCCTGATTTTATATCCGCATCCTCGATGCTATCGTAATTGTTATTCAAGTATTCCGAAAAACCGAGTAATGAATGGAAAGGATTTTTCAGATCGTGAGCAAGGATTTTAAAGAATTTGTCCTTCATCTCATTTAATTGTTCGAGTTTTTCATTAGCCAGCTTTTTTGCTCTGAATCTTAAATAAAGAGCAATAATCGCAAATATGATGAGAACAACAATTATTAATAAATAGGTCCGCTGCTTGTCGCCAATTTCAATATCTTTTTGAAGCAGTTCGTTTTCTCTGTTCGCTTTTTCAATTTTGTACCTGGCGTCTAATTCGGCAGATAACTCCATTTGGGATTTTGAAAGTATCGAGTCTTTTAGATGAATGAATTTTTGAGAATACTCGTAAGCTTTATTGAAGTTAGGAATTTTTTCATAATATTCTGCAAATACTTTATAACAATCCAGACGCGAGATATCCGATTCGATTTGTTCGGAAAGCTTTAGCCCTTCAGTAAGGTTTTGCAATGCAACATCATATCTGCGATTATCCGCCTCCAAAATTCCTATCGCATTTAGATTGGTAATCTGACCTTCAATGTTGCCGATTTCCTGGTTTAAAGCTAAAGCGCGCTTTCTAAATTGCAATGCTTTTTGAATATCGCCTTTGATTCGGTAAATACCGCCCAGTCCTCCCATCACAGCGGCAATGCCCTTTTTTTCGCCGATTTTTTCATAAATCACGTTTAAAATTTGATAGTACTGTAAAGCCTTATCATAATCTTGCTGCTCATAATATACTTCGGCGAGATGGTTTAGTGTTAATGCACGACCCTGTTCATCACCGAGTTCTTCTCTAATCTTAAGCGTATAATCCAAATATTCAATTGCTTTCGAAAAGTTTTTCTCTTTTCTATAAATTATCGCAATATTTATTGTACAAAACGCTATTCCTCTTCTATCATTTAGTTTTTCAAATATAGTGAGCGCATAAAATATATTGTTAAGCGCTGATTCGTAATCGCCTGTGAGACGATAAATACCGCCGATATTATTATACGAATAAGCTACTTGAACCGAATCACCTTCTTCCTTAGAAAAATTTAATGCATCGAAGTAATAACGCAAGGCTTGATTATATTGTCCAAGATTCCGATATACAACGCCAATATAATTCGAGCTTAGCGCCATGTTAGGTTTGCTTTCGATCCGTGTACTAATTTTTAAGGCTTCCAATCCATATTGTAAAGCAGCTTCGGGATTACTGCTGCGGTTCTTCCAACACAACTCATTGAGAGTTCGGATTTTGACTGTATCAGTTTTGTCTGTTATTTCACGCAAAATACTATCGATCTGAGCGAAAGATGTAGTAGAGAGTGAAAATAATGTTAGTAATAAAAATTTTTTTATCATTGTAAAAGCTATTATGCCCGATAAGAAACGATTTTGTTCCTCTTAAAAAATATACAATAACAACGAATTAGTCTATTATATTATCGAAAAAAACTTAGTTATTTCAAATTATTTCTTTATGGATTGGATTACTTTGTTGATAAATTGTGAATAAATAGAATTACTTGATATTGAAAACAAAGTTGACCAATTTTCGAACCGGAAAGTTGAATTCATATCTGTGACTAATAAATCGGAATATTTTTGATAGACAATTATCTGAAAAAACTCAGTGAGCAATATGCTTCGGGTGATAGTCGCGAGGAATCCTTTTATGATTCTTTAAAACAACTGATTGTCGAGCATTCGGAAACAAAACGTAAGAAAATTCATGTTACAATTCTTCCGAAGAAAACAGATGCAGGCAATCCGGATTTTAAAATTTCCGATAATCACAACCGTGTTATCGGATATATTGAAGCAAAAACAATCGGCGCCGACCTTGATAAATTTGAGCATACCGATCAACTGCAAAGATACATTAACACTTTCCCGAATGTAATTCTTACCAACTTCACTGATTTCCGGTTATACCGCGATGGGAAATTTGTTGACAAGGTTTTCATTGCGCGTTCGATGATTATAAAAAAACTTGAAACAGTTCCTCCATCGGAAAATGTGAGCGAATTTTTCGAATTGCTTGAGCGCTTCCTTTCTTATTCAATCCCAAAATCATTTAACGCAAAATCGCTCGCGGTCGAATTGGCAAAGAGAACCCGGTTTCTGAAAGACCAGGTTATAGCGGAGGAACTTCGCAGCGGTGATAAAAATCTTATCGGATTCCATGCGGCATTTAAAGAGTTTTTAATTGCTGGAATTGATGAAGAAGAATTTGCCGACCTTTACTCTCAAACAATTACTTACGGATTGTTCGCAGCCCGACTTAGAGCAGATAAAGCTTTCAACAGAAGACTTGCTTTCGATTTTATTCCCAAAACAATTGGAATTTTAAGAGATATTTTTCGATTCATTTCCGGCACTGATTTGCCGGAACAAATGCAGTCGATAGTTGATGATATTTCCGATGTACTCGATGTTGCCGATACGAAGAAAATTCTTGAAGATTATTTTGTGCAGGGAAAAGGCAGCGATCCCGTGCTTCATTTTTACGAAACCTTTCTTGAGATTTATGATCCCGTAACAAGGGAGAAACGCGGTGTTTATTATACACCCGAGCCGGTGGTTTCATTCATTGTTCGCTCGCTGCATATCATTTTAAAAGAAAAATTCGGGATGACAGACGGATTGGCAAACAGCGGGGTAACGCTTCTCGATCCCGCCGGCGGCACATTAAGTTTTCTTGCCGAAGCGATAAAAATAGCAGTAAAAGAACTTGAAGAAAGAATTGGCAAAGGGATTATACCGCCATTGATAAAGGAGCATATACTTGAGAATTATTATGCTTTCGAATTAATGATGGCGCCTTATGCAATAGGGCATATGAAGATGTCGTTTCTACTGGAAGAGCTTGGTTATAAAATGAACGATACCGAGCGGGTGAAATATTATTTAACCAACACGCTTGATATGGAGGAACTTGAGGAATCGAAATTCCCGACGATGTCCTCTCTATCGCATGAATCGCATGCTGCCGGAATAGTAAAAAGAGAAGAACCGATACTTGTCATTCTCGGTAATCCGCCTTATTCAATAAATTCTGCAAATACCGGTGAATGGATATCAAAAGAAATCAGAACATATTATGAAGTTGACGGCGAACCACTTGGCGAAAGAAATCCAAAAGCGTTGCAGGATGATTATGTTAAATTTATCCGTTTTGCCCAGTGGAAAATTGATAAGGCAGGAAGCGGCGTTCTCGGTTTTATCACTAATCATAGTTATTTGGATAATCCTACTTTCCGCGGTATGCGCAAATCTTTGATGAATAGTTTTGATGAAATCCACATACTTGATCTTCACGGTAATAGTTTGAAAAAGGAAAAATCCCCCGATGGCTCGAAAGACGAGAATGTTTTTGATATTCAGCAGGGAGTGGCGATTGCTCTGTTTATTAAAGAAAGCAGAGATCATAAAATCAACAAAGTATTTCACCACGAGTTGTTTGGATTAAGGGAGAAAAAATATAGCTGGCTTGAAAAGAATGATTACCATGCCAAGCAATTCAAACAAGTTTATCCAGCCGTGCCGTGGTATTTATTTAAAAAAGGAAGCGCAAAAAAACTGAATTATTATCAGCAATGGATTAGTCTGCCGGATATCTTTCCCATAAATTCAACAGGCATTAAAACTCACCGCGATGATTTTGTAATTGCATTCGAGAAGAAAGAACTTATCGGCAGACTGAACCAACTGAAAGCTGCAATGTACGACGATGACTTTCTGAAAAAGCAATATAAACTGGAAGATAACGGGGATTGGAATTTCCACGATGCTCGTGAAAGATTTTTTAAGGATGGTGATTGGAAAGAAAGGATTATCGATGTTCATTATAAACCATTCGACTTTAGAAAAATTTTCTTTGCTGATTACATGATAAATAGACCGAGATTTGAAGTAATGAAACATGTGCTCAAAAAGAATATTTCACTTTGTTTTATGAGGCAGTATTCCGGTAACGATATGTATTCGCATGCTTTAGTTTCGGACTTCATTGTTGATAACAGAATATTTTTCAGCAGTAAAGGCACGGTGCAGTTTGCACCGCTTTATATTTATCTTGATGAAACTCCGAAAAGGAAAGGGACTTTTACACAGTTGATTATGTTCGAACCTGAAATAAGCTATCAGGCGATGCGTCCGAATATAAATCCGGAAGTAATTGAGATGCTTGAGAAGCAATACAAAATGCCGTTTCATTTTCCGGTTGATAAAGAAAAGACAAAGGGGTTCTGCCCCGAAGATATATTTTATTATATCTATGCTGTGCTTTACTCGAACCTTTACAGAACAAAATTTATTGATTTTCTTAGGATTGATTTCCCGCGAATCCCATTCACAAAGGATTTTAAATTATTTATCAAACTTGCGAAGATAGGACAACGGCTCGCAGAACTGCATCTTCTTAAATCAAACGAGCTAATAAAAACAAAAACCAAATTCCCTATTGTATCTTCGAATAAAGTTGAAAAGCCGAAGTTTGAAAATGATACCGTTTGGATTAATAGCGAGCAGTACTTTACGAAGATCAGTGAAGAAGTTTGGCATTTTCAAGTTGG
Organism: bacterium; assembly: GCA_043808235.1. Lineage (GTDB taxonomy): Bacteria > Bacteroidota > Ignavibacteria > Ignavibacteriales > Melioribacteraceae > JAZDFC01. The sequence continues at coordinate 11,454 of JAZDFC010000055.1, forward strand.
TGGGTACCATGTCTGTGATAAATGGCTGAAGGATCGCAAAGGCAGATTACTGACCAAAGAGGAGATTGATATATATTGCAAGATTGTTACATCACTTTCATTGACGATTGAGATACAAAAGGAAATCGACAAATTTATTTCCGATATACTGAACTAAAAAATTACTTCCAATCTTGCCCATAAAGTACATCCTAAAATTATTAATTAGCTCAACTGCCGATTTCTTTCTAACTTGAGTTTGTAAAAAGATAGAGGATGAATAAAATGGAATATGTTATTGACTATTTGCCGGACAAGGGATATGTAGCTGTTAAAAATGTAGGTAGATTGAACTTCCAGAAAGCAGAAAAATATTCCAAAGATGCAATAAAGCTCGCCCGTCAAAACGATTGCTCAAAATTTTTATTTGATCACCGGGCAACAAAAATAAGTGGAGGTGTAAACAAGATTCATACCTACGGTGAGGAACTCCAGCAATTCGGTTTTAAAGATACTGACCATATTGCCATAATTCTTTCCGACAAAAATGATGATTTCGGTAAACCAGATCAAATGGATCAAAACAGCAGATGGAGTGATATCAAATATTTCTCCGGTGATAATTTTAAGGAAGCTGATACTTGGCTTGCCAGCATTGACTAAAAAAAAGCAAGTCTAATACTTCATCCCGCAATTCTTATTTACATGTTTAATTAATCTGCGTAACAAGCCACTTCTTACTTTGAGTTGTTGTTTATTTAGCCTAAATTTGGGCTGTAATTAAATTTTGCTTCAGTTATACATCGTTGTTTGCAATTCTTAAAAGATATTCATTCATCCGTCCGCTGATTCAAAACGCAATAAATTTTCTACCATTTTATTTGAAAAGGGAAATCAAAATTAATGTCATTCGAAAAAATCAATCTTATTAAACCAATCCAGAAAGCTCTTGCAGAAGAAGGCTATATAATTCCAACACCGATTCAAAAACAGGCGATTCCATTTATACTCGAAGGAAAAGATTTACTTGGTTGTGCTCAAACAGGAACCGGAAAAACCGCGGCATTTGCTGTTCCTATTTTACAAATTTTATTTAACGAAAAAACAGCAGTAAACGAAAAGAGAATCATTCATTCTTTAATACTCACTCCAACACGGGAACTTGCTATCCAAATTGGGGAAAGTTTTTCTACCTACGGTAAATATACAGGATTAAAAAATGTAGTTGTTTTCGGTGGTGTCCCACAAAAATCGCAAACAGATAAATTGAAACAAGGAATAGATATACTTATTGCAACTCCGGGCAGGTTGCTTGATTTAATGGATCAGAATTATATTAGTCTTAAGTATATAAAATTATTTGTGCTTGATGAGGCTGACCGGATGCTTGATATGGGGTTTATCAATGATGTAAAAAAAATAATATCTAAACTGCCTGCAAAAAGACAATCGTTATTTTTCTCTGCCACTATGCCTGTGGAAATTGTCAAACTTTCCCGCACTATATTATCAAGCCCCGTAAAAGTTGAAGTGACTCCCGAATCACCGACGGTTGAGGCAATTAAACAAGGCGTTTATTATGTATCAAAATCGGATAAAAAATCACTGCTTGTTCACCTTTTAAAGGATAAGGCAATCAATTCGGCGCTTATATTTACACGCACCAAACACGGGGCGGACAATGTAACAAGATTCTTAAATAAAGCGCAGATTCATGCAGAAGCAATACATGGAGATAAAGCTCAAAACGCCCGGCAGCGCGCTTTGACTAATTTTAAAACAAAACAAACAAGAGTATTGGTAGCTACTGATATTGCCGCACGCGGTCTTGATGTGGATGAAATATCTCACGTTATTAATTATGAAATACCTAATATCCCGGAAACCTATATTCACCGTATCGGCCGCACCGGTAGAGCGGGTTTGAGTGGAGTCGCGCTTTCATTTTGCGATGCAGAAGAAAAAAATTATTTAAAGGATATAAACAAGCTGATTACAAAGCCTATCCCTATTATTGAAGATAAAACGTTTAGTGCAACAGAGCTAGTGAGGGAAATCCCTAAGCATGTTAAAGAAAGAACTCATACAAGTAAAGCAAAAACCTTCCGAAGCAACGATCCGTTTAATCGCAAACCCAAAAGCAAAAAGAAATGGTCAAACAAAGCCTGGACGAATAAAAGCGGAGATTAGTAATATTGGATGGTAGAAACCGAAATCTGATTAAAATCGGTGCACACGTAGCAATTGTACTCAAAGAAGACCAGCGCACAGGTACACTTACGGAAGGTTATGTAAAAGATATTCTTACAAAATCTTTGAATCATCCGCATGGAATTAAAGTCCGTTTAGAAACCGGTGAAATTGGGCGCATTAAAAAAATATTGGAATAAGTATAAACATTTCGAAAAAAGAGAGCATCGCTAATTTCAAATTTGATGAAATATAGTTAATCCAAAAGAAGTATACTGGTTTAATCCTTATGGGTGATTGTATTTCATCCCATAATTACAGATACTGAGTTTGGAATAAAATCTAATACTGTGATTTTTATAATTGCATCAATAGAAATCTCCCTTAAATTGCACTGTTAGTTTTAATCAAGAATTCTTAACTGAAATTGTTATACTTGGTATAAAAAAAGGAGTGATAACCATGAGTAAAGGTCAGAACGCAAAAAAGACTGACAAAAAACAACCGGTCAAATCGCAGAAAGAAAAGAAAGCTGCCAAGAGGGATAAAAAAGATGAAAAGAAAAGACAAGGATTATCTGTGTCTTTTTGATAAACAAATTTGAATTTACGGGTTACCGGAATAATAATCAGCTTTGCATGATATAGAGGGAAACAAAATAAAATTCTATCGGTTATCGGGTAACTTTAATATTTATCGATTAATAAAACAAGAGGTCTGGAATGGAAACGATACTGCCCAAATTATTAGTTTTTGAAGAGGATGATACGAATTTAAAAATACTCGCATTCTGTTTTAGAAACGATTTTCAAGTAAGTACATGCACTACCGAAAAAGAAATGAATTCTAAATTGAAAGATAACCAGCATGATTTATTTCTTTTAAATGTCTCAACAAAAGGTGATCAAAACGGATTTAAATTGGTAAAGGGATTGCGGCAACTACCCGGATACGAAACTACCCCTATTGTCATTGTAACTGCGAATGTGTTTAAGAAAGATGAGAAGACAGCATTAGAATCCGGAGCGACTAAATTTTTCAAAAAACCAATTGAAAATAAAGTATTGATTGGCGAATTAAAAAAATGTTTGCCATTAACTTGATATAGAAACATTACACCGAAGATCATTCGAAAATTTGAAATTTGCACACACCAATTACTGCAGGTTTTCAAACTAATTATCTGCGCTGAATAGGTAAGTTTATTGTTTTACGTTCAACATGATTTCCGAAATAGCGACTAAGATAACTCCGAACTTAAGAAAGTGCAATTTCACAACGGAAAACGATCTTTATCAAAGAATAATTTATTGATCGGTCCAAATTGGACTGTCCATTACAATATTTCCGCAATCGTTTGCACTTAGTGCTTGACTTTCAGTTCAGGCATTTTTATTTTCATGTCCGTTAAATTAAAATGTCAGAATCTTTTATGGCCGTCATGTGAAAAATTTTACTATTGCCCCTTTTTATCTGACTTTAGACTACTGCTGCTCTAACAGCATTACCCCATCTTATTCTCTCCTCTGGAGTATTTATATAGATTGCCCTGCACGAGAAAACAATGATTTACCTAATTTACAAGGAGTAACAATAATATGAAACAACTTTACAGGTTGATAGCAGTTCTGATGCTGTTAACAGTTGCAATGTCGTCTCCGGTTTGGTCTGGAACGACTGGAAAAGTTGCCGGTACACTAACTGACAAAGATACCGGTGAGCCCTTATTTGGGGCGAATATTACCATTGTCGGAACATCGTTAGGCGCTGCTTCCGATATTGATGGTCAATATACAATTTTGCATGTTCCTCCTGGAACATACAATGTTAATGTAACTTATATTGGCTATCGAAAAGTAACAATCGAGAATGTTAGAGTTAACATTGATCAAACCACAAGGGTTGATGTTGCTCTCGAAATGGAATCGATTGTTGTCGGTGAAATGATCGTAGTAGCCGAAAGAGAATTAATTAAAAAAGACGTTGCCACTAGCGTTGTTGCTGTAACAAGTGAAGAGATTAAAGAATTACCCATCAACAGCGTTATTAGTGCGATCGGTTTGCAAGCCGGTGTAAACGGCGGTTGGGGTGGTAACCCTAATTGGTCGGCGCAACCCACATACCAGCAAAATTACTCTCGTGGAAGAGTAAGTGTGCAGGGCGGATTGAGTATCCGCGGTGGCGAAGGCGATAATATATTGTTTATGCTCGACGGAGTTACTCTGCGAGATCCCCGAAATAATGAGCCGATTACTTCAATTCCTCTATCTTCTGTTAAAGAGGTTTCTGTTGAGCGCGGCGGTTTTAACGCCGAGTATGGTCAGGTTCGTTCGGGTATAGTAAACGTTGTCACCAGGGAAGGTGAAAAGTCAAGTTATTACGGAAGTATTCAAACGAGGATGAGCCCAGCATCAAAGAAATATTCCTTGGTTGATGGAGCTTATGATGTTACGGATCCAAGATCATTTGTTCTTCGCCCATACTTCGATGATGAAGTAGCATGGACGGGAACAGGCTCATGGGATCCTTACACAAGAAAACAATACTCTGAATTTATGGGCTGGAATGAAATATCGAGAATTTTGTGTTCGGATAATAATCCGGATAATGATTTAACTCCGCTCGGCGCCCAGAGAGTATTTATGTATGAAACCAGGAAAGCTATGATTAATGATCAACCGGACTTTAATTTAGATGCAGGTTTTGGCGGTCCGGTACCATACATCGGTAAGATGCTTGGTGATTTAAGGTTCTTTGTATCTTACATAGGAACTCGTGAAATGCTTTTAGTTCCTCTTACAAGACCCGATTATCGAGACTATAATATAACAGGTCAAATTACATCGGATATCACACCTTCCATGAAATTGCGTTTAACGGGACTTGTGGGGAAACAGTATACATTGCGGCATAACTGGGACGGAACCGGATCATACTCATATGTTCGCTATCCCAGCCAGGTCGCAGGAAATGGAGGAGATAATTACTTAATGAGTATGTTCTCGGATTTCCATTTTTGTCTATCAGATATCGGTGTTCAATCACTTTCTGCTAAGGTGACACATACTATTAGTTCAAAAACATTTTACGAAGTTTCTTTCGAAACTTTTGCGCGCGATTACTATACACGTCCAACAGCATGGCGAGATACCTCGGCAACCTATGAGGTTATACCGGGCTTTTATGAGGATTCCAATCCTTTTGGTTATTGGCCGGGTAATACAAACGGTGTTGTCATTACGAGCGCAATGCATCAATCAAGGCCACGTGATAATACAAAAGTAAATTCTGCGACCTTCAAAGCTGATTTTACCAGCCAGCTTAATTTTGAAAATTTAATTAAAGCAGGTATCGAATTTAATTATAACGATCTTGACTTTGATTACGGAACGCAAACCACAAGTAAAGTAATTGCCAGTGTTGGTAAAGAGGAATATGATAGTAGAGTACAAATGCGCGTTTTCCCTTACCGGGCATCCGCATATGTTCAGGATAAATTAGAAGCCGAAGGCTTTACAATTAATGCCGGATTACGCCTCGATTATTATAATTCGAATAGTGAATGGTGGGATCTTAATCCTTACGATGCTGCATTCTTCTCAACAAAGTATAAAACGACTACGGATTATGTTACAAAAGAATCGGAAGGTCAGTGGCAGTTAAGTCCCCGCTTGGGAATTGCACATCCTATCACTGAAAACGCAAAATTGTTCTTTAATTACGGTCACTTTAAACAAGTACCGCAGTACGAAAGCCTTTTCAGAGTTTCAAGAAATAATGATAACGCTATGCAAAGCTTTGGTAATCCAAACTTGATTCAAGCAAAAACAATTTCTTATGAATTGGGATTCGACTATATCTTTGCTGAGGATTTGTTGTTACAAGTTGCAGCATTTTATAATGATATAACCGATCAACAAGATTTTACAACATATATTTCCACAGCTGCAGGTTTCGCATACACAATGAGCAGCGCAAATAATTATCAGGACACGCGCGGATTTGAAATTACACTGCGTAAGACTACCGGTCGTTGGTGGTCAGGTTTTGTTAATTATACATATCAAGTTAATACAACAGGTCATTTTGGTAGTTCAAGAGAATTCGATAATCCTTCCGAACAAAAAAGTTGGGATGAAGCGACTGTTAACTTATACCAGGATAGACCAATTCCACAACCGAACGCAAGAGCTAATGTTAATGTATTTACCCCCGATGATTTTGGACCTTTATTTATGGGACAGAATTTACTTGGCGGTTGGGCGCTTAATTTAGTGCTTAATTGGAACGCCGGTTACTGGACAACATGGAATCCTAAAAACCTTGCATCAATTGCTTATAACGTTGAATCGGAAGATTATTTTGATGCTACACTTAGAATTCAAAAAAATCTTGATATCGGCTCGTTCAATATTCAGTTGTTCGCCGATATAAGCAATTTGTTCGATACTTATCGTTTATGGAATACTAATGATCAGGACTATATGCTCTCACTTCACTTACCAGAGAGCGAAGCTTATGATAATATACCCGGCGATGATTTAGTTGGCGTTTATAGAGAACCGGGTGTGGAATTCCAACCGATGGAATATCGTAAAGAAATTAATCCAGAGCAAGCCGGACTTGACGGAGTAATTTATTTTGAGGATAGAAGCGATTTGTATTGGGAATATGTTGATGGCGAATGGAGCAGAGTTAGTACGGAAAGAATTAATAAACTGCTTGATGATAAAGCATATATTGATATGCCCAATGCTTCTACGTTTTGGTTTTTAAATCCGCGGAATATTTATTTCGGTATCCGTGTATCATTTAATTTTTAATGAATTGTTAAGGAATTGAGGTTTTCATGAAAAATAAAAAAAATAATATTCATTTACGGCTGCTCTTGCTTTTTGTTGCGTTTGGATTTTTGAGTGTTTCAGTAAATGCTCAGGAAATCAAATGGCTGAGAGTATCCGATTTGGTCGTCCCTGTCAATGACGTTGGAGCAGTTGCCGAAGGAGATTTTACACAAGGTAATACATGTTTCAACAGTTGGCCTGCTTTATACGGTATTCACCAGGAAACTAAACGGGCCGATGGTCTTTGGATTGGATGTAAAAATTTTGATGATGCCGTTGCAAATAAAGTTCTAAGTTATAAAGTGATTGGTGTAGGACCCCGTCCCGCACCGGATAGAATTAACCAGATCTTTGAGAAATCAATTAAATTTTATGGTAAGAATACCCATCCCATTGTTGTAGTTGATGACCAAAATGCAACAGTCAACAATACTTACGATGTACTCGATGAAGTTGATGAAACAATTGTTGGTGACCGCATGGTTCTTGTTGAATTTAATACCTCGATAGGTGTCTCGGTTACACAAAAAACATTTCAATTTGTAAATTCCGAACATGGAAATTATATTGTCCGTGATTACGTATTCAAAAACACCGGTATTATCAACCGTAACGGCGAGGTAAAACAGCAAACCTTGCAGGACGTATGGTTTTACTGGGTTTCTAGGTTTGCTTTTGCCGGTGAAGCTAATAGTGGTTATGGACAAGGATGGGCTGCATGGGCCGATACCTGGGGTGATAGCCAGGTTAACGTATCATTTGGAGAGGATCCATCAACTCCAGAATTTAACGATACCAATTCACCTTTTTATAAATTAAGAGGTGCATATTCCTATCGTGGTCCCGCTACAACCCGTTCTGTTACTTACGAAGAAGATTGGGGATTACCAAATGAAGGTGAAGATGGTGTCATGGCTGCTGCAAAATATGCAGGTGTGGTAGCGTTGCATGCTGACAAAAGTCCACAAGATCCAAGTGATGATATTCAGCAACCGGCAACAACTTGGTATATTAGCTCTGATATTTCCGCAATGAATGCTAACAGCCAGTACGATGAAGTATTTATGGCTGACAGATATTCGATTATGAGTGAAGGTAAAGTTCCTGTAGGACAGCATCACAATGAGGTGGTTGGGGATGATTACCCGATGAATTATAGCGATCCAAGAAGACAAACCGGCGGCGGTGCCAGCCAAGGAATGGGTTTTGGCCCATATACACTTGCACCCGGCGACAGCATACACATAATTTTTGCTGAAGGTATTGCCGGTCTATCGAGAGAAAAAAATCGCGAAGTTGGCGCTAACTGGTTACAGTATTATTTAAATAGTCCAAATTTACCGACTCTTGTTATGCCTGATGGTTCAACTACGACTGATCATAATTTATACAAGCGCAGATGGGTTGAAACATGTAAAGATTCTGTAATCAAAATGATGCAAGCTGCAAAAAGACAATATGATTCCGGATTTACACTTCCTTCTGCCCCTCCAGCGCCGAATACATTTACTGTAACATCGGGAGGAGATAAAATTATGCTTGATTGGTCGGATAACGCAGTGAGTTCCCCGAATTTTAACGGTTATGTAATTTACAGATCGCAAGGAAATGTACTGGATCCTACAACCAGATATACGAAGATATTTGAATGTGAAGCTTCTAATGCTGTACATACTTTCGACGATGTAACAGCGCTCCGTGGTAACGACTATTATTATTATATCCAGTCAAAAGATGACGGAACACAAAACACCTCTACTCCGGGTTTGCCGATTTACAGTAGTGCGCTTTTAACGGTAACTAGCGTGGAAGCTACGTTGCAGCGTCCGGCAGTTATTTCAACATTGGATTCAGTGCGTGTCGTTCCGAATCCGTATGATATTCGCAGCCGTATGTTCCAGTTCGGCGATAATTCACAATACGATCGTATAGCTTTTTATGGGTTACCTCCGGAATGCAAAATGAAAATCTATACTGAACGCGGCGACCTTATCTGGGAGAAAGATCATACCCGCGGTACCGGCGATGAACTTTGGGATTCAACTACTTCATCCGGTCAAATTATTTCAAGCGGAATTTATATCCTTTATGTTGAAGCTCCCGACGGTCGAAATGTTATCCGCAAATTCGTAGTTATCAGGTAAGGAGAAGATCAATGAAAAATAAAATTAAATATTTAGTAGTAAGTGTTCTTTTGACCTGCCTGTTATCAACCGGCGGATTTGCTCAAGAGAATCAAAAATTAGCTCAGACTGGATTTCAATTTTTAAGTGTTGTTTCCGATGCTCGTGCTGCTGCTATGGCTGATGCCGTTACCAGTTTGCAAGTTGGTTCAAGTGCATTATTCTTCAATCCGGCAGGCATGGCAAATATGACTGACTTTATTGAGATTTCCGGAAGCACAAATCAATGGATTGCAGATATCAACCATTATACTTTCGGCGTTGCGGTTTCGCCTGCTGATGGTAACTATGGAGTTTTTGGATTAAGTCTGCAATACGTTGACTACGGAGAATTTTACGGTACACGTGTTGCTCCAGGCGCTCCACTCGGTTACGTTGACACGGGAATATTTAAATTAAGCGCTATGGCACTTGGCTTAGGTTATGCCAAACAATTAACCGATCAATTTAGCGTTGGTGGACAAATCAGATATGTACACCAGAGTCTTGGCGATACTTATGTGCCCGTTAATATCCATACCGATTCAACGGGAACTCAAATCGCAGACACTTCATTAGTCAACAGCGAGTTATCGCCGCTCGTATTTGATTTCGGTACCCAATTTAAAACCGGTATTAAAAGCCTTGTATTTGGTATGTCAGTCAGGAATTTTTCTTCAGAAGTAAAATATGCTAACGAAGGATTCCAGGCACCATTGGTGTTTACACTCGGTTTATCCATGAACGTAATGGATTTATTTGAAAGCATGCCTTTCGAACAATCATTGTATTTAAGTGTTGATGCAAGTCATTATTCGGATCATCCCGAACAAATTAAAGTAGGTTTGGATTACCGGCTTATGAATATGTTCTCAATACGCGGCGGTTATTCTTCAAGTAACGACGAAAACGATTTTACATTTGGATTAGGTGTTAGCAAATTCGGATTCTCATTCGATTATTGCTATACCCCATTTGGAGTTTTCGATAATGTTCAACGGATGACCGTAAGGTTCTCATTGTGATAAGATGAAGGAGAAAAAAATGAAATCTTATAAAAAAATAAAATTAGCAGCTCTCTTTATGGCAGTGATTATGGCTGTTGTAACGGGGTGCAAATATGATGTTGCCGAGCCTCAGTATTATCAGGATCACGGCACATCTCCTACGCCGGTTATTACATCGGTTGTTCCTGCCGGTGGTGCAGCTCCGGGTTATAATACAATAACAATCAACGGTCAAAACTTCGAAACAGTTCCTGATGTTAACGGAGTATATTTTGGAAATGTTGCTGTTGAGGTATTATCAAAAAGTAACACATCGTTGGTTGTACGCCGTCCTAATCTTGTAACCGATGCATGCAATATATTAGTCGTTCCAAGTAAAACACTTGTTTCTGTTAAGCATGGACCTTATAGTGTTGATAATGTTTTTACAGAATTCGATTCATTTCTCGAAAATGTAACGCTGGCTACTGTAGCCGTTGATGCAGCAGAAAATGTTTATATACTTGAATCAGCAACCCGTAATATTATCAAAGTTACTCCTTCGGGCGAAAAAACAGTTGTAGGAACAACTACGCGCGCTCCTTATGATGTTCGATTCGGACCTGGAGGCAAGATGTATTTTATAGAACACAACAGATCCATCGATGTGGTTGATTTGACTACAGGAACTACTTCCGAATGGATAAAACTACCGTCGGGTAAAGCTGTACGATATGGCGATTTTGATGCTGCCGGAAATTTTTATTGCGGTGGTGTTAAAAGTGGATTGGTTGTAGTTGATCCTAGCTTAGCAGTCACGACTATGGATACATATACAAAAGATGAAATTATGGGTGTCCGTGTTTTTAACGGTAAACTATATGTCGCCGTTGAAATTGCAACACCCGATGCCGAACATCCTAAATTAGCCATATGGGAACACCCGCTTGACGGCAGTACCGTTGGCGAAGGTGTTGTTTACAGCGATTTATCTTCTAATGAGGATTTTGCTGAAAGAGCCATCAGATCTATTACATTCTCAGCAGATGGTAAATTAATCATAGCCACTGATGCCGTTGATCCTTTGTTAGTTGTTCAACTCGGCGGCGGAAACGCTGATTACTTTTATAAAGACATTTTACCAACCAATTGCAAGCATATGTATTGGGGAAGTGGAAACTTTTTATACTTAATAATCGGCGACACGAATGCAGGAGTTGATTGGAAACCATATAAAGTTGATATGGGAGGTTTATCCGCACCTTATTATCAATAAATTGTAATTAATTAAAAACCATTCCGGCGAAGCGATTTTAATTGCTATGAACCGGAATGGTTTTTTTTATGTGAATACTAATAAAGATTTTAATGTATTCCGTATCCGATGATTGTTCCTATTTTACTAAAAGTCAGTTGTGAACTCACTTCTTCCGAACTGTTTTACTTTGCTTCATAACCGATTATATTGGATGCGATTAGTTGTTAATACTGTTAAAATGACATAATAATGGAGATAGTTATGAATATCAGATCAAGAATTGCCAAATTGTTATTTCCCATAATCGGTTTTGTAGCTTTAGTATGGTTTTTAATTCGTGTGATACCCAAACCAAGCAGAGCGACTTATCCATGTATGCGTGCTGCATATCCAATTGCATCGGGATTTGTTATCTATATTATTGGACTGGCAGCATCCGTTTTTGCATTTCAAAAATTCAGAGCAAACTTAAAAGTATCGCGATATTGGATTGCTTCTGTGTTTTTTATTATTGCATTAACCGGCGGTGTGTTTCTCATACAGAGTGAAAAACCATTCGTTTATGCATCTACACATTACCTTGATACACCAAACCAGCCAATCGGAACAGCACAAGGTGTAATGCCGGGTCGCGTTGTCTGGGCTATGGATCCGGATGCAACAAATAAAAATTGCGGCAATAATAGTCTTGGCGATGCTTATTATTTACCACAGAATACCGATATGGAAGTTGTCCATAATCTCGTTACTTCTTCGGTATTAAAATTAACGGAAAAAAATACCGTGGTCGAAGCATGGGATGCGCTCTTCAAATATTTTAATATAAGAAAAGGCAAAGGTGATGTCGGATATCAAGCAGTCGAGAAGATTTTTATTTTAACAAATGCAGTTGGTTCAATTGTACAAAGCAGTACGGATCATAAGATATACAATTTAGGTAATTACACAATGGCGCGAACTGCACCACAGGTAGTGCTGGCTATTTTACGTCATCTTATTACTAATTGTGGAGTTGCGCAGGGTGATATTTCTGTCGGTTGTCCGTTGGATGATATTTCAGATGATTATTATGACTTATGGAATGATGAATTTCCGGATGTAAATTATATATGTCATACAGGCGGACAAGGTAGAGTTAAAGCTGTAAAGGGTACAAACGCAATAATAAAATATTCCGATCAGGGCGATGTGCTTCGTTCAGGCGACTGGGGCGATGCCTCTAAGGGTAATCCTATTTACGATGACAAAACTTATAAAGTAATTGAAGAAGCAAATTACCTTATTAATGTTGCCGCTCTTAAAGTCCACGAAAGAGCAGGAGTTACTTTGTTGGGTAAATGCTTTTTTGGTTCGCATACTCGTGAAAGTGCATTACATCTCCACAATGGATTAATTAACCCGGATGGACAGCCGGTTGAAAATCCGAGACGCGGAGGTTACGGTCTTTACAGAGTATTAGTTGATTTATTGGGACATGAAAAATTAGGAGACAACGCGGTTCTCAGTATCATTGATGGTTTATGGGGCGCTCCCGGTGCAAATGTCCGACCGGAGAAATTTAAAATTGCTCCTTTTAATAACGATTACACATCTTCAATCTTTATGTCGCAGGATAAAATTGCATTGGAATCAGTTTGTTTCGATATTCTGAAAGCTGAATACACAAGCGATAATCACGATATAACATACCCGCAAATGGAAGGCGTTGATGACTATATTCATCAAGCCGCCGATCCAACAACCTGGCCGACCGGTCTTCAATACGATCCTGAGGGTGACGGAACAATTCTGACAAGTCTCGGCGTTCATGAACATTGGAATAATGAAACGGATAAACAATATACCCGTAACTTAGGAACAGGCGATGGCATTGAGTTAGTATATCTTAATTCGCCTGTGCCGGTTGAAGATCATGCATCGCCGTCAAATCCAACCGGATTTTATCTCGAGAATAATTATCCTAATCCGTTTAATCCGTCAACGACTTTCAGATATCATTTAACTGAAAGCGCGCATGTCGAGCTTACTATTTATGATGCACAGGGAAAAAGGATGAAAACTATTGTTGATAACGAATTGGCAAAAGGCATTCACGAAGTAAGCTGGAACGGCGATTCGGAAAAAGGATTGCGGGCGACATCCGGTTGCTACTTTGCGAAATTTTCAGCGAAGGGTAATGCGGGTACTTACTCCCAAACAATAAAAATCATGCTTTTGAAATAGAAGTCTCTCAAAGGTGTATCATGATGCAGTTTTGTAAATATTTGTTGAACAATTGAAAGAAAGTGATTTACTAAATTTTGAAAGGCGTTAATTAATATGAAAAATCTAACTCGACTTGCTTATTCTTTTTTTATGATATTCTTCTTACTCTTTATTATAGACAACACAATTCTTTCTTCAAATTTACCTCCGCAGGCAGATCCCGTATTGGCGCCGGATGTTGCAATTGTTCCTGTAATTGACGGTTTACCGGATGATGCTTGCTGGCAGAATGTGCCATGGCAAAATATTGACCAGGTCTGGATTCCATATGGCGGATCGGTCTCCGCGAGCGATTATACAGGTCGATACAAATTGGTTTGGTCATCAACGACAAATCTTCTATATTTTTTAATGGAAGTTACCGATGATCATTTTGTTGACGGATTTAATCCCAGCGGTGGCGGCGCTATTTATGATTATGATATTTCGGAAGTTTTCATTGATGAAAACGATTCCGGCGGCGAACACCGTTACGATGGCAGCACAACTAATGCAGAAAATGCATTTGCATATCATATGTATGCGGAATATCCTGCCGAAGGTGAAGTTACCACGACATTAATCGCTAACGATATGGCTGGGACGCAATCAAACAGTCACCAAGCCGATTATGCTTCGCATATTCCCGAATTTGCACTGCGTGTATCCGGCAATACTTCGCTGCGGGAATTTTCGTTAATTGTTTATAACGATACTTATGTTAATTCGAATCCGGAAGCGTCGCGTTCAATCCTTGCAGCCGACAAATTTTTTGGGATGTCGGTAGCATATTGTGATAACGACAATCCTAATGAGAGTCCTAAAATTCGCGATAACATGTATGGCTCCGTTTGGGAACGGAGTCCCGGAAACTTACACTGGATGAACGCCGATACTTTTGGAAATATAAAACTTGTAACTGAAATCCCGGTTGGTGTTGAAACTGTAAACAGTGCCGTTGTTAGCAGTGTGAAGATATTTCCGAATCCCGCATCCTCGTTTACGCTACTGCAACTAGAAAATAATTTTACCGGCGAAGTTTCGGTGATATTATATAATGTACTCGGTCAGCAAGTTCACAAAGAAGTATTTACCAAATCCACTCAAATCGTATCCCAAAAATTTCAGTGGGGACGATTAGTACCGGGTCCATATTTTTTACAATTGCAGATGGGGCAAAATATTATTACGAATAAAATTCTAATTACAAATCAAAGATAGGATTGAAAAGTATCCTAAAAATATTTTAGAAAAAATTTATAAGGCGATTTATGAAGTATCAACCGTTAT
>JAZDFC010000056.1:0-28488 GCA_043808235.1 bacterium
GATCTTGTTCCAATCTTTATTTCCCGATTTTCTCTCAATTTCGAAACCGTAATTATCAACCTCAGTTGAAGTCAGCCATTCGAGTTTCACTTTTCTATCAATAACATCGGCTGAAAAAGAACTCAACTCAACCGGTAAAGGATTATCCTCCCCAACTCCTATCGCAAATTCACTGAAGTCGCTTATGTTGTTGAAAGATATTGTTCTTGCTGTATTGTCTCTCGAATCTTCGGTTGTTAGCTCCCAGGTTGCATCTAAAGCATCTGTCCTTTTCATTATTTTAACAGTTGAAGGATCAGAAATGCCCGTGATGTTGCTGTAGTCAAAAATGATATTTGCCGTAACGCTTCCTCTTTCAAAGACACCCCATACGAGATTAGATCTTTTAGTGATTGATCCAGGGAAAGTTTCGCCAGCACTAACCGGAACACCATCAACAGATCCAAATTGATATAGACCTAGGTTATCTGTATTACCTGGTGAAGAGGTGATTGTTATATTCTCAGTACCACCAATTGGACCAATCAATGTCGGAGTAGTAGTATTCAAACAGGTACCATTAATTCCTATCGGAATTGAAGAAGTATTCCAAGTCCCGCCATTTATTGTCCCATTATTAGTAGATTTAGAATCGTTTACAACAATTCCGCTTCCTTCATCGAATTTATAGTATGCTGATAAATGAGAATAGTATGGATGATCCGAAGTTATTGATTTATGCATCCAGTCTTTTATTGTAGACTCATTCAATGCAATACCTTCCCAAATTCTCACTTCATCAATTAAACCATCCCAATAATTCTGAAAGGTGGAATTGACTTTTTGAGCTCCTATTGTCAACGTATAAAAATTCCGCAAATCAGCCTCTAAATAGTCTCCAGTCCCGGCTAATGTACCATTAACATATATTTTTGGATAATTATTATCTCTACTACAAACTACATGATACCACATACCGGTTTGTAACACTTCATTTAATAGTATTTTAGAATTTGATCCCGGGGCTGTTTCGTAAAGGAAATAAAATTTCCCGTAATTCAGCATCAATTGATAATTAATAAAATTAGAGCCACTTGATCCTTTTTCAATAATGTGCGAATATTGTCTATTGGTTGAATTTGTCTTTACCCATGCCTCGATTGTAAAGTTATCAGCAGCTGCGAAATCCAGATCATCATTATCTGCAACAGCAATAAAAGTATTACTTCCATTATATTGAATCAAGGACCCTCCGCCTTGAGAAAAAATAAAACAATATTTAGCACTTAGACATAGTACAATTGTTAAAAGTCTGGGCCATTTCATATTTCTACTCCGGATTTATTTACCTGTTAATGAATACTGTTGTTTTCCTTTAGTTTATTCTAAATTGCTGAGGTGAGACTAGTTAATCAATAACAGAAACCTGTCAATTAAAAGAAGGGATTAAATTAATCCCTCTTTCAAGGCTTTGGCGACAGCCTGGGATTTTGAGTGGACATGGAGTTTTTCATAAATGTGTCTTAGGTGGTTCCATACTGTTTCGATGCTGATAAATAATTTTTCCGAAATGCCTTTCGCGTCGAATCCGTCAACAAGAAGTTGAAGCACTTCAAGTTCACGTGCCGACAAATTAAATTCTTCCGATTGAACGGGAATATGCCTCTTAAATAAGTTTATCACTTTTAATGCAACACTTGCACTCATCGGACTTCCGCCCTCCGAACAGTCCAACAAAGAGGAAAGTAGCTGTGCCGGCGGAGTTTTCTTTAATAAATAACCATCGGCTCCGGCTAATATTGCTTTGATTATATTATCATTATCATCCATTACAGTAAGCATTATTATTTTGAGGTCGGGGAATTTGTTTTTAATCAACGGAATTGATTCTATACCGGAAAGGCGCGGCAGGTTTATATCAAGAAGCAATAGAGCCTCGTTGCCTGTTAAATTTTCTATAGCATCCTCGGCATTATCAAAAGCTGCTATGCATTTAAAGCCGTTCGTCGCATTTAGTAAATGCGAAAGTCCTAATCTAAAATCTGCGTGGTCTTCGACGATTGATACTTTGATCATTATTTTTTCTCTTTCTTAAAAATTGCCTTTATATAAGTGAGAAACAATAACAGGTTTATGTCATATTAAATTTCAATAAAATTTTTGTGCCTTCTCCGCGTGCAGAGTCAATTGTCAAAATTCCGTTTATTTCTTTGGCTCGTTTTCGCATATTCACAAGCCCATTCCCTTTTTTACCGGGTGAAGTCACGTCAAATCCTATCCCGTTATCCTCGATAGTGATGCGGATCTCTTCCGCATGCTGAGTAATTTTCAAATTTGTCCGGGATGCTTCCGAGTATTTTAAAGCGTTCGTCAGCGCTTCCTTTATAAAAAGATACGCATTTTGTTTTTCGATATTCCCAAGTTTCTGGCCGGTGTTCTGCAGATTCGATTCAATGTTTAATTCAATTCCCCTGTGCCTGAAAAGAGAAATAAAATTATCACTAATTCTCGCGAGTATTTTTGTAATTAATTCTTCGGACGGGCGTATTGTCCATATCAGATCGGCGATGGTTTCAGTCGTATTGCTGATCAACCGCTCTATTTTACCGAATAAGTTCTCCGCATCTTCATTGTGATACTTAATCGATTTTTTCAGCAGTTCAAGGTATATGGAGATACTCCCGATTGTACCGGATAAATCATCGTGTAAATCCCTTGATAATTTTTCACGGATCTGAATTTTCTCGAGATCGGAATGTTCTTTGATCAATTTCCTTTCATAGTAAAGATGGAACAGCATCAAAATTAATATAATACTTGAAAAGGGAAGGGCTCCCGACAAAAGAAAATGCTTATAACTTAATAGACTTAATTGAATATAGAAAATAAGAATAGAAATTGAACTTAGTATAAAAATAAAGAACATCGACCAGTTTAATTTTTTTCTGCCTCTGAACGCCGAAAATATTAGAATGCCGAGAAGCAGTATCCATTTAATTATTTCATAAAAAGTATGTGTGTCGAGAAATAAACGAGAAATAAAATTTTTAGATAGAATAAAATTCCGGGCGTAACCCTCAACATCCGGCGCTATAATGTGAGAACCTTTTTTAATGTGTTTTAATACTTTAGTGTCACCGGAAGGGAAAATTAATTTTATATCCACAAATTCATTATTTAATGTTGGTAAAATTCGTTTGAAATCGCTCATTGAAGCATAACTTTCACCGCATGCCGCCTCGTAGAAGTAAATCATTTCTTTTTTATCGTTTAATTTCCCATCGGGGTAGACGAATATTTTTGTGCCGATTCCGTTTCTATTGTTTATTATTCCATCAATTGTGATTTTGACGAAGTTGCCGCTGTTAAGCGTATTTTCAAAAATAGTACTTGCCGCGCCGATATAATTTGCAACATACAAATCGGAATCGCCGTCGTTGTCAAAATCGATTATAGAAGTGCCGGTGCTGTAACCGCCGAGGTCCGCGACAAATTGAGAAGTAAAGTTTTGAAATTTTACGCCCTCGATATTCCTATAAAATACATTGCCTCCGACATTAGCAAGATATAAATCGCAGTATCCGTCAAGGTCAAAATCGCAGAAGGAAGCGCCGTAACTTTTCATCGAGTCGGTGCCGAGCCACTCATCCGTTTTGTCTTTAAAAATGCATTCCCCTTCATTTATGTATAGTCTGTTCGAGGTTCTTCGGTTTGTAACAAAAAGATCAAGATCGGCGTCGTTGTCGATATCGGCAAATATAACTGCGTTGCTTTTAGTATGCGGCTCTCCGCCAACTTTCGCTTCATCGGTAATCTCGGAAAAATATAATCTGCCTTTTTCTCTAAGCATGTTTTTATATAAAATGTTTTTACGCGACCAGTTAGCGACATAAAGGTCTATATCGCCGTCATTATCGATATCAGCAAATGCGCAGCCTGTTCCGCCATCAATGGTTTTGAGGTTTGCCTCTTCGGTTACTTCACTGAAAACACCTGCTCCGTTATTCACGAACAAACGGTTTGTTGTGTATTCGTTTGTAATAAAAATATCCAGATCGCCGTCGTTATCGACATCGCCGAATGCAATGGAATTTGTTCTGTCGGTGGAATTACCTGCCGCGTTGCTGAATTCGGAATAATCGACGAAGGTTCCATCACCTAAATTTTTATATAGTTTGTTTTTAGCGTTTAGTACCGAAACATATAAATCATTATCACCGTCATTATCAATATCGCCCGCGCAGCATCCCAGATTAAGTTCTTCCTTTTCTTCGGTTATCCCTCTGTCCTCGGCTTCATCAATAAATTGGTTACTGCCTTTGTTAATATAAAGATGATCTTTTCCAAATAAGCTGCAAGTGAAAATATCCGATAGTCCGTCGCCGTTAAAATCAGCTGAAGCCACGCCGTATTCGTCGTCGGTTAATCGGATTTTTAAGTACAGGTCGATCTGTTTAAACCCTTTCCACCTGGATTCCGGGATCCTGTTCGTTTTGGGTGATAGTTTCAAAATCGTACCTTGATTTCCGACAATCCAGCCTAATGTATCCGACAATATTCTGATTTTATTCAGGTTGTAATTTACAGGGCAATTTTGCTGGGTCCATATTCCATCAAAGTAATGCATTATCAATCCGTTATTCCCAACGGCGTAAATGTTATCCTCGTCAATTATCTCGAATGAATTTATCTGTGCTAGCCGTGTATCGGATGAATGGTATGCGGGAATATTATTCTCAATGCGGTAAAGAAGAGTATCCTTGATAAAATATATTTTACCTTTGTGAATCATATGAACTCTCGAGTAATCTGTTTTCTCGACTAGATAAAAACCGTTCTGATAATAATATATACCGGATGGTTTTGATACAATCCAGCATGTCGAATCCGAAACAGGAAAAAACTGATAAAATCGATGGGGATGCGGAACATCAAGAAAAGTCCATTTCCCGTTTTTATAAACAGCGGTTTCTCCGATCCCGCCGATTAAGCCGTAGTTTGAATTTTTGAAATTTATTCCATACACTCTGTTCGCAAGGGGATTAAAAATTTCTTTCCATGCTTTCCCATCGAAATGTAATAAATCACAATCCTGGTAATCGTTACCCAAAACGACAAATACGGAATTTTTATGAGGAGCTGAGAATAATATCGGTTCTCCGGAAAAATTAGATTCAATTATTTTCCATCTTCCATCCTTATATTCGATCAGTTGTTTGCCGAGGGCGACACAATATCCGTCATGGAACACTTCAATATCAGTCAAGTCCGAATAGGTAGGCGATTCGATAATATTCCATTCATATTCTTTTTGGTTCTGAGAAAAGATTTCAGTAATGGTGATTAAAGGAAAGAATAAAATTATAATTCTAGAAAAGAAACGGTAAACATTCCTTATGATATTTCTTTTAGTCAACACCGATTGATCCTCAGAGAAGTTGAGTCAATACAACCAGCAGAATTAAGAATATGTAAAAATATATATTCCTGTTTGAATTACTAACAAAATATTTCAGAGTATAACTAAAAACCCGCCAAAAATTAGCGGGTTACAAAAAGATCTTCTGCATGACCATTCATTATGTCATAAGTGATTAAAGGGCAGCTCTAAAAACTCAATAATAATCTGCGAATATCCGTCTGATCTGTGTTTATATGTGTGCTATTTTTAAAATAAACGATTTTTAGAGCTGTCCTAAAGAATTATCCGAAGATGAAGTGAGAGCGCAGCCCGAATCGAAGCCATCTGTAATTTAGAATTTTTTTTTGAGGCACTAATCCAATATTTGATGACGCTTTCGTTCTCCTTTCTGAAAAAATTACAATATCCCCCTATATATGATTAAAATATTGCCTGAAAGACTATTTTGCTACTAGTAATAGTGAGATAGTCTGAAGGTTTAGAAAGGAAGGATGAACTATCTTTTGACGAATTTTCTCGTTTATAAACAGAAATATTTATTTTGTCTCTAAATCGCTGGTTTCCCTTGAGAGTCGGGATTTTTTTAAATTATTTTGTTATTATAAAGAGTGGTTTAATTTTATTGTTCTAATTTTACCGGATTTACCCCAATGTTCGAAAAAGAGATACGTTTTATTTATGATTTTTATGTGAATAAGGTACGTAGTCTTGGTTCATATTTTACTTATACACAGCTTTTAACTTCCGAATTGCATCCGGCTATTCTACAATATATAACAGCCGAGATTGAGTTCCTTCTTTTTGAGGATCGGCAAAAGTTACTGAAAAATTCAGTGTTTGATTATAACAGTGATAGAGTTGTTCATTATTTCTCATTAATCGGCGACGAAATCAAAAAGAATAAAAGGTTCTCTTTGAATTATGTCTCCAAACTTATCCTCCATGCTGTGTCATTTAATATCAATTATTTAGTCCGGCCTAAATGGTCGTTATTGAAATTTATTTTCGACGATACTACTCATAAAACCACAACGGAAATCAAGCAGATTCTGAATTATGTGTATTTCTATGACCATGTAAAAAGTGTTTTAATTGCTTATTTGAACAAGAAAAAGATTTTGTCCTTCAACGAAACCGAGATGAAGGATTTATTAAACAAAATTGATAAATACGGTATAGAATCCTACCTCCCCGTCATTATTGATACAGCTTTAAATTCGATGGGCGACTTTTTTAGTTCGGGATCGCTTCATAAAAGCAAAGTTCCGCTGCATGCTGTTAAATTGTTTCTTGAGGATAAAAATTTAACTCCGCACCTTGATAGAATTAAGCGTTCTTTCCCGGACGATGAAAGAATATTTTGTGAAATACGCGATCTCCGAAATATTCTCGGAACAGTTGAATATGATACTACCGAAATACTTCAGCTTACAATTGATGAAGAGCCTTACGTAGAGATTCCGGCGGTTGAAGATAAAGTACATGAAGTGGTAAAACCCAACCGGCAAACGCGAGAAATATTTGATGAGAAAATGAGGGAAGAATTTGAACCGGTAATTGAAGTTACAAAAAAAACAGAAGTTAAAAATTTACAAGAAGAAACAATAACTGAGACAGAGCCGCAACCGGTTGAAGAAACTATTATAAATGATGAGTTAGAATTTGATGATTGGTTGGAGTCGTTTGAGAAAGCGGATGAAGAAATAAAATCCGTCCCTGCTGAAAAAGAAATTCTTGAGCAGATTGAAGAAATTAAAGCGGAAGTAGTAGAAAAGGAAGTTGAGTCCCCCGAGCCAGCAGAAAATTTATTATTCGATCAGCCAACCGAAGAAAAACCACTTGTTGAAAATCCAATAACAATAGAGCATCAAAACGAATTAGGTGAGACGGAATTTTCATTTGAAACTGATTCAATTCAAGCGGCAGCAGATATAGATTTAATTGAACCGGTAATCCCTCCGATAACGATAGATGTAAAGACTGATGAACCATTAGAAAAGAATGAAACTGAACCAAGTTCTGATGTTGAGGAAATAATAATAACGGGTGGATTAAAGGATATTGAGCCAGCTTTCGAAGATATTGCAAATGGAATGGAAATCCCTTCAGCTATTGTTGAAACGGAATCCATGTCTGAGCCAATTATACCTTTGGAAGTGAATTTGCCGGAAGAAGATGAAATTGACCTATTCCATAATGTTGAAGTGGAGGACACAAAAATTGGAATCGATGAGAATTTTGTTACTCAAGAAGACGAACTAAATAGAATATTACACAAGGAGCTGCAGGAAGAAGAACCTCTTGATTCCGAAGAATTAGAAAATATTTCTTCAAATGATTTAAATGAAAAGGCTAACGAATCCGGTGCGGAATTATTAAGCGAAGTAGAGGAAATAATTGAGGAAAGAAAACTTACCGGTGAAGATTTAGCAAAAACTGAATCGCGCGAATTAATTTCCGAAGGAATTGTCGAAGAATTGCCGGGTGAAGAAATAAAATCTCCGGTAGATGAACCTAAAGAAGAATCTACTGTTGATAATATGCGTTCCGAACAGAAAGAAACCTCTTTTGAAGAGATTCTGCAATTTGACGAAGACTTTGAAAAAGATAAAACTGAAAACACGGGAGTATCATTTGAGGAATTAGAAAAACAATTAGCAGATATAGATAAAATACTTGGCGAAGAAGAACCGATAGAAAGTTTAGAACGGGAAATAAAAACAGATAGCATTGCCGGGGAACCGATTTTCAAAGAGGAAAATTTAAATAATAATGATACTCCAATGGCAGATGAATTGATTACCGATGAAACCGGGGATCTACTTCCCGAACCGGAAGAGGAAATTGTAATATCAGAACCGGAATCAAAGGATGTTGAAACAACAGCGGATGAAATAATAGAGACGGAAAGAGAAGAAGAGCAAGAGTTTGATAATATTGAATATGAAACTTCAGCAAAAGAATACACGCTTGCAGAATTACTCGCCAAAGATCCGGATGGGAAGCTTTTATTGAATATAGAAAAAGATTTATTGAAACCATCCGATATCCTTCCACCGGCAAAGATACAACAGAAAGTAGAATACTATAACGTGCCGAAGAAAAAAGCACCCCCTGTTGCACCGGTAGTTGAACAAGAAGAATTTATTGTTGAGGAAAAAGAAGAAGCGATCCCCCCTGAGAAAAAAATACCGGTATCGTCGTTTCCAATAATTCCAGAAGAACAAAAACCTATTGTAGTTGAGGAAAAAGTTGATATCGAAAGTGATGAACAACCGGAGGAAAAAGAGCTTCTTTTATTCGAGCAATTGAAATCCGATCTTATTATTGATGACACAACCGATCTTCAAAAAAATGTAAACGAACCTCCATCACCCGAAACAAAAATTGAATTACCAATAGAGATTGTAAAACAGACTTCGGCTGAAATCGATATCTCCGAACTACTTGAACACAAACACATGACAAAAATTCTCGAAGTTATTTTTGATTACGATATGGAGGATTTTTCGAATGTCATTGATAAAGTATCGGATTGCAAATCGAAAGATGAAGCAATAAAAGTACTCGATGAATATTTTTCATCCCACCGAATAAGTACTTCACTAAAAGAAGCGGAGATTTTTAAATCCGTCATTTCAGAATATTTTGATAAAAACAGGTAACCATGTTTGTAGATTATGCAGAAGTTTATATTAAAGCTGGCGACGGCGGTAATGGCGCTGTTGCTTTTAGAAGAGAAAAATATGTTCCCAAAGGCGGACCAGCCGGCGGTAATGGAGGTAAGGGAGGCGATATTATTTTCAAAACGGATAGTAATCTTCACACATTGTTGGATTTCCGTTATAAAAAAAAATATGAAGCCAGCAAAGGACAGAATGGAGCTAACTCATTAAAGGATGGAAAAAACGGTGAAGATATTATTGTAAAAGTCCCGGTAGGCACAATAATTAAGGATAAAGAATCGGGGAGAGTATTATATGATTTGAGCGAAGAAAGGAATGAGTTTATTGTCGGCCAGGGTGGAAGAGGTGGTAAAGGAAACAGCAATTTTGCGACATCAACGAATCAAACTCCACGATTTGCCGAAGATGGTAAACCGGGTGAAGAAAGAAATCTTATTCTCGAATTAAAATTAATTGCTGATGTTGGGTTGGTTGGGTTTCCCAATGCAGGCAAGTCAACATTGATATCTGTTATCTCAGCAGCTAAGCCAAAAATTGCGGATTATCCTTTCACAACTTTGCAACCAAATCTCGGTATTGTGCGATACAAAGATTACCGAAGTTTTACCGTTGCGGATATCCCCGGAATTATTGAAGGCGCCTCTCAAGGTAAGGGATTGGGATTAAAATTTTTACGCCACATTGAACGGACAAAAATTCTTTTAATTATGATCGACATTTCTGCGGAGAATATTAAAGAACAGTACAAAACATTATTGAACGAACTTGAAAGCTACAGTAAAGTTTTAGCTGCGAAGAAAAAGTTTATTGCACTTACAAAAACTGATCTTGTTGAGGAAGCAGAGAAAAAGAAACTAAGCAAAACTAAAATAGCTTCATATAAAGGGAAGATTTTAGCTTTTTCCGCAATAAGCGGTGACGGTATCCAGGAATTATTGGACTTTTTATGGAAAGAACTTTCGGAAGCCGAATAAATATTTTCTTCCTTAAAATATTTCTTCTGTTTTTATTTACGACTTTAACCGCTTTTGTTTGTCTTTTAATTGGCACTATCGATATTTCAATTTCAGAGCTTTTCAAAATTCTTTTTGGCAAAGAAAGCGCTTCCGGATTATCACAAATAATTCTTGAAATTCGCTTACCAAGAATTTTACTTGCAATTGCTGTCGGCGGAGGCCTCTCTGTAGCAGGTGCGGTTTTCCAATCGATACTATTAAATCCGCTTGCCGAGCCTTACATTCTTGGTATATCAAGCGGCGGAACATTTGGTGCCGTATTGGCAATGCTTCTCGGTTTATCATTCTGGATCGTTCAGATTTCTGCTTTTAGCGGAGCCATAATTGTCGTGTTCCTGGTATTTGTGCTTGGAAGAAGATTCGGCGAAATTGAACCGAATGTTTTGCTGCTTTCAGGTGTGATGGTTGGAGCTTTTTTTGCAGCTGTAATTTTATTAATGGTAACAATGCTGGGAGAATCTCTCCGCACTGCTGTGTTGTGGCTGATCGGGAATTTATCGACAGCCAAAAAAGATTCTGTTTACATTGTTCTCCCATTGAGTATAATCTTTTCATTTATCCTATCGATAAACGGACAAAAATTTAATGTTTTATCCCTCGGAACCGAAACCGCACAGCACCTTGGTATCGATACTAAATTTGTTAAAAATTTTGCTTACATAATTTCCAGCTTATTAATCGGCAGCATCGTATCGGTAAGCGGAATAATTGGTTTTGTTGGATTAATTGTGCCTCACTCTTGCCGGATGATTTTCGGATCGGATAACAAGATAGTAATTCCGGCGTCGTTTTTTATCGGGGCATCCTATCTTGTAATTGCCGATACAATTGCTCGTACAATAATTTCACCTTCCGAGATTCCGGTTGGCGCTGTCACAGCGATAATCGGCGCGCCGGTGTTTGTTTACTTACTCCGGAAGAGATGGAGTTAACTCGTATCGCAGAATATTATTCTGCGATACTAAGCAAAGGATTAAAACATAGAGAAACCACATTTCCATAGACGAAACTTACCCCATCTGTATTTTAAAGACGGAACTTACTTCATAACATATCGTTTGTTTGGCAGCATGCCGAAAGCAATTCTGATTGAATTAAAAGAAAAGCTTTATTGTGACCAAAGTGAACTGTGTGAATTAGAGATATACAAATTGCAGAGTATATTAAATAAGTATGAAACGCTACTTAATAACGGTGAATATTTGCCAAAATATTTAGCCGACACATCCATTGCAGAAATATGCAAAAATACTATTCACTATTACGACGGGAATCAGTATCAGCTGATTTGTTACTGCATTATGCCTAATCATGTGCACATGGTTTTTACTTTACTTCCAGGAAACAATGGTATTTCGAAAATTATGCAGTCAATTAAAAGAGTGTCTGCTAAAAAAAGTAATGTTTTATTAAACAGATCAGGCTCGTTCTGGCAGGAAGAAAGTTACGATAGGTTTGTTCGTGACGATAAGGAATTGTTTTTTACAGTTAACTATGTGCTTGAAAATCCTGTTAAAGCTGGGCTTGTTAGGGATTGGAGAGAGTGGAAGTATACTTATTTATGTAAAGGTTATTTATTGTAGGACAGATTGTAAATCTGTCCTACGGAAAATTTACTTACCTGCCTTCGCTTGCGTCGAGTAATTCTTTTCTTTTTAAAAGAGTATCTTTATCTTCGACATGATTTGGATCCGGCACACAGCAATCAACCGGGCAAACAGCCGCGCATTGGGGCTCATCATGAAATCCAACGCATTCGGTGCATTTATCAGGAACAATATAAAAGAAATCACCGGAGAAAAATCCCGAAGCTCCGGATGGGGCAGCATCATCAGCGCCATAAGTTTTACCCCCGAGACTCCATTCAGCTCCACCTTCATAAATAGCTGTATTAGGGCATTCGGGTTCGCAGGCACCGCAATTGATGCATTCATCTGTGATCTTAATAGCCATAAAAAACTCCTTTATTTGTTAGAAATATTAAATTCTATTTTTGGAAAACTAATCTCCCAGGTAAATTCCTCAGAGATCGATTTCAAACAAAATTTAATTTGCTCAATGCCGAATAATAATTTTTCGACATTTACACCGTTATATAACGGTTGATAATTCAATAATTTTTTCGTGCCTTTTCCAAATTGACTAATAGCGCCGGATTTATTTTTCGATATTGTATGAAAACAGCCGACCGAAATTTGAATTAACCCTTGCAGAAAAAGTTTGTCTTTTCTATCGGCGCTAATCCATAATTTTTCGAAAAAATCATGAGCTTCGAAAAATTCCAAATTGTTAAAGAGCGTTATTCCTTCGGAGATGTCTATCACTGCTCAGCGAATAATACTAAAAGGATGATTTAACTTCAAGGTAAATAAGATGTGAATTACCATCCGCCGCTGGCTCCGCCGCCACCAAAACCGCCTCCGCCACCGCTAAATCCACCAAATCCCCCGCCACTGCTTCCTCCACCGAAACCTCCAAATCCACCGCTTCTACCGCCTCCGCCAAGCATTCCACCTAAAATAATGGGTATTGCAGAGCCTCTTCCACGACCCTTCCCAAATAACGAAATCAGAATAAAAATAGCTATTATAATCCAAATTCCAAATCCGTTGCCATCTTTTTCTTCTGGTTTTCGTTTATATTCTCCAACAGTGGCTTTTTTAATGGCATCCAATCCGGCTAGTACACCTGAATAATATTCGTCTTTTTTGAAAAATGGGGTTACCTCATTTCTAATTATTGAACTACAGAGTGCATCGGGAAGAGCACCTTCCAATCCATATCCAACTTCAATTCTCATTTTGCGGTCGTTCTTTGAGACGAAAAACAGTACTCCATTGCTATTCTCTTTTGTCCCGATTTTATTTTTATCTGCAACATCGTATGTAAACATCTCGATTGGATATCCCTCAAGTGACGATATCATCAGAAAGACTACTTGATTGGAAGTCGAATCATCAAAAATTCGGAGGTCGTTGCTTAAAAAATTTGTCTGTTCCGAAGATAAAGTTGATGTAAGATCCGTAGCGTAATATTTAAGAACGGGAATTTCAGGTTGCGAGAATGAAATTCCCGTTTGAATTAAAAATAATAACGATATTAGTATTTTTTTCATCAAAAATTTTTCCAAAACAAAAAATGTAATTCACGCAATAATAGAGAGAAGAATTACTATTTGTCTTTCGTCGTCTTATTTTTTAAAATTTTACTTTCGGCGCAGTATCAGAACCGGGTGCTGCTTTAAAGTATGGTTTTTCTTTAAAGCCTGTAAAGCCTGCAATGATACTTCCAGGGAATCTTCTTATCGACGTATTAAAGGTCTGAACAACCTCGTTGTACTTTTTCCTTTCAACCGAAATTCTGTTTTCCGTTCCTTCGAGTTGAGTCTGGAGCTGGAGGAAATTTTCATTCGCTTTTAATGTTGGATAATTTTCAACAGTTACAAGCAAGCGTGATAGAGCGCTGCTTAATCCATCCTGTGCCGACTGGAACTGCTGGAATGCTTGCGGATCGGATAACATTTCCGGAGTCATTTTTATTTGATTTACTCTTGCTCTTGCTTCAGCAACATCCGTAAATGTACCTCTTTCAAATTCAGCAACTCCTTTAACGGTTTCAACTAAGTTTGGAATAAGATCGGCTCTTCTCTGGTATTGATTTTCTACCTGGCTCCATGACTGCATCACGTTTTCATCCATGCCAACCAAATTATTATAAGCGCCGACGCCCCAGGCAATAAGAATTACTGCAAGAACAACAATTGCTCCGCAGCCGATCATCAAACCTTTGTTTTTCATAATACCTCCGATGTTTTTATTATAAATTTACTGAAAATCGAATTAGTTATCGTGAATTAATTTTTCCCTTGATTAAAAACTTCCTGCAAAAGATCGAAAACATCCAATTCTTTTGCCCAATGTCCCAAATATTCAATGTCCAAGGAATCGCCCTGTACTTTAATTACGCCAAGTACATCGAGCCATTGACGCTCCGAGATTCTATCACCGGCTTTGTACCATTCAAGCTTGCTCAGAATTATGTCCTCGGGGGAACAGAGATAAACCTGCAGAGAATTTGATTCATCAAGATATTTGGCCTTTTTCCTACCAAACGATTTCAAACCATACTCATTCTCTTTTAAAATGAATACATCAACTTTCGTCATCGATTCTAAATGAATGAGATTGAATGATGATCGTCTTTTAAGGGCTTCAGTAATCATCTTTTCATCAACATAATAGTCATTACTTAATTTTTCCGTTAAAATCTTAACATGATGTATGTTCAAGTCAGTTACAAGGTCGGCATCAAGTGTGGTTCGTGGTAATCCATAAACCGAGCTTGCGACCGAACCGCCGATGTAGTA
Source organism: bacterium (assembly GCA_043808235.1). GTDB lineage: Bacteria > Bacteroidota > Ignavibacteria > Ignavibacteriales > Melioribacteraceae > JAZDFC01. The sequence goes on from JAZDFC010000056.1 coordinate 14,470, forward strand.
ACCTATCTTCAATTCTTCAAAGAGTTTAATAATTGGAGACAAAGCAGCTATGATCTCAAACTGTTGCATTGTTTCTCAATTCCAAATATTTCTTTAGTCTTTCAGCCATTTCATCACCGTAATTATACTTAACAAAAAGTAAATCCAATTCGGTTTTATTTAATTTAGGATTAACCTCAGCAATAGTTCTTTTTGATAGTCGTACAAATGTTGATGACATGCTTATTAATTTCAAAAATCTTTCCTCGTCGCTCAGTTTTCCAAGCATGGTTATCCAAACTTTCTCAACTTCCGGATTTGTATCGCGTGATTGTGTTATCATTAGATTCTTCTCTTCGCTCAGAATTAATTTGTTAAACTTCTCATCGGCGCCGGAACTCTTCCGCCGCGCAAAACTAAATTTTGACAACCAAGATTACGAACCGGCATGATCGGCGCCGCGCCAAGCAGTCCGCCGTAATCTACAAAGTCGCCTTCTTTTTTACCATAAGCCGGAATAATTCTTACCGATGTTGTCTTATCATTTATTACTCCGATAGCACATTCATCGGCAATAATACCGGCGATTGTAGTTGCAGGAGTATCACCGGGAATTGCAATCATATCGAGTCCAACTGAACAAACCGCAGTCATCGCTTCGAGTTTTTCGAGCGATAAATTTCCTTTTTTCGCTGCCGCAATCATTCCCTGATCTTCGCTTACGGGAATAAAAGCGCCGCTCATTCCACCAACCGATGTGCTTGCCATCAAGCCGGCTTTTTTTACCGAGTCGTTCAGCATTGCGAGGGCAGCAGTTGTACCGGGCGCCCCAACATCTTCAACACCCATCGCAACTAGAATATCTGCGATGCTGTCGCCGATTGCCGGGGTCGGAGCTAACGAGATATCAACAATCCCGAAAGGAATACCATGTTTTTCTGCAACCTTTCTTCCCATAAGTTCGCCTGCGCGGGTAATTTTGAATACAGTCTTTTTAATTACCTCTGCGAGTTGCTGTAAATCCACATTGCCCGCTTCTTTAATCGCATCTAATACAACACCCGGACCACTGATCCCGACATTTAAAACAACTTCCGGTTCGGTAATACCATGGAAGGCTCCGGCGACAAATGGATTATCCTCCGGAACATTACAGAATACTACTAACTTCGCACATCCAATCGAATCTCTGTCTTTTGTATTCTCAGCCGTCTTTTTAATTATTTCCGACATCATATTAATTGCATCCATATTAATGCCTGCTTTTGTGGATGCGACGTTTATACTTGAGCAAACTCGTTTGGTTTGGCTTAATGCAATAGGAATTGATTTAATCAATTCGAGTTCACCGTTGGTAAATCCTTTTTGCACAAGGGCAGAATAACCTGCAATGTAATCGATACCAATTTCTTCAGCAGCTTTATCAAGAATTTCGGCAATTTGAACAAACTCATCGGCATTACATCGATCAAAGGGAATCGAAATAGGAGTTATCGAGACACGTTTGTTCGCAATTGAAATTCCGTACCGCGATTCTACTTCTTTTGCATATTTAACATGGTTTTTTCCATAATGTAAAATTTTATCGTATATCTTTTGCTTGGTAACTTCGATATTCCTATCGACGCAATCGCGTAAGCTGATTCCTAATGTAACTGTTCGAATGTCGAAATGTTCGACTTCCGTCATTTTTATTGTTTCAAGTATTTCCTGGAATTCGTATGGCATTTTTTTCCTGTTTTAAATTCTGTGCATGGTTCTAAAAATATCTTCGTGCTGTAAATAAATTTTTATATTTAATCTTTCAGCAATTATCGACATATCGTTCTGAATATCGCGCATATCTTTAGGAGAGTTTGTTATATCAACAATCATAATTAATGTGAAAAAATCACCGAGCAGTTTTTGAGTAATATCCTGTAAATCGCACTTGCTCTCGCTGAATGAATTCGTAATCGATGCGACTACTCCAACCTGGTTTAATCCAAACGCGGTAAGGATAATTCTACCTGCCGATGCTTCGAATTTTTCCGATGGATTAATAGAACTACTTAAAAGTTTTTCGGCTGATTTTTGAACTACTTTTTTTACCTGGTCGGGAGTTGCGTTTTCCCCAAGTTCGGCAATTGCAGCAAGTGTTAAATTTCTTATTTCATTCTCTGCTAAGTTCAAGGTTTTACTCCGTTAAAATCGTTCTGCAAGTATCTTAATGTTTTGTTTGTTATATCTGTATTTCTTTTTTCTACAAATTTTTGGGCATTTTGAATATTACCCCGATAAAATCTCATCCATAACATACTTCCTACTGCGATGCCATCAAAATTTCTGTTCTCTTTGAAAGCAGTAACTGCAGTATATCCCCAAAGTAAATTCCAACCCAGCGACATTAAACCGGACAAAACATTGCCCGTATAAATCTGACCAAACCCCGGCAAAATATATGAAATTACTTTTGCAAAAGTAACCGAATATTTTTCATCCTCGACTTGATTGCAAAGGATTTTCAACTCATGATTTTGGTCAATTTTCTCAAATTCATGGGCGGCTTTTCCCCACTCATTAGCAAAAATAAAACTCCAGCCGCGCCAGTATAAAATTTCCATTTGATAATTATCGTCCATAAATTCCTTAGCCAACTGGTCCAAAAGAAATATCGATTGTTGAGTCGTTCTTCTAAGAATATTTGATCGAACAATTTGAATTTTGGTATCGAATAATTCTTCTTTCGATTCAACTCTCCACGCCGCTTTCGAAAAATATTTTATTGCCTCATCGAAAAAAGCGCCATGCTTATAACACATTCCAATCTGTAAATATGTTTGGAATGAATATGAACTGTCTTTGTCGAAGAACTCGAGACGCTTGTATTCGGTAATGGCATCAAAGTAATTTGCTGCGTTGAAAAGGCTATCTGCAAATTCTTTCTGTTTGTGAAGTGAAGATTGAGCGAATGTATTTATGGCATACAGAATAACTATTATAATGATGCTATAAAATTTTATAAAGAAGTATTTCATTCCACAGATAGGATTAGTATAAAAATATATCTCTTATGCAAAATACACAATCAGCTACGAAAATATTTCGTAGCCCGCGAAAAAAATTCGCAGTAGAAAACTTTCATATCAGCATTTAACCTATTAAAGTCCAAAATAAGCTATGGCATTATTCTTGCCCTATCTAAAATTGTTATTCGAATTACCTGCACGGAATAAATAAAACAAAAACTTTAGCGGAGTGATCGTATGAAAAATTTATACGTCGTTATAATGCTGTGCCTATTTCTTTCTTTCTCATCAAGTATGGCTTTTGATCAATTAAGAGTATTAGACCCACGAAATTGGTGGAGTGAACAAGGGACAATTGAAGATGCTTTTATTTCAATTAGACCGCAAGGAATTTATATTGAATATTCGATGTACTTAACGTTTTCAGCGCGAGGAAACTACCTCAGTCATTCTGATACCCTCGAAGTTGTTTTAGATTTTAATCTGCCCGATGAAGCCGTCGTAACCGATCTGTGGTTGTGGGTGAATGACGATATAATGAAAGCGAAAATAATGGATTCGTGGACGGCATCGGGCATTTATGAAGATATAGTTGATCGCAGAAAAGATCCGGCCATTTTATATAAAAGGCAGGGAGGGTATTGGAATTGGGAATATGTTACCGAAGAATATTATGAACTGCGAATATTCCCAATGGCCGGGGATGAAACACGGAAAGTAAAAGTCTCTTTTTTATTACCTGCTACCTGGACATCCGAAAAAATAATTTCTAGTATCCCCGTGAATATTTTGCATACATCATTGAACAATGTGCCTAATTGTGAAATTATGTTTTTCCCAGACGAAGAATGGACCAACCCCAACTTGGTTGAGCACCCGGAGATAGAATTCGTTGAACAAAATGTTGGTGAACCGGGAAATTATCTTGCCGATATTACATCTGTTGCAATGAATGGAAATCTTACACTGTCATTCGATTCCCCGATGATGAACGGATTTTATCTCAACCATATCGATTCCGGGAGGCTGACGACGGGAGAGAACGATATAAATGATAACTACTACCAATTCGTTTTTCTCCCGTCTCAATTTCTCGATTTGCACGCGGCTAAAAAAGTTGCGCTTGTAATCGGCTACGATATTTTTACGACTTCAATTAATTTAAACACATTACTCACTACTATAAAAACTTATGCGTTGAATTTTCTTGAAGATACGGATTCGATTAATGTTATTTACTCGGGATTGGATGAAAATATAATCGGCGAAAATTGGATAGCTGCAACAGATTTAAATATAAATAATATTTTCAATGAACTTGAGACAGCAAGCTGGAGGAGCTATTCGAATCTGCCGTCGCTGTTGTCAACCGCGGTTGAGTACTTAAATGATGTTGGAAGCGGTTCAAGCATATTGCTGTTTTCTTCTTCGGATAATGAGGGCTACTATGAAACAGCTAACAGTATCATTGATGACTTAAACCAGCAAATGGAAAGAGACTATGTTTTTACGGTTGTCGATTTTTGTGATCAAACGAATCGATATTATTATTACAACGATAGACAATATTGGGGCAATGAATACTTGTATGCTAATCTTACGCGGATGAGCGGCGGCAGTTATTTTAATATCAGAACAGAACCTTCTTTTGATGTACTTACCTCGAATGCATTTTCCGTACTCGACGGCTACATCACTTCATTTGATTTGTATACTTCGATGACGGATGGATTCTGCTACGGAAGGTATTCCTCATTCGATAACGGAAATGTGTATCTGAATACTCCTGTTTGGCAAATTGGAAAATACTACGGAAACTTCCCATTCAAAATTTCTGCAGCGGGATTTTTTAATAACGAAGTCTTTTCGATTACAAAAGAAATTGATATAAATAATGTGTCCTTAGCTGATACATTAGTAGTAGAATCATGGATTGGACAGAATATTCTCGGATTGGAAAACGAAAGTCAAACTAATGATGTAGTGAATGAAATTATTAATTTAAGTGTGAACGAAAGAGTCTTGTCATTTTATACCGCATTTTTAGCATTGGAACCAGGCGATACAACCGAGCCATGTATTGAATGCTTCGACGAAGGTGGGGGCGGTATAATCAATGTTGAAGATACTTTGTATCAGACCGAAGAATTATCGGATACATTAATAGCACAGGCATATCCCAATCCGTTTAATGCTGAAGTAACAATCAGCGTTTCGATTCCACAAGTAAATGCTAATGATAATATCACGTTCAAAATTTACGATATACTCGGGCAAGAAATAAAATCATTTGATACGAACATAGCAGCAGGCAAAACAAGATATGATTTTATTTGGAACGGAAAAAATAATTACGGCGAATCAGTATCAAGCGGAATTTATTTCTTTGTAACCAAAACCGGAAAGGAAGTAAAGACAATTAAACTGATGATGATGAAGTAATGCCGGTAAATATCATCTGAATAATCTCTAATTTACTGTTGTTAATTCTAATTTTTGGGGCAAGACCATGAAAAAAATATTACTTGGCACAATCATAATTCTCAGTTTATTTGTAAATCTTTATTCTTATAATCAACTTCAGATACTCGACCCACAATCATGGTGGAGCAGCAGCCAGGGAACCATTGAAGAAGCTTTAATAACTGTAAGACCACAGGGAATTTATGTCGAATATTCCATGTACCTCACTTTTTCAGCAAGAGGAAATTATAATGGTTGGGGGCATCAGGATACCCTGGAAGTTGTTCTTGATTTTGATTTACCTCAGGAAGCCGTTGTTCATGATTTGTGGTTGTGGGTTCATGATGATATTATGCGTGCGCAGATAATGGATGTATGGAGCGCTTCTGCTATTTATGAAGATATTGTTGATCGCAGAAAAGATCCGGCAATTTTATATAAGAAACAGGGATATTCTAATTACTATCCTTATGAATACGAAGGCTACTACGAACTGCGCGTTTTTCCGATGGCTGGCGATGAAACGCGGAAGGTGAAATTATCCTTTATGCTTCCGGCAGATTGGATGACAGACAAAATCTCCTCCTCAATTCCAATGAATATCTTGCAGACTTCGATGAATTCGGTTGGGAATTGTAAAATACTTTTTTTCCCCGATGAAGAATGGTACAATCCACGGTTGAATGAGCATCCTGAAATTGAATTTTTGGAATTGAATGATCCGCAAGTTGGTCAGTATTTCCAAGCGGATATTCAGTCAATCGCAATGAATGGTGATTTGACTTTGTCGTTCGATTCGCCAATGAAAAATGGATTTTATTTTAATTGTCTTAACAACGGCAAACGCAGTCCCGATGCTGACGGTGATGATAATTTCTACCAGTTCGCTTTTTATCCGTCGGAGTTTCTTAATGTCCAATCCAACCAAAACTTATTACTCGTTATTGGATACGATGTTTTCAACACAAGTTATCAATTGGACAACATAATCACCAATATTAAATCCGCAGCAATGAGTTATCTTGACGCAGCGGATTCGATCAATATCGTATTTTCCGGTATCAATACCGATATGATTAGTGATAATTGGGTTTCGGCGAGTCCGGAAAATCTTAACCAGCTTTTCAATAATCTCTCCTCAGCGGAGTGGCGGAGTTATTGTAATCTACCTTCGCTCTTATCAACTGCGGTAAACTTTCTAAATAATAAAGGAAAGAATGGAAAAATTCTCCTGATGAGTTCATCAGATAATGAGGGGAATTATGATGTTGCCAACAGTATAATACATGATTTGCGATTGCAGATGGATCAAAATTACCCGATAAATGTTGTTGATTTCTGTAATGAAAATTATAATTCTTATTGGATCAACAATCAGTACTATTACGGCAACGACTATCTTTATATTAATCTGACAAGAATTACGGAGGGCGAATATTTTAATATAAGGAATGATCCGTCGCTGGATAAATTAATCGCCAATGCATTCTCGGTGATGGAAGGATTTATCTCTTCGTTCGATGTTTACACAGGTATGACAAACGGATTCTGTTACAATCGATATTCCTCCTGCGAGGAAGGTAGGATATACTTGCGGACTCCTGTTTGGCAGATTGGAAAATATGTCGGCGACTTCCCTTTTAAAATGAATTTCAACGGAATATTCAATTCGCAGACATTCTCGGTGAACAAGGAGATAAGCGTCGATCAAACCGCGCTTTCAGATACACTCGTCGCAGAAGTTTGGGCATCCAAACATCTGCTCGATCTTGAGAGCCAGACGCAGACGAATGAAGTTGTGAATGAGATAGTAAATTACAGCGTAAAAGAAAGAGTGCTTTCTCTTTACACCGCGTTTCTTTCATTGGAGCCTAACGATACACTTCATCCGTGTATCGACTGCTTTGACGAATGGGATTTATCCGATGTTGAAGACTCAACCGCTCAAAACGAAGAATTAGCCGATACGCTGTTAGCGCAGGCATATCCTAATCCGTTCAACGCGGAGGTAACAATCAGCGTTACCATTCCGCAAGTAAATGTTAATGACAATATCGCATTCAAGATTTACGACATACTCGGACAGGAAGTAAAATCATTTAATGATGTTGTTACAGCCGGCAAAACGAGATATGGTTTTGTTTGGAACGGAAAAAACAATTACGGCGAATCTGTATCGAGCGGAATTTATTTCTTTGTAACCAAAACCGGAAAGGAAGTAAAGACAATTAAATTGATGATGATGAAGTAAAATTTTACTTGCAAATAGATATGAAGATATTATTACTCAAATAACAAAAGTGATGTTATCATAAATAGAAATTACAACTTATTTCATTGATTCGGTAAAAAGTATCTGTACGTGACCGGCAGAGTTCCAATTAAGAGGTAAGTAAGGTGTCATGGTATCAAAATAATAGAGAAAATTAATTCATTTAGGAAATACGAAAATGAATTCAAAAGCGGTGTTTATTTTTTTGATTGTATTCACTCAATTAAATGCACAGATTATTCCCAAAATTGAATGGATTAGCATTTATCCGAACACCGAAGGTATTAAATTAATTCTCGAAGATAACGAAAGAGATCAGAATGGGAATTTTTACTATGCATGTGGAGTAAACAAAAATTTCTCGGCATCCGATTTTAAATTGATTAAATACAATAAAGAAGGTGATTTGCTTTTTGAAATTAACGAAATAGCGGATTCTAATTACATATTATTCGGATTTGAAATTGCTGTTGACTCAAATGAAAATATTTTTGTGAGCGGTACGAAGAAATACTTATATGACCCGGTGGTATTTACAAATTATTTAACCAAATATTCCTCGCATGGTCAAGTCTTGTGGAGTAAAGAATACTTAGGACTTTACCGCCAATTTGTTTTACTAGATAATGAAGAGAATCTAATTTCAAGTTACTTTTACGATTCAAATATTATTCTAAATAAATATAGGAATAACGGTGAGCTTTTGTGGAGTAAAAGTTTAAACAATTTTGGTGGCCCAACAGGATTATTTTTAAATAACGATAACATATATTTAACTGCATCTAAAACTCAGCCTAATACCGATCCTCCATATTTTTTAGGTTTTTTAATTCAGCTTAATTCGGAAGGTGAAATAATTAGGTCGCGGGACACCGCGTACTTGCCTATTTGCTTTGATAAGGAATCCAATATGTTTTTTAACAAATTGGATGATACAATTACTAAAGTAGATGCAAATGGAGATTTTCTCTGGCAAAACAATTTAAATGTTTTTTATACATCTGGGATGAAGACCGATAATAATAGTAGTGTAATTGTTGTAGGTGAGGATTACGATCTATCCGGAACGACAGCTGATAATTACATGATAAAAAAAATATCGGAAAATGGTTCTATAGAATGGATCAAAGAATTCAATAGTTTGGATCTGGATTATTCGGCAGATCATGCTTTGGATTTAGCCATAAATTCAAATGATGACATTTATGTTACCGGGTATTCACAAAGAGGAATAACTTATTGTTATAGTATTAAATATGATGAAGAAGGAAATGAAATATTTGCGATTAAACTCGCGGATGAAAGTAACACTCAATTTTATGGTAGTAACATTTATTTGGGTGATGATGAAAGTTTTCTCGTAGCAGGCAATACTGACAATAGTGTTTTCTTATCAAAAATAAATGAATCAGTATTTGATTATGTATCAGATGCCATTAAGTGTGATTTTAAATACTCATTGTCACAAAACTACCCCAACCCATTCAATCCAACAACCAAAATAAAATTTACAATTCCGTTAACGGTCAATCCCCTCTTGGGAGGGGCGAGGGGTGGGTCAACACTTGTTACGTTAAAAATCTATAATGTGCTCGGTAGAGAAATCCGAACACTTATAAACGAAGAAAAATCTCCGAGCAATTACGAAGTTACTTTTAATGGAGAAGGATTGCCGAGCGGTGTATATTTCTATTCTCTGCAAACGGGGGATTTTCATCAAGTGAGGAAGATGTTATTACTCAAATAAATATGGAGGACTAAATCATGAAGAAAGCAATTCTACAGTTCGTTATTTATTTTATTTTTTACTCAGCCACATTTGCAAACGGTGTAGCCATCGTTAATGCGGTGAGTGCTCAATATTTGCAATTAACCGCATCCGATGTGAATGTGAACGTCGATAATCAGGTTGGTGTTATTACTACTACACAGACATTTAAAAATGCAACCGGGCACGATGTTGGAATACAATACGCCTTCCCTTTGCCGGAAGGTGCAAGCGCAACTCAGTTGAAATATTACATCAGCGGAAAGTGGTATCTCGCAAATATCATCGCACAGCCGCAGGATACAACTTTCCCCGGCGGGGGAGATTATCATCCTTCGCTTGTTCAATACCTTGGCGAGACTCCGTTGTATTATACCATCGATCAAATCATGAAGAGGGATTCTACGTTAATTATTGAGCTAAGTTACGTGCAATTGTTGAAATATGATTTTGGAAATGTTTTCTTCGCGTATCCCAATGATTATACGTTGATTCAGTCTTCCGCAATTTTACAGCATTTCAAATTCAATCTTGAATCCGAAAGGACGATCGAAGGGATCGAACTAACGAGTCACACTGCGACCGGAATGGCGAATACCGGAAACACCGCTTATGTTGAATGGATGGCGGAGAGTATGCCAGCAAATAAAAATTACTCGGTGAATTACTCATTAAATCTTGAGCAGCTTGGATTATTCGGTTTCAGTACTTTTATCCCCGATACATTGGTGCCGGATCATTTCGGCAGCGGATTTTTTACTTTCGTTGCCGAACCCGATCCGGGTGAAACAACCGAAGTTATTCCAAAAGTATTTACGCTCATCATCGATAGATCGGGCAGCATGGCAGGAACTAAAATTGTTCAGGCACGGGACGCGGCAAGTTTTATTGTAGAAAATCTAAACGAAGGCGACAAGTTCAACATCGTTGATTTCTCTTCGGATGTTTCAAGTTTTAGAACAAGTCACGTTGAGTTTAATGTTACAAATAAAACCGCTGCTTTGAATTATATCGCTTTGATGAATGCAAACGGGTCGACAAATATTTCCGGCGCATTTGGTACAGCTATTCCGCAATTTTCGAACACCGATACCACCACTGCAAACATCATAATATTTTTTACTGACGGCGAAGCGACAGCCGGACTTACAAACACAAATGAGATTCTAAATTATGTGAATAATCTTGTAACGCAGAACGAGTTAACGATAAACTTATTTACTTTCGGCATCGGCAGTTCGATTAACGAGCAACTGCTTACACAGCTCGCGTCGCAAAATAACGGTTTATCGCAGATGCTCGGCAATGATGAATTGGAAGAAGTGATCACTGATTTTTATCTACGCATTCGGAATCCCGTTTTACTCAATACACAAATTACGTTTTCATCAGATCAAATAAGCGAAGTGTATCCAAACCCACTGCCTAATCTGTACAAAGGACAGCAAATGATTGTGTCTGGAAGATTTAACCAGCCGGGTTCGGTTGATATTACATTGAAGGGACAGGCATTCGGTAACCCGGTTCAATATCAATATTCATTGAATCTTACGGGTGAGCTGGTAGAGAAATATCAGTTTCTAACAAAGCTGTGGGCAAAATCCAAAATTGAATATTTGTTTGTTTTGTATTACAGTCTCGATCCCAACTCGGATGCGGCAAAGGAAATCAAAGAAGAAATTATAAGTATAAGTCTGAGTTACGGAGTAATTACCGAGTTCACAAGTTTCTCCGGCGGCGGTGTTTCGGATGTTGAAGAAGACATTAATGAAAATGAAAAATTACTGCCAACAGATTTCAAAATAATTGGTAATTATCCTAATCCGTTTAATCCAACAACAACAATCCGTTTCTCTGTTGGAAAAGAAATTCATGAACCGGCAGTGATAAAGATATTCAACTCACTCGGAGAATTGATCCGCACAATCACGATAGATATTAATGGCAAAGGGATTTATGAAATTTACTGGGACGGATTAACCGAATCCGGAACATCTGCCGTTTCCGGAATTTATGTTTACGTTATCGAGGTAGATAATTTGATACTTGCGAGCAAGATGGTGATGATGAAGTAATCTGAAGTGAAATCAAATTCTTAGTTTTACCCAAACAATAAAATTTTCGGGAATATTTTATGAAACGATATTTAAGCATACTAATTATTTGCGTTCTTTCAAATATTACAAATGCGCAATGGTTTTGGCAAAATCCATTGCCGCTTGGTAATGTTCTTTTAGATGTAAAATTTATTTCACCTTCATTGGGATGGATTACTACCGGTATTGGGATTTACAAAACTACGGATGGGGGAATTTCATGGACAGAACAATATGTTGAAAAAGATGGTAACATAAATTCTTTATTTTTCCTAAATGAGGATTTTGGAATAGCCATAGGTTATTTCGGTTTAATAATGAAAACATCCGACGGAGGGTTGAATTGGATTTCTCAAGCCAGTGGAACTGATGAGTGGCTGTTTGGAGTTACTTTTACCGATACAAATAATGGGACTGCAGTTGGAGCTTGGGGTACTATTCTAAAAACAACGGATAGTGGTAACACATGGAATGAACAATTAAGCGGAACTTCAAATCATTTATATAGCATTTCTTATTCGGATATAAATAACGGAACGGCTGTAGGTTTTGATGGCACGATTATCAGAACTTCAGACGGTGGAGCAACTTGGAATTTGCAATCGAGCGGTATTACATACAACTTGAAGAATGTCGTATTTTCAGATGAAAATAACGGGATCGCTATTGGAGACCAAGGTACAATTCTTAAAACAACAAATGGAGGAACAGATTGGCAAGTTCAGATGAGCGGAACAACAGATGGCTTGAATTGTATGTCATTCACGGACTCAGAAAATGGGACTGTGGTGGGTACGTATGGTACAATCCTCAGAACTTATAATGGTGGTACAACCTGGAATACCCAATCGAGTGGAACCTCAAATGGATTATATGCTGTTTCATTTTCTGATTCAGATAATGGTACTGTTATTGGCTGGGCTGGTACAATTCTCAGGACAATAAATGGTGGGATATCATGGTATGCGCAATCAAGCGGATTCTCTATTTCTTTGGAGGATGTATTCTTTACAGATTCAAATTGTGGTGTAGTTGTTGGGGAAAAAGTTTTGAGAACCACTAATGGCGGCGCTAATTGGGAAATAGTTCCGCCTTTGACAGAATATGGTCTTCGAGCAGTGCATTTTTCTGACAAAAATAACGGTACAGCCGTGGGTGGTTCAATTATCAGAACAACGGATGGAGGAATAACATGGTTTGATCAATCGAATGGAAATTTCTACGAATTGAATGATGTCTATTTTGTTGATCCTGATAAAGGAATTGCTGTTGGTAACTATGGATTAATCTTTAGAACAACTAATGGAGGGGCAACCTGGATTTCAAATTCAATCGGCGAAACAAAAATTCTCCGTAAAGTCATTTTTGCTAATGATAATAATGGTATTATAATTGGTGGAGATTGGAGAATGGATGGGGACGATTATTATTCATTGGGAATAATGCTAAAAACTACTAATGGAGGTGAGAGTTGGAACGAAGAGCCGGCTCCTGATTCGTTGAATTATGTTAGCATATCATTTGCCGATGGAGAAAATGGAATAGCCATAAGTAGTTTTAATGAAATAATTAAAACCACCGACGAAGGTAATACGTGGATAAAGTACTGTATTACTAATCCTTCAGCATTTCTAGATGTTTGTTATTATGATATGAATAATGCGACTATTGTTGGAACAGGAGGCTTCGTTCTGAAAACCACTGATGGTGGTATCAACTGGTTTACTCAATCGCGTAAAACTGGTTTAGATTTAGCCTCTGTTCATTTCACGGACGCAAATAATGGAACAATTGTTGGGTATTTCGGGACAATTCTTAGAACCACAAATGGAGGAGTTTCATTTTCAGAAGGAGAAAGTTACTTTAAGGTGCCGAATAGTTTTATGCTTTCTCAAAACTATCCCAATCCATTCAATCCAACGACAATAATAAAATATTCTATCCCAAGCTTAGAGACGGGGCAACTTGCCCGGCAATCGATGGGGGCTCCGTCTTTACAACATGTTACATTAAAAGTTTATGATTTGCTCGGCAGGGACGTTGCAACATTAGTAAATGAAGAAAAACCGGCAGGTGATTATGAAGTACAATTTGACGGAATCGGGATTTCGAGCGGAGTATATTTTTATCAATTAAAAGCCGGGGAGTATGTTCAAACAAAGAAAATGATTTTATTGAGATGATAGGGGATGGAATCAAACCGTTTTGATTTACTTCATCATTCGAAATTCCTTGTTCGATATTCATTATTCAAAAAATGTCGAATACCGAACAGATGAATAATGAATTTCGAAGGGAGTGTAAATAATTTTGTGTAAATGGTTAAAGTAGAAAGAGAGGCTAAGCGGAGTGGAGCGTAGCGAAACGGAGCTTAGCCTCTCGAAAATCGCGCTTGCATTAGGCGAAAATATTTAACAAATTCTTTAACCATTA
>JAZDFC010000057.1:0-126394 GCA_043808235.1 bacterium
CCTCCATCAATACGATCAAAACGATTCAACGGATAACTTGCCGACGCGATTCCACCGTAACTTCTATAACGGTATAAGTCAGCATATAAACCGTTCGATACGTAAATAAATCTTGCGGTATGAAATCCTTCAAATCCGAAGTCCAACCTTTTCCCGAGGTAATAGTATGCTAAACCATAGTCGCTGTTTTTTAAATCAATTTGCAAACTTGTTACACCAATCAATCGATGATCGCCAAGTAAATCACTGAACGAAAGGACTGTTGTTCCCAACAATCCATAGTAAGTTGAATAACCGGCATTTGCGTAAATCAGATCGGGTGTAAAACTAATTTTATATTTATTTACAAGAAAATTTCCATTCTTATCTAATTTCTCGGTGAATTTTATTTCTTTATTGTAGCTATTAGATGTATCCTTTATTGTAAAGTGCTCGCCAAATATAAAATTCTTGTATTCATTATCCACGACGGCAGTACTATCCTTCGATTGCACGTATTGCCCGGTATAAATTCGTCTCTGATTATTTGTTGAATCTGATTCGATTTTATTGACAATGTCAATCATTGATGAATCAGTGATGGCTCTTGCTGCCACAAGGCTATCGATTTGTGCTAAATCCACTTTGCCTTGGTTTAATAAACCGGCCATGAATTTTGTTGGAACTAATTCTTTTCCTTGCGCTTCCAGTTCGAAAGGATTATTCAAAATGAAAATATTATACCCGCCTTTGAACAATGAAGTAAACACTAATTTTTTTCTATCAGCTGATGCGGATAATTGATTGATTCCGTTGAGAGAATTAGTGACCGGAATTGCAGGCAAATCCAGTATCGATTTTATCTCATCGCTTTCATCCAAAATAATTTTCTTACGGTAAATATTACTAATCCCATTTCTATCAGAAACAAAGAGAATATATTTCCCGTCGGCAGAAACAACTGCTTGTCCTTCGGAGCTGAGTTCCCAATCGGTAATCCTTGTAATTTTCTCTGAAACTAAATCGGCATAATAAATATCAAGTTGTTTAAAGTTATGCTCATAAATTTGAAATTCGTTGGTTATTTCTTGCTCATCAATGTAATCCCCTCTATCCGAAGAAAAGAAAATTTTCTTGTCATCCGGCGACCATGAGGGATCCGAATCGGAAAAAATATCTTGAGTTATATTTGATACTTTTTGTGTAGCAAAATCATATATATATATATCCGATTGTGAATTTGTTGAGCCGACAAAAGCTATTTTGTTTTCATCATTCGACCAACTAACAGATTCAATACCGTTAAACTCAAACGGCAATTCATAAGAGTCTTCGGACTCAACATCAATAATTTTTATCACATCGTGTCCGTTGCTTTTTACCGAAAGAGCAATTCGTTTATTATCAGGCGCCCAGGTTAATGCAGGGAAAAGTACATTCATTTCCTCAAAGTCATTCGATTGCCCTGTTTTTATTACTCTCTTAATTATCTCGCCATCAGTTGCGTTCATCAAGTAAATATCAAGATAAATATCTCTGTCAGATATGAATGCAATTTTATCACCACGGGGTGAAAGGGCCGGACTGGTATTGTAAAAACCGCCGGTTTTCTTATTATCTGTGAGTCGTTTTGCAAATTCATCGGGATCGGGCTTTTCAGCAACAGCAGGCCAAAATTCTTTCTTCAAATATTTTTTCCATCTTTCATTCAATTCATCAATATCGAGTCCGAGTGATGATTTAATACCGGAGTCGAAATTGCCTTGTCCTTTTGTTTTGCGTAAAATGTCGCCTACCTTTTCTCTGCCGTACGTCTCCGCAATAAATTTAAATAATGATTGGCCGCCGCGGTATGCAAAGTAGCCGTTAAGATATTTAATATCGGGAAGATACTCATTAATTACTGCATCCCGGATGAACATATCGGAGTTCGTTTCCCAGTCGCTCGAAATATATTCCGCCATCCCTTCGTGCACCCAAATCGGAAGATCAAGTGTTATTCCCTTTGAAATAATATTTTGAATTGTTCCGCCGTACAGCATGTCGTTCATTACAGCGTGTACAAGCTCATGGTGAATTACATGTCGGAATTTTTCGTATGATCCTTCAAATGGAAATACTACTCTGTTTTTGAATCTTTCCGTAAAACCACCGGTGCCCTGGCCTACAAATGCATCGATTGTATTTGTTTCCTGGAAATCATTGTGCGAGTTGTAAACGATAAGTGAAATACGGTTGTTAATTTCATAATCGAAATCCGATTGAATATTTTCGACCGCCTCTTCGGCGGCGCTGGCGGTAAATTCTGCTACGGTTGTGCCGTCTGAGGTAAAATATATATCGAAATGTTTCGTCTGTATGAAATACCACTCGAAATCTTTGTATTGCAGCCGGTTCTGACCGAATTGACCGAATGCAATTGAATATCCCAAAAATAGAATTCCCAGAATTTTTAGTAATTTCATGTTGCCACCATTCAAAATTTATTGCGTACAATTATAAAACACCTATAAACAGCAAGTTTCCTAAAGAGGTTTCCATCCATGGAAATAACAATTGAAGCTGCACGCTTAATATTAAAAAATAATTGCTAAGACAAAAGCACAAAATCAATCTCCCTTTTTTCCTCATCTACTCTAACCACTCTCACATGTACCTTATCCCCAAGCCGGTATCTTTTCTTTGTCGAGCGGCCCAGTAGCGAATAATTCTTTTCGTCATAAATATAATAGTCGTCATCCAAATCTCTCAACCTGATTAATCCTTCCGATAAATTCTCGTTTATCTCAATGAACATACCGAAATTAGTGATGCCGGATATAACCCCGTGAAATTCTTCGCCTATTTTATTTTTCATAAACTCGAGTTGTTTAATTTTTACCGCTAACCTTTCTGCGCTTATAGCAGTTCGTTCCATTGCCGAGGAATGCTCACAAATCTCTTCCAATTTTTCGGTAGTGTAAAAATTTTCCCCCGTTTGCAGATAATTAAAAATTATCTGATGTACAATCAAATCGGGGAATCTGCGTATAGGCGATGTGAAATGTGTATAATAATTAAATCCGAGTCCGTAATGACCAATATTTTCTGTTGAATAAACAGCCTTAGCCATTGACCGGATTGCAATCTCATTCACAACCGCTTCTTCTTCTTTTCCCTTTACTTCATCTAAAAGTTTTTGAAATTGCTTTGTTGTGCTGTTCTGGAAAGGATCGAATGAATAGCCCAAAGATTTTACAAAACTTGTAAATTCCTTCAGCTTTTTTTCATCGGGTACATCATGCACTCTATAAACAAAAGGTACTGATTTTTTAGTTCTTCGCCCGGTTAAATGCTTAGCTACAATCTGGTTTGCCAGCAGCATTAACTCTTCAATTAAATTATGACTTTCCTTTATTTCCTTTACTTCAATTGACAACGGAACCCCGTTATCGTCGAGTTTGAATTCAACTTCGGGAGTAATGAAATTGATACTTCCTTTTTTCATCCTATTTTTTCTTAACGCATGCGCTATTTTGTTTAATTGCGTTATCTGCTCATACAACTCGCCTTCGGCTTTGTCCAAGATTTCCTGCACTTCTTTATAGGTGAATCGACGCTTACTATTTATTACGGATTTTTTAATTTCGTATGAAAGTAATTTCCCATCCGGATTCATTTTTACGATCACTGAAAACGTGAGTCTATCCTCATTTGGCACCAGCGAACAGATTTTGTTCGACAGCGCTTCCGGCAGCATCGGGATTACACTCCCGACAAAATAAACACTCGTGCCGCGTTTTAATGCCTCCTCATAAATTTTTGTTTGAGGGCGTACAAAATGCGATACATCAGCAATGTGAATACCAATTTCAAAATTACCATCGCTCATTTTGTTTATTGAAACTGCATCGTCAAAATCTTTTGCGGTATCAGGATCAATTGTAAATATCAGTTCATTTCTTAAATCCAATCTTCTATTTATTTCTTCAGCGGGAATATCGGTTGAAATTTTTTCAGCTTCTTTCAGAACGCCGGCGGGAAATTTATACGAAAGGTTCATCTCCCTTGCAATAGCGCTTATCTCCGCCTCATATGAACCGGCTTTGCCGAGTATTTCTTTAATTTTTCCTTCGGGATTAAGCAATCTTGATTCCCAGAAAATTTCTCCGGCTACTACTTTATCGCCAACTTCTGCACCGCGCAGAAATTTTGACGGGATATAAATATCTCTATGAATTTCAGGCTCATCCGGGAGAACAAAATAATAAGCTTCTGTTTTAGAAAGGGTGCCGACGATTTCCTCACGC
The DNA here is from genome assembly GCA_043808235.1 of bacterium. GTDB lineage: Bacteria > Bacteroidota > Ignavibacteria > Ignavibacteriales > Melioribacteraceae > JAZDFC01. Next base: position 4,269 of record JAZDFC010000057.1, read on the forward strand.
TTTCGTTGAACAATATCTGTGATTTCACCTTCGATATTTTTCCCGCGTTTTTTTGCGAAGAGTGATACGGCAACGAGATCGCCATCGAAGGCTGTACCCATATTTTTTGAAATGACGAAAATATCTTTGTAAGGAGAATCTTTTACTCTTATAAATCCGTAATCTGCATCTCGTGAAACTGATAATGTTCCTATGATACGATTGCTTCCGATAAGATTGATATTGAACCTTTTCCCTACTCGAACAAGAAAACCTTCCTCAATTAATTCACGCAGTACATGCTTCAATTGAGAGTATTCATGTTCGGATTTAATAAATAATTTTTTTGCCAGCTCTTTCGATTTTATCTTAAGAGCGGGATTCTTTTTAAAGAATGATTTAACAAGTTCTTTCATCAAAACTCAAATTTGTATTTTAAACCGAATTCGTTAATTAATTCATTCATACCGAAAGTCTCTACAACCGAGCTCCGTCGTTGGATGCGCAATGCCAAATTTTTTGTCCAAAGATATTCCAATTTAAAATTTGTTTGGTTAACATTCTGCTGCTGCTGTGATGTTCCGCCAAATTCGTAGCCAACAGTGTATCTGAAATTTTTCCATCTGCCCGATAAAGAAACCCCTGTTTGGGTAATCTGAATACTACGTACGAAATCGCCGACATAAGAATTTAGAAAACCCGAGAGCATCGGGCCCATAATTGATGCGGCTGTGCTCGTTCCGAAAGAGGCGGTCTCACCTGCAATCTGGCTTCTTTGACTCGAAGTTAGATTCGTAAGATCCAGTTCACCTATTAGAATAAAGGCAAATGCATTCGACTCAGTGTAACGCGGGTCATACATATTATTGTCAATATTTCTTCTTCCAACATAAACCGAAATATTCTGTGGATCGTTTATCAAGTTTGTGCTTAATTCTTTCACAGTGCCCGAAAATTTTATTTTCACGGCAACATCCTGCTTAATGCCATTCGGATCGTCCCATTCATTTATGTATGTGGCAACGATATCGAGATAGGGATTAGTGATGTCGCTTTCAAATCTAATAAGTCCATCGGCAGCAAAAGTTTTTAAAAATTCAAGGCGGGAATCTTCCCGGATTTGAAATGCGCCCTGTGTATTAATAAATCCGTTATAACTTTCATAATGGAGTTCCCCGAATGCTTCTATATATAATTTTTGATTCCATGCCGGTGAAAGAATGAACGTCATTATCGCATCTCTCTCCATCTTGATGTTAATATCATAATCGAAAGAGACATTTACTTCACTACGACTTTTGGAATTACTGCTAAGACGAAAAAACGGCGCTGTAAGCTGCATAAATTTCTTTTCTTCTGAGTCTATGCGGGATGTATCGGCGATTATGTTGTAAATAAAATCGTTTTTTGATATTGATGCATCTTGCTGAAGCGCATATGTTACGTTAGTGTATTTTAAAATTATATCGCCTTTAAAAAAGGATTTCCCATTTTCAAAAGTATAATTCCACGAACCGCCGGTTCCTAAAAAAAGATCCCCGTAAAAATAAGGTATTGAAGTTTTTGTTTTTTGATTCATGACGGCTAAATCGCCCGTTGTAGAAATTTCGATATTCTCAATGTTAAATCCTTTCAACCCTATTACACCGGAGGAAGTAAGTGTACCACGGTATTTCGCATCGCTGCTGTTTTCCAATACAAAATGAGAAATGTCGATTCTCTCGTTAATAAAATCAAGGTTAAATCCGAAATTATAATCCAAATTTGTCGGATTGAAATGGAATGATCCGTCATCAAGCTTTAGCACGCCGTTATATTTTAAATCATTTAATATCCCGGAAACAGAAATATCCGCAATTAATATTCCGTTTTGTTTGGAAACATACGGCACAAGATTACCAAACGAATTTATGTTGAAATTTTCCGTCTTGACCTGGAAACTAATATTTTTATCAACAGGGATTCGTTTCTCTACGCCCTGGAAACTGAGATTAATTGGAAGAATTCCGGTAACCATTAGTAACGGTACAGTCATGTTTTTTGTTGTGTCAACTAATTTTAAATCCGAACGTAAAACCTCATCCTTATAATCAAGATTCAAAAATAAACTGCCAAGTTTTGACTTCTGATATCCGATGTCCTCAATATCCAGATCCATTTTGATCAGGGGAGCTTTGAGTGTCCCGGTGATTTCCGAACTTAAATTTAAGTTGCCGTCGAAGAAAGCAGATCCGGGCGCCATAAAATATTTTGCGATAGTTTTTGAAGAAAGATTTTTTATCTCAATGTCCAACTTCTGATTGCCGTTTTTCTCGACCGAACCGGATACAATTAATTCAGCGCCTTCTGTAGTCATATCGAAATTTTTAACATTTATCGAACCAGGAGCGAATTCAATTTTTATGGAGTCTTTGTTTTTCCATTCCACATTTTGATATGTTAAACTGATATCTGAAATATCCAGGATTTGGTTTGGTGGATTGATCGAGAGTATTCCCTCCATTGCAGCTTTAGCTACCGTATCCACCGAAGCAGCCATATTGAAGAAAGCTTTACTCTGGTTAAATGTCAAATCGGCGAAAACATTATCCAGTCGTGTACCGGCATCCATTCGTTTGCCTGTAATTGAAACCGCTCCGAATAATTTATCGAAAGAATCCGAGCGGTTATCACGACTAAAATTTACATCAGTAATAAAATCGGAAAGATAAATTAAACTATTCTCTGCAGAATAAAGTAAGTAATCGAGAGTCATTTCCGCAGAAATCGAAAAGTTAGTTGAATTGTTTTTAAAGTTACCTGTTATAGCTCCAACCGCATCTATCTTCTTATCTTTCATTATTTTAGAAAGAGGTTCCATATCTTTTAATTTGCATGCAAACTCAATCTCAATATTTTTATCGAGAATTTCGGGTACTGGACGTTTGGTTTTAATTTCGGTAATCAAGCCTATCTCAGTATCAAGTACGTTGAACTCACCAACCTTTGTAATTACGATGTCAGCAATCGTAGTCGATTCGTATGCAATCAATTCGAGTGCGTCGCTTAACAGAAATTCACCATCGAGGGTAATATCGGCAAGGGGAGAATTTAGAATTATTGAACGATGTTCTTTCTCTTTTGACAGAGTGATGGCAAAATTCATTTTTTCAAAAGAGTATTGATTATATCTTGTACTGTCAAATCCAATAATTATTTTTCCGTTGGTTTCATTTAAATCAAGATTGGTCCCATGCGCTAAGAAACTAACATTTATATTTGATTCATGCGAAGGATTATTAAGTAATTCCTGCAAATCAAGATTTTTAATTTTACCTGAAAATGCATATCCCGCAACCGGATCAACAGTAAAATCAAGATTACCGGAGAAATCTGCTGTTGCGTTATTTGAAGCCGTTGCAATATTAAAATGAATTTGCTTTGCTCTTGCGGTAGCGTCTAATTGAAAAGAATTTATGGAGATATTATTGATTTTCGAATCCTCGCAATCAAACTCAACAATTGTATTCAAATTTTCCGGAGAAGTGCCTTTACCTTTTATTCGGCATGATGTGGTTAGTCGCGTATTGACGTTGAGAATTGGACTTAAATTAATGTCCTCTGTAATCAAATCGATGTTGTATTCAATTGGATTTGCATTAAGATTTAACTCTGCATCGAGGTTAATGTAGCCCTCTTCAGTTTCAGCTACAATTTTTGAAGTAAAATTAGTTGGTTCTCCGATGAATTCAGCATCGAAATTTGTGAAAACAAGATTATCAAATTCCGGAAGTTGTAAAAAAGGAAGAAGCTCGGTAACATTTTCGTAATCAGCTTTCGAATTAGACATTGTGGCATCGATATAAAGTTTATCCGGGATATGTAAATTTTTAACTCTACCGGAGACATCAATCCGTGTATCTAAATAATTTATAACGAGCGAATTGATTTTAATATTACCAAACTTACCCTCAGCGTTTAATTTTAAATCAGGCGTACCCTTTAAAAAATAAGTAGCTTCAAGGAAGGACGATAGATCATCAAAATTAAAACTGGGAACATCCAGGTCAAACTTCATGGGATAATTTTTAAAATCCTCCAATTCCACACCACCGAAAAGATTAAGACTATCGAGCCTTGCAGTTAACTTCAATTCGCTTTTGAGCGTTTTAATTCTCAAATCTCTTACTTCAGCATAATCTTTTCGTATCTCAAACCAGCCGGAGAAATTTTTTAAGTCGAAGCTTTTAAAATTCGGATTACCCGAAAGATTGTCGATAAGCAGTGTCAACTCATCGTTATCGGTATCAAGAAAAAACTTGGAGGATAAATTTATATCGCTCACTCTAAAGTCGTCCATATTAATCGTAGGATAATTCGTCAGTGAATTGCGGTTTGTAAAAGTTTGTTTTCTAAAATTAATATTCGTTAGCAATAACTGATTTACTTGAACTGCAAATGGAAGACTGAATTCGGTTTCCTCGGTTTCAGGTGTCGGTTTAATAAATTTATCTAAATTCCATTTACCGTTAGCATCCTCCACAAGAGAAACGAAAATATCACTCAATTCAATTTTACGAACAAATAATTTCCCAATGAAAAGTTGCAGTGGGCTTACTTTCAATTCGATTCTTTTTGCTGTTGCTATCGTGTCTTTATCAACCCATAAAGCGAGATCACGTAAGTAAACAGAGGTTAAAATCGTGCCGTCAATTGCACCGATGGAAATTTTTCCGTTTGTCTCTGTTTCAACAAGCGAAATGATTTCGTCTTTGAGTAAGTTGCGGAATGTTGAAGTTTGCGAAAAACCTATGAATAAAATAATAATCGCTATCAAAAAAACGAAAATACCTATAAAGGCATTTACTATTTTTCTAAAAAGCGACCGTTTCGGTTTTTCGGTTTTGGTTTTCACTTTATTCTTTATATCGTTCCAATATCATATTAATAATTCCGGAGGTTGACTGATTCGTAATAAATGCAATCCGCTTCACTTCGCCGCCATTCACTTCAACAATATCTTTACCTACTATATTATCAGCCGACCAGTCTGCGCCTTTAACAAGAATATCCGGAATTAAATCGCTGATTATTTTTGCAGGCGTATCTTCATCAAAAAAAGTAACATAATCAACAGCTTTTAAGTTGCTAATCAGAAAAGCCCGTTCATCTTCATGCATGATAGGCCGTTTATTTCCTTTTATACTTCTAACTGAAACATCCGAATTCAACGCGACGAGTAATACATCTCCAGTAGCTTTGGCTTTGTTCAAATAATCGACATGACCCGAATGCAATATATCGAAACATCCATTTGTAAAAACTAATTTTTTTCCTTCGACCTTTAATTGTTTTCTGAGATTGATTAACTCTTGTCTATCACGGATAATGTTTTTCATTTTGCCAAAGCTCCAACAGTTGAAAATAATTTGTCGATTTCGATTGGTACAATTCCGACTTCCTCGCAAACGATGCCCCCTGCATAATTGGCGAGATAAGCAGCTTCATGAATATCGGCGCCGGCAGCGAGAGCAACTGTTAAAGTTGAGATAACAGTGTCGCCCGCACCCGAAACATCGCGAGCCTTTCTGGCAACTGTGGAAATTCTTTCCAATGGTTTGTCTTTTTCGAATAACGCAATACCATCTTTACCTAATGTTAACAATATATATTTAGCTTTCAATTTGTCAAGCAGCATTTCACATGCTTTGCGGATATCTTCTTCTGTGGAAATTCTTATACCGAATGCATCCTCGGTTTCTTTTCTGTTGGGTTTGAAAACCGTAGCGTTTTTGTATTCAACAAAGTTGTTGAATTTTGGATCAACTGTTACAATTTTACTATTCTTTTTTGCAAGAGCAATTAATGAATGGATAAGAGTTTTAGTTATTACTCCTTTATTATAATCCTGAAAAATTATCGCATCGATTGTGTCAATTCTTTCCGTAACGAAATTTACAATTTTTGTTTCAGTCTCAGCAGAGATGCTATTCTTATGCTCTCTATCAATTCTTACAACATGTTGGTCCGCAGCTATTACACGGGTCTTGGACGTAGTTGGTCGTGAGGAATCAACAAATATTCCTTCGGATGAAATATTTGATTCCTTCATCAAAGCGTTAAAAATAGAACCTGAATTATCATCTCCAATTACTCCGATAGGAATAGGGGAGCCGCCAAGTTTTATAATATTATAAGCGACATTCGACGCGCCGCCGAATCTGAAAAATTCATTATCAATTTCAACTATTGGAACGGGCGCTTCGGGAGATATGCGATGAACATCGCCCCAGAAGTAGCAATCGAGCATCATATCGCCAACCACTGCAACTCTTTTCCCGTAAAATCTATTTTTTAGTTCGTTTAATCTTGAAGCCGAAATACCATTCATTTTGAAACCCTAAAAATTTCTTTTAAAATTTTGGAACGAGATCATTCCTCAAATAAATTCTGAACAAGCCAACCGAAGAACCGAGCCAGATATAATCTTTGTCGAAATATAAATCGAAAACCGTTGACGGCATCCGGGTATCGTTTATTATTTTCACTTCACTGTTCATTCTATTTATTAGTGCAAGTCCGCGTCCGTTTGCTTCTTTATCAATCTTATTGAACTCATAAATCGCAGCCCAAATATATTTCCCGGTACATTCCATTGCATAAACGCCGTTGCCGGGCAAGTTGGTCGCTGTACTGAATTTCTGCCATGAATTTTTCAAGTCGAATTTGAAGATCCCGCCTAAATTATAATCGGGATTCTCAGAAGTTATAAATTCATCGAGACCGATCCACATGTTTCCTTGTTCAAATATAACAGCCGAAATCGATACTTCGTCGCTCTCACCGTAAAAATTATTCAATTTATTATCAAAAAAAGTGATGGCAGTATTATCATCCAAGCTTTTTGATTTATCGTACTTATGAAGTCCCGCTTCGGTTCCGAACCAAACAAGACTATCACCATCGAGGCAAATGAATTTAATGTTATTCGTTTTTTCTTTTTTGTTTTTCGTGAGATCAAAATCCGTAAATGCTCTGTTCTGAATATTGTACTTAGTTAGGAATTGGAATCTGCCAATCCAAACAACATCTTCGTAAGGATCGTAAGAAATAGCACGAATCCAGTTGCCGAGTTGACCGCCTGCACTGAATTTCCGCTTAGACCATGAATTTTTTTGCTTATCAAAAATAAAGAGCCCATCGATAGATCCTGCCCAAACATAATTATCGTTTACTGCGATGCTGTAAATAAAATCGTTTTGCAACTTCTGATTCGAGGTGGAATAATTTGTAAAAGAACCTGTGCTGTACGAATATCTATAAATTCCCGAACCGTTTGTAGCTAACCACAGTTCATCCCCGTTCCTACAGATATTCATAACTTGAACATCTTTTAAGATGTGGTCAATACCGACTTCAATCTGTGGTAAAACTTCCGTAGTAGGTAATAATAAAGGTAATGCAAAAATCAGGATTGAAAAAGAAAGATTAATCTGTTTTCGTGTGGAAGATATTTTTTGTATATGCAAAAGAAATCCTATCATCTTTGGTTGTAATTGTTTCATCAAAATTTATTTGCCATTCTTCTGCAAATCCTTTTATTAAAGACTTCTCAAGTTTATCGTAGTCAACAGTGCTTTGTAAAATCGTCTCTATCTCAATCGTTTTCGATTGAAGCTCACTCGTGAGTATCTTTTTATTTACTTCATCCAAATTTAGGTAATCCGGCAATTTTCTGTGAAAACTTCCGCAAAGAATTGAACCGTGCTGAAGCACAATCTTATTAAGCACCCTTTGAGCGCTGCCGATTATTTTTCTTCCATCAAATTTTACTTCGCTTTTAGCTGTGCTTGCAAAACATAAAGCGCCTGCCGGTTTTTTAAGCAACTCGGGAAAATTCGGCTGTGCATTTTCAAGGTCAGCCAATGCAAGACGTACATTGTAATGCATCAATCCTTTTACTAATGCATGAGAAATTTTATTATAAATGTCGCGTGCTGATAAACCGCCGATGATTGGCATTACAACGCAGTAGGTCCACTCCCCCGCATGCAGAATTGCCCGACCACCGGTGGGTCTTTTAACCACATCAATGCCGTCAGCGGCAGCTTTCTCAATATTGATATCCGAGAAATTTTGATTTGCACCAAGAGAAATACAGAAAGGATTCCATCTATAAAGGCGGAAATAAGCAGTGTCGCTTTTACAATTTTCGGCAAGAGCAAGATCGAATGCCATATTGAATGAACCGGTAAAATAATCGCTTTCGATCCTGCACCATTTCATTTTCTGAGGATGCCTCTTTTACTGTTGTTTATAAAATTGAGAATGTTTTTAACCATTGGATGTTCACCAAGCTCAGCTTCAATTTTTTCTTTTGCCTGGCCGAAATTCATTCCGGAAAGATAAAGCAAGCGGTAAGCTTCTTTAATTGTTGAAATATCCTCGTTTGAAAATCCTCTGCGTCTTAGACCGATGACATTTAATCCGGCAAACTTAAATGGATCGCGACCGGTTAAAATATATGGAGGTACATCGGATGCGACTTGACCGGCAGCTCCAATCATTGCATGCTGACCGATATTGCTAAATTGATGAATACCCGTCATTCCTCCTATAATTACCCAATCTTCAATATGGCAATGTCCGCCCATCTGAACGTTGTTTGCTAAAATACAATTATTCCCAATAACACAATCGTGTGCAATATGTGTGTAAGCCATTAATAAACATTTTTTCCCTACCTTTGAAAAACCGGTAGCATTGGTGCCGCGATGTAGTGTTGCGAATTCTCTTACAACAGTATCATCACCGATATAAAAATATGTTATGTCATTTCCAAACTTTAAATCCTGCGGTACATTTGCAACTGATACAGATTGATGAATTTTAACTCTTTGTCCAATCCGGGCTCCGTTATAAATAACCGTGTGCGGGCCAATCCAGCAATCGTCTCCAATTTCAACATCGTCTTCAATAACAACATAGGGTGAAATAAGTATATTGTTACCAATTTTTGCATTGGGACTAACAATAGCCGTAGGATGAATAGCGCTCATATTTACCTTCAATTATTTATTTTGTTCAGTAACCCGATCAGTAATCGCAGCCGTGAAATCAGCTTCGGCGACCAGGTTATTGTCAACAAAAGCTTTCCCTTTCATCATAACTACTTTGCTTTTCTTATTTACTAATTCAATTTCCATGAATAGTTGATCACCCGGTAAAACTGTTTTTCGGAATTTTGCATTATTGATACCCATAAATAAAACTAATTTACTTGTCGGATCAAGAAATGAATTGAGAAGCATTATCCCGCCTGTTTGTGCCATCGCTTCGAGAATAAGTACGCCCGGCATAACCGGTTTGCCTGGAAAATGTCCCGGGAAAAACGGTTCGTTCATTGTAACCGATTTAACACCGATCACTTTTTTATCTACTTCGAGATGGATTATTTTATCCACGAGTAAAAACGGGTAACGATGGGGGAGTATTTTTAAAATTGCATCGGTATCGAATACAATTCCTTCTTTTTTTACAAGCTGGTATTTTTTAACTAATTTTTTCTGTTGATATAATTTTCGAATTTTATGTGCGAATTCAACATTGGCTTTATGACCGGGTCGTGCAGCAAGAATTTGTGCTTTAATTGGTACTCCAATCAATGCGAAATCACCGATCATATCCAATAATTTATGGCGCACCGGTTCGTTTTTAAATCTAAGTGATTTGTTATTTAAAAAACCTGTATCACCGACAACAAATTTTTCTTCGAGTCCCAATTTGGCGCTTAAATCGTCTATGTCCTTTTCTTCAATATTATGGTCAACGATAACAACAGCATTATCAAGGCTGCCGCCTTTTATTAATCCTTTTTCTGCCAGCGCTTCCACTTCGCTAAGGAAACAGAAAGTTCTTGCCGGCGCGAATTCGGAAACAAATTCTTTTTCAAGATCGAACAAACCAGAGTGCTGGCTTCCGAGAGCCGGATTTTGGTAGTCAACCATTACAGTAATTCTAAATCCGTCCAGCGGTAAGGCAACGATATCAACTTTATCGGCTTCGCTGCTGTACATTACTGTTTCATCAATAATCAAATAATCTTTCGGAGTATTTTGTGTTACAAATCCAGCTTCCAATAATTTTTCAGTGTAGGGAAGTGCGCTGCCGTCAATTACGGGAGGTTCAATTCCGTCGAGTTCAATTTTTATATTATCTATTTGTAAGCCTGCGACTGCGGCTAACACATGTTCAACCGTATGAACTTTTACATCCCCGATTGCAAGGGTTGTACCTCTTGATATATCTACAACATGATCAACAAGAGCAGGTATCTCCGGATTTCCTCCCAGATCAGTCCGAATAAATCTGATACCGTAATTATCCGGCGCGGGTTTAAATGTCATTGAAGAGTTGGTTCCAGTGTGTAAACCGTGACCGGTTAATGTTACTTCCTTTTCTATAGTTCTCTGGAGTTCGAGCATCCGTTAATTTTCCTTCTCTTTTATTGAAGTGGATTGTTTCTCAAGTTCCGCAATTCTTTTTTCGAGCGCGGAAATTTTTTGGGCATATTGATTAAGATTCCTAATATGCACTTCTTTTTTTAATCGAACATTAAGTGGTTCTGCGGGTGAACCGGAATAAATTCCTGGTTCTAAAATCGGTTTAGTAATTCCCGATTGAGCTCCGATAATCACTTTATTACCTATTTCAGTATGATCGGTAATCCCAACCTGCCCGGCAATAATACAGTTCTTTCCAATTTTTGTGCTGCCGGCAATTCCCGCCTGAGCCGAAATTGCAGTATTCTCGCCGACTTCAACATTGTGAGCGATCTGAACGAGATTATCTAGCTTAGTTCCTTTTCTAATAATAGTAGAGCCGAGAGCCGCGCGGTCTATCGAAACATTCGAACCTAATTCAACATTATCTTCGATTATAACATTCCCTATTTGGGGAATTTTTTTATAACTGCCGTCTTTTGTTGGAAAAAATCCGAATCCGTCCGATCCAATGACGGAGTTTGGATGGATGATAACATTATTCCCGATTACGCAGTCTTCGCGTATAGATACATTCGGATAGATCAGCGTTCCGGTTCCAACAGATACATTATCCATAAGAACTGTGTTGTGAAGAATAACTGAATTATCGCCGATTTTACATCCTTGCGAAATAACTACATTTTTTCCGAGAGTGACGTTTTTACCCATCTCGACCGATTCATGAATCGAGGCAGAAGGATCAATACCCTCAGCATTAATTCCCGGTGTAAAAAATTTCTCGATGATCAAAATCATTGCGAACTGTGGATTACCAACTTCGATGTAAGTAATGTCTTCGCGGATTTTTTTTGTCTCAGGTTTTATTACAATTACGGAGGCTTGCGTTGTAACTAAAAATTTTTCGAATGCAGGTGAATAAAGAAAAGTTATATCTCCTGTTTTCGCTTCCTCAATCTTAGCAATATTCGAAATTTCAATTTCGCTATTACCAATAATATTGCCGCCGATTAAAACGGCGGCATCTTTAATAGAAATTTTCATTAATCGTTACTGCAATTTTTCAAGAACTAGATTGGTTACATCGTATTCTTCTTTTGTATAGAGGAATACAATATCACCGCTTCTATCGAAAACATAATCATATTCGTTTTCTTTAGCTACGTCCTGTATGGCATTAAAAATTCTGTTTTGAACAGGCTTCATTAATTCATCCTGTTTGGTGAATAATTCACCGTTAACGCCGAATTTTTTCTGCCTGTAGTCGGTAATTTGTTTCTCAAGCGCAACTAATTCTTTTTCCGTGTCTGCACGACGTTCATCGCTCATAATGAGTTTACGTTTTTCGTAATCTTCGTATTTACTTTTCCACTCCCTCTGCATCTTATCGATTTCTTCCTGCCATTCCTGAACGAAAGCATCAATTTTCTGCTGTGCGTCTAATGCATCTGGCAGTTTGGTCATAATTGCATCGGAATCAACATAACCGATTTTCAACTGAGCGAAACTGTTCTGAAAACCTGCAATAAATAAAAATGATATAATGATGAAAATTTTTTTCATTATAAATATCCGATATTATTTGGTTTTTAATTTATCCAGTACTTTAAAAGTAATATCAAATTCAGGATCAGCATAAAGAAGAATAACATCACCGGTTTTATCAAAAACAAACTTCATTTGTTCTTGCTTAGCAACTTCATCAATAGCTGAAAATATTTTTTGTTTAACTGGAGCAAGAATTTCATCTGTCTTTCTGTAAACTTCACCGGTTTGTTGGCCGAATTTTTCAGCATTAAATCGCTCAACATTTTGCTGCATCGTAATAAGTTCTTGTTGCTTTTGGGCTTTTACTTCCGGGGTCATTGTTGCTTCTTGTTTTTGATAGTCAGCATAAGCGCCTTGTAAAACAGTCGCAAGGCTGTCTCTTACTTTTGTCCAGCCGGCAACGAGTGCATCGATATCGCTTTGTGCTTTAATAGCTGCGGAATATTGATTAAGGATTACCTGTGAATCAACATAACCAATTTTTTGTGATGTTTGTGCTTGAATAGAAATTCCAGCAATTAATAAAAATAAGAATAACGTTTTTTTCACTTTTACCTCTAGTTTTATGTTTAAAATCCTCTGCCAAATTGAAAATGAAATATCCATTGATTATCCTGACCGTCCACTTCTTTTCTGTCGAAACCATATCCGTAGTCGAATCCGATTAAACCGATGGGATTAATTAAAATTCTTGCACCAATACCTGCCGACCTTCTTAAATTAAATAAATCGGCGCTTTTAAATTCATAAAAACAATTTCCAGCCTCCGCAAACAGAAGTACATAAATAGGCATTGGTTCGAGTGTTAATGCTGCTCGTAGTTCTGTAGTGTACTTCGCCATTACTCTTCCGCCAACGATGTTGCCGCTTTCGTTCTGCGGTCCTACTGTTCGGTCTTCATATCCTCTTAACGGAGTGGTCGCAATAATTAAACCGTTACCTCCCATAAAGAAATATTCAAAAGGTTGAATTGTAGTTCCTTCGACAATTTCGTCAAGGTAACCAATGTTAGCCGAGGCATAAAAAGCCAGCCGGTTGGAGTTAAATAATCTTTGATACCATTCGTTGGTTAACTCGATCTTATAATAATCGACATTACCCGGCAGGATTGGACCGCCGGAGATTTCGGTATTTAAATTGAATTTGGAACCTTTGGAAGGAAAGATCGGGTTATCAATATCCGTACGAGAGATAGTCATTCCAAGTGTGTACTGACGCGAAAGTCCTTCGGCATAAAAACTCTGCCCTTCAATAATGTCGTTATATTGGAATTTCAAACTTCCCTGTATATAAAAATAATTATCCGGCCATGTTAGTCTTCGGCCAACTCGTAAGGTTATACCGGTTTGTTTGATGTCATAAACATATCTTTGTCTTGTATCGAATAAGTCAAAACCAAGCATGGTGGGTGTATCAAGAAACCACGGCTCGGAAAATCCAACATTGAATGACCTATAATAATTACCAACTCCGAATTGCCAGTTGAAATTAAGAACCTGTCCGCCGCCAAGCTGGAATGGTTCGGAGAGTGAAAAATTATTAAGTGTAATACCAACTGCACCGCTGAAACCGTATGCTCCGCTATACCCAATAGATGCATTTAAATAATCGCTCGATTTTTCCTCTACGTTATAAATAAGACTAACAGTACTGTCGTTTATCGGTCTGTAATCAACACCACTCTGATATAGTTTTTCAACATTGAAATACTGAAGGTTTGCAAGCTGCTGAATGCTTCTGAAAATATTACTCCGGCTGAAATAATCACCGGGGATTGTGTACAATTCTCTTCTTACAACTTTGTCTTTAGTTTTATCGTTTCCATTAATCATAACCTGACCGACACGGAACCGGTTATTCTCAATAACTTTAATCTTGATGTCCATTGAATCGGTCGCAACGCGCTCCTCCAAAGTTTCGAGATTGAAAGTAAGATAACCGTTATCCAAATAAAGCGCCGCAACATCAGTCTGCGCCTCATTCCCGCGCAAGTTTTGGTTGAATTTTTCGAGGTTATAAATATCTCCTGAATAGAAATCCAATCTTCTATTCAATACATCGTCATCGTAAACCGTATTGCCTTCCCAATCGATTTTTCTAACTTTATATTGAGCGCCTTCGAACACATCGATAATTATATTAGCAAATTTGTTATCGTCCGAATAAGAAATTGAATCACGTAAAATTGCAAAATCTCTATAACCATTCTTTTTGTAGAAATCCACGAGTAATTTTTTATCTTTCTCGTAATCCTCTCTATTTAAAGTTGAACTTGCCCAAAATTCCCACCAAGCAGGTTCTTCTCTTGTTTCATCTAATTCATCAATCAAATCATCATTTTCAAAAGCAGTATTGCCGTTAAAAGTGATGGTTTTTACTTTAACCTCATCGCCTTCATTAATTCTAAAAAGTAAAAGAACTCTGTCTTTCGACTTGCCTATCACGTCAATTTTCATTTCCGGATCAAAATCGTATTGTGTTTCGTATTCATCCGTTAAGTCTTTTACATTTCCCCAGGTCACGTTAATTTCATCTTTAGTAGTATCAGCCCTCAAGAACTTGAATTGTTCGGGTGAAATAAGAGCATTTAAAAATCCCTCGTCTTCGTATAACTTTTGGATTTTCATTTTTATTCGGTAAATCTTTTGAGGATTTAAAGTCTGTCCCTTAGTAAGGATAATAACTTTTTGAATCTCATCATCGCTTATCTCATCGTTACCCTCAAAAAGAACCGACTCCATTCTCGGCAGCTCCTGCACTTTGATTACGATGAAAGCGCCGTTCTCAACTTTCTTTTCAATTTCGATTTTTACATCGGCGAAAATTTTTAACGACCACAATCTTTTTATGGCGTTGTTGGTCTGATCGCCCGGTATTTCAAGCTCGTCTCCTACTTTGAGTCCGCTGTTCGCAATTATTGTTGCGGCATCAGCAGAAATATTACCTTCAACCCTTATACCAAGTATTTGGTAATTAGCTCTTTGAAACTGGGCATAAGTATTTAACGAAAATACACAAAGAATTAAAAACAGGTACTTAAGCAATTTGTTTGGCAAGTTTTTTTACACTCTTATTTTTTTCATGAATATTTGATAATTGTTCGCTAACTAATCCGAACCTTCTTTCCCTTTTCCGAAAACTGTTGATTGATTCGAGCAAATCTTCATGCCCAAAATCCGGCCATAACTTATCGGTGATATACAATTCCGTGTAAGCTATTTGCCAAAGTAAAAAGTTACTAATTCTTTGCTCTCCGCCGGTCCTTATTAGTAAATCCGGATCGGGCATTATCGCCGTATCGAGATTGTCGGAAATCAATTGTTCATCTATTTCGTCGGCAGTAATTTTTCCACTTTGCACCATAAACGCAATTTTTTTGAAACTTCGAGTAAGTTCCGATCGACCGCTGTAACTTAAGGCTAAATTTAAAACCATCTTCGTATTATTTTTAGTCTTTTCAGCTGCTTCGTCCAACTCTCTGCGAACAATAGTCGGAAGTTTTTCTAAATCACCTATGGTTGTAAGTCTAATATTATTTGCATGCAATTCATCGGTTTCGTCTTTAAGACTTTTAACAACCAAACGCATCAATGTTGATACCTCATCCTGCGGGCGTTTCCAATTTTCGGTCGAAAAAGTATACAGAGTAAGAAATTTAACACCGAGATTTGAGCATGCTTCAACAACTTCCCTAACAGTTTCAATTCCACGTTGATGACCGGCTACGCGGGGCATATTTCTCTTTTTAGCCCATCTTCCGTTTCCGTCCATAATAATAGCAATATGGTTCGGGACGTCGCCGTTCATTTTAAATTCCAGAACTTTTTTAAGGCCGGCTTCGCCAAGTTTTTTCTTCAATACTATACCTAATAAAAAATTAAAACAGACTTAAAAAAATAAAGTAGCATTTTTTAATTGTCAAGAATTAGGGATTTAGGGGGAAATAATAATTCTCATATCGAATTTTACATTAATCGGATGAGAAAATCTCCTAAAATCATGTTTGTTCTACAACAATAATTTTTTTTTGTGTCCATTTTACCACGATTTATTTTATTTTGATAGAGAAAAAAGTTTTGACCCCATCGATAAGATTTGATAAACAATCCTAAAAGAATTGAAAACAGTCTAAAATTCAAATATATAGGAATGATACTCTTCTGAAAGTGAGGAGCAATTATTTAGTATTAGGGGAGTAAAAATTATTGGATTAATTGAATCTTTGGCTGGGCAAACCAACTACTTTTATGTTTTTCCTAATTTCCGGATCCAACGCTGAGATAATAAGTTTTGTTTTTTCGATATAATCCTGCGGAACCCCGATAAATAAAGTCACTTTAACGCTTGTGTGTCTATTCTGCCGGGATGCCAGAAAACTTAATTTTTCATAAATAGCGGAATCATTTAATTCTTCATCGGTAAGGATAACTCCAATTGCATATTTTTTTCGTTGTTTACCAACCGCGTCAACATTGTACATACCAACCGGTTTGGGCTCAGGAAGGTATGTCCCAAATTTTCTGCTCAAGGTTAAATATCCATATTTCCAAAAATGCTGGACTAACTGATCGACTTTTTGTTGATATTTTAATGCTGCCATAGCAAACCTCGCTAATTAAACTGCCGGGAGAATTGGAATGATCGGCGAAAATATTTTGCTCATCACTTTTATATTAAAAATCTTGTCGTATTCGAAGGCTTTTATTTCGTTTGTAGAATCAACCCGGCCAAATATTACCTTTCTGCCTGTTTTATTTATCGATATATAATAAGGCTCAAGAGTGATCTCACGAAGGCTGTAAACGAATCTTACACTTCTTCTATTTCTGATTGCTGTTGCAAAAATTATTGATTTCATTTTATACTCCTAATTGTAACGGCGAAAAACACCAATTACCTTACCTATTATCGAAAAATCATCACGATTCTTTACTAATATGTCTTTGTACTTCGGATTTTCTGGTATTAATCTTACAGTCTCACCATCTTTTGAGTACCTTTTCATAGTAGATTCATCACCCAGAAGCGCTACCACTATATCGCCATTAAAAGCTTGTTTTTGCGAATTCACAATTACAACATCTCCTTCGAATATTCCGGCATTAATCATACTATCGCCGCGTACCTTTAATCCAAAGCATTTTTCTGCTTTGCCTATAAGACTTCTATCGAATGATAATGTTTCCTCAATATTCTCCGTTGCGAATATGGGTTGACCGGCTGCGACACGCCCGATTAGAGGTACTTCAATTAGATTATCATTGGTTGGTGAAAAACTATTCGTACCTACTTGCTCGGTTAAAGTAAGTGTACGACTTGAGTTAGTTTCGAAATTCAAAAAACCTTTTTTTGACAGGGCATCGATATGCCTTTTCACACCAAATGTAGAAACAATATTAAATTGTTTGGCTATCTCGCGATATGTCGGGGCATATCCATTAAAAGAAGAAAACTCCTGAATGAAATTCAGAATTTCTTTTTGCCGGTCTGTTAAATCGTTTTTCATAATAGTGTCCTTTTGTGCACTACAAATATAGTGCACGTATGTGCACGTGTCAAGTGATTTTTAATATTTTTTTTTGTTAGAATTTTCCGGAGTGAAAAATTTCAGGGAGATATAAAAAAGGCTGCCCTTTTAAGACAGCCTCCCGTTAAAAATTAAAGGAACGATTTATTGAACAATCGTCATCCAGCCATAAGGATCTTCGGTTCTACCATACTGAATATCCGTAATAGCTTGATACAACTTCGTACCGAGTTCGCCTGCATCGGTATCACTGAACTGCAATATCTTATCGTTGTATTTTAATTTACTTACTGATGAAATTACCGCGGCAGTACCGGTACCGAATATTTCGATAAGTTCGCCTTTGTCATATGAGTCAACAACTTCTTTTAAACTTATTAACCGTTCATTGATGTTGTATTTCCAATCTCTCAATAACTGGAGTACCGACAATCTTGTAACTCCCGGTAAAATAGAGCCGGACAATGTAGGTGTAGCAACTTCATCTTTGAAGCGGATAAAAATATTCATTGTTCCAACTTCCTCGATGTATTTTAATTCGATTGCATCGAGCCAAAGTACCTGAGTGTAACCTTCGTTACGAGCATCGCGCTGTGCCATTAAACTCGCTGCGTAATTGCCTGCAGTTTTACAATCGCCAACGCCTTTTCTAACCGCACGAACATATTTGTCTGTTACCATTATTGGAACGGGTTTAAAACCTTCAGGATAATATGGCCCGACCGGGCAAAGCATAATTATAAATTTATATTGATCAGCAGGACGAACACCAAGCATCGGATCGGTAGCAAAAACAAGGGGGCGAATATATAATGAATATCCCGGTTTGGTTGGAATCCAGTCTTTATCAATTTTTATTAATTCCTTCAACGCTTCCAGAACAAATTCAACATCAATCTCGGGAATGCAAACACGCCTCGCCGAATTATTTAGTCGCTCAAGATTTTTATCCGGACGGAACATAGCAATTTGGCCGTTAACTTGTTTGTATGCCTTTAATCCCTCAAATATTGCCTGTCCGTAATGCAAAACGAGAGCGCCAGGGCTAAGACTTAGATTGGAAAATTTTTTAATAGTCGGATTATACCATCCGAGAGCTGCATCATAATCCATCTCAAATACATGAGTTGTAAATACTTTCCCGAATATTAATTTTTCAGGTATTTCAATTTTGGCAGTGTTGTCAACTGTTTGATAATTGATTTCAACCATAGCCTCACCTTCAATTAATTTATGATCAGTTTGGGTGATTTATATGTCGATACCCGGTTGCTTATAACCGGGCATCAACTTAATTCCTTATGGAAAAATAGTAAAAATAATGTTTAGTATTCGAGGGATTTCTTTTTCAAGCATGTTAAATAACAGCAATAATTTTACTAATTTCCTTTTAAATAATAAAAAAAAATTGTCCATATTTCTCAATGTAAATGGGTAATGTACTTTATAACTATTTAGAAACAATCTTTTAAAAATGATTTCGAAAATATTTCAGAAAATCGGAAAGACAATTTTAAATTTTTTCGACGAAGTCGGACAAATTATGCTTCTTCTTTTTAAGATTATCGGTTACAGCCCAAAGATGATAAAAAGCAGGAAAATTTTGTTCTATCATATGGAACACATTGGAGTAAATTCTTTACCGTTAGTTATTATAATCGCCATATTCACAGGCGCTGTTGCCGCCTGGCAAGCCGCATATCAGTTAAAGGGATTAGCCCCGCTTTCTTTTCTTGGAACTGCAACCAGTCGCGCAATCATAACTGAATTAGGTCCGGTGCTTACGGCAATTGTTATTGCGGGAAGAGTAGGAGCGTCAATTGCGGCCGAGCTTGGTTCTATGAAAGTCACCGAACAAATCGACGCGCTTGAGACAATGGGCATCAGTCCAATTTATTATCTTGCAATGCCGCGCTTCTTCGCAGCCACTTTTACAATGCCGCTGCTTGTGATTTTCGCCAACACGATTGCGGTCTTTGGTGCGTATCTTATATCGGATTATTTTCTCGGTGTGTCATTCGTTGTGTTCTTTGAATCCGTGAAAAGGTTTTTTGAAATCGGCGACTTTGCATTTGGATTGATTAAAGGAATGATCTTTGGCGGAGTTACAGCTTTATTAGGCTGCCATATTGGATTCAAAACCGAAGGCGGAGCTGAAGGAGTCGGATTTTCAACGATTCGTTCTTTCGTTCTTTCTTCGGCGAGTATACTTGTTCTCGATTACATTTTGTGGATGTTGATCTTTTAAAGGATAAAATTTGTACAAATATCTAAAACGGATTTTGGATTTCTTCTTCTCCATTATTTTTATGGCAATTTCTCTGCCTGCGCTTATTCTATTTTCATTGATATTATTTTTTGAATTGCGGGAGTTCCCGATATTTGTGCAGGATCGCGGACTAACTTTGGAAAAATTCCGTTTCAAGATTTTTAAACTGAAAACTCTCAAAACAAGTAGTAACGGAAAATTAAAACATAATATTCCGAAAGATATTTTTCTTAAACCAAGACTGGCGGAAAAATTAACTCCGTTTGCACGCTGGCTGCGTAAAACCGGACTCGATGAACTGCCGCAATTTTTTAATGTGTTTCTGGGCGATATGAGTTTTATTGGTCCGCGACCATTGATGATTTCCGATCTTGAGATAATGAAGAAGAGATATCCCGATTATTACGATAAACGCCTTAAAATAAATTCTGTTCCGGGGATTACCGGTTTATGGCAATTGATAGGGGATCGGAATCTCGGCATTCAAAATCTTATCGGGCTTGATATGCTGTATGATAAATTCAAATCGCTCTATTTTGATTTTAGAATTTTCATTGATACGATACCATTAATTATTACCGGAAATAACTCCGACGCGATATTGAATAACAGGAAAATTAAAAAAGAGTTACTTAAATACGCCGGTATTAAAAATCCTTTCAGGCGAAGCGAAGTTGAAATAATTAATTACGACCCGGATACAATTGATAAATTACCGAAAGGATATATTGTTGAAGTCTCCGATAACTGGTGGTACATGACTTACTCATACTACGACGCGAAAGCAAGCGAACGCAAACTGCGAATAATTAAATTGAACGAGAACCCGGATGGAGAAGAGAAGAAAACAGCATAGGCTATCCGGTTAAATTCAAATTAATTTTACTTTCCAACCACATTTTAAAAGAATTATTAAAAATATTTTTTTAACTTTCCCGCGACAGTTTTGGGTTAACCGGAAAAACAATTGATTTACGCTAAATTTTATTGTCACCACATTGATTTATAAATCACCCTATGAATAAAATTTAGTTATTTGTATAAATATATTTGTTGGAGGATGGATGAAAAAATTATTGTTCTTTTTACTTGTGAGTTCTATTGGTTTTGCGCAAACCTTATTGCTTGAAGAAAATTTTGATTATAGTCTAGGAACTCTTACAACGGTCGCATCTTCCACTTGGTCTGAGAACCCTACTGGATCAACTGATATTCAGGTTATAGATGGAAATTTGTCTTTTACTGATTATCCTTCGTCAAATTCTGGGAGAATGATTTATCTTAATGGCGGTGCTTCTTCACGTTCAGGTGTAAGCACGATATTTACCGATGTCTCAGGTAATGGCAATTCAATCTACGCGTCCATTTTAGTAAATGTAACCTCAACTTCTGATATGAGCACGACAGCTGACTATTTTGCAAATTTTGATGGTTCATCAACTCGATGCTTTCTATATGTAAAACTTGGCTCAAATAGTACAAAATTTCAGATTGGAATTGCCAAATCTAGTTCTTCATCGTTAACTTATTATTCATCAGAATTAGACATAAACACTACATATTTAATTGTTATATCTTATTCTTTTCTCACAGGAAGTGACAACGATATATGCAGACTTTGGGTAAATCCTTCATTAGCTGGAATTGAACCTATTCCAGATGTGTCAATTACATCCGGCGCTGATGCATCGGGGACTTTATCAATTTTTGGCTTTAAACAAAAAGCTTTATCTGGGGACATGAATGTTGATGGGTTAAGGTTAGCAACTAGTTGGTCTCAAGCTCCTCTCCCCGTCGAGCTCTCATCCTTCTCCGCAAAAAATGTTGATAATAAAATTCAACTTAACTGGCAAACTGCAACGGAAGTGGATAATTATGGCTTCGATGTAGAACGGAGAATCCCCCTTAATCCCCCCCCGTCAAAAAAATGCCGGACAGGTTTAGTAAAGGGGGACGCGGCTTCAGCCGAGGGAGATTGGGAAACGATTGGATTTGTGGAAGGACATGGAACGAGCAACTCTCCAAAGGAATATTCTTTCACGGACAATCTTAATCTTAATCCTATTCAATATCGCTTAAAACAAATTGATATGGATGGTTCGTACACTTATTCGAATATCGTGGAAGTAGCTTGCAACCCGTCGCTTTCAACTTTCGAACTTCAGCAGAATTATCCGAATCCTTTTAATCCAACTACGGTTATCAGTTATCAGTTGTCAGTTATCAGTCCGGTGCAGTTAAAAATTTATGATGTGCTTGGGAATGAAGTTGGAACTTTAGTGGATGAAGTGAAGGAACCGGGAGTATATCAAGCAGAATTCGATGCTTCGAATCTACCGAGTGGAGTGTATTTTTATAAATTGGTTGCTGGAGATTTTGTTCAAACAAAGAAGATGATGTTGGTTAGATAAAAGTTTTTTCAAAACAGAACTGCAATGGAACGCGGATTCCTATGATGGTTATGATCAAAACTGGTAATCATAATAAATCATAAAGATCCGCGTTCCATTTTTATTATTACTCCACTCCCGCCTTTTCGTACTTCTCAACATACTTTTCTAAAAACGAAGCGATACTTTTGTACGCTTTCTCAAGTATTTCTTCCTGCGGTAAGAATACAACTCTAAAATGATTCGTGCCCGGAACCTGTCCGAATCCCGTTCCCGGTACAACCACAACGCCTGTTTCCCTAATCAGCTCTGCGACAAAGTGGTTGTCGGAGTTATTTATTTCAATTCTGGGGAAAGCATAAAAAGCGCCTTCCGGTTTTACGCAAGAGATTCCCGGAATGGCGTTTAACATTTCAACCGTCATATCGCGGCGGCGCGTTAATTTTTCAAGCGCGATAGTAAGATGACTTTGGTCGCCTTCCAATGCGGGCGCAATTCCGTATTGTTCGGGATGATTGGCCGACAAACGCGCGCGCAGCATTTTGTTTATCGCTTCAATATAATCGGCAAGGATGGATATATCACCGCTTACAATTCCCCAACCGATTCTAAATCCCGGGACCATATAATTTTTTGAGAGACCGCCGAAAGTTATCACCGGTGCATCGGGATTAATAGATGCAAGACTGATATGTTTATTCCCGTCGTAAAGAAGTTTATCGTAAATCTCATCGGCAAAAATTATCAAATGATTTTCGACTGCAAGATCAACAAGCTGCTTTAGAGTATTGTAACTTGCGTTTGAGCCGGTTGGATTGTTTGGATTGATTATGATAATTCCTTTCGTCTTTTCGTTTATCTTGCTTTTGATATCATCAATATCCGGCTGCCATCCTTTTTCTTCGTTAAGATAATACGGATTTTCATATGCTCTTAATTTACTTGCGACCGCTGTGTACAAAGGGTAACCGGGAGTTGGAGTAAGAATATTTTCACCGTCATTTACAAGTGCGGTAAGCGCTAATTCGATAGCTTCGCTCGCGCCGGTGGTGATGAATATATCGTGTATATTTTTAATGCCTTTTTTCTCGGCCTCTTTTTCGATTGCAGTTAATGCAGGTTTAATTCCCGATGAAGGCGAGTATCCGTTTTTATTATCGAGCATTGCTTTGTAGGTCGCTTCGACCAAATGTCTTGGTGGCGCGAAATCAAATAAGTTGGGATCGCCGATATTTAAGTACAACATCTCCTTGCCGGATTTTGCTACTTCATTTGCAAGTACAACTATATCGCGAACAGCATACGTAATATTTTCGGTCCTTATTGCCGGTTTGATGACGAAGTTTGACATGATATTCACTCCAAGTAATTCGTTTTATTTTTCATTTAATTTTTTTCTACTATCAACTAATATAATTTCTCGAAGCTTCCCGTCAAAAAAAGCCGGGCAAGCGCTTCGAGTTACTGCTTATTCAATTCCTGGTTTTAAAATTACACCTTTGCTCTGTGGACCGTTTATTTTAATTGTTAACGGGTAATCCAATTTGATATGCCTTATATAATTTTTCTCTTCTACGGCAGGCTGCGATTTCAGCCATTCCCAATTTATAAATCCTTCGTCGTTGTGATTGTTCACCGTAAAATATCCGACTTTGAAAGAAGTTAAGTTTTGGAAAAAATGCGAACCCTGTGAAGGCGAAACATTAAAGTCTTTAAAGTTGGATTCGACAATAGCTCTCGCGCCGCCTATATTATCCCAAGTAATTGGAATTCCCAGCCATGGATCGAGTGTGCCCCATCTTCCCACTCCGATCAGCAAATATTTACCACCGCCGTCAACAATTTTCGAATTCATCTGTGCAATCTCATGTGCAACATCCCCGCTTTTCGAGCGTTCGAATTTATCGATATCCACAAAAACTATGTCGCGTATATTTTTAGAAATTCCATTCCCAAGCACCTGGTTACTTTTGCAAATCAACGAGTCGCTATTGTAATTCCCAATCTCAAGTTCTTCCATTTCGTTGCTAATTACGAGCGGTCTCATCTGCAATAATCCGAATTCTTTTGGAGTACCTCGCGGTACATTTAAGTTAACAGCGAACTCAATTTCCACCGGGCTGCCCATTCCCCACGAACCCATTTCGAGTAATACATCTAAAATTTCCGGTAGCGGAAATACATTATATTTTAATATTGGCGCCATAGTGAAAAGTCGGTTGCCGGGACGGGATACGCCATCGTAAATCGCATTATTATCCTGCGAGTACGTGGATGCTACAAAAAACAAAGTACCGTCTTTCTCCGCTTCGGAGATGTGATGACGTTTCAGATGAATATCATCGATAAAAATTGCATCATCGTCGAACTCAATTAATTCAAGAGCGAAAAAATCCTGCTGGGCATATTTCATCACATCATTTAATTTTGTTGATTGCATTAAGTGCTGCGGGTACTTCGGACAAAACCTTACGGTGTTACCGCCATCGGTTATTGTTTTCCCTAAACCGAATGCAACCGATACGATTCCATCGGACGCTTTCAATGGTTTTACCGGGTAAAAATTATACGACTTAGCAACTCCTGAAAATTCCGGGTAATAAGTTGTTCCGTATTTTGATCCAATAACTTTTTGAATAATCACCGCCATCTTTTCTTCTTCAAGACGATAGGAGGTTACCTTAATATATTCTTTTGATTTTTGATAAAACGTTGATGCGTAAACGTGTTTTACCATCATCAATAATTGATGAAGCCTCACTTCGATATCAGCATGATTGTTTGGAACCATAAAGGTATCGTAAACGCCGGCGAACGGCTGCCCTTGCGAGTCTTCCAGCAAACTTGATGATCTGATGGCGAGTGGTTCATTAATTAATTCGAGGAAGTCGCGGAGCTCGCTAACTACCTGTGGAGGAAATTTATCCGCTTGGAGGAAGCGTTTTATTATTTCCAAATCGTCATTGCAATGCAGAGTAAAACTCAAAAGATCATTTTCTCTGAGAAAGTAATCGAACACATCGGTTCCGAGAACAACCGACGGCGGAACGAATATTTCAACATCTTTGAATTTGCT
Organism: bacterium; assembly: GCA_043808235.1. Classification (GTDB taxonomy): domain Bacteria; phylum Bacteroidota; class Ignavibacteria; order Ignavibacteriales; family Melioribacteraceae; genus JAZDFC01. Next base: position 29,539 of record JAZDFC010000057.1, read on the forward strand.
ATTTATTTCAAAATTGGAAAGTAATCTGTTGATAAATCCGAGACCTCTTGCTTTACCGCCGAGTGATCCTCCGCCCAAACGGGCAAAACTGGATTCATCGAAAGTTTTTTTACTGAAGTCGAGTACAATCCCGCGCTGACGCGAGATTCGGAAATCATGAACGGATTCGATGAGCGATTCACGCAGTGCTTTAAAGTTCGGATAATCCGAAACTTTTTGCGGACGCAACTTATGGGCAAGCCAAAACTCGGTGCGCGCTTTAAGCCAGTTAGAAAAATGATTACGAGAGGAATGATAAACTATTGATTCTTCAGGAACTATTTTTAAAAGGTTTTCAAGATCGTGTAAATTTATTGCTCTGCCAAATTCCTTGCCTTCGTTATTTCTGAAAAGGAATTCCCCGAATCCAAAATTTTCATTTATAAATTTGCTTAAGTCGCTTAATAGAGTAGGGGAGTCTTTCAATAAAAATCTGGCGCCTACCGCTGTAGCCATCTCTTCGTTTTCCGGGACGTTGGATTGAAGTAGTATAGGAATGTCTTCATGTTCCAGCCTAACGGCGGATACAAATTGAATGCCCGCCTGGGGATCCTGTCTTCCGTTTTGTAAAAAATCCACATCCGAAATTATTCCAAGAATATACTCCTCATATTTTTTATAATACATCCATGCTTCTTCGTAACTGTTGCATAATAAAACTTTAGGCCGCGCCCGCATGCGCAAAAACTTATGCGATAAATTTATGCCTTCGCGGATTAGACGCTGTGATTGTTTGAGTATCTCTGTATAGAATAACGGAAGGTACGAGGAATAGAATCGAACATTATCTTCAATCAAAATAATTGATTGAACGCCGACATTCTTGGTATCCTCTTCGACGTTCTTTTTATCTTCAATGTACTTTATGATACCGAGAATAATTCTGTAATCGCCTGACCATATAAATGCTTTTTCGAAATTACCTATCTCTTTATGCGCCAGTAAATCCAGCATTTCGCGGTTATCATAACCAAGCAGTACAACAGGAATATCGAGCCCGGCTTCTTTAACTTTTAACGGAAAAATAATCGTCGGCATGTCATCGATATGCTGGGTAGTGATAATGAGATCGAATCGTTTCTCTCGCTTTGCCATTGCTATTGCTTCGGCTCCGCTTGATACTTGAACTAATTCCGGTGAGTGACTTAAATTCAAGCCCTGGTATTCCTCGCGGATAAGTTCGTAAAGCCGGCTGTCTTCTTCAAAAATATATGAGTCGTATAAACTGGAGACTAAAATAATATCGGTAATTCTATAGCGCATTAGGCTATGGAAGTCCTGGAATTTAGCGTAACTACTGTTTTTAATTAATTCGCTATCGAATTTTATGGATGGACTTTTCATATTATCTTCCGAGTGAAATCGAATTAATGTTCCGGAATTTTATTATATGAAAAGTTAATCAAAGGATGAGTAAAAAACACATTCGAATGAATGAATATTTTTGCTCAACTTTGCGAACAAATTTGCGAATAAGACAAAAATTACCCAACAAACTTCACAGTAAATTTAGAACCTTTTTCTTTTTCACTTTCCACATTAATGGCTACTTTATTAACGTCGCAATATTTTTTTACAAGAGCTAATCCCAAACCGCTCCCTTCAAATCTTCGTGTGTAACCTTCTTCTTCCTGTGAGAAAGGAGTAAACAACCGGTATATATATTCTTCTGATATTCCAATACCGGTATCGATTACTTCCACAGTGGGTATTTTATTTTCATCCAAAAATGACACGATGCGGATACTTCCTTTCTCTGTGTATTTAACAGCGTTGTTAATCAAGTTTTCGAAAATTTGGGAAACCGAATATTCATCTGCCATTACAGGCAGTTCCTGGGTTGATTCCTCAAATTTAAGGGCAATATTTTTATCGGCTGCAATGGAATGATATTCCCTGCAAATGTCGAAGATAACGGAATTAAGATCGATTTTCACCGGAGAATATTCAAACAATCCGGTTTGCAATTCCGACATGTTGAGAATTAAGTCGATGGTTCTGATAATTCTTTTCCCGGCTCGTTTAATTATTGAAAACGATTCGCGTAAATCCTCCGAAAGAGCATCTTCAACTTCTTCCCGAATTAATGTAACGAAATTAAATATTGTGTTTATTGGAGTACGAATCTCGTGTGACATTTGAGCAAGGAATTCAGTTTTTAATTTATCCGCTTTTTCAGCTTCTTCTTTTGCTTTAATTAAAGCCCGTTCAAATTCTTTTCTCGAAGTTACATCGCGAATAATACCTTGTGTTCCGATAATCTTTCCTTTATCGTCTCGCCGGAGGGATGTTGTAACAACGCAATCGATATTTTTATTGTCTTTTCTTATTAACGAAATTTCATAATCATTAACGAAACCATGAGCATATAATTCCTCGCTCATTCTGTATTTTGCTTCAACATTCCCGAATAAAACCGAAGCATTCATTCCTTCAATTTCATTCCGCTCGTAACCGAATAGTTTTAGGAATGCTGCATTTACATCAAGATAAATATTGCTCTCGTCAGTTATATAAATACCTTCTTGCGAGTTTTCGAAAAGCGATCTGAATTTTTTCTCATTTTCAGCTAACGCATATTCGGCCATCTTAAGATCGGTAATATCTTTTAACGTTGAAATAAGGCAAGTCGTTCGCTCAATGTTAATTATCTCCGAAGAAATAAGTGCAACGCGCGTTTGACCGGAACGTGTAACAAACTCCGCTTCGAAATTTGATATATGTTTTTTCTTGCGTAATTCCGACATGTATCTATCTAAATGCGATTTATCCTTCATAAGTTTGAAGGACATAAACGATTTACCGATTGCATCCTGTCTTCTATAGCCGGTTATTTTTTCAAAGGATTCATTTACTTCGAGGAATATTCCATCTCTTATTGTGGTTAACGCAACAATATCCGGGCTGGAAACAAATGCCTTCGAAAACTTTTCCTCGCTAATTTTTAACGCTTCTTCTGCTTTTCGTTTTTCGGTTACATCTTCATAAACCGAGACTACTTCACCCGACGGAAGTTTGTATATATAATTTTCAGTCCACAGTGAGATTGCATTATCCTTATAAATTATAACCGGAAATTCTTCCGATTTGCCTGTAATCCAAACGTTTTTCAGTACATTCAATAATCCAACCTTCTCAACGCCAGGTGAAGCATCGGTAATTAATTTTCCAATAAGATCTTCTTTCTTTTGTTTCCCAATTTTCAAACCGGCTTTGTTAATATCCTTTACAACAAAATTACTTCCATTGTCTATTGCTTCATAAACAGCAACGCCATTTCCCATATTATTAAATAGTTCTTTGAACCTTAGTTCGCTTTCTCTTAACGCTTGTTCAGCTTTCAATCGCTCGGTAATTTCTCGCGACGTTAATACGACTCCCTGAATAGCTTTATTGCCGAGCATATTGTTGCCGACCGATTCGACGTGAATATAATGACCATCTTTATGTTTTAATCTATACGAAGTTGGGCGTTTGTCATTTTGTTGATCAAAGACCTCCTTCAATTCATTTGCAACATATTTACGGTCATCCGGGTGAATAAAATCGATCGGATTTCTCCCGATAACTTCTTCAGAATTGTAACCAAATACATTTTTTGCAGATGGACTTTGATAACTGATGTTGCCGTTAAGATCAAGCACGGTAATAATGTCGCTCAATCCCCGAATCATTGTTCTGAATCGTTCTTCGCTCTGAAGTAATTCTTCTTCAATCTGTTTACGGTAAGTTATATCTTCGATTATACCTATGATATTTATCGGAACATTGTCTTTGTCTTTTAATACGGAAGCGGTGTATGTTGCCCACATTATACTTCCATCTTTCTTGTTATAACGTTTGTCCATCGTATAGGACGATGCCTGACCGGAAAGAATGCGGTCCATATTTATTAAATCAGCCTCCAAATCTTCGGGGAAAGTAATGTCCTGAAATCTTTTCTGTTTTATCTCTTCAAGACTGTAACCCAGCAACGAGCTAAATTTTTTATTAACATTAATAAAATATCCTTGAAGATCCACGAAAGAAATGCCGACGGCGGCTTGTTCGAAAATACTTCTGAATTTTGCCTCGCTTTCTCTAAGGGTTTCTTCGGCTAATTTTCTATCAGTAATGTCGGTTAAAGTTCCAACATAGCCAATAATATCATTATTGGAATTTCTTTCGGGCACAGCCTGACCCATAACCCAAGCAATCGAATTATCCGGTCTCACATACCGGTATTCTGCAACAGATACTTTAAATTCATCAACTGCAATTTCCCAGTTATTGGCAACTCTTTCGCGATCGTCGGGATGCACAAATTCAATCCATTTATTTCCAAGCCCCTCCGGGGCTGCTCGCCCGGATATTTTTGTCCAGAGAGGATTCAAATATGTAGTATTCCCGGCAGTATCCGTTCTAAAGATTCCTACCGGTGAAGTTTCGGCGAGAGTTTCATATCTAATTTCACTTTCTTTCAAGGCGCTCTCTGCAATGCGACTTTTAGATATATCTGTTATCAATGCAATTGAGCCGATAATGTTTTCCATTTCATCATACATTGGCGCTGCGCTTATTTCTACCCAGCTTAACTGACTGTTCTTCTTTATTAACCTTAACTCATACCGGTTGGACTGACCTTTCTTTCGAAATTCCCTTTTTTCTTGTTCAATTTTTCTATCATCCGGATGAATTAAATGCAGAAATGAAATTTTACCAAGAAGTTCATTGGAAGAATAATTTATAAGATCGCAAAATCTTTTATTTACGTATTGAATTCTTTCTTCGAGGTCAAGTCGGATAAGTCCTTCATTCATGTATGTGATTAAATTACGGTACTGTTCCTCGCTCGCGCTCAAAGCCTCTAATGCATTTTTTCTATCACGCCTTATTTCAACCTCTTTCAATTCTCTCTCGATTGCAGGAACCAATCTTTTGAGTTGTGTCTTCATTATATAATCATGAGCGCCGGATTTCATCATTTCAACTGCGATATCTTCGCCCACAGTACCGGAAACGAGTATAAAAGGGATATCTATTTTTTTTGCTTTAAAAAGTTCTAAAGCCTCTCTGCCGCCAAACTTGGGGAGAGAGTAATCCGAAATAACAATATCCCATCTTTCTTTGTTAAGTGCCTCTTCCAAATGTTCGGGAGTTTCAACCCGTTGATGAGAATACTGGTAGCCTTCTTTTTTTAGGTAACGAAGAAGAAGAAGTACATCATCCTCGTTATCCTCAATTATCAATAATTTGATTTCTTTTTTCATAATCTGTACAATAATTATTGAGGTGTTTTGTTTAGCGTTAACCAATAAAAACCAAGCTGCTGAATTGCTTCGAGAAATTTCCCGAAATCGACAGGTTTACGGATATAACTATTTGCGCCGGATGAATACTCTTCAATAAGTAGAACTGTTTTGTTACTCATTCCTTTCTCAATTAATGCCAGGGTTTATAAAATATTCATTTAAGGTGAAGAAAAAAGTCGCTCCGCTACCGGGGTTACTCTCTGCCCATATCTTGCCGTTATGTTTGTGAATTATCTTTTGCACGATGGCAAGACCGACACCGGAACCTGGAAATTCATCATGTGTATGTAACCGCTGAAAGACTCCAAAAAGTTTTGAATAGTACTTCATATCGAATCCTACACCATTATCACTTATAAAATAGACTTTTTTATTATCAATTTGAATAGCACCTACACTAATTTTTGTTATTTCTTTTTGGCTGCTGAATTTTAATGCATTCTCTAATAAATTCTGAAAACATATCCTAATTAGTTGCCGGTCAACAAAATCGAAGAGGTCTTTTTCTAATTCAAAATGAATGATTCTTTCTTTCTGAAATTCGGTTAATTCGTAAAATACTTCATTGATGATATGACTTAAATTTACTCGATCGCGTTCAAGCTCCACTCTTGTTACGCGAGCCATTCCAAGCAAGTCGTCAATAAGTATTGCCATCTTTTGGCTGTTTACTCTTATTCTGTTCAGATAAGTTTTTGCCTGCACATCGAATATATCATTATAGTCCTCGAATAGAGCCAAACTAAATCCGTCAATAGCGCGCAAAGGAGCGCGGAGATCATGCGAAACGGAATAGGAAAAGTTTTCTAATTCTTTATTCGATGCCTCAAGTGCGGAAGTACGTTCTTTTATTTTTATTTCTAATTGTTCAGCCTGCTTTTGAACTTGCTCGTACAAATCATTTTTTTCTATTGCTATGGCAATTTGAGAAGTGATTGTTTCAATTAACTTAAGATGACGCTCCAAAGGTTTCTTGTCGGTCCGTGTAAAAACACACAACACTCCAAAACAGTTAGTATCTGCCATTATTGGGAATGCCGCAAGAAAATTAATTTCTTCGCCGCGTTGGGATTCCCTTGTTGTATAATCAAGCACTTCGTTTCGGTTATTTAATACTAATGGTATTTTATTTTTAGCGCAGTTTCCGCACAAACATTCTCCCACCTTAATTTTATTGTTCGTCAAATCAGTAATAGTCTCTTCAGAAGTGCCTCTGTAAACAGTTAGTTTGAAAGTATCATCTTCGTCAATTGTGCATATAGTCCCTCCCTCCAATCCAACAAATGCAAGTACATCATCAATAAGATTGTTAAGTATTTCTTCTTTTTTATTATGGCTGATAGAGTCGGTAATTATTTTATTAAGGATAGTTAATTCGCTGTTTATAAGTTTTATTTCTTCCTCATTCTTTTTGCGCTCAGTAATGTCAACAACAATGGCCTGTATGCATTTCTGTCCTTTAAATACCGTATGTATTAGAGACAACAAAGCATCATAGGCGCTTCCATCAACTCTCTTTAACTGTACGGGATAATCTCTTACAAATCCATGTTCTTTGAATTTATTTAAAACATCAAAATGCTGTTTAACGTCATGGTACAATTCCAACACATTAGTAATGCTTTCAGCCATTTTAGTAGAATAATTGCCCGGTTCGATCATCGCACTATTGAATGCTAATATTTTACCTTCAAAATCTGCAACGCCGATTCCGACAGGCGAGTTTTCGAATAACATTCTGAATTGTTCTTCGCTTTGGATTAATGCTAACTCTGATTCCTTTCTTGCTGAAATATCCCGGAATATTGTTTGAAATGCTTGAACGCCATTCCATATAAAAGGTATCGCTGTAACTTCAACAGTAATTTCGGATCCATCGAGCCGGATAAATTTTTCCTCCGAGATAGGCGCCGGTTGATTAGTCGAACTCATTTTTTTTATCCGTTCGATTATCGCCTCCCTATAATCTGGATGAACAAAATCCATTACAGGTAATCCGATAATCTCATTAATATCTTTTGCCCGCATCAAATTTACAGTTGCATTATTTGCGAAAATTACTTTTCCACCGCTATGAACGACTATGGCATCGGGAGTATGTTCAATCAACAAACGGTAACGCTCTTCGCTTGCCGCTAAAGCTTCGTCGGCTTTTTTCCGTTCGGAAATGTCGCGTGAAATACCAATTATGCCAATAGGTTTGCCATCCAAATCAAACAATAAGCGGCTGTTTATTTCTGTCCAAAATTTGCTTCCGTCTTTCTTAAATTGCTCAATTTCGAAACTAACCGATTTGTTTTTATCGACTCCAGGCCGGGAGAGGTCTTGAATTTCTTTTAGCAAAATTTCTTGAGTCGATTTTAAAGAATCTGCTGGTAAAAATTTATCGGGAGGTAAATTGTACCATTCCTCCGGCGTCCAACCATGCATCCTCACAGTTGATGGACTTATGTATAAAACTTTAAAATTAAAATCCATTGTCCAGAGTACATCAGTCACATTTTCAGCGAGCATCCTATATTTTTCTTCACTTTCCTTTAATGCATCCTCTGCAATTTTTCTATCGGTTATATCGGATATGGTTCCGAGAATCGACAAGATTTTTCCGTCCGATGATTTTAACGGCTGCAGGCACACATTTCCCCAAACTATGCTTCCGTCCTTATTTAAATATCTTTTTTCATAACGCACTACATCGGCTTCGCCCGAAACTATTTTTTGCATATTGGAGAGAGTGATGTCAATGTCATCGGAATGTGTATAATTTTCCGACCGTAAAGCCTTTAACTCTTCGAGTGAGTAGCCCACCATTCGACTGTAAGCCTCGTTGAATTCAAGGTAACTTCCGTCAAGCGCTCGTAATCCAACAGCAAGGGCAGTATTACTAAAAAGGGTGCGATATTTTTCTTCGCTGGCACGAAGCGCTTCCTCGGCTTTTTTCCGATCAGTTATATCTATGTATGATCCAACGATTCCGGCATTTTTCCCGGTCTCATCTTTAAAAACATTCTTTGCATAAACAGTATCTCTTACTTCTCCAAATTTATCTTTTATTTGGAATTCGTAAACCTGCAAGTGAGGATTCAACAGTAATTCAAGGTCCTTTTGATGATACACTTTTGCATTTTCGCCGGGCCATAATTCGAATACAGTCTTGCCTTGTATTTCTTCGGTGGTAACTCCAAGTTGATCCGAAAAGGCTTTGTTACAGCCGATATATTTTCCTTCATTATCTTTGAAAAAGACCGGTGTTGGAATAGCTTCCATTAAAGCCTCGGTGAAGGCAAGATTTTTCTTTAACTCGCTATTAATATTTTTTATTTCCTCTTCCGCTTTCCGTTTTTCCGTAATATCCTTACAGATACCTTCGTTAAAAATGACTTTTCCACTTTCATCTTTAATATACCTGGCATTATCCTCAAGCCAAATAATTCCGCCATCCTTTCTTTTCAATCTGTAAATTTCCGTTTTATCAATAAACTCCGGATTCTCATTGTGAGTATCCTCTCTTTCCGAAGATATAACGTATAATGCATCGGGGATATTCACACTCATTAATTCTTCTTTGTTATCATATCCAAGCATATTCACAAATGCTGGATTGACGTCAACAAATTTCCCTTCAGGAGTAGTTCTATAAAAGCCATTGGGCATTGTCTCTATTAATTCTCTGTATTTTTCTTCACTCTTATTAATTAATTCTTCAGTCTTTTTTCGCTCGGTTATGTCCATCCAGATTCCGATTACCTCCTTTGGCCTGCCATTACTGTGCTTAATCAGAACAGTTTCATCAAGGAACCACTTGTAATTTCCGTCTTTGCATTTCCACCTATATTCGACACTAATATTTTCCTCTTCAAGGATTGAATTGTATCTAGGCAATACTGAATCAATATCATCCGGGTGAATTCTTGAACTCCATGCGGAGCTATCGGATGTAAAATACTCCTGGTCAAATCCGGTTATTTCTTCGATGTTTCCATCCATCCATTTAGTTTTGAACGGAGCTTTAACCTCGGTTGAATAAAATAATATTGGTAAAGATTGAATGATAAGATTCTGACGTTTCAGACTTTCATGAAGTGATAGTTCGGCATTTTTTCGGTCGGTTATATCAAGTATGGTCCCAACATAACCTATCAAATTATTATCTTTATTAAATAAGGGATTTGCCTGCCCATAAACCCACGTGATTTTACCATCGGCTCTTAAAAATCTGTATTCGGATATTGATATTTTCTTTTCACTAAATGCCTTTTGCCAGCTCTTTGTCGCATATTCAAGATCGTCCGGATGAATAGCTTTAATCCATTTATTTCCCATGCCTTCTATTTCGGATAGGCCGGAAATTTCGCACCATTTGGGATTAACATAAATTGTGTTACCCTGAGCATCAGCACGGAAAATCCCCACCGGCGAAGTATTTGCCAACGTTTGGTATCTTTCTTCGCTTTCTCTCAAAGCATTGTCGGCTATTTTGCGCTCTGTTATATCGCTTATTGTTCCGGTTATTCGGAGAGGTTTATTATTACTGTCACATTCAACTAATTTACCACGCGTTGAAATCCATTTCCAGTTCCCCGATTTTGTTTTCATTCGGAATTCGACTGCATATGTTGGAGACTCAATGGAGAGATTTGACATTATTATCGCAGTGATTCTATCCATATCATCCGGATGAATTAAATTTTTCCAAGCCTCAATTGATGGTTCAAAATCGCCAGGTTCAAACTCAAGAATATTATAATACCGAGGGCTAAGATAAATTTCGAGAGTTTTTAAATTCATATCCCAAATCCCATCAGTAGCTCCTTCGAGTGCATGCCGCAGACGCTCCTCGTTTACCCTCAATGCATTCTCTCTTCGGACTTTTTCGGTTGTATCTTTCATGCTGCCGAGAATTCTTATTACCTTATCATCCTTATCTTTTTGTATATATCCATTTTCTTCAATGGTAATATATTCACCGTCTTTACGACGAACTCTGTAAGTAGAAGTAAATTTGGGATTGGATTGAGCTGCTTCGTTTTCCTGATCTATAATATTTTGTATGTCGTCCGGATGGACTAATTTCATCCATTCATCTATAGAAAGATTTTGATATTCTTCTTTTGAGTAACCAAGAATTGATTCAATCGCTCCCTCTCTGTGAATCAGATTTTTCTCTTTGTCAATATCATAAACAATTATCCCCGTTTGTTCTAAAACAATTCTAAATCTTTCTTCGCTCTCCGATAACTCGATTTCTTTCCTTTTAATATCCGATACATCTTTAATTACTTCAATCGATCCGGAACGATTTCCATCTTTATCGTATAACGGAGCTGCTACGCCCCATAAATAGGCGCCTCTATTATCATATAGTCCGGGTATGTAAGACTCGGCAAATATTTTATCATCAACTCTTTTTACGGATTTATATTTTGCTTCCAATTTTTCATTAGGAACATCAAGCAAATCAATAAGTAATGGTCTCCTTTTATTAAAGAAGGGGAGTGCATATTCGAATTCTCCTTTGCCGATGATATCTTTTTTATTAACACCCGTCATACTCTCAATTGCTCGATTCCATGCAATAACTTTTTTGTTTTGATCAATGACAAATGTAGCATCAGGAATAAATTCGATAATATCATTCAATCTCTGATTAAACGTTTTTAATTCTCCTTCGTAACGTACTTTTTCAATTGCATTGGCAAATATTTCACCAATGAAGTTTAGTAATAGGATAGTGTCGTTATCCCATGTCTTTTCCGATAAGACGGAATCCAATCCTAAGAATCCGATTATTTTGCCCGCACTCTTCATTGGTACAAGGAGTAATGATTGAATTCCTTCATTCTCGAATTCCGCCCTCTCTAACGAATCTGCCGGCAAATTGCTTACATTCTCAATATATACTTCTTTTAACTCTTCAATCATTCTATATACGAGAGGGAAGTCTTTGACATCAAGATTTTGTAGCGATTTAATGAACGAAACGATACCATTCTCGCACCACTCATGAGTATTATCCATTTTCTCATAATTATCGTACAATCTAAAAATATATGCGCGGTCAACGCCGGTAAATTTTCCAATTTCCATTAGCGCTCTGTTAAGCCCCGAATCAATTTCCTCCGGTTGTAGATGAATAAAACTGTTGGAAATCTTATTAATAAGCGATTCAAATTCCATTCTAAATTTTAAAAATTCGAGAACTTGCTTCTGTTCTGTAATATCGAGGAACGACATCATCATTCCAATAGGAGCGCCCTTCTTGTTTTTGATGATGCTCGCCGAAACTTCCGCAAGAAACAAAGAACCGTCTTTGCGTTTGGCCATAAGTTCGCCAACCCATTTATGTTTTGTCGTTAGTTCAATAATAACGTCCATAATTTTTCCGGCATCGGACCAGAATTCGGTTGTATTTCTGCCGATGATCCCCTTACTGCTACTAAAACCCCAAAGATTTAAGAAGGAATTATTTACATAATTGATACTGCCTTTAAGATCAGTAATTGCTATAGCAGCTATGGATGAGGATATAGCAGCATCTTTAATAGTGAGGGCTTCCTCGTACAATTTCTGTTCGGTAATATCCGTATGTGTTCCCAGCATTCTTGCTACTGTTCCATCAGTATTTCTTTCAATCACTTTTCCTTTTATCATTATCCATTTGAAAGAACCGTCTTTGGTTTTGAATAAAATTTCCTGTTTGTAATCGTCGGTTAAATTATCCAGGCAATGTTTCAAACTTATTTGTGCTTCATCAACAAAATCAGGGTGAATTAATTTTATCCAATTATCAACTGATGGTTTAATTTCATTCTCTTTATAACCAAGCAAGGTTATATATTTCGGACTCCAATACAGCAAATCCTTGCCGGGGATCCATTCCCAAATCGCCTCATCAACGGCATTTAGCGCCATGTTCAATCTATCCTCGCTAATCCTCAAGGCTTCTTGTGCAGTCGACTTTTCATGATTTAAAAAAGTCTGCGATATTTGATCCGCTATTTGATTTACAAAATTTATCTCATCATCAAGCCATTTTCTTGGTTGACCAGTGTGCTCCGAACATAGAATTCCGGTTAGTCTTCCCGAAGCTCTAATTGGCACATCAAGCATTGAGGTGATGCCTAATGGTAAAAGGTAATTAGTTGCAAATTCTGAAGTGCGTGAATCGTTAATAGCATCGCCCGCATCAATGGTACGGACTGATTTTAATGCATTGAAATATTTTGGTACATCTTTGCCTTTTATTACGGTTCCGGTGGAATGTGAATTTTTTGATTTCTCAAAGAGATCAATGCATCGAATTTCATCCCCGGCTTCATTTAATAACCAAATACTTGCACGTTCAACGCACAAAATCTCTGAAGTTTTTTCCGAAATCATTTTTAGAGCTGGTTCGAGAAATCCCTCGCGGGTCAATTGACTTGATGAAATTTCGAAAATAGCATTCTGCTGTATTTGCTTTCTATGGATCTTTTCTTGTTTTGACTCTTCATCCTCAATGCGATGTGAAATATCTCTGATAGCAGCTATATGAACAGGTCTTTCTTTCCTAATAAAAAATCTTCCCGTTATCTCCACAGGGAATACCGTTCCATCCTTTTTACAATGATACCGTAGTGGTATTAAAACAACATTATCGTGCATTACAGGAGTGTCAGTTGTTATTCTCCTTGTTTCATCTTCTTGCGCAGAGAGGTCTGTATTTTTTAGTGAGAGAAGCTCACTTTTTGAGTAGCCGTAAAGCTTCACAGCAGCTTCATTAGCCTCAATTATACTACCCGTTTGGTTATCGATTAGGAATATAGCATCCGATTCAGCCTCAAATAATTGTTCGTATCTTTCTTCGCTATCTTTTAATGCGTTCTCAATGACTTTTCTTTGGGAGATGTCGAGGACGACTATATTTGCTTTAATCGGTTTGCCATTTTCGATTATATATCGAACATAAGCCTGACACCAAAACTTAGTCCCATCTTTTCGAACTGCTTCATAATCCACTATCTCATCGGGGACTATTCCCTGGGATATTAATTCCTGTCTTTGAATAAAAAGTTTGCTACCCTCTTCTGATAATAATTTGAAACCATTTATTTCTAAAAGTTCTTCGCGATTATATCCCGTAAACCTGCACATTGCGTCATTTACGCTGGTGATTTTTTGAGTAGTATAATCAAGATCAAATATCCCGGCTGGAGCAAACTCTACGAGTTGCCTATATTTATTTTCACTTAAGCGGAGGTCTTCCGTTGCTTTTTTCCTTTCCGAAATATCTCTAACGGTAATAAAATATTTACTGCTCTTCCCGATGAAACCATATTTAATATTTACCTCTACCCAAAAGAATTCACCGTTTTTATTCTTAGCCAGCCATTCGAATAATTGCGGGCCCTTTGTTTTAGCTAATCTTAAATATCTGTTGGCATCGTCAGTTGTAAAGGGCTCAAATCCTGCAAGTAATATTATTGGTGAAAGTCTTGTAATTTCTTTCTCGGAATAACCAAATAATTCGGCAGCTCTTTTATTTACCGATGAAAATTCCCAATTTTGTTCATCTAAAATAAATATCGCATCATTCACAGAATTGAAAATCCTATCTAAATATTTCTCCTTTTCAGAGAGCTGTTCCTGAGCGATTTTCCGTTCCGTAATATCCAAAAGAAAAAGAATTGACCCGGAAAAATTTTTATTTGAATCGAAAAACGGGTATGTGTTTACAGAGAATATGCTTCTTTCACTTTCATTTTTCGAAATTACAATCTCAGAATTAATTACAGATTTCCTGGTTTTCTTTGTTTGTTCAAATGGATTTTGAGATTTTGGAAGAGATTTACCTTCGATGTTTAAAATCTTCCAATCGGAGTTTTTAAAGAACATTATGGGTTCAGTCTGGTTCTTTAATCCGAAAAATTTTTCAGCTTTTTTATTGGTTGATACTATTTCCCCATTTTTATTTAGACTAACTATTAATGTATGACTCGATTTAAATATACTGTTAATAATCTTTTTGTTGTTGATGATTATATCCTCCAACTTCGTGATCTCTGATTTCGCTTTTGCGGAAGATAATTTGCCAATAGTAGTTAAATCAGGTTTTAGCATTTTGGAATTCGACTCTTTGCGCCGGAGTTTTTTGGGTTTACTTTTCGAAGTGTTGGGAACCTTCATTTGAAGCCTCGTAATCTTACAGAGAACTATTGTTTGAATTTATCACAAAAGATTATTCATCTAATGTATAATATCGTTAAATCGATGGAATAAATTAAATATTTCGACAGTAATTGTAAACGAGTTCTTTCCTATAAATTGACCATCCTTATTTCCTCAAATATAACCATGTTATGGAATGACTATTAGATTAGTGGAAGGAACATATTTCAATTTTGTTCAAAAAAAAGCCCGGATATAAGCCGGGCTTTTGTAAAACGTAAAGAACAGGAAAATCTTATACTATTCCCTGATCCATCATTGAATTTGCTACTTTTAAGAAACCGCCAATATTGGCACCGTTAACATAATTGCCCGGAGTACCGTAAGTTGCAGCGGTATCAACGCAAGTCTTGTGGATACTCTTCATAATCAAACGGAGTCGGTTGTCAACTTCTTCACGTGTCCAGCCGTAACGCATACTATTCTGCGCCATCTCAAGTCCGGAAGTTGCTACACCGCCGGCATTGGCTGCTTTACCGGGTCCATAAAGAATTTTATTATCTACAAAAATGTTGATTCCTTCAATTGTTGTCGGCATGTTTGCGCCCTCGGATACAACATAAACACCGTTGTTAATCAAGTTTTGAGCATCCTTCCCGTTAATCTCATTCTGAGTTGCACTTGGGAAAGCGCAATCCGCTTTGTGGTTCCACAATGGATTGTGATCTGCTTTCGGGTCTATTTGGATGTATGAAGTTTTTGGATATTTATCAACATACTCTTTCATTCTGCCACGACGAACGTTTTTCAAGTCCATAACAAATTTTAATTTATCGCGATCGATTCCTTCCTCATCAAAAATATAACCATTGGAATCGGATAGTGTTAGAACTTTACCACCGAGGTCAAGAATTTTTTCAACAGTGTATTGTGCAACATTTCCGCTGCCGGAAACAAGGCATCTCTTTCCTTCTAAAGATTGATTGCGGGTTGATAACATTTCGCTCGCAAAATATACAGAACCGTAACCGGTAGCCTCCGGACGAATTAATGAACCACCCCAATTAATTCCTTTGCCGGTCAGCACGCCGGTAAATTCGTTTCGTAATCTTTTGTATTGGCCAAACATGAATCCAATCTCTCTTCCGCCAACGCCGATATCACCTGCCGGAACGTCTGTGTTCGGACCGATATGACGGAAAAGTTCACTCATAAAACTCTGGCAAAATTTCATTACCTCGGCATCGCTTTTCCCTTTCGGATCGAAATCGGATCCGCCTTTTCCACCGCCCATCGGGAGAGTTGTTAAGCTGTTTTTAAATACTTGTTCGAATGCAAGAAATTTTAAAATGCCCAGATTAACAGAGGGGTGGAAACGGAGTCCGCCTTTGTAGGGACCAATTGCACTGTTCATTTCAATTCTGAAACCGCGGTTAACTTGAACATCACCCTGGTCGTCAATCCATGGAACGCGGAATAAAATTACTCTTTCAGGTTCGATTAACCTTTCGAGAATTTTTGCAGACCGGTATTCGGGATGACGGTCGAAGACTAATGCTAACGAATTTACTACTTCAAATACTGCCTGGTGAAATTCCGGTTCGGCAGGATTTTTAGCTTTTACTTCTGTCATTATTTGATCAACATATTCTGACATACTTTCCCCATGATTTTTGTTATAGAGTTGGTTGATTTAAAATGATTTTTAGTTTTTTATGATATACCCTTATTAGCTGAGTAATATAAAAAATGGAAGAATTGATGAGACTAGATTTATAACTGATTGGAGTGATTTCCAATGCTCCAACCGTACTAAATAAAACCAAAGTGATTTCCTTATTAAAACCAATCTTATGAACTGGAATAATCATATTTTATGTGATGAAAAATTACGTCCATTAAAAAATTTAAGCAAGGAAAAAATCGAGGTAATTTTTGTTCGTCACAAGTACATGGAATTCACATTTACTGATAAAAGGCAAGGTTTTTCGTACAACAGCATATAATCTTGCATTGGTAGCCGTTCTGCAGCTCGCTCAATGATTTAATATGGTCATTTGAAATTAGAATTGTGAAGTATCGACATTCCGATAAATCAGTCAATAGTAATACACAATTGAGTTGTAACGCTTGGAAACCAATCTAAAAGAAAATTTACATTCGTAAATCTGAATTTTGCATGTAGTTGATTTGCAATTAAAAATTATTTCGCATAGTTTTGACACGGAAATTTTTCCTTTAATTTTATCCGGAGAGATAATTAAGGAATGGAAGTTAAGAAGACTAAAAAAGAAGAACCTCTGAGACAGTTTGTCGAAGGGGATTTTTTTTGCCCGTCAGCACTCATTTCGAAAATATCACAATCCCAAATTAACAATCAAGGTTGATATGAATATAAAAGCAAAAATAATAGACGAAGAAGGTTTGGGCAGAACTATTACGCGTCTCGCCCATGAAATTGTTGAAAAAAATAAAGGTTCGCATAATGTTGTAATCGTAGGCGTAAGAACCAGAGGTGAATTTCTTGCGCACCGCATCCGCAATAAAATAAAAGAGATAGAAAATGTAGCGCCAGCAATCGGCGTTCTTGATATAACATTATATCGGGATGATTTCCGGACGAGATTAAAGCAGCCTCAGGTTTCAGTTACCGATATCACCGCCGATCTAAATGAAAAAGATATTGTGCTTGTGGATGATGTGCTATATACCGGCAGATCGGTGCGTGCAGCGCTGGGTGCGTTAATGGATCTCGCCAGACCGAACACAATTCAATTGTGCGTGCTGGTTGACCGCGGACACCGGGAAATGCCTATTCGCGCGGACTTTGTAGGGAAGAATATTCCTACATCCATAAACGAAGAAGTTCAAGTGAAATTGAAAGAAGTGGACGACGAAGACGCCGTCTATCTTGTTGAATTTATTAATGAATAAAGGTTAATATATGCCCCTATCAAGCAGACATTTATTGGGTTTATACGGAGTACCAAGGGAAGATATCCAATTAATTTTAGACACAGCTACAACTTTCCGCGAGGTTTTGGAGCGACCAATAAAAAAGGTTCCTACACTACAGGGAAAAACAATTTGTAATTTATTTTTTGAAGACTCCACCCGCACGCGATTATCATTCGAGCTTGCCGAGAAAAGACTCTCAGCCGATACTATTAATTTCTCCAAATCCGGCAGCAGTACAAAAAAGGGTGAGACTTTCAAAGACACTATCCGCAATATCGAAGCAATGAAAGTTGATATGGTTGTATGCAGACATGAATCAGCGGGAGTGCCGCAGTTCTTAACCAGAATATCGAAAGCGAATGTGATCAATGCAGGCGATGGCAGGCATGAACACCCCACACAAGCATTACTCGATATGTATTCGATAAGAGAAAGATTGAAAAAATTGGAAGGTCTCCGTATCTGCATTGTCGGCGACATCGCCCATAGCCGGGTTGCGTTATCAAATATTTACGGATTAAAATCCATGGGTGCAGAAGTATCACTTTGCGGCCCGGCGACAATGATTCCATACAATGTTGAATCGCTCGGTGTAAAAGTATATCACAATATTGATAAAGCAATAGCCGAACATGATGTATTGAATGTTTTGAGAATTCAACTCGAACGGAAAGCCGGAGTCGGCATACCAACTCTTCGCGAGTATCATCAATATTTCGGAATTACTGCAGAAAGAATTGAAAAGAATAATCCGGAAATATTAATACTTCACCCCGGCCCAATTAATCGAGGAGTTGAAATAACATCGGAAGTAGCCGACGGGCCTTATCAGGTTATACTTGATCAGGTAACAAACGGAGTGGCGGTTAGAATGGCGGTACTTTATTTACTTGGCACAATGAATTAAAAACGAGGTTTGAAAATGTTGATAGTCTTAAAAGGTGTAAAACTTCTTAATCCCGATCAAAAGATTAATACAAAATCAGATTTACTTATTGAGAATGGGAGATTTAAAAAGATTGGCAACTTGACTAAGGAAGACTTATCGGGTGCGAAGGTTTTTGAATTCGAAAATAAATTATGCGTACCGGGATTATTCGATATGCATGTTCATTTACGCGAGCCCGGTAGGGAAGATGAAGAAACCGTTATTACTGGCAGCAACGCTGCAGCCGCAGGTGGTTTTACCGGAGTTGCATGCATGCCCAATACAAATCCTACAATAGATTCAGCTGAGGTTGTAAAATTTATTAGGGAGAAATCCTCAAATCATCTGGTTGAAGTTTATCCGGTAGCCGCTGTTACACATAACAGAAAAGGCGAAGGACTTGCCCCGATGGCTGAATTAGTTGATGCCGGCGCTGTGGCATTTTCCGATGATGGCGATACCGTGAAGAATGCATCGGTATTGCGTAGCGCGATGGAATATGCGACTATGCTCGATTCCATAATATTGGATCACTGCGAAGATGAATCTTTGAGTGATGGCGCCATGAACGAAAGTTTGACTTCGACAATTCTTGGATTACCGTCCATCCCTTCTATTGCCGAAGATTTAATTGTCGCCCGTAACATTATCATCGCTGAATATGTGAATGCGCGGATTCATATTCAACATATTAGTTCGAAAAGGTCTGTTGAGATGGTTAGGGAAGCTAAGAAAAAAGGTTTGAATGTAACCGCTGAATTAACACCCCATCATTTTACTCTTACCGATGAAAGTTTGAAAACATACGATACGAATTATAAAATGAATCCTCCGCTGCGAACACGCGAAGATGTTGAAGCATGCATTGCTGGACTAAAAGACGGAACGATTGATTGTATTGCCAGTGACCACGCGCCGCATTCAATCGAAGAAAAAGAAATGGAATTTATTTATGCGCCCAACGGAATTATCGGTTTGGAAACACAACTTGGTTTAGCCATCAGCGAATTAGTTCATAAAAACCATTTAACTATAGAACAGTTAGTTGAAAAGTTATCGATCAACCCACGCAAGATTTTAAGAGTTCCCGTTCCAAAATTTGAAGTAGGTGAAATTGCCGACTTGACAATTATCGATCCCGATTTAATCTGGACGGTTGATATTACAAAATTCAAATCGAAATCAAAAAACTCTCCATTTGATAAACGATTATTAACCGGGAAGTCGGTTGCGGTTATAAATAAAGGAAAAATGTTTTACGAGAATGAGTTTACAGAAATCTAATGTTTGGTTCCCCGAATAATCCAACTTCCTAAATAGAATTTTACACGGGGGTTGGATTATCATATCTTCTTGATATTTTACTTCTGACACTGTCTATTCCAATATACACCTGTTAAACAAAAATGTTCACCTTCAATCCGATTTATTGAAACAACACTGAATTTTTACCAAAAACACATTCTCTTCACGTCATTATGTTTTGGCATTAGCCTTGATAAGTTACAAGTAGAATTTAAACAGTGAGGTTACCAATGAAAAAGATGAAATCAATATTAGCTACGGCATCAATACTAATGATGTCTTTAACATTCTCCGCTTGTGATGAAGAAGGATATTATTACTATGACGATGAGGCTCCCGATTCACCGCGAGGAGTAAGCGCGTTCTTTGGCGACGGATTCGTAGAACTTTCCTGGGATTATAATTATGAAGATGATGTTGAAGGCTACAATGTATATTGGGCTTACGAATATTATGGTGAATATAAGTACATTGGTAGCACGACAGATAATTACTTTGTTGATGAGGAAGCGGAGAACGGTTATATCTATTATTATGCAATAGTTGCATACGATTATAACGGAAACGAAAGTGAACTGAGTAGTACCGAAATTTTTGGAGCTGCCCGCCCCGAAGGTTTTAACCAAACAATATATGATTATACACGTTATCCCGGAGAAGCCGGTTATAGTTTCGCCGGTTACCAGATTGTTGATTATACCGATATTCGCACAGATTTCTTCTTCGAGAATTATAACGGAAGATTGTACTTAAATGTTTGGGCTGATGATCCCAGCACCACAACCGATATTCAGGATATGGGACATACTTCGGATATTTATGATGTAGTTGAAGCCCCTGAAGGTGGTTGGGTTCCCCTGGTTTCTGGTGAAAATGTTAAATATGTTGAAGCAAAATCCGGGCATACTTACGTAATTTGGACAGCAGACGATAACTATGCTAAGATCAGAATAGGCCGGGCATCCGGCGATAGAATGGTTTTCGATTGGGCTTATCAACTTGTGCCCGGATTTCGCCAGCTCAAGAGAAACATTTCCAACGGCGAAAAGAAACCACATCCAACTGAAGTGATTAGAAACAATTAAGTTCCTCCATATCTTCCTTGCCCTCAAAAAAGCATACTTTAACCGGTATGCTTTTTTGTTGTTATTTGATTATTTTGTTTACAAATTTTTTAAAGGAAATGAAGATTACGACGAAAATATTGAAAAAAATGATCCTCGGTTTTGTAATTGCATCGTTTATTTTCCCGCAAAATATTTTTCCTACCGGCGGAGAAAATATTCGAAAGGTCTTCGCAAATATTAAAAGCGGGATTGAAAATAATGAAATTGCAGAATTTTCAGGTTATTTCGATTTTCGTATTTACATCAACCTGACCAACGGCACAACAGGTTATTATTCTTCGAACCAGGTTTACTATATATTGGAAGAATATTTTAGAAATCACCAACCCGTAAATCTTGATTACTCGCGTATTGAAGAAGCATCCGAATCGCCTTATGCAGCAGGTTCGTTAATATATCTTTACAATGGCGAGAAAAAAACAGCAAAAGTTTTCATCTCGTTAAAATTAGATGGCGGTAATTGTAAAATAGTCCAAATTACCATCGACTAATATATGCTTTCCAAATTCTTTCATGGTCAAAAAAAATATTTTTCGTTTGCTATCCTCTCTATCCTTGCCCTCTTCATCATTGGAATTATTACTCCGGTAATTATTCGGAATACAAGCAAAGATTGGCAAGAGATCTCGAAGAACGAGGGTGAGAAAATTGAAGCGTACATATATGATAATGTATTGCTGCAGATGAATGAAATAATTGCATCTGGTAAAGCATTAAAAGAAGAAGTTAGAGCTATACCATATGACTCGAAGGAATTTAATGAAACACTTATCGCTACGATTAATGAAAAATTATACGACGACTATTCTATTGCTATTGCCGATTCGACATATAATCTGGAAGCATGGAATACAAAATTCAAGGGTAGCGGAATATTTAACCATTCCCATTTTAATTTCGGCGAGATTTTTTTCACAAAATCCTATTTGAATGTTTATCTGGGATTAGTTGATACCGTAAAAATCCAAAATTCAAAATATTTTGTTTGGCTTGGACTGCCGGTTGAAAAGGAATATAAACTGCAAAATAAGTTATATGAGGAAATAAGTTTTAAAAATTTCCTTAGCCAAAAATTTCATACTACTATTGACATTGATTACTCAGAGTATGCCGAACCTGTAAAACGAAATGGGAAATATTCTTTTCAACTTCTGAATAATTTCAAAAATAAAATCGGGTTGGTTTCATTTGAGAGTCCTTCACGGGAAACTTACTTTGCTTCCATCGAAGATACCTTCAATTCATCGCAATCAATATTGATAATTTTTGCATTAATATTTATTGCATTGGGAGCCGTTAAAAGTTTCTACAGAATAAAATCCAAATTTTTAAAATGGTTTCTAATCTCGGTGTATTTTTTCGGATTGCGATTTGTATTTTATCTTACCGGAGTGCCAGTTAAATTTATAAAAGGCAATATTGTCAATCCGGCATATTTTTCATCAACATTCGGCGGGGGAATTGTAAAATCACCGCTTGAGTTTTTTATATCCGCCTTGCTACTCATTTCGATATTCATAGTCGGTTATCGATATATTTTAATTTACAAGAAAGAGTCTCTCCCAATCCGCATCAATCCAATAATCAAATTTATCATATTGTTGCTGCCTCTTGGTGCGCTTTACTTTTTACTTTTACGCGCATTGGGCGCTTCAATTAAAAGCGTGATTTTTGATTCCAGCCTGCTATACTTTAATGAGCCATCGCTATTACCCGATTCACCCATAGCTTTGATGCAGCTTGGGGTACTCATCCTTGGAATATCGGTTTTCATCGCGACAACAATTTTTCTAATAGTTCTATTTAAAAACTTACCTCCCAAATTTGCTGCGAATAACACCGGTTCGTTTGTTGTTCTTTTTATTGTTTTTCAGATGATTGGAATATTTTTCGACTTGCTTCAGAGAGAGCCGCAGGGTACGCCAACAATCCGGATAATATTTATTATGTTAAGTTTCTTTATTACGTATGCAATATTCTACCTTGATAAAAAATCGTTATTTAATTTTTTGTTACTGTCATTTGCAGCCTCTGTAACGGTGATTAATTTACTTAGTTTTTATAATGCACAGCTCGAAAAGGAATCGATTAAAACTACAGCTTACGAATTGACATTGCGGAGCGAGAACTGGCTTGAATATTTAATTTTTGAAACATTGAATGGAATAGAACAAGATAAGGACGTTGCCGGAATTTTTACTACTCCTTCGCCAAACATTGAAGCCGAAGGATTTAAAATATGGAGTAAAAGCCCGCTTCAAAAACAATTTTATACAACATCAATTGGTTTTCTAAATACGAATGGCGAATTTCTTGGCGGGTTTGATTTCCAAACCGATCGAAAATATATTCCTTTGCCAAAAGTTAATTTTGATAGTATTCGTGCAGCGCAAATATTTAAAGAGAATTTCTTATTTACTGATTTTAAAATTATACGGGGAATAGCGCCAATAAAATCAGCAGATTCGACAGTTGGATTTTTTGAAGCGGCAATTCTATTTGATATAAATAACATTGAGGCGTTAAGTACGCTGTCGTTTCTAACTCCAAGCACATTATTCGAAGGCGCAGTTCTTCCTTCGGAAAAACTCAAGATATTTAATTTCCTCGATGGTAAAATTAAAAATGAAATCGGGGGATATTCGCTTAGTGATGAAGAGAAACAGAAATTATTATCTGCCGGTTTTACAAATGCAGACGAAGCATGGCTCGAGTTCAAACTCAAAGACGAAAACCATTTGTTTTTTGTTTTAAAAACTAAAACTGGTCAGAGTGAAAGACTAATTGCCGTTGCCTTAAAGGAGAAAGATATCTCTTTCGGTCTCTTCGATTTCTTTAAAGTGCTTTTTATTCATACAGTATTCATACTTGCCGGGTTGCTGGTTTACGGGATATTCAGACTCAAAGATTACGGAAAATTAAGAGTTAGTTTTCGTTCGTGGTTGATGACTGCTTTTTTGATTGTGGCGCTAATCCCGTTGGTATTGCTCGCTGTTTATCTGCGGAATTTTAACAACGAAAAGAACAGTGAAGCGATTTTATATAAATTGAATAAGCGTGCAATCAGTATTAAAGATTATGTGAATTCATATTTAACGGGAAGCGATCTTAAATTCGATGCACTGCTTACCAAAGCTGCAAATGATTTGAAAGTTGATTTTACAATTTACCGGAATCAGGAAGTTGTATTTAGCTCATTCCAGAATTATTTCGACATCGGTTTGTTCCCGGTAGTAATGAATCCAACGGTTTATAAAGAATTAGTTTTGACGGGTCTTCATGAATTCCAGACAGAGGAGAAAATTGAAAAGCTAAATTATGATTCATATTATGTTAAAGCCGATTTTAACGGGCAGAATTATATTATCCAGGTTAATGATTTGTTTAATTACATCCAGCTACCGGCAGGCGGAACCGAAACGGATATCTTTCTATTTGTGAGTTATTCCCTCGCAGTAATTTTAATAATTATTCTCAGTTCTTTTCTGTCCAACCAAATATCTTCTCCCATTCGCAAATTAACCATTGCAACAAAATCGGTGGCAACGGGGGACTTAAGTATCGAAATAGATGAAACGCAACGCGGGGAAATACAGGAATTAATTGATGGGTTCAATTACATGGTAAAAGAGTTGCAAAGGAATCAGGTTGAGCTTGCCGGATTTGAGAGAGAAGCCGCATGGAAAGAAATGGCCAAGCAAGTTGCTCATGAAATTAAAAATCCATTGACGCCAATGAAATTAGCCGTTCAGCAGTTAATGGCGGCATATCGTGATAAATCTTCGAAGTTCGATGAAATATTTGGTAAGGTAACAAATATGGTTATCAGTCAGATTGAAATTCTAAAAAACATTGCCTCGGAATTTTCTTCATTTGCAAGAATGCCGAATCTTAACATGAAGGAAGTGAATTTGAGCGATGTGATAAACGATTCGGTAAATTTATTTATTGAAGAGAAAGTAAAATTCGAATTGAAGATAGAGGCAGAAAATTCTATTGTGCAAATAGATATTGAACAGATGAAACGCACCATCATTAATTTGATACGCAATGCCATTCAAGCTGGAGCTTATAAAATTATTATTAGGGTAAACCGCGAAAATGAAAGAGTCTGCATGCGGCTGAGCGATAACGGAAAGGGTATTCCGTCTGAAATTCTTGATAAAATATTTGATGAAAATTTTACTACCAAACAGAAGGGCATGGGAATTGGATTAACAATAGCGAGGAAATTCATCGAAAGTATCGGATCAATAATTCGTGTCGAACAGACTTCACCTTCGGGGACAACTTTTCTAATTGTTTTCGCAGCTCAATCCAATGGCTAAACTTACACCCCATCAAAAAAATGCTTTGAATTACAACAAGCATATTTCACTGACTGCGAATGCCGGTTCCGGTAAAACTTTTGTATTGTCCAAACGGTTTGTTGAGATTGCGCTGAATGAAAATATTCCTCTTTCAAAAATTGTTGCAATCACTTTTACTGAAAAAGCAGCGGGCGAATTGTATCGGAGGGTTGCCGGTGAACTGGATGAAAGACTGGAAAATGAAAATGATCCTTCGACGAAAATAAAACTTGAGAAGATACGCAGGCAGTTAATTTCCGCCAACATTTCCACGATACATTCTTTCTGTACGAATGTGTTGAGAGAATTTTCTCCGCCGGCCGGTATCGATACAAACTTCAGTCCGGTTGACCAATTAACCTCCGCTGAACTTATTGAACTAAGTATTGAAGAGTACATTAATGGAAAGCTGAAATCGGGAATCGATACTGATAATATTAAATACCTCATTCGTTATTACGGTTCTAAAAGTCTATTAGCGAAAGATTTGGCCGGACTAATTCAGAAGCGAAGAAATATTTTAAATTATTCCCAAAAGCTTTACTCTCTTTCAAACAAAGATGCAGCCGATGAACTTGAAAAAATATTTGCTGAGAAATTTAATTCGTTTTTCAGCGAAAAGATAATTTCCTTTTTAAAAGATGCCCGTTTTATTAATTCTTTTGTTATTTCGGAAAGTAAACCGGGCGAGAAAACAGCCGCAATTGATAAATGCCTCGCGAATCTTTCGGGAATCAATAATCCATTCGACTTTTTAAAGGAGTTGAACAAATTACGCGAATCTTTGCTTACAAAAGGCGGTGGTATTTATAAACAGGGATATCTCAAAGATACATTAAGAGATGGGAATGAAAAGATCATAGAATCAATCGAGCAATTTTTTAATGAGATGAAGTTTTTTTATATCGATGGAAATTATAAGGAAGTTCAGCTTGAATTAATTCGTTTCGGAAAAACATTGCTCCAGGTGTTTAACGATGTTGTTGATTTATATGATGAGAAAAAACGCGAGCGGAGTTATCTTGATTTTGAGGATTTACTTTTACAAACTGCAAAAGTAATTGAGAGTGAGGCAGTTAGAAAAGCTCTTAATGAAAAGTACACTTTTATCATGATCGACGAATATCAGGATACGAATGAGTTGCAATACAATATCGTAATGCCGATTCTGGAAAATCTTAAACTTGGTAACCTGTTTGTAGTAGGCGACGAGAAACAGAGTATATACATGTTTCTCGATGCTGAGTTGGAAGTATTCAATAGAACGAAGAGAGAAATTAAAAAATCCGCCGGCGATACCGGGATAATAAATTTACCGCACAGTTTTCGGGTGGCGCCTGAGATTGCACTTTTTGTTAATAATCTTTTTAAAAGATTGTTTGAAAATCCAGTCCGCGATTTTAATGAAGTTGAATACAGTGAATTAGTTTGTGCACGTGATGAAAGTTCGAAAGGGCAGATAGAATTTTTAATTACGGATGAATACGATGCGGATAATTCCGAAGCGGAGTTGTTAGCTAAAAGAATTCAAAAATTAAAAAATGATACTCCCGAAATGTCCTTCGGGCACATTGCCGTTCTTTGTCGCAAAAGAAGGTCGTTCGCTGAACTTGAAAAGGAATTTGTGAATTATAACATTCCATATTCCATTATTGGCGGCAGGGGATTTTATCAGCAGCAGGTAATTTATGATGTGCATAATTATCTTTCATTTCTCATCAATCCACGGAACGATAAAGCTTTGGTCGGCATTCTACGTTCACCGTTTTATACAGTTCCCGACAGTGAAATTCTTAATATCTCGCTCGAAACGGGGAATAGTTTTTACGACAAATTGAAAAATTATTCTTTCAAAATAGGAAATCTTAATTCGGTTTGTAAGAAAATTGAGTTTCATCGTACGCTTGCCAATGCCTCCGAATTAGGAATACTTATTAGGAAAATTCTTACCGATACAGGCTACTTCTCAATTGTCGCTTCCAAACCGGATGCGAACCAGCATTTAGCCAACATCAACAAATTAAAATCGATAGCGAATAATTTTTCGCGTCAGCATTTTAACACGCTTTACGATTTTGTTGATTTTCTTGAAGATGCAATCGAAGGGGTTGAAGATGAAGGACAAGCATCGGTAACCGTTGATGAGAACGCGGTTAAAATCATGACCATCCACCAAGCGAAAGGATTGGAATTCCCGGCTGTATTTCTTTTTCGATGCAATGATTCCGTTCGCGAGAGTAAAGTCACATCCAAAAATGTTTCGTTCGACAAAGAATTTGGATTCGCTGCTAAAGTTCCTATTGCCGACGATTATTTTAACGACTATCGCAGCGCACCGATTGTGAATTTATACAACTATAAAATGAAGCGAAAGGAATTGGCCGAGCATAAGCGACTGCTTTATGTGGCAATTACCCGCGCGATTAATTTTCTTTTTATCTCAGCCTCGCACAAAGAATATAAATTCACGAAAAATTCCTTCATTAATTTGATCGAAACCGGGCTTAGAATTCCTTTCGAGGCGGATAGATACAATCTTTCCGGCACGCTAACAATGATGGAAGGCGAGGAAAATAACTTCGCAACTCACAAAAAAGAAATTGAATTTAATATTCCCATCCTCAAGAAACTTGATGAAATTATTCCCGCGACAAATGAAGACGGAAATACAAGCGAAGTCATCACTGATATTAATTTTACTCAACTGCATGATTCTACAAAAGAAGAAATAGTATCGGCCACAAAGATTGCCATCTATTCACAGTGCCCGATAAAATATCAACTGATTTATGAATTGGGTGCGCCCGTTCTTTATCAACTAATAAAGAAATATACTTCCGAATATGAATTTCATCCGAAGGAAGACGGGGGATCATTTACCGGTGCTGACGTAAAAGGTAGAATTGTTCACGAAATATTAGAAAAAGAAATACCAGCGGCTGATGTTCCGGAAGCAGTGAAGAAGTTGCTGTTACAAGAATTTTTGGTATCCGATGGAAATGAGCTTGATATAGAGAAAGCCGCGGATGGTATGGCTTCGGATGTACTCAAATTTTATGATTCAAAAACGTTTGTGGAATTGAGAAGTTATGAAAATTATAAAAATGAACTAGAGATTTATTCGAATGAGAAAGACTTTTTCTTATATGGTATTATTGATAAACTTGTCATCGAAGACGATAAATTAATAATCATCGATTATAAGACTGATAATGTTGCAGCCGAGAAAATCCAATCGAAGGCTCAATATTATTTACCGCAGTTGAAATTTTATTCATACATTCTCACAAAGAAGTATCCCTCGATTAATTCGGTTGAATTGAGAATTCTGTTTATCAAACATCCCGATAATTATTTTCATAAAGAATTTGCCGTTGAGGAAATCAGACAGTTCGGAAAGTCGATTGAAAAAACTGTGATGGAAATAAGAGCAAATTCTTTCAAACCAAACTATAGCCATTGCCCGAATTGCCATTTCGCGGATAAACAGAATAGATGTGTGAGGGATGCGGTTAATTAATTTTATTTGGGAATATTACACTATTCTAATTCCCGTCTCAATAATCTCTTTTACGAACAAATCATCTTCTGTGAAATCTTCCGGGCGATATGGAAGAGGGGAGATATCATAATCAACTGCTGAAATTGCAGTTACCATTTTTTCTTTATCAAGAATTCTTATTCCTTTGAAATCATTTGATACAACTGCAATATCAATATCACTCCATTCATTATAAGTACCTTTTGCGTATGAACCGAAGAGAAAAACCTTTTCAACTTCTATACCGATTCGTTTTAATTCCGAAACAAATTGGTCGATTTTATCTATGGTTTTAGTTTGGACTTTAGCCATTCGTGTATTTCCATTACTTTATCAACTTCCAACTTTCTTCGCATCAATCCTGTTCGTCACATACCTATAAATTATCAACGCAACAGCAGACACAAATCCCACGGCGATAAAGTAATACCAAATTACATGAGCGTCGGAATAGTATGCAGCTCGTTCCAATTCGGTTATTCCGGCAGGTAAAGATTTGGGATCGGGGCAATACGCATCAAGTAAAAATCCCGATGAAATAAAACCAAGGAGTGCCGAGAAGAAGGAGTGTAAGTGACTGAATCCGAGATAAAGACCTTCCTCGCCTTTTGGCGCCTGAAAAGAAAAATATTCAAGAAAGCGCGGCGAGATAAAACATTCTGCCAGTCCCTGAATTGCAATGCCAATTATCATCATCACGGTTAACGGATGTATTGCGATTATCCCAAAGAACGAAACCGAATTGCCCGTAACGGATTGGAGCCATTGACTTAACGACATTGCTAATGCTGAAAATGGCATAAGCAGCATTCCGATCAGCATTGCTGTTACCGCTTGCCGCTTCTTTGTTAATTGAGTAATTAACACTACGAAAATTACTACCACCAAAGGATTTACATTTGCAAGCCATTCCGGCTTGGCTGATTCACCGAGAAGACGGATTACATATTTGGGCATCGTTGCGTAAAGCTGTCCTTGAATTATCCAGAATCCCGTAACAATGAGAATGAGAATTATCAATCTGGGTTTAAGAAAAATTTTTATCAGTGAATCAAAAACTTGGTTGATGGTTTTGTGATTCTCTTTTATTTCTAATGGTTTGAAGAAAGTGATAGCAAACAGCATTGCTATAAATGCCATTGCTGCTGAGAAAAAATTTACGTACTCAAGTCCAATACCCTGCCGGATATATGGAACAAAAGTTTTGCCGGTGAATGAGCCTATATTAACTATCCAATAAAATACGGAATATCCGCGCGCCCTATTAATTTCGGTAGTTGTTTTCGCAACTGTCCCCGTCATTAACGGTTTGATAAATGATCCGCCGATCATAATAATTGATAAGAAGAAGAGCACGAGCATTTTGGTATGGAAAATCCCTAAGAAAAAATAACCGGCAGTTAAAAGAGCAAAGGCAAGGATCAATCCGTTTTTGAATCCGATCTTATCACTGAGAGCTCCGGTGAACGGAGGAAGGAAGTATAATCCGGCATAAAATATTCCGGCGATTATTCCGGTTTCTTTATCATTAAATCCAGCGATATCTGTTAAATAAAGAGTGAGTACTATAAAAAATCCGTAGTAAGCTGCCCGCTCGCATAATTCCATAAAATTTGCAAGCCAAAAATCTTTCGGGAATTTCCATGATTCCTTGGAAGCTGATTCCGTCTTGATGTCGATCATTCAATCCTCTTTAAATAAAAGTGGTGCAAATCTAAGGAATTCAACCGGAACTCCCAATGAATAATAGGATTAAAAAAATGGCCATAGTTAAAGTGGTTAGCGCCGGACGTTATATAAATTTTTGCGTAATTTAATGTTGTTGATTTGAATGACTATCTTTTCAAATAATATTATAATTATGGAGTATATAGATGAAAAAATTTTTTTATAATTCATTTAAGGAGATAATTTTGGGATTATCTATTCTTTCAGTTTTTTCCGCGCAGATGAATCTATTCGCTCAGGAATCATCAGCCGAATTAATAAAACGAGAAAACATCGATCCAAAATACACATGGAACCTCGATGATATTTTTAAATCGCCGGGGGATTGGGAAGCTGACTACAAATTTATCGATGAAAATTCTCCGAAGTACAAAGAGTTCGAAGGTAAACTCGGCGGATCGGCTCAAACTCTCTTACAGTTGTTTAAATTCGATGAAGAGATAAGCATTAAAATTGATAGATTGTTTTTATACGCATCGTTATCAAAGGATCTCGATCTCGCGAATTCCGAAAACTCCTCGCGGTATGATCGGATTACCTCGCTTGCTTCAAAGGTCTCGGCAATTAGCGCCTTTGTAAAACCGGAAATTCTCAGCATCCCGGAAGATATTTTATGGAAGTATGTTGATTCCGAAAACGGACTGAAAATTTACAAACACAAATTGGACGATTTGTTGCGTACAAAAGCGCACACGCTCTCTAAGGATCAGGAAGAATTGATGGCTCTCGCTTCACCGGTAACTCAGGTTGCATACAATACATTTGGAATGTTTAAAAATGCCGAAATGGAATTCCCGAAAATAAAAGATGAGCAGGGAAATGATATGGTACTTTCCGACGGAAGATACTATGCGGCGTTGTATTCCAACGATAGAACGTTTAGGAAACGCGCGTACAAAGGGTATTACGAACCTTATGTGAAATATAAAAATACTTTTCTCTCTCTCTTTACCGGTAATTTAAAATCGATTGGCTTTAACGCTAAAGCCCGCAAGTACAACACTGATAGACAAGCTGCGTTGGATGCGAATAATATTCCGGAAAGTGTTTATGATAATCTTGTAAATACGGTTAACCAAAATGTATCGCCGCTCCATAGATGGGCTGCGCTTAAAAAGAAAATTCTTGGCGTTACTGAGCTGCATCCTTACGACTCTTATGTTACGCTTTTCCCGGGTGTAAAAAAAGAATTTACTTACGATCAATCAGTAGAAATCTTATTAAAGGCTCTTGCGCCTCTTGGCGAAGATTATTTGAAAAGTTTGAAACTTGCGTTTGAAAATAGATGGATTGACGTATTTGAGACAAAGGGAAAACGAAGCGGCGCATATTCTTCGGGAGTGTCTTACGGTGTGCATCCGTATGTTCTTCTTAATTGGAATAACCAATTAAATGACTTGTTTACGTTCGTCCATGAAATGGGTCATAATATGCATTCGTTCTATACCGAGAAAAATCAACCTTATGTTTATGCCAACTATTCTATATTTGTCGCTGAGGTTGCTTCTACCATGAATGAGGCATTATTACTCGATTACTTAATCAACAATGCTGAAACAAAAGAAGAGAAGCTTGCTCTCATCGAGCAGAATTTAAATAACATTACAACTACATTTTACAGACAAACCGCATTCGCTTATTTTGAACAGATTGTTCATAGCATGAGTGAAAATGATGAGACGATGACGCCGGAAATTTTGTGTGATATTTTCGGCGAGATATATAAAAATCATTGGGGACCGGATATGAATATAGATACCGAAGAAACTTCTACGTGGGCGCGAATACCTCATTTCTACTATAACTTTTATGTTTATCAGTATGCCACCAGCTTTGCAGGTTCGCAGGCGCTTGCAGCCAAAGTAAAAACCGAAGGTCAGCCGGCAATAGATCAATATTTGAATTTCCTTAAAGCAGGGAGTACAAAATATCCAATCGAAGTATTGAAAGATGCCGGCGTTGATATGAATTCTCCGGAACCGATTCTTGCGGTTGTTAAAAAGATGAACGAACTTCTTGACAAAATGGAAGCCATTCTTGCGGAATAAAGTTATATAAATCAATCGAGGAGGCATCGTCGTAACAAATATGCAATGGCGACGCTTCTTTTTTTTAATTAGTTTTGATATTAGAGATATAAAGGAATGTAATGAAAGTATATTCGAAAAAAGAATTAAACAATTTTGAGTTTTCGCTTACCTATGATGATATCAGTCTTATTCCAACTCAAATCTCAAGAATAAAAAGCCGGGCAGAAGCAAATACGGCTTGCGAATTTCTCGGTGCAAAACTCGCGCTTCCGGTCATATCAAGTCCAATGGATACTGTAACAGGAATAGAAATGGCTACCGAACTCGATTCGCTTGGCGCAATTGGTGTCGTCAACCGGTTCGATGCATCGCTAAACGAATTATTAAAAGGGAATGATGAACCTGTAAATATAAAAGCGGTTTCCATAGGATTAAATACACCGGAGAACTTAGTAGAGAAATTAGCAAGTAAGGGCTTAATAATTTGCATTGATACGGCAAATGCTAATAATGTTACTGTGCTAGAAAAATGTGAAGAGCTTAAAAAGAAATATCCGGTAAAGATTATCGTAGGCAATATCGCCCATGGTTCTACTCTTAAGCAGTTAGTTGATGCAGGTGCTGATGCTGTGAGAATAGGAATTGGAGGCGGAAGCGTATGCACTACTTCTATTCAAACGGGGATTGGAATTGGGCAGGTATCTTCCCTGTTGAATGTGTTTTTTGCTCGTGAAAAGGATAAACTCCCCATTCAATTGATTGCCGACGGCGGAATTAAAAGCCCCGGCGATGTTGCCAAAGCGATTGCCCTCGGCGCTGATGTGGTTATGCTCGGTCGTATGCTTGCCGGAACAAAAGAAACGCCCGGTGAGGTTATTAAATACAATGATCAATTATGGAAAAAATATCGAGGTTCCGCTTCATTCGGTGTTAAAATGAAAGGCGAATTTATTGAGGGTGAAGAGACGATGATACCGTACAAAGGGCCGGTAAGAAACGTAATTAATGCGATATCCGATGGACTGAAAAGCGCCATGAGTTACCTAAATAGTTTTACCTTTTCGGAATTAAAAAATGTTGATACTTTTGCTGTTCTCAGCAATAGTTCATATATAGAAAGATTGCCAAAAAAATAATCTGTTACCGAAAATAAATTCATTAAGAATTTCGGAATAATAGATTGTTGTATTTTAATACTAAACTTTGTACCGGTTTATTCCGATAATGTATTTGTAAGTTTCAACAGAGAGAGCAAAATGGGTTTATTAGATAATATTTTTTCGTCAAAAAAAGTATCGGCATTGCTGCGTAAAGCCGCCGATTTTATTTCTGAAAAGGATTACAAAAATTCATTGCAAATCTATTCCGAAGTATTGGAATTGGAACCGGCAAATATTGACGCCAAATATGGTAGAGCGGTTTGTAATTTTAACCTCAATAATTTCCCTTCAGCTGAAAAGGACTTCAATGATCTAGTAAATGCCGATACCCAACCGTCGCCAAATAGTTTTTATTATTTAGCGATGATAAAATATGATTCGGGGAATCTTGTTGACGCACTGTTTTTCACCAATAAATTTCTCGTTGTAAGTCTTAAAAAGTCGGAAGGGTATCATTTACGAGCCAAGATTAAACATGATCAAAAAGAATATTTGCAGGCTTTGGACGATGCGCAAAAAGCATTCGATCTAATGCCCGATTCTCATGATGCATTATACTTGCTTGCCAAAATACACTATGAACTACATGAATATAAAAAGGCGGTAGTTCTTTTCAATAAACTGATTGAAGTCAACTCAAATTATTTGAATGCGTTTATCTATCGCGGACTTTCCAGACAAAATTTACAAGAACCAAATGAAGCATTAAATGATTTTGATGAGGCGATCAAAATTAATCCGAAATCTGCAGAAGCTCATTATGGCAAGTCTGTTACTTTATATAATAGTAAACAATCGGACGAAGCGCTTTTTAATTTGAACAAAGCAATAGATCTCAACAACAATTATTACGATGCGTATTTATTGCGAGCTGAAATTTATTACAAAATGGATATGCCGGACGAATCCTTTAAAGATTATAATAAACTCATTGAATTGGAACCATCAAATCCGGAATTTTATTTTAGATCGGCCAAGCTGAAAAAAGCGCTTTTTGATTTTAAAGGTGCCTACTCTTACTGTAAGAAAGCTTTGGAACTTGAAGAAAAAATTGAATACATTGTCGAACTTTCAGAGATTGAAGAAGCGAACGAAAATTACACCACTGCTTTGGAGCTGGTGAACAAAGCGATAACACTTAACTCGAAGGATCACCACTTATTTATCAAAAGAGGAATTCTTCAGTTCAAGAATAAATCTTATCACGAGGCGCTCAAAGATTTTAACGAGGTCTTGAAAATTGATCCGAAGTGTTGTGAGGCGTTTTATTACAGAGCCAAAGTAAAGGAAGTTTTTAGCGATACTCATGGTGCAATGTCGGATTACACTCTCGCTTTGAGCAATCCGGATTATTTTGATGCGTATTTGGATCGTGGAAAATTACGTCTTGAGGACAAACAATTTAGAGCAGCAGAACTTGATTTTACTAAAGCATTAAAATTACGTCCGCAAAGCTCAAGGATATTTTTCCTTAGGGCTAATGCTTTGAAAAATATGGGTAAGAATAACGAAGCTATTGACGATTTAGATAAAGCTATCTCTCTTAATCTATCCTATGTTTGTGCATATTTTATGAGGGGATTCCTGAACTTTAGCATAAGGAGATATAAATTAGCGCTTGCAGATTGGGAACAGACTTTAAGACTCGACAAAAATTATTACTCCAAACTTACTCCTTATATTGAAAGTGCTAGAGCGAAGTTGGCCTGATTTTACTTTAGGGTACCTCTAAAAACCATTTATTTTAAAAATAGCACACAGATAAACGCAGATTAGACGGATTTTCGCAGATTATTATTGAGTTTTTAGAGCTGCCCTTTAGATTAAACTGCAATTTTTTCGATTGGTGTTACAAAATCATCTTCTGTTTTATTCCGAATGAACAAATCGGTTTGAATAAAACGTAAAGGCGCGAAATATCTTTTCATTCGTTTCGGTGCGTCATTCATAATAATTTTGTTTTCAAAAGTCTCATTCTTCCTTTTCGAAAATATCGAATTAAATTTCTTTTTGGAAAGGATTTCCTTGGCTATGGGTACAACTTTTCTACTGCTGATGAGCGCAATTATCATTGGACGAAGAACAAAATCGGAAATTAAAATTTCCGGATTACCAAAAAAGAGCCTTCGAACTTTATAGCTTACGTAAGCGATGAGTACTACGGATGTTCCACCAGAAATAAATATTAATAAGCTAAAATAGATTACTTTAGTTAATTCCATAGAAGTTAATAGAAATTATTTGTGCAGAAAAATTTAAATAACGCGGCGTGAATTTATAGAATTGTCTGTGTTAAATGCAACTCAAATAAAGACTGATAAAAGGAGTTAGTTATCAGATAGAGCTTGTTTGTATTTGGTTAAGATCTCCCCCTTCAATATCGGAATAAAAGTTAAAGAAATTGAGATTAGATAAATCTGTTTTGGATTTGGATAATTCTTTCTTCAATTCTGGTTTCTTTTTCTGATCAACACGCTTTTCGGTGGATAATATCCTTACTACTTCGAGGCGGGGTTTGTTGCTGTGGACTTTTTTCTCTTTCTTAACTCTTTCCGAAAAATTTGATTTTTCTTTTAATTCATTATGATTTTTTCGCTCATCCCTAATTTGATGCTTTGCATTTATTGATTTTCTGGAATGTTCGAGCGATTCTTGATAAGCCATTTGCTTACTAAGAACCGGCGGAGAGTTTTTAACCGGATTTTTTGCAATTGGGTAAACGGTATTATTTACATTCTTACCTGTAACAATTTTCTGCGAGTGCGATGAAGAATGCGATCGTAGAATCGGAATTGCAAGTTTCGGCTGGGCTGCCGGTTCAGCTTTAGGAAAACTGGTTTCGTCTACTTTTACTTTATAGGTTATGTATGAAATGGATATAATAATTATCATTAATGCTGCGAAGATTGCTACGCTCGTGTAAATTATCGGAAGTAATGACATTCTTAATCCTTTTATTTTTGGTAATTAAAACAAGTTATGTGCCATCGCTTTAGTTGTTGATTCACGATAATTTCAATCCGTTTATAGCTTAATATGAGATTGTGTATTAAGGTGATACACGGAAATCTCATTTCAATAATTATGGTTCTGTATGATTTTGATTTATAAATAGGAGGTTTCTTTCACAACTCGAACGCAGTATTTGGGGAAACATGTCTTCTTTTTCGGTTACGTTTGATTTTACTCTTATTTTTAATATCTTTGCCCGCCTTGTTAAATATAATTATTAAAAAGAGTTAGGGGAATATTAATGACGAAAGCCGACATAGTAGAAAAAGTTGCGGAAGGTACCGGTTTAACAAAATTAGAGACCGAGGCAATTATTGAAGGCTTTTTGAATACAGTAATTCAATCTTTACGCGACGGAAAGGGAATTGAGATTAGAGGTTTCGGCAGCTATAAAGTAAAAAAGAAAAACGCCCGTTTTGCCCGTAATCCGAGAAGTGGTGAAAAAGTTTTTGTGGAAGAGCATTTTGTCCCGGTATTTAAATTTTCCAAGGACTTTAAAACCTCGGTTGACAAAGGAATGAAGGACAATAAGAAAAAAGTAAATTAATTTTTTTTGAGATTTAAGATCGATAGCATCAAACAAAATAAAGAAGAAATATTTAATTGTAGTATTTGCGGAACCGAGAATCCATCAACAAATTTGCATTGTGAAAATTGCGGCGGATTATTAAGGAACAAGCACGTTAGTTCTGGTAAGCATTCAGATTCGGCTAACCGTGATACCGATGGTAAAAATAATCCAGTGGCAAAAAAAACCAGCAGCCAAAAACCAACAAAGCCGCTGAATTTAAAGACCACATCATTGATGTATATTGTGATTGCGCTATTTGTTTTTGGCGCTGTAATACTTTTTGCTGCAGGAGTATTTGATTCACCGGGTGTTCCGCAGATCGCACAGGTCTCAAACAACTCACCCGATCCTCACGGTGGTGCGGATTTAGAACAACTGCAAAAGATTAATGATCTGGAAAAAGTTGTCGAAAATAATCCCGGGGATTACGATTCGTTATTAAAATTAGCGCATGCTCTTAACGATTCCGGGTTTTATGAACGCGCTATTGAAATGTATGAAAAATATCTCGCGGTGAATGCGCAGAATGCCGATGTTTTTGTTGACGAAGGTGTTTGTTATTATCAATTGAAAAAATATGATGCTGCTGTTGCAACGATGAAGAAAGCATTGGAAATAAATCCGAAACATCAGATTGCTCATTTCAATCTTGGTATCGTAAATTTTTCGAATAATAAAATAGATGAAGCGAAGATGTGGTGGAAGAAGGCTGTTGAGCTGGATCCCTCTACTGAAATTGCTGCTAAAGCTCAGGAATTAATAAATTCAAATTAGTCGGAGGTTAGTATATGCCGTGTGGCAGAAAAAGAAAACGTCATAAAATGGCGACGCATAAGAGAAAGAAAAGACTACGTAAGAATCGTCATAAAAAGAAATTACGTTAGTTGATCATAATTTCCTCGAATGGTTTTAGGAAATACATGTTCGATGTTCGTGGAATGAAAATCTAAAATCTCACCCGCCCAATTTTTTATTGGGCGGGTTTAAGCCATCTTAGCTCAGTTGGTAGAGCAGCTCACTCGTAATGAGCAGGTCGTGAGTTCAAGTCTCATAGATGGCTCAATTAATCCATCCATTTGAGATTCGAATTTATTATCCAAAGCAATTACAGCTAAAAGTACTTGCAGTTTGGCTTTTTTACAATAACTCTTTCTGCAAGCTGCCGGCTGCTAACTGCAAGCTGATATATTATTCTACTCCCAGCCTTTTCAATACCTCCACTGCATTTGTATTTTGCAGATTAAGTTCAAGCGATTTTTTATAATTCAGTATCGCGTTCGTGTTGTCGCCTGCCGTCATATATGCTTCGCCGAGACTATCATAAACATTTGCCGATTCAGGGAATGCCTTAACATTATACTTAAGAAGTGAAATTGCCATTTCAATCTTCCCGGCCCCTATCTTTTCATAACCAAACTGGTTTATCATAACTTCGTCAATCAGTTCCTTTGTTAATGCGTTTTCAAGAGCTGTAATTAAGAATTTTTCTGCTTCCATTGTTTTCTTTTCATCGAATAGTCTTTCTGCTTTCGCAATATTTGATTCGAGTTCTGCAGCATGCTGTTTCACCAACTTATCTTTGGCTTCGTTACGGGTTTTTGCCGCATCGCGTGCAAGTAGCAGCGCTGTATCGAGAGCTTCATCTGCCGTACATTTTATTTCCGGGACAACTCCAACACCTTCCCAGTTAGTTTTTGTTATTGGATTTATTGCTCTGCCGGTTGGAATAAATACGGCGAATGTACCGGTTATCGGAACCATTCCCCCCGGATTGGCTCCGCCGCCGGTTGTCTCGCCGATTAGTGTGCCGCGTTTCTGCGTCTGGATATTATACGCGAATTCCTCACCGCCGGAAAATGTATAATTGCTTGTTAATAAAAACAATGGAACATCAGCCATCTTTTTCCCATCCACTTTCTCGAATGTTATATAATCTATCGTTTGGTTTGTCCTGCGATAATACAGACTGTTTATATGCGTCGATTTCTCAAACAAGTAACTGCTCACATATTGAATGAGATCGGGATTACCGCCGCCGTTGTGACGTAAATCGATTATTAATGCATCCGAGCCTGATAAAAGATTCATTGCCCTGTCGGCATAATCCTTTGCCAATGCGAGCGGGGGAAAACCGGTTAAATCAAGATAGCCTATATTCCCTTCCAATTTCTCAACCTTTCTGAAACCGTAATTAATATTCTCAAGCATTTTCTTCGTCTCATAATTCTGAATTATCGGATTCGGGCGTTCTGCCGGTGCCGAGAGCTGAGTCGGTCTAACTCTCACGCGCATATGTCTATCGTTGCTTATCGATTGAACTTCATTCGTCATTAAATCCGCGAATTCCGTTGCGTCGGTAATATTATCGAATGCGCCCGCGGCGAGTTTTGCCTTGAGATGTTTCTCAATCTGTGCTGCCACCTCTGCGAAGACGTAATTATCGTTCAACTGTTTTGAAACATTCTCAACAAACGCCTCGCGCTCTTCCTTTGTGATGTTCTTATTTTCCTGTGCGCATGTAATAAATGAAACTGCCAGAAGCAGAATAAAAACTGTTTTAAGAAAACTAAATTTGGAAAACATTTTTCCTCCCCAAGTGATTAAAAAGTTCGAAGGATTAGACGGAGGAAAAAGCGTAATGACTTACGGAGTTTTTGTTAAAAAGAGTTAAAAGATGAGTAAGAAGAATTTTGGGGAATAGTGTCATAAGATAGTGATAATTTTTGAAATAAATTGTACTTTTTAATTATCAATAATTAAAAATACACATCATGAAGAGAGCATTTTACTCAGAATCAATTGAAAATTTCTTAAAAATGTCGTTTGAAAATATCCTTGGCATATTGACAAAAAATAATGAGTTTTCTCTTGAGCAAACGCAGCGAGATGCATGGTTGGAAGAAATAAAAATATTGAAAAGTGTCTTAATTCTATATAGTGGATCAATTTATATAGAATACTCAATTCCACGCATGGGACAAAGAATAGATACTGTCGTAATCATCGGATCGGTTATATTTACTTTTGAATTTAAAATTGGCGAATCAGAGTATACCTCATCTGCAGTTGATCAGGTAATGGATTATGCATTGGATCTAAAAAATTTCCACGAAACGAGTCATGACCATTTTATTGCTCCAATTCTTATATCTACAAAGGCAAAAGATATTTTTTCCCATATTTCATTAACACCTCATAATGATAAACTACTTTTCCCTATAAAAAGCAATGTTAATTTACTTAGTAAAGTACTTGAAAATGTTTAATTGTTCTGTCAAGGGTCCAAAATTGACACATTATTATGGGAGAACGGAAGGTATCATCCGACTCCAACAATTATCGAAGCAGCAACGGCTTTATATAATAATCACTCTGTTGAAGATATATCGAGAAATGATGCAAGCGCAATAAATCTTACTAAAACATCTGAAGCAATTTCTTCAATTATTCGCCTATCAAAAGAAAATTCATACAAGTCTATATGTTTTGTGACTGGTGTACCGGGAGCCGGGAAAACTTTAGTTGGTTTGAATATAGCAACAACGCATTTTGATAAATCAAATGATACCTATAGTGTTTTCCTCTCTGGAAATGGTCCTCTCGTATCTATTCTTCGAGAGGCTTTAACTCGGGATAAAGTGAAACGCGAAAACATAAAAGGAAAGAAAATAAAAAAATACGAAATAATGAGCGAAGTAAAAATGTTCATTCAGAATGTGCACAATTTTCGAGATGAATGCTTAATTGATGCATCATTCCCACCAATCGAACACGTTGCATTATTTGATGAAGCACAGCGTGCTTGGAATTTAGAACAAACTTCGAGTTTTATGCGGCGGAAAAAGAATAAACTACATTTTAATCAATCTGAGCCTGAGTTTCTTATTTCATGTCTTGACCGACATCCTGATTGGGCGGTTGTTGTTTGTTTGGTTGGAGGGGGTCAAGAGATAAATACCGGTGAAGCTGGTATAAGTGAATGGATTAAATCTCTGAACAAACATTTTAAAAATTGGAAGATTTTCATTTCCCCAAAACTAAACGATAGTGAATATAGTGCAGGAGAAGTTTTAAGAACTTTAGAATCTAATCCAAACGTAGAATTTGATGATACACTTCATCTATCAGTTTCAATGCGTTCATTTCGCGCGGAAAATGTTTCATTGTTAGTGAAAAAATTGCTAGATATAAATGTTGTGGATGCCAAAAGCATCTTCAAAAATGTAAAGGAAAAATATCCGATTTTAATCACTCGCGAACTTACAAAAGCAAAAGAATGGCTAAAACAACAAGCGCGTGGATCAGAGCGGTATGGAATAGTCGTTTCTTCTCA
Source organism: bacterium (assembly GCA_043808235.1). Classification (GTDB taxonomy): domain Bacteria; phylum Bacteroidota; class Ignavibacteria; order Ignavibacteriales; family Melioribacteraceae; genus JAZDFC01. Next base: position 71,058 of record JAZDFC010000057.1, read on the forward strand.
TGCTGAACGATTACGACCAGAGGCAATATTTGTTAAATCACCGATGGATCCAATTCATTGGTTTCTCGATGGAAAAGACGATATACGTTCTTCATTTTACCTTGAAGATGTAGCAACTGAATTCGATGTTCAGGGATTAGAACTCGATTGGACGTGTGTGGTTTGGGATGCTGATTTCAGATATACAGAAAAAGGATGGGAATATTGGTCATTTGTCGGAAGTCATTGGAATAGAATACGAAAAGAGGAACGTAAAAAATATTTAAAGAATGCGTACCGAGTACTTTTGACACGTGCTCGGCAAGGAATGGTAATCGTTGTTCCATCAGGTGAATCGAATGATTTAACTCGGCTTCCCTTATTTTACGACACAACGTTTGAGTATCTCAAATCAATTGGATTGACGGCAATAGAATAATATTTTTAATTGGCTCTTTTTGTTATCTGGCGGATGTTCAGAATTCAATACTCCTCCCATGCCGGTGAGGAGTTTTTATCTCCAACTACAAAGATGTGTTTTATTATGCAGGTAATGTGCAAATAACCTGAATTACATTTGTAAGGAAATAACTTTTGTAATATTTTGGTTTCGAAAAAACAGAGATTTTGCAATGAGTAAAAATGATTTGATTAAATTACTTTCCGAATTGAATGTCGAGATAATAAAAAAATATAAAGGAAGAATAGTCGGTTTATTCGGTTCGTATGCAAGGGGAGAGGAAACTGAAAAAAGCGATATTGACATTCTCGTTGAAAATGGAGGCGAAATGACTTTATTTGATCTCGGCGGTTTAAAAATATATCTCGAAGAAAAATTAAAACATGAGGTTGATGTCGCCACTATCGGTGGATTGAAAAAAGAATTAAAACCATACATCATGCGGGACATTATTTACATATGAGAGATATTATATAATTTCTCAATACTTACTTCATCTCAAAGTATTCGATAGATGGGTTCCATTTAACATAGTCAGGCCAACCTTCCCCAAAATAAAATTAGGTTCCTACTAAAACTAATGGTACATTTGTTTCCGTAAGACAGCAAGTTTAGAAGTAACCGTTCCGTTAAAAGCGGAATGAATGCAGAAGTAGATAAAGTAGGACCCTTCAGTAGATTTCAAAGCCCTGTCAAAAACAAACAATCATTTAATAATTTTATTAAGGAGCATCTGTTATGGCAGAGCGCAAACAAGGATCAGTAAAATGGTTCAACAGTACTAAAGGTTTTGGTTTTATTTCACAAGCAGGCGGTGGCGAAGATGTATTTGTACATTTTCAGGCTATTACCGGCGACGGTTATAAATCTTTAGAAGAAAATGATAAAGTTGAATATTCGGTTACTCAAGGACCAAAAGGTCTGCAAGCTGCCGACGTCAAAGTGATCAAATAAGAATTTCGAATTCCGATTTTCATAGCCTTCCTTTTGGAAGGCTATTTTATTTTAAACAGCAACGCTGTCCCCTTTTTCACTAAACTATTGTCTTAACTCGCAGACTGAAAAGTAAAAGTTTAGATACGTAAGCACATACCATGATTCCATATCTCGTTTCCAACCATTATAGTATTGGCGCATAAGTTTTTGTTTTTTTTGTCGCGATATTTTAAATGATTTTCCCATTTTCCATTTTCCCTCTTCCATTTTCCCTCTTCCATTTTCCACTTCCCGTAATCCATTGCGGCTTGCCGCGCTATGCATATTGATTTATTTAAAAATATTTTGTATTTCGCAATTGCGTGATTAAGATTCTTTCAGTTAAGTGGAGTTTATTTTCAAACTCATGAAAGGAAAGAGAAGAAATTGAACATGAATAACTATTCCGATACGCCTCTAAAAATTTTTATGTGCAAATACAAATACCACACAAAGCAAATTCCGTTTGTTGCCGAAAGTATCAATACTTCTAAAAGTTTTCCAAACATAAAAGGAAATGACGATTAATTAAGTTTCCTCCTATTTCTGATTAGGCCTATCGCTTCGGTAATGCTCCTCCCTGCAACGGGGAGGAGTTTTTTTTCCCATAATGAATTTCGAATAACGAATACTGAATTTCGAATGATGAATTGAAAACTTTGAAATTTGATATTCAATTTTTGTCCAGAAGGACGAGGATTTATTTTGAGTTCATCAAATCTTTCTTTAAATCTAATAACATATACGTTAATTCGTTTCATTGGAGAGTACGATATGTTTTAAAACAAAAAAGCCGAAAAAATTCGGCTTTTATTTGTAGCGGGGACAGGACTTGAACCTGTAACCTTCGGGTTATGAGCCCGACGAGCTACCAATTGCTCCACCCCGCGATCAATATTTATTTTAAGAACAAAATTTTATTTTCTGTACAATTTCGGGGTTCAAATATATACAGAGCCGACTTCATTGTCAAATTTGTATTAAGTAAATATTTGGTTTTCTTGTAAACTTAATATGATTATTATTGAGGTGTAAAAAATATTTATTCGAAAAGGAAAATGCTCACAACTCTTCAGATAAAAGATTATGCGCTCATTGAAGGCATAGAAGTCCATTTTGAAAAAGGCTTGAATATTATCACCGGCGAGACCGGGGCGGGTAAATCAATAATTGTTGATGCCCTTGGATTATTATTGGGCGAAAGAGCTTCGACTGAAGTTGTTAGAAAAGGATCGCAAAAAGCAGTTGTAGAGGGAATCTTCGACGTAAGCGGGAATAAAAGAATAAAAGCGTTGTTAAATGAAAATGAAATTGAAGAGAGCGACGAATTTATTATTAGAAGAGAAATTACTTTAAAAGGATCTAACCGTTGTTTTATAAATGATTCGCCCGTAACTCTGAATCTAATTAAATCAGCCGGCGATCTGTTGGTTGATTTGCACGGACAACATGATCATCAATCGTTACTTCGAAATGAAACTCACATTGACATGCTGGATGAGTTTGCCGATGTTGAAGAAGAACTTTCTATTTTTAGAAAATCAAGAAACGAAATCCACAAGCTACGGTCGGAATTAAATGATTTGAGGGGAAGAGAAAATCTTTTTAAAGAAAAAAAAGACATTTATACATATCAGATCAAAGAAATTGATGCAGTGTCCCCCAAAGAAAAGGAAGACGAAGAAATCGAAAATGACTTGAAGATATTGGAGAATTCGGAAAGACTTCTCGAATTGACTTCAGGTGTTTACGACCAACTATACGACAATGAAAATTCCGTGATGGATTTGCTCGGTATAGTTCGAAATAAATTAGAAGATCTGGGAAAAATTGATAAAATATTTTTTGAAAAGGGAAGTGAATGTGCAGCGATAATTACATCTGTTGGAGAGCTTTCGGATTTTTTAAGAGCATATAAGAATAAAATCGATCTCGAACCTGAAACATTGGAACAACTTCGCGAGCGGCTCGGCTCTGTCAATTTACTGAAAAAAAAATACGGTGGTTCACTGCATGCGGTTATTAACCACAGGATGCGAATTGGAAGCGAAATGGACATGATTGAAAATTTTTCAGATAGGATTACTGAAATAAATTCGAAAATTGAAGAGCTTAGAAAGGAAGCTGGAATCACAGCAAAGCAGTTAAGTATAAAAAGAAAAAAAGCCGCAAAGGAAATTGAATCCGAAGTTGTAAAGGTTCTTGCCGAACTTGGAATTCCAGATGGGAGATTCAGTGCAAAAATAATAAATGAATCCGCAGAACCTGGTGATGAGAATTTTATTTATTTAGATTCTAAAAGAGTAAAACATAATCCTTCGGGTATAGATGAAGTTGAATTTTTGATTTCTACCAATACCGGCGAAGATGTGAAACCGCTTGTAAAAGTTGCGTCGGGTGGAGAAATATCGAGAATAATGCTTTCATTAAAATCAGTACTTGCAAAAAACGACCGCCTACCTTTATTGATTTTTGACGAGATCGATTCCGGTATTAGCGGAAGGATAGCCCAAAAAGTAGGACACACATTAAAATCTCTTGCTGCATTTCATCAAATAATATCGATAACACATCTCCCGCAAATTGCCGGATTAGCCGATAATCATTTTACAGTTGAAAAGCACGAGACAGACGGCAGAGTTGTAAGCTCTATCAGGAAATTAAAAGAGAAAGAAAGAGTGGAAGAAGTTGCACGTTTAATGAGTGGCGAGGAAATATCGGAATCGAGTTTAAAAGGCGCTCGCGAATTAATGGGTTTAAAAAAATAAAAGCCGGCAGAAATCTTCCACCGGCTTAATCAAATCTAAAATCTAATTACACAAATCCTGCGGGAATTCCATAGAGAAATAATAAGAAGTCTGTGTTACGTCATATGGTTCGTCGTACCAATTGTTATCGTACCAAACACCAAATATATAAGTATTCGGCACCTGCAAACAATTAAATATTACATGACCATCTCTCATGTATCCGCCATAACGCCATCCGGCAGTAGGGTCGTAAATCCAGATGTCAATACTCGGTCTAACAACAACATCCGGATCGTCGGGGCAATATCCTTCAACGGTTACATCTACACTTTGGCCTCCGCCAAGACTAATCGGGAAATTCATATCCGGTCCGCAAAGATCTGATATATCAATAGAGCCGACTTTTGTCCCGCCCCAATAAGTCCATGCTTCAATTCGTACAGGAAGATTATCAGGTACGTAAATAAACTGGATGCAAGGATCACTGGCAGAAACCCAGTAGCTTTTTAAGTAAGCGCCTGTAATTAAATTATATGCTTTTAATAAAACCGAGGTATAGCAACCGGTTACGCATAAATTTAGTCCATAGGTGCAGTAAGCGCCCTGGAACCAGTCCCAGTTCCACCATGATAAGTGATTTGTTTTGGTTACAACTGTAAAACCACCTGAACCGTTGCTTGTAAGAATTCCGGTACCTTCTGGTGCCCATGTTCCTTCAGCAGGGTCCATACTCCAAACCGGTATTTCATCACCATTCTGAATAGCTGAACCGTCAAATTTTTTAACTGACGCAGGGACAATCATAGAGATAGTTACCGCCTTATCAAAGTAACCTACTTTTGTGCTGCCCTGATAAATTTCGATAGCAGCAAATCCTGCTGTTGTAAATAATCCTGGCCCTTGATCGGTATCGACAAAAAATCCACCCGGGAATACTCTTAAAGCGGATTCTTCCCGTGGATCAAAGTATGCAACAGTTGTTTGGAAGTTGCCAACTAATGGATTTTGATGATTCACATCTCCGACAGCAAAGAATTTTGTTCCTTGAGGGATATTTAGCGAAACACCCATTGTAGAAGCATCACCGGCAGTTAAGACGTAGTCTGTTATTGTTCCACTTATGTTTGTACTTATTGGAGTGCCTGTATTAACAAGTACCCCTTCGGGAGGGGAAGTTAAACTTACCAAAGGGCAGGTAAATGAATGACCTCCGGGGGAAGTCAAAACAACCGGAAGATTGGCTGATAGAAATCCGGGTGCGCTAATAGTTAAATTAAGCTCTAGGGGATTACTTTGCGAAGGAGTAAAAGACTGATCAACTGCAAAATTAAAAATTCCATAACTACTGGTTAGTGCGGTTAAGGGTTGGCCTTGAATGTTATTAATAAATCCGGCGCTATTACCTAATATTCCAACGTTTAATGAGTTGGCAAGTGAACCCGAAGGTGTGGAACCATTAAAACCCAAAGGCTGCATTGTAGCACTGTTAACAACAGAAACAGAAATCATTGTTGCTATCTGATTAGCATTAATGATAAGTTTTACATCCTCAACCGGACTTTTAATATCGCAGCTTAGAAAGCTAAGCGCTACAATAACGACTGAAATGTTTATGATCTTAAATAAAATTTTCATTCTAATTTTCTCCTTCATTAAAACTTGAAAGTTATACCAAGTGCAACAACCGGGTAAAATTGGAACCAACTTAAGTTATCTTCTATGATTGGAGCCTGTTCGGCCGATGGTTCCAGCAATCCGGTGGCACCCATTTCAACCGAAGGTTTCCCTTGATAAACGCCTCCGATATCGAGTGAAAATCCAACTCCCTTTCCAACTGTTGGATTCCCGATACCGATACCGATATATGGAGAAATAACATTCACTTTTACATCGGCGGTAACGTTACCAAGCATTGCAGGTGTGTACAAAACTCCTCCCACAGTATAGGATTGTGTCGGAGTCATTGTTAGTTCACCTTTGTTCAAGTTAATTAATGCACCGCCTGTTAATCTAAACCAGTTCTGGAAGGGAAAGTAATCTGCCAATACGGAAATCGATAGCAATTTTAAATCGCCTTCGTATTCAAAATCCTCATCTCCTCCTCCGCCGGTAAGATTGTATGAGAAGAATGCAATACCAACTCTACCGTTCAGGGATTTGCTGAATGATTTGATTCCTTCTACTTGAACGCCGAGAGTGCTTACTTTTATTCCGGCAGCGAATCCCTGCGCGTGTAAATTACTGGTTAGCAAAAGCGGGAGAAATATCAGTAAAAATGTAATTCTTAATTTCATTTAAATCCTCCTTCTGTAAATATAATTTGTGAAAATCATATAATTATACTCTATGTCTAATATAACATTTAAAAACTATTTTTCATCATCAATTTCTATCCAATTTTTTAATCTTGACGGAGAACAATTAAAGACACCAATCTCCGGGTAAGTATAGCTGTTAAGTTCAAAATTTGTTTACAAGTCCGATAGAATTGATTCCATTATTATATAAATTTTGCAGCCGGTTATATAGCTTTACACGAAAGGTCATTAGCGCATGAAAAATATCATTGATAGAAACTCAACAACAGATAACATGATTGAAACATCCTGTTATATTCACGTTCCTTTCTGCGAACATAAGTGTATTTATTGCGACTTTTATTCTATTATAACATCCGATAATATTAATTCTTATCTCGCTGCAATCAAACAAGAGATAAGATTTTATTCCGCCCGGCATAAATCGAATAGAATATTTAAGACAATATTTTTTGGCGGTGGAACTCCCTCTATTTTGAAACCATCTTTCATTGAAGAAATTATCAATCAGATATCGAAGAATTTTTATCTCGCCGATGATGCCGAAATAACTCTGGAGACAAATCCGGGGACTGTGGACAATGCTAAATTAAAATCATTCAAGAATACCGGAATCAATAGAATAAGTATCGGTGTGCAGTCTTTTAATCCTGACGAATTGGCTTTTCTCACACGAATACACGACTCACAAACAGCAAAGGATACTGTTATTGCAGCCTACGATGCCGGAATTTCGAATATAAATGTGGATCTCATTTTTAATCTTCCCGGGCAAACAAAAGAAAAATGGATTGATAATCTTTCTGCCGCAGTTAAGCTTCCCATCACTCACATTTCAGCGTATAGTTTGATTCTTGAAAAAGGAACAATACTGAACAAAATGGTTCTTGATGGAAAAGTAACGATTGGTGATGCAGATTACGATGCCGATCTTTATGAAGATACAATTGACTTTTTGGCATCGAAAGGATTCGAACATTACGAAGTATCGAATTTTTGTTTGCCGGAAAAAGAATGTCTTCACAACATGTTTTATTGGTTAGGAAAAGACTACCTGGGATTCGGCCCGTCCGCTCATTCAACTATTGCCGGCGAAAGATGGTGGAATTATTCCAGTCTGAAAATGTACATCTCGGCAATTGAAAAGAACGGACATGCAATAGCCAGCCGGGAAGTTTTATCGGCGGAACAGAAACTTCAGGAGTATGTAATGCTTAACATGAGGGCAAAAGGTATAAACCTCGGCACCTTTAAAAATAGTTACGGCATCGCATGGTTTCATTCAAACGAAAAATTAATTAGGGAATTGATTGCAACAGGTTATTTAGAATTAAAAAATGATTTTATTAAATTTACTCCAAAAGGATATTCAGTATGCGACGAGATACTCGTCCGGTTAAAATAATAAAGGAAAATAATGCTAAAAATTAAACTCCATTGGCAAATTTTAATTGCTTTAGTACTTTCGGTTTTGTACGGGTTGTTTCTCCCGGAATATGTGTCCTACGTTTCATGGCTCGGTAATATTTTCTTGCGGGCATTAAGTATGATTATGGTTCCGTTAATTCTTAGCTCGATTGTTTCCGGGATTACAAGTATTGGTACGGGCCATTCGCTTGGAAGGATTGGATTGAAAACTTTTACCTATTACATATCCACAAGCCTGTTTGCTATTTTAACAGGGCTGCTGCTCATCAATATTCTGCAGCCGGGTGTTGGCGCCGATCTTGGATTTTCACACACCGTTGATGGATTGGACGCTGCGAGTGACTCATTCGGGGATACACTTATAAATATAATACCGAAAAATATTTTTGAAGCGTTTTCTCAAGGACAGATGCTTTCAATAATCTTCTTTGCCCTGCTGTTCGGATATTTTATTACTAAAACGGAAGATAAATACCGGCTGTTTTTAACGGACTTCTTTAATTCATCATTCGAAGTAATGATGAAGGTAACTTTGTTCGTAATTAAATTTACGCCTCTCGGGATTTTTGGAATTGTTACGAAGGTTGTCGTCGAACAAACCGGCGATACAAACGCCCTGCTCGATATTTTAAAACGACTCGGTATTTATATGATAACAGTGTTTGCCGGTTTAGCAATTCATGGAATTATAACTCTCCCGTTGATCTTGCGATTTGTTGGAAAAGTTAATCCAATCAAACATCTCAAAGCAGTATCAATTCCTTTGTTAACTGCATTTTCCACTTCTTCTTCAAATGCTACTTTACCGCTAACAATGGAAGCGGTTGAGATTAATGATGGTGTTTCAAATAAAATTATGAGTTTTACTCTGCCTCTGGGTGCAACCATTAATATGGATGGCACCGCATTATATGAATGTGTTGCCGCGATGTTTATTGCACAAGCCTACGGAGTGGAACTTTCTTTTATTCAGCAGATGATTGTAGTTATCACAGCTTTACTTGCTTCAATTGGAGCTGCCGGAATTCCCATGGCGGGATTAGTCATGATTAGCATCGTGCTTTCTGCTGTCGGTTTGCCTTTGGAAGGGGTAGGACTAATTCTGGCAGTGGATAGAATTTTGGATATGTGCCGCACTACAATAAATGTTTGGAGCGATACATGCGGGGCAGTTGTAATTGCAAAATCGGAAGGCGAGGAATTAAAAGTGTAATTCAACTTTTTCTATCGATTTTGAAATAAATTCATAATGTGACTATTTTACTTTTACCCAAAACCGGATACGGCACCCGGGATTTCCAATCTTTAATCCTTTGAACGGACGTTATTTTTAACTAATTTTGAGCCCAAATTTTTTCGGAGAAATGATGATTTACAGCATGACGGGTTACGGTAAAGGAACCGTCATCGAAGGCGATACGATTGTAGAAGCCGAGATAAAAAGTTTAAACAGCAGATTTCTTGATCTTTCGATTAGACTCCCGCGCACAATTTCCGATAAGGAATATGAAGTTAGAGAGTTGATAAAGAAGAAATTGACGAGAGGTAAAGTAAACCTTTTCGTTTCGGTTAAGAAAAATGCCAACGGGCAAAAGATGGAATATTTTGATCTTAGCGGTATTAAAGAGGCCATCAAAATTTTAAAAGGCGTGAAGAAAGAAACCAAACTCAAGGGTAAAATCAGTCTTGATAACGTGCTTGCATTCCAGCAGTTGTATTCCATAGAACCAATCCTCGATCCTGTTAAAGAATATGATATGAGTATAAATGCCATCAACTTAGCGCTTGAGCAGTTTTTGAATATGCGAACTAAAGAAGGCGAGGAACTAAAAAAAGATTTGGACAGCAGAGTTAATAATATCAAGAATATCGTTTTGATTATTGAGCAAGGTAGTGAGAAAGATAGAAACGATTACTTCGCAAAATTAATTGAACGCGCCAAGCAACTAATGAGCAGCATTGGTGAATATGATGACCGTTTGAAACTTGAACTCGCGTTAATTGCGGAAAGATACGATACCACTGAAGAATGTGTTCGACTCAAAAGCCATATAAAATTATTTGAATCAATATTAAAAGACGGAAACGAAGCCGGCCGGCGGTTAAACTTTTTGATCCAGGAAATGAACCGTGAAGCAAATACGATAAATAGTAAATCTATTTCATCGGAAATTTCGCATCTCGGTATTACGATAAAAGAAGACCTGGAGAAAATCAGAGAGCAAATACAAAATATCGAGTAGATGTTGATAAAGAAAGGAAAACTTTTTGTATTCTCAGCGCCGAGCGGTGCAGGTAAAACGACAATCGTAAGAGATGTTCTTAAATCATTTCCCGAATTAGTTTTTTCGATTTCAGCTACAACGCGGAAAAAAAGAGAAAACGAAATTGAAGGCGTTCATTATTTTTTTATAAGTGAAGAAGAATTCAAAAAGAAAATTGAAGCCGATGAATTTGTTGAATGGGAAAGATTTTACGATTATTATTACGGCACGTTAAAATGTTTTATTGATGAAAATATATCAAACGGTAAATCGGTGGTGTTTGAAGTTGACGTTAAAGGCGGCGTCAGCATCAAAGAAAAGTATAATGAAGCTGTAACAATTTATATTATGCCTCCGGGAATTGAAGCATTGAAAGAACGGTTGATAAACAGAAAAACCGAAAATGAAGAAGATTTTGGAAAAAGAATAAAACGAGCCGAAATGGAATTATCTTATAAAGATAAGTTTGATCATGTAATTGTAAATGAAGATCTTGAAACAGCAAAAAAAGAAGTAAAAGAATTAGTAAATAAATTAATTAAGGAGTGATAGAAATGGAAATCCATCCTATTGAATTGGAGAAAGTGGAAAAGTATGCGTCGAACGTGTATGAAGCCGTTATAGTAGCAGCTAAAAGAGCTAAGATGATAAATGAAAATAATAAATTGGAATTCAACACAATCCTAAGTACAATGACTGGAAGCGATGACGACGAATTCGAAGAGAAAGGGAATCCGGATCAGTTAAAATTATCGCTCGATTTTGAAAAAAGACCGAAAGCTCACATAACGGCACTGAAAGAACTTTTAGAAGGCAAAATCGAATATCGATTTAAGGAAGTTTAGACAACTCTTTTTTTCGAAAAAAGAAAATTAAAAAGCGGAAGATGCGTTTTCCGCTTTTTTAATTTGAGGCTGAATGGATGTAACATTGATGACGCAAAATTTCGGCAAATGTTGTATATTGAAAGCAGTAACAGTTTAGTAATAGATCGTTTCAGTCGTCTTCTTTGAATTAAATTACAAACAAAATAGTATGGATGAACTAAAAAAAATATTATCCGAATCGATCAAAGATCAACAAGAAATTTTTGGAGATGATTTGTTCGAAAATTTAAACTCACCGGTTTCAAAACACAATAAAGAAGTCAATGAAGAAAAGTTTATTGTTGCCGAGCGGACTGAGGTTGAGTACGGTAATAATTTGTTTTTGGAGAATTGGCAGAAAGCTGAAAACGCGAATGATCTCGATAAGATGATTAACACATGCACAAGATGTAACCTTGGTAAAACAAGAACCAAATTTGTTTTTGGATCGGGAAATACCAATGCTGATATCATGCTGATTGGTGAAGCACCCGGCGCGGATGAGGATTTACAAGGCGAAGCGTTTGTCGGTCGTGCCGGTAAATTGTTAAATGATATTTTAAAAGCGATAGAACTTGATAGAAGCAAAGTATTTATTGCAAATGTTTTGAAATGCCGCCCGCCGAATAATCGCGATCCGCTCCCGGGCGAAGTTGAAACATGTATCCCGTATCTTCATAAACAGATAGAACTAATAAATCCGAAAATTATGCTTTGCCTTGGCAGAGTAGCTGCAAACGAATTATTAAGTAAAAAATTAACGCTTGGAAAGTTACGCGAAGATATTTATGAATTTAATGGGATAAAAGTAATGGTTACTTTTCACCCGGCTGCGCTGCTTCGAAACCCGAATTGGAAAAGAGATTGCTGGGAGGATGTAAAAAAATTCAAAAAACTTTACGAGGAATTAGCAGGAAAATTATAAATGGCAAAAAGGATCAGTACCAAATCCGAAGTTGATATTCTCAAAACATCATCTAGAAAACCCCCGGCGGCTCCCGAAGTAGAAATGGAAGTAATTGGTGCAATGCTGATTGAACACGATGCTGTTCCCAAGGCGCTCGAAATTCTTAAACCAGAATGTTTTTATGAGACGAAACATAGATTGATTTTCGAATCTATGATTTCCTTATTCGAGTCCGATGAACCGATAGATACAATTTCGGTTTATGAGGAATTGAGAAAGCGAGGTAAGGTTGAGGAAACCGGTGGCGCCGCCTATTTAAGTAAACTTACTCAGGATATTACTTCAGCAGCAAATATCGAGTATCACTCGCGGGTTGTTTTAGAAAAATGGATTCTTCGATCGTTAATTTCCACATCGATGGAAATTGCAAATTCTGCATATCAGGGTTCGGAGGATGTATTCGATTTACTCGATACTGCGGAATCAAAAATTTTCCAGATTACCGAAGAGAGTTTGAAGGAAAGTTATAAATCAATGGAGACCGCTGTTAAAGAAGCCATTGAGCATATCGAAGCCATTCACAATAAAAATATTTCTTCATTCTCCGTTCCAACCGGATTTCTTCAATTAGATGATTTGCTGGGTGGATTCCAAAAATCGGATTTAATCATAATTGCTGCCAGACCATCCATGGGGAAAACAGCGTTCGCGTTATCTGCTGCACGGAATGCTGCTGTCGATCATAAAGTGCCTATTGCAATTTTCAGTCTTGAAATGGCGACGATACAATTGGTAACGAGATTAATTTGTGCCGAAGCTCGTATCAATGCGCATTCGGTTCGTACAGGAAAATTTAAAGCTGAAGAAGGCCCGCGAATTAGTAGAACAGCGCACAAACTCAGTAGCGCTCCGATTTATATCGACGATACTCCTGCACAGACAGTTTTGGAGATAAGAGCCAAAGCGCGCCGGTTGAAAGCTGAAAAAAATATCGGGATGATAATTATCGATTACCTTCAACTTATGTCTTCGAGTGCAAAAACTGAAAGTCGTGAAAGAGAAATTTCACAGATATCACGCTCTTTAAAAGCCCTTGCAAAGGAATTAAATATTCCGGTGATAGCGCTTTCGCAGCTAAATAGAGCTGTGGAACAACGCCAGGATAAACGACCTCAACTCTCAGATTTACGTGAATCAGGTTCCATTGAGCAAGATGCCGACGTTGTATTATTCCTTTATCGCGCTGAAGCATATGGAATTTTAACTGATGGCGATGGCAATTCTACAGAGGGTCTTGCTGAAGTAATTGTTGGTAAACAGCGAAATGGTCCTACGGGCGAAGCGCCTATGCAATTTATTAAGGAATATGCACGGTTCGAAAATCGTGAATTCATTCATGCTCAGTTGCCGTCGGCTTCGATACCGGCGGAATTGGAAGAAGAAACTCCATTTTAATCATGAAAAAATTTTTGGTCATATACTTTTTTCTTGTAAGCTTTTGCCCGGCGCAAATCTTTTTTACGGATAAAGATGTTCACGTCTGCAACTCAACTTTTAGATTTGCATACGACAGGCAACTCTCACAAAAACCGATCAACGAGATAATTGTTGAGATCGGGAAAAGTTTCATCGGTAAGGAATATATCGCCTCATATCTTGAAAGAGGGGATAAAGAACAGTTGGTTGTCACACTTAATAGTTTCGATTGCTATACTTTCCTGGAAGCCTCACTTGTATTTGCAAGATGTATAAAAAGAGGTGATACGACATTCGATGATTATACTCGTGAATTAGAAAACATCCGTTATCGCGGCGGTATGCTAAAAGATTATCCATCGCGGCTGCATTACTTTTCCGATTGGATTTTCGAAATGGATAAAAGAAACATTTGCATAAATGTAACTAAAGAAATCGGAGGCGAGCCGCTAAGCAAGAAAATTAATTTCATGAGTAAGAACACTTCTTATTATAAACAGTTGGTTGAAAATCCCGGCTACATCGAGCAGATAAAGATTATCGAGGATATGATTAGTTCGAGAGAGTATTATTACATTCCAAAGAATACTATTGCCGATGTTGAAGATAAAATTATGAGCGGCGATATTATTGGAATTACCACAAATATCGACGGTCTCGATATCGCGCATACGGGAATTGCTATTCGAATGGACGACGGCAGAATTCATCTTCTTCACGCTTCAACATCAGGCAAAAAAGTACAAATCTCCTCCGAAACTTTAGCAGATTATCTCAAGAAAAATAAAAAGCAAACGGGGATAATGATTGTAAGACCATTATAAATCTTTGTGTCTTAGTGCCTTTGTGGCAAAAATATTCAGCCACCAAGTCACAAAGGCACTAAGGAAAAGATATTGAAATAATAATTTATATTTACAAAAAAACTGCTGCACTTAAAAGATGCTTATCTTTACAAAAACAAGAATAGCATAGTAAATGAAAATCCTTATCACCGGCGGAAGCGGATTACTCGGACAATATCTCAATATTGAGTTATCAAAAAAACATGAACTGCTTACTTTATTTAATGAAAATCCGGGTAACTGTGTTCACTTTCGTTCGCATCAAATTGATATCACCGATTTCAATTCACTTTCCGAAATATTCAATTCATTCAAACCTGATAGTGTAATTCATACTGCCGCTGTCTCAAATGCGCAAAAAGCCGATGAACTTCCCAAAGATGTTGTTCACAAAATAAATGTTCAAGCAACAAAAAGAATTGCAGAACTCTGTAACAGCATCTCAGCAAAATTGATTTATACTTCTACCGATCTTGTTTACGATGGAAACTCGGGCTCGCTACTAAATGAAACATCACCGCTAAATCCAATCTCATTATACGCTGGGACGAAACTTGAAGCTGAGTCGGCGATTCAAAACACTTTTGATAATTTTATAATACTTCGCACCGCATTATTATTCGGGAGAGGATTGACTCATTCGAAAAATCATTTTCAAGAAATGCTGAGCAAATTGAAAAACAATCAGCCGGTGAAATTATTTACAGATCAATACCGGACACCACTCGCACTGCATGAAGCGGCAAGAATTATTTCCGAATTGGTCGATAAAAATATCGAGGGCGAGTTAATAAATTTTGGAGGCAGAGAGAAAGTGTCGCGTTATGAACTTGGTGAAATACTTTGTGAAGAAGGTGGATTCGAAAAGTCCCTCTTGATAAGATCTGAAATGAAGGATTTAGCCGGTATTTATCCGGTAGCAGATGTTTCAATGAACATAGATAAGTTAAAATCGTTTGGAACTGAGCCGAAAGGTATACGTCAAACAATTAAAGAAATTTTAATGAATCGTTGATATTGGTATTTCAAGATCAATAATTGATTTGTATTCACCTTAAGCTATAAAAGTATTGTCACTCTGTAAATATTATTTCGCATATAAATTGAAGGTGGTAATATGATTATCCAGTATATCAATCCATTTTCGCGTGCGTGGAGAAGAATGAAAATCATTCTTTTCAAACCTTTCGATATTGGGAAATGGTTCGCACTTGGTTTTACTGCATTTCTTGCCGAGCTAATTGATACACCCGGTGGCGGAGGCGGGGGCGGAAAATTTAATCTCAAAGACAACGAATTTAATTGGAGCGATATTTATAATTTTCCGGCAGAAGTAATGGAATGGCTGACTGAAAATCCTTTTTGGATGGCTGTGATTATTGCCGGAATTGTTGTGGCCATCATATTATATGTCCTCTTTACATGGTTGAGTTCGAGAGGCATGTTCATGTTTCTTGATAATGTTGTACATAACCGTTCCTTGATTGAGAAACCCTGGCGTGAATATAAAATTCAAGGCAATTCTCTGTTCCTTTGGAGATTAGCTTTCGGAATTATTTCATTTATTATTTTTATTGGATTTTTAGTCGCAGCATTTTTTATTGTGTACAATATTTATCTCGATGGTGAGGAAATTGTCTCGCAGTTATTACTAATTCTGGGACTTATGTTCATCGGTTTTCTTCTGTTCTTAGTTGTTGTTTTTATTTCAATCTTCCTTGAGGACTTTGTCGTTCCAATTATGTACAAATCTGGTGTCTCCGTCAACGATGCATGGCGTAAATTTTTAAGTCTGTTTGGGAAACATGTCGGACATTTTATTTTATACGGACTTTTTATAATTGGACTGTACATACTTATTGTGATAGGAGTTGTTGTTGGTGGATTGCTAACTTGTTGCTGCGGCTTTATTCTCCTCGTTATTCCATATATCGGATCGGTTTTGATGTTGCCGGTTTCAGTAACGTTCCGCGCTTTCAGTCTTGAATTCCTTGAACAGTTTGGCTATGAGTATAAAATATTCCCGGTTGTCGATGGTGATGTTCCACTCGTAGAGAATTCAAATATTAATCCTGTTGTTTAAACGGATAATCTGATGAATAAATTAAACGCCGTACCATTATCTAAAGATAAAGTTATTTTACGTATCGCTGGCCTTGCAATAATAACTCTCTTTTTTGTTGCAGTAAGATTTTATAATCCGTTTCAAACAGAATTGCTGTCATGTCAATTTAAAAATCTAACGGGATATGATTGCCCTACATGCGGTCTATCCCGTTCGGTTCATTCTTTTGCTACATTTCACTTCGTCGATTCGCTCAGTTATAATCCGCTCGGATTTGTTTTGTTGATTGGATTAATATTCCTTTTTGTAAAAATTTTGGTGGAATTAATTACACGGAAAGACATTCAATTGAATAGTAAATCTCTTTCCGGAAAACAAATAGGAGCCATTGTATTTGCTATGGTTTTGTTTAACTGGATCTATAAATTAATTTCTTAGTCTTGATTAAAATTCAAAAAACTTTGCCACTAATTACACGAATTTTCACGAAAAAGCATTCGTATTAATTTGTGAAACCTGTTTGTCCCCAGGTTGATTCGTGGCTAATTTTTTACGAAGTATCTCATTAACCGCCTGGGGATTGGCTTTACCTTTGGTTTCCTTCATTATCTGTCCGACAAGAAACCCAATCACTTTTTCTTTCCCCGCCCGGAATTCATCAACTTGCGACGGATTAGCTGCGAGTACTTTATCAACAGCCGCTTCGATTGCCGTTGTATCCGTTATCTGAACAAGATTTTTTTCTTTCACAATTTCCATTGGGTCTTTATTAGTCTTCAACATTTCCGGGAAGACCTCTTTCGCAATCTTTCCGCTGATTGTATTGTCGTTGATGAGATTAATCAACTTGCCAAGGTTTCCCGGAGTAATTGGGAAATTATCCATCTCCATTTTTTCTTCATTTAAAATCTTTAGTACTTCACTCATTATCCAATTACTTGCTGATTTATAATCGCTTGTAATTAAAGTGGACTTTTCAAAATAATCAGCAATCGATTTCTCGGTTGTCAGTATTTCGATATCATATTTCGGCAATGAATATTTGGATAAAAACCTCTCTCTTTTTTGATCCGGTAATTCGGGCAGTCTCTTTTTTATTTCATGCAGCCAATTATCATTAACTATTATCGGCACAAGATCAGGATCGGGGAAATATCTGTAATCGTGCGATTCTTCTTTCCCGCGCATCGGAAAAGCTTCATTCAAATCCGCATCCCAAAGTAATGTTTGTTGCACAATTTTTTCACCGTTCGAGACAGCATCGATTTGTCGTTCTATTTCATATTCGATGGCGCGTTCGACATTTCGGAATGAGTTCATGTTTTTCACTTCTGTCCGTGTTCCAAACTTTTCAATTCCTTTGGGACGGACAGAAATATTTGCATCGCACCGAAGAGAGCCTTCTTCCATATTGCCGTCGCAAATTTCGAGATAAGTTAATATTTGTTTCAGTTTAGTTAAATATAAATATGCTTCTCTTGCCGATCTTAAATCCGGTTCCGACACAATTTCCATCAGCGGTGTTCCTGTTCGGTTTAAATCGATGAGTGTTGTTTGTCCTTGATCATGAATCGATTTGCCTGCATCTTCTTCCATGTGAATTCGTGTGATTCCTATTTTTATCTTTGAACCATCCTCATTTTCAATTTCTACAAAGCCGTACTCGCATATCGGTTCTTCAAATTGCGATATCTGGTAATCCTTTGGTAAGTCGGGGTAGAAATAATTCTTCCGCGCAAAAATTGATTTGGGATTAATTCTGCAATTGGTTGCTAATCCCATCATCATTGTGAATTCAACAACCTTTTTATTTAACACCGGAAGTACTCCCGGCTGACCCAAACAGACCGGGCAAACATTGGAGTTTGGCGGGGAGCCGAATTTGGTTGAACATCCGCAGAATAATTTAGTATTTGTTAATAATTGGGCATGTACTTCAAGCCCAATAACCGCTTCGAAATTTTCGTTTTGCATACATTCTCTTTTGATACAATAAAATTACTTTTGCAAAGATAAGATATTGTTAATTAGGTTTGTTATATTCATACAGAAAAAATTATATTGGCTTTCGTTAAATGACAAATTTTAGCAATTACCCCAGCATTCATGCCGGGGGATAATATAGACTATAAAATCTGTCTTTAGCCAAAACGAGGATTGACAATGTCATTTATAAAGATTATGGTTCATTCATCTTGGTCTACGAAAAATCGAGAGTTAATGATTACTCAAGATTTGAAACCGATAATTATTAATCACATTTTGGATAATGCTAAAATTAAATATATCTATATCGATACTATAAATTGCGTTTCCGACCATATCCATTTACTTCTATCTCTTGGTGTTGATCAAACAATAAGCAAAGTGCTTCAACTTATAAAAGGTGAATCATCATTCTGGGTAAACAATCAAAAGATTACTAAATATAAATTCGAATGGCAAGATGATTATTTTGCTATATCTGTTAGTGAATCTGTTTTAGAAAAAGTCCGGACATACATTAGAAATCAAGAAGAACATCATCGAAAGAAAACTTTTATGGAGGAATATGAAGAGTTTATTAAAAAATATAATCCACATGTTTAATTCTATTTTTGGCTAAAGCCGGTTTTACTTTTTCTTTTTTCCCCCAACATGAAGGTCGGGGCTATTTAAGTAAGATGAATTTATCACAAATTTGAAATACTTATGAAACTTGATGTAATAGTTTTTTCAGCACACCCCGATGATGCCGAACTTGGAATGGGCGGGTCAATTGTAAAATTTACTAAATCCGGTTTCAAAGTTGGATTAGTTGATCTAACTCAAGGCGAACTTGGAACACGCGGAACAATCCAAACCCGTAAAAAGGAAGCCGAAGCTTCATCGAAAATCCTCGGCGTACATTTACGTAAAAATCTGAAATTTCCTGACGGCAAATTAAAACTCAAGGATGAATATGTAAAAAAAGTAATTGTGGAAATAAGAAAGTACCAACCGAAAATTATTTTTGCTCCTCATTTCAATGACAGGCATCCGGATCATGTTGGAATGGGATTGATAGCGAAAGAAGCGATGTTCTATTCCGGTCTCCCGAAAATAAAATCATACGATAGAAAAAATTTACAACAGCCGTACCGACCACAAAAATTATTTTTCTTTATGCAGACATATCTATTCGATCCGGCATTTATAGTTGATATCTCGAAAACATTTGAGACAAAGATGAAATCAATTCGAGAATTTAAAACTCAATTTCATGTACCGGGGCAAAAGAATGATAAAGAACCGGAAACATTCATTAGTCAACCGAGATTCATACAATATGTAGAAGCGCGAGCGAGATTTTATGGATTTCAAATCGGGAAGGAATTCGGCGAACCATTTCTGTGCGAAGAAAAAATTGATTTTGATTTTTCAACTTATCTACAAGGAGCGATGAAATGAAAATAGCTTTCCTCGGCACCGGTCTTATGGGCGGATTGATGTGTGAAAGGTTGCTCGGCAAATCGTTTGATTTGATTGTATGGAATAGAACGATCTCGAAAACTGATAAATTAAAATCTCTCGGCGCGGAAATAGCAGCTTCTCCGGAGGATGCAATATTAAAAGGTGATTTGATAATTATAATGTTATCCGAATACAACGCAATTATTGACGTCCTTTCAAACTGCCCTCCAGATTTGAGCAAGAAAACATTTTTGCAAATGAGTACAATTGCGCCTGGTGAGAGTATAAATCTAAAAGGCAGAATCGAAAAACTTGGCGGCGAATATTTAGAAGCGCCGGTTCTTGGTGGCATTGCCCAGATACTCGAAGGTAATCTATTACCGATGGTTGGTTCGAGGATTGAGCAGTTCGAAAAATGGAAACATTTCCTCGAAAACTTTGGCGAGACGATTGTACATTTCGGCGAAGTCGGCAAAGCAGCCTCGGCAAAACTTGCATGCAATCAACTAATAGCATCGATGCTCACTTCGTTTTCCATGAGTCTTAGTTATGTGCAGGAGATGGGAATTGATATCGAAAAATTCATGACGATACTTCGTCCGAGCGCATATTACGCTCCGGCATTCGATAAAAAACTTGCGAACATGATCGATCGTGATTTTTCAAAAACCAATTTCCCGTTGAAGCATTTATTGAAAGATGTAAATCTTGTATTCAGTGAATTGGAGAATGCGAATATTAATACATCATCACTTGAAACGGTAAAAAATATTTTGGTTGAAGGTATGCGGGAAGGATTCGCTGAAGAAGATTACTCTGTATTGTACAATATTGTTCACAAAAAATAATTAGTATCGATTTCTTTAATAGCCCCGACATTTATGTCGGGGACTAAATATTTGCAAAACAATCGGGCTTCAGCCCAAAAGGTTTTTATTTGGCTAAAGCCGGACGCTTTTCCAGATTGTTTCCCCCGGCTTAAAAGCCGGGGCTAATCAATAGACATCTTGTGTTTGGTGAGATAGTAAGATTATATTGAAGTATTCTTGCAACATAATCCGGGAGTGATATGAAAGAAAAATTCAATGCATTCCAAGTTGGGGGACTTTTCGCAGGAGTAGCAGCGGCAATAATTATCATGATTTTTCTCGATCTCGGTGCGGAAAATAGAAATGCTCAAATTGTTGCAGCCGTTTCAGCGCTAATGTCTATTTGGTGGATTACCGAAGCTGTACCGCTTGCTGTTACAGCACTCGTGCCGTTAATTTTATTTCCGATCACCGGTGCCCTCGCGTCGAACAATGTGGCTCAAGCATACATGAACTCGACGATATTCCTTTTTGTTGGCGGATTTATTATTGCAATTGCAATGGAGAAGTGGGACCTTCATAAAAGAATTGCAATCAACATGATTTACTTTCTCGGAAGCAGTCCCTCGCGACTCGTTCTCGGATTTATGTGCGCATCGTTTTTCCTTTCAATGTGGATTTCGAATACAGCAACAGCTATGATGATGTTGCCAATAGGTTTGGCGATAATTTATAAAGTAGATGAAGAATTTGGAAGTGAACAGACATATAAATTTTCCACCGCATTATTATTGGGGATAGCCTACGGCGCGTCGATTGGAGGCATGGCTACTTTGATCGGGACTCCGCCTAATCTCGTTTTCGCCAGAATATTTAAAATTAGTTTCCCGGATAAATCGCCTATCATGTTCGTCGAGTGGATGAAGTTTGCATTTCCGATAGCGCTTTTAATGCTCGGTGTAACATGGATTGTGCTCACAAAATTATTATTTAAAACTGGCGATGACTTATCAATCAACCGTGCAATTATAAAATCGGAAAAAGAAAAACTTGGTAAAATGAGTTTTGAAGAAAGAGCTGTAGCAATTGTATTCTTCGTTACAGCTTTGCTTTGGATTTTCCGTGTCGAAATGAATCTTGATTTTATAAAAATTCCCGGCTGGTCAACATTATTTTCAAAGGCAGATTTCATCGATGATGGAGTTGTAGCAATGACTATGGCTATTATTCTTTTCCTTATTCCAACGAAATCGGAAGAAACAAAAAGTCAATTTATACTCGGTGCTGATGCAATTGGAAAAATTCCATGGGATATAGTTTTATTATTCGGCGGCGGATTTGCAATTGCAGAAGGATTCGTTTCGAGCGGTCTTTCGAAATTAATTGGGCAACAGTTGGCATCATTTTCAGGTATTCATTTATTATTGCTGTTGTTGATTGTTTGTTTCGTCGTTACCGGATTATCGGAATTAACATCGAACACCGCAACTGCGCAAATATTATTACCGGTGCTGGCGTCGCTCGCGATTGAATTAAATATGAATCCGTTTTTACTGATGATTCCCGCGACATTATCAGCTTCGTTCGGATTTATGCTGCCTGTTGGTACTCCGCCAAATGCAATTGTATTTAGCAGCCATCGACTGAAAATATTTGATATGGTGAAGACCGGAATTATTATCGACTTACTCAGCGTTGCTGTAATCGCTCTTTATATGTATTTCTATTTGGGATGAATCGCTTAGAGTGAAATTTCATCACATGAAATGAAAAAAGGAGAAAAAATGGCTTATTACAATTCAAAAATGGTTGACCTTTCTTTCGATGAAGCAATTCAAAAAGTTACCGAAGAATTAAAGACGGAAGGTTTTGGAGTTTTAACTGAAATTGATGTTAAAGAAACACTCAAAAAAAAATTGGATGTCGATTTCAGGAAGTATAAAATTCTCGGCGCTTGTAATCCTCCTAATGCATACAAAGCATTGCAAGTGGAAGAGAATATAGGAGTACTTTTACCATGCAATGTAATTATCCAGGAAAAAGAAAATGGCGAGGTTCAAGTTAGCGTTGTGAATCCGATGGAGACAATGCAGACAGTTGGTAACCAAGCGCTTACCGAAATTGCCGGAGACATCTCCTCGAGACTACAAAAAGTTTTGCTGGCTATATAATTCCCAAGTGCTTTTTAGCTGAGGGAGATTGACGCAAATAGAATCGATACAGTATGATTTATTAGGTCGGTATGTTATTTTAATTAAAATATCATCCATGAATTTCGATAATCAGTTGTAAGTTCCTTACAAAAATTGGATTTAACGCAGATTGGTTATTTCTGTTGAAAGGTAAAATTCGAAGTATTTTTCTGCAAGAGAGAAAGTTTAGAGAATTTACAGTAATAGGTGTGAAATGGAAAAATCGATTTTAGAAATTCTTAATAAACTCGATTCTAAAGAGAGAGCAATTCTTGAGAGCGAGTTAATGAAATACGGAAAGTCAAAAATTGTTCTTGAAGAGAGCGAAAAAAAATACAGGGAATTTTTTGAAAAGTCAGAAGACGCAAGTCTAATTATTAATAATGGCAAATTTGTTGATTGTAATTTTGCAGCTGTAAAAATGCTTCGTTATAACAATAAGCATGAACTATTCAATACACATCCTTCCGAATTATCGCCAGAGAAACAGCCTGATGGACAATCATCATATGAAAAAGCAAATGAAATGATGAAAATAGCTCTTGAAAAAGGCAGTCATCGTTTTGAATGGAATCATAAAAGAGCTGACGGTGAAGTTTTCCCGGTTGAAGTTTTACTTGTCTCAATAAGTGTGAATGAAGATAATGTAGTATTGCATACTGTTTGGAGAGATATTTCCGAACAAAAAAAATCGGAGCTTATTCAAAAGGCATTATATCAAATATCAGAAGCAACGCATACCGCCAGCGATATGTATGAACTATATAAAAAAATTCACGAGGTAGTAGCTACTTTAATGCCGGTAAAAAATATTTATATAGCCTTATATGATGAAAAAACCGAATTAGTATCCTTCCCATATATGGTGGACGAATATGATCCGCCGTACGAACCTAAAAAATTAGGAAGAGGTTTAACCGAATATGTCTTCAATAATGGTAAGGCCTGTCTGATTAATGCCGAACAAGATATGCAGTTACGGGATAAAGGCGATGTTGATTTAATTGGCACACCGGCGGCAATTTGGCTTGGTGTTCCGTTAAAAGTAAGCGGAAAGACGATAGGAGTAATTACTGTACAGGATTATGAAAATGAATGGGCTTATGGTGAAGATGAAATGCAATTGCTTGCATTTGTCTCCGAGCAGATTGGACAGGTAATTGAGAGGAAGCGAAATGCCGATGCAATTAAATTGTACACCGAGGAGTTGAAACAACTCAATCAAACAAAAGATAAGTTGTTCTCAATAATTGCACACGATTTGCGAAGTCCTTTTAATGCGACAATTGGATTGGCCGAAATTTTAACCGAGGATATGAAAACTTTAACACGGGATGAAATTAAATCATGTGTCATGGATATATCGAATTCACTGAGAGCTCAATATAGGATGTTGGAAAATCTTTTGAACTGGTCGCGTTTGCAGACAGGACGAATGGATTTTAAACAAGAAGTGATAAATCTTTGGGAAATTTCTGATGAAGTTATCAATATTTTATCGAGGAATGCGGTTTTAAAACAGATTGAGCTAACCAACGAAATTGATAAAGATATTTTTGTTTTTGCAGATGAGAATATGCTGCGCTCGATTATTCATAATTTAATTTCAAATGCTATTAAATTCACAAGAACTGATGGAAAGGTTTGGATTTCAACTCGTGGATTGGATGGCTTTCAGGAAGTGATGGTTACAGATAATGGTGTTGGTATGAATCCAGAAGAAACAGATAAAATATTTAGAATAGATTCAAAGCACACTACACTTGGTACAAAGGGTGAAAAAGGGACCGGTTTAGGTTTGGCGCTCATCAAAGAGATGGTTGAGAAACACAACTGTAAAATTTGGGTTGATAGCGAGTTGGGAAAGGGAAGCATTTTCCATTTCACACTTCCCCCAAAACAATAGAAGTACTGGAATATTTTAACATTTCAGCCTCTCGTCTAATCTCAAGAACGATACAAGAAAAAAGCATGTCTCCGCATGAGAATTAATGCAAGAATTTCTACCCACTTAAAAGTATATTTACACCAACAATTATCCAGAATGATTCCGATGAAACTAAACGAGAAAGAATTCTATAAAGCGCGAGCGGAAGGATTTAATATTGTATCAAATTTTGTCCGCGAAAGTTAAACAGAACAATTTTTAGAGTTCATGGATGGCGTGCATAAATTAATGCCGCCACTTAAAATTGATGACGATATTATTCGTATGCAAATAATTGAGAAAGCAGAAATTCGTAAAAGACTAATAGATATATTCGAAAATGCATCCCTTTGATAAAACACTTTCTCTTTAAATCTCGCAGAAATTGAAAGAGTGCTTCATTAAATAATTTCGAATTGTTTATTCTGTTACGGAATGGCCCACTAATAAATTGTAATAAACTATAACAGCCCGAGAAAGAGGGCGACTCATTGAATCATGAAAATTTTTCAATGATTTATACAATACAACAGCATGTTTTTAATCAAGCAGGGAATGTCTTTTCTTTTAATTGATTTTACGAGCTGGCTTTTTCTTACGTACCTTTTGGTAGTTTTTAGTGTCAATGATTCTTTGATTGAAAAATCATTATCCCAAATAAAATACGTGTTGGCAAGTTCTTCTTTTACATGCGCGTCGGAACCGATTACTGGGTATTTTTTAAATTTCATTTGCAGCTTTACAGCTGATTCATTAGCGGCATCGGAACACCGTGCGTTGAATACTTCGATAAAATCTATTTCGTCCAAATATTTTGCGCTGGCAATTGCAGATAAATCATGCGATGAGAACGGATGAGGCAGACAAACAACCGCATCCTGTTCTTTAATCTCTTTAGTTACATCGAAGAAATTACCCGCGCCGATCTTCCGAGATAACGGGAATCCGGTTATATCCCCGATGTCGGTTTTAATTTCTTCTCCAATAATTACCGAAATTTTTCCCGGATAATTTTTCTCGGCATATTCCGCCGCTTCAACCGCACCGGAGATTGTTTCATGATCGGTAATAATGATGGTATCAAAACCTTCTTCCACAAAATAATCGACAACCGCAGCCGGAGCGAGCCGACTGTCGTATGAGTACGAAGTATGAATATGAAAAGCCGTCTTTTTATTTTTTAACCAATCCATGCGGGTAACGCTTTGTTTTAATTAACCGGTAAAAAGTAAGTACAAAATTGTAAAAATTAATCATTGGATCGTCAGGATAAATATTTTTACTGATTGTAACTTCCTTTTTTATTTTTTTGAATTCAGCTCTGCGTTTTGAATCAACCTGTAACTGCCATGTGAAATCGTCGGGCATAATCCACCGGAAGTAAAAATTTTCGGTATAAGGATTATCGCGCGGCAGTTCTTTATCCAGACACATTAAATAAGTTAAATATGGGAAATTTATTCCTGCCCGGTAACTTAATTCGAGCGAGCCCCAAAATTTCGGATTGATCTCGATTAACTTATACTGCCCGTCCCGAATATCTTTTTTAAATTCCACCATAGCAACGCCGTTCCATTTGAGGCGCTCAAGAATTTTTAAGCCGGTTAGTTTTAATTTTTCATCGTGGATACTTCGCGCAAAAGTACTAACACCACCGGTAACCGGAAGCTCGTGTAATCTCTCGTGCATAAAATATGCTTTACATTCGCCGTCTTTAAAAAGTGCAAAGAAGCCGAAGCCGTTTCCTTCAATGAATTCCTGGATTATCGGAAGATCAAGATTGTCCGGAAATCTTTTCGAGTACTCAGAATAAAATAAAAGTAAATCTTCTTTTGAGTTGCAATACTTCACGCCGCTTTCGAAATATTTTGTCTTTTTAATCACGCACGGAAAATTTATGGTTTCTGCTATCGTTGCGATTGATTTGTAAGACTCCGGATAAAAAGTTTTCGGACACGGTATATTTAGCTGTTCGGCAATCTCGAATGTTTTATTTTTATTCTGCGCAAGTTCTAAGACGGATGATTCGACGAAAGGAAATTTTGTCAGTTCGGAAAACTCTGCCGTGTAACGATTAAAAAAATTAACGGAAATATTTCCCACGGGAAGTACAACATCAATCTCGTTCTCCCGTAATATTTTTAGCATCTCGTTCTTGTACCCTATAAATTCTGCCTCACTATTATTACCAAGTATTTTAGCAATGATAAATTTTTTATCCACAAACCGCGAAAAATTTGTGAGCGCAAACCGGGAATATGAAACAACGCCGACTTTCAATCCCTTCTCTTTCAAAGCTCTCAGCATTGCATATGTGTGCTTGTAACTTCCGTCCGTCAATAAAACATCGAGTTTCATAATTCCTTTAAGATATTCAATTAATTAAAATTCTTGTTTCTCTATCACTGTACCATTTAATTATTTCCGTTGGAGTTGCAATCCATGCGTCTTTGATTACATCATCGGAAAGAATGGTTCTTAGGATTTTAAAATAATCGGTATAGAAAAATTTTTCGCTTGCAGTTTCTGTATGCCAATCGATCACAGCGGCGCCGCCCACTTTTTTAACTTGCTCAATAATTTTGATTCCCGCTTTCGCCCGATCGCTTGTTGCGGCATCCATTCTTTCCATAAGATGAGCATCCAATAAGCATGTGGGAAGTTCATAAAAATTTAGGCGCGTATCACTTGATTCATCAAACGGTCTGTACGGCAAACAGGTGGAAGCTCTAAATCCTGCCTTGTCCCGCCACGCTATCGATGAATCATACTTGAATCCCGCATCGGCATGTTTACGGAAAGTATTAATGGGATTTATCCAATCGAGCGCCCAGTAGTGATGCCTAAGTCCGTGAACTTCAACTTCCAGCCGATTCTCTAAAAACTTTTTGGTAAAAACAAATTCATTTGTATAAAGTTTTGCATTTATTGCAGGATGCGGCCCAAACTCCCATCCTTCTTTTGCCATTTCCTTCAATACATTCCAATTGATTTTTTCACTTTGCACGCTGCTCTTGCAATCGTTTATATCCCGCTTTAATGTATCGGATTTTATAAAAAGGTAAAAGCAGCTTCTAATATTCATTGTCTTTTCCCAATCTTTCCATCCGGGAAATCCATAGAAAGGATTTTGGTCAGGTTTATTAATATATCGTAAACCGTTTGTGAAAGTATCAAAATAAATTTTATTCCTTCGTATGATCGACTTTACCAGATTTGATAGTAACTCTGTCGGTGCGCCAATGTTTACTGCGTCCGTGTCGTGTGTTAATGCAATTGCAAATTTTCTTTTATTGGGCCATTTGGAGACAAGTGAATTCCTGATATCAGGATGTAATGACAAAAGATGGTTTATCAAATATTCGGAATAGTGTTGGACTAAAGGAATCTCGAGAAACTTCTGCCGCTCGGCAGGAAGGTGCCGGCAGAAAAAAATTCCTCTACGATCAAGATTGGATGAATGAATTTGTTGTTCATCTTTAAAAGTGATAAGTCTGTAAATACTTCCTATGATATCGTTTATCCGGGATTTTTTACTTCGCCAAAAATAATTTTCTCCATCCTTCCAAAATTCACATTCTGTTTGGGATGAAAATAATTCCTCATCAAATGGGATAAATATTGAATTGGAAAATCCGGAATAATCCGGGTTACTTGAATAGATGATGTTAAATGTGTCGGATAAATTACCTTCTCTAAAAATTTTTAATGGAAGCCCAATCTCAACTGACAGTAACTCAAAAACATATTTCGCTTTTGTAAAATATTCATCAGGAATATTGATTAGAACCGAAGTCATATTTTCCATTTAATACCTGGAAAAATTATCGGTGTCAAAAATACATTTAATATTTTCCTTTGAAGAAAGATGAGTATCGAAAAGCAAATCATATTCTATTCACCAGATTCCTTTTTGTAAGTTCAACCCTATTCAATCCGTTTAATGCAGCAACGCGATAAGCCTCAGCCATTGTCGGGTAATTAAATGTTGTGTTGATAAAATAGGCCAGGCTGTTTCCTTCGCCGCATTGCGACATAATTGCCTGCCCGATATGTATAATCTCCGAAGCGCCGTAACCGAAACAATGAATTCCTAAAATTTTCAAATTATCGCGGTGGAATAGAATTTTTAACATACCGGTTGTTCTACCAGCAATTTGTGCTCTTGCAAGATGTTTGAAGAATGAATGACCAACTTCGTATGGAATTTTTTTCTCTGTTAATTCCCGTTCGTTCAATCCAATTGAACTGATTTCCGGAATTGTGTAAATACCGGTTGGTATTTCTTCGAGTTTAAGTGTGGTCTGCTCACCGAACAACATATTCCTTGCAGCGAATCTGCCTTGATCGTATGCTGCACTGGCAAGACTTGGATAACCAATTACATCACCGACGGCAAAAATGTGAGGTACAGATGTTTGATAAAAAGGACTGACTGGAATGGAACCGCGTTCGTTCGGGATAATTCCTAATTCTTCCAATCCCATATTTTGAGAATTTCCGGTTCTGCCTTGTGCCCACAATAAATAATCACTTCTAATTTCTTTATTCGATTTAAGATAAATCGTAACGCCGTCATCATCGGCGACAACCTTTTCATATTCCTCGTTGTGTCTTATCAGCACACCGTTCTCGCGCAGGTGATATGCGAGTGCGTCGATGATTTCATCATCAAGAAATGAAAGTAACTGATGACGCGTATTTATCAAATTTACTTTTATACTTAATCCACGGAAAATGGATGCATACTCGCAGCCGATGACACCGGCGCCATAAATTGTTAGTGATCTTGGATTGTCTTTTATTTTCAAAAGTTTATCGCTATCTACAATCCGGGGATGAGTAAAATCAACATCCGGCGGATGGTATGGTCTTGATCCTGTCGCGATGATAAATGCATCGGCATGATATATCTTTTGAAGTCCCGATGGTTCGGTGACTTCGACTTCATTTGCATTTCGAAATTTTACTCTGCCTAATAATAGATCAACATTATTCCTACTATAAAAACTTTGCCGTAAATCTACCTGGCTTCTAATTACAGATTCGGTCTCCCGTAAAAGTGATTGATAGTTGGCGCCGTTTAGTCTATTTCCATCTATCAAAATTTGGGCAGCATTCCTTAATGCCTTACTTGGGATTGTACCTTTGTGAGTATTAGCGCCGCCGACAAGAGAGAAATCATCGCAAACTGCGACTTTCTTTTTTTGTTTTGTACAGAACATGGCAGCGCCTTCGCCTCCAGGTCCGCTTCCAATTACGAATATATCATATTTTTCCATCAAGAATTTCCTTTCGAAGAAAAAGCAATTTGTTAATTCACCTTGCTGAAAGTGCATTGCTTAATTGCCCCGACATTTAGAGCATGTGAGAAAATTGTAGAGCGAAATTTATTTCGCTCATGAAAATTTCAAAAATATTGCAAATTCTTAAGATGCGAGATGAATCTCGCTCTACAATCTACATTTTCACACAGCCTCTTTATGCCGGGGATCAGACTAATACCAAATGCTTTGGCTTTAGACACATTTTGTTAAAAAATACGGTTGAGGCTTTTATATATTTTCTAATTATTCCATGACCTAAAGGTCGCAGCAATTCAATAAAATATTCTACACAACGTTTGTTATTAGATAGAAATAATAACTGTGTCCTTTAAAATTATGTTAAGATTCAGCGAAACGCAAAAGTATGCTTAACAGCTATTTACATATTTTTGAATTTATGGTATGTTGACATCCATTAAAACAAAAATTTAGAGAAAATCCTATGGCAATTGAACCAAATAAAGTCATCTATTCGATGATTGGAGTAAGCAAGTATTACGAAACAAAAGCTATATTGAAAGACATTTACCTCTCATATTTTTACGGGGCTAAAATCGGTGTGCTTGGATTAAACGGCGCCGGCAAAAGTTCGCTGTTGAAAATACTCGGCGGCGTTGACAAAGATTTTAATGGTGAAACAGCAATCTCGCCGGGATTTACAGTTGGATTATTGCAGCAGGAACCGGAAATAGATAATTCCAAAACCGTGAAGGACATTGTTGAAGAAGGCTCACAGGAAATTGTTGACGTTCTTCGCGAATACGATGAGATAAATGCAAAATTCGCGGAACCAATGAGCGATGACGAAATGAATGAACTGCTCGAACGTCAGGGAAAAGTCCAGGACAAACTTGATGCTCTCGGCGCCTGGGATCTCGATTCGAAACTTGAAATGGCGATGGATGTGCTTGGCTGCCCGCCGCCCGATACCCCCGTGAGTGTTCTTTCAGGTGGTGAAAGAAGGAGAGTTGCGCTTTGCCGACTTCTTTTGAAAAAGCCTGATATATTATTATTGGATGAACCCACAAACCATCTCGATGCCGAGACCGTATTATGGCTCGAGGCGGAATTAAACCGTTACGAAGGAACAGTAATCGCCGTTACCCATGATAGGTATTTTCTCGATAAGGTTGCGGGCTGGATTCTTGAACTGGACCGCGGACAGGGAATACCGTGGAAAGGGAATTATTCGTCATGGCTTGAACAGAAGAAGGATCGGTTACAGCTCGAAGAGAAAAAAGAAACTGACCGGCAAAAGACTTTACAGCGTGAATTGGAATGGATTCGAATGTCGCCGCGTGCACGCCAGGCAAAATCCAAAGCGAGGATAAATTCTTACGAAGAAATGTTAAACGAGGAATCCGATAAAAGACAAAAGGATTTGGAGATTTATATCCCCTCCGGACCTCGTTTGGGAAATGTAGTTATCGAAGCTGAAAATGTCTCGAAAGGATATGGTGATAGGCTGCTTTTTGAAAATCTGAATTTTGCTCTACCGCCCGGCGGAATTGTTGGTGTTATTGGTCCGAACGGCGCCGGTAAAACGACTTTATTCAGAATGATTGTGGGTCAGGAAAAACCCGATTCCGGTACATTTAAAATTGGTGATACCGTTAAACTTGCATACGTTGATCAAAGCCGTGATGTGCTTGATCCCGCTAAATCCGTTTGGGAAATGATCTCCGGCGGATTGGATGTTCTTCAATTTGGAAACAGGCAGGTAAACTCCCGCGCATACGTTGGACAATTTAATTTTACCGGCGGTGATCAGCAGAAAAAGGTCGGTACACTTTCCGGTGGAGAGCGAAACCGCGTTCATCTTGCATTGGCATTAAAAGAAGGCGCTAATGTAATCCTTCTTGACGAACCCACAAATGATCTGGATGTAAACACGATGCGAGCACTCGAAGAAGGATTGGTAAATTTTGCCGGATGCGCAGTAGTAATAAGTCACGATAGATGGTTCCTGGATAGAATCTGTACACACATACTCTCATTCGAAGGCGATAGCAAAGTAGTCTGGTTTGAAGGAAACTTTTCGGATTATCAGGAAAACAGGAAAAAACGATTGGGTAAAGAAGCGGACATTCCGCATCGAATAAAATATAAAAAACTAACGAGGTAACTTTTTAGACGGAGCTAAAATGATTGTCAAGGGGTGGAACAAGGCATTATATACGGGAATCAGCGAAATCGATACACAGCATCTTCAAATGTATGACTATGCGAAAAAATTCTTAGAAATGGATCACAACGGGGCTGATTCGGAAAGGATCAATTTTTTTATAAGTAAACTTAATGAAGCTTGGCAGAAGCATATTGCTTTCGAAGAAAATTTTATGCAGCAGGCAAGCTATCCCGATTTGGAGGATCACAAAACCGAGCATGTTAGGATTGCAAAGGAAATAATAGCTTTCGTTAAAAATTCCAAATCAATTAGTGAGCTGGGTGAAAGTCTGGATAATCTGATTGAAAGTTGGCTTGGTAAACATATCATCAACTTCGATAAAAAATTTGCCGGGTGGCTGAAAGAGCAAAAAGAAAAGAAAGTATAAAGAAATTTGTTATACGTGATATTTTTTTTAAGGTTATTTAATCTTTCAAATCAGTATATGATCCTCGAAGATTTCACATCACGCTTTGGAGCCAAATAGCATTCAAAAATAGTATTTCCTTATATTTCGCCCTGCTTTTTTAGAATCTTTCGAAAATTTAACAGATTTTAAGAAACCTGGGTTAGTAAGTCGTTGTACAAACACCGTTATTTTAGCAAATAAATAGTGAGGAAATCTTGGAAATAACCGAACTCAATGAGAAAATAAAACGTGAGAGCGAATTTGTGGATGTTCTTTTCAATGAAATGCGCAAAGTTATTGTCGGTCAAAAAGATATGGTCGAACGACTTGTAATCGGATTGCTTGCAAACGGACATGTGCTTTTGGAAGGCGTGCCCGGACTCGCGAAAACTCTTTCGATAAGCACGTTGGCGTCTGCGATGAACGCAAAATTTCAGCGTATTCAATTCACACCGGACTTGTTGCCGGCAGATTTAATTGGTACGATGATTTTCAATCAGAAAGAAGGCAACTTCACAATTAAAAAAGGTCCCATCTTTGCCAACTTTATTTTGGCAGATGAAATTAACCGCGCCCCCGCAAAGGTGCAAAGCGCTCTGCTCGAAGCGATGCAGGAACGACAAATTACAATTGGCGAATCGACATTCAAACTTGATGAACCATTCCTAGTTCTTGCAACACAAAACCCAATTGAGCAGGAAGGAACTTATCCTCTGCCCGAAGCCCAGGTGGATAGATTTATGTTGAAGGTTAAGATTACTTATCCTAAGCGCGATGAAGAATTGAATATTATGAGAAAGAATGTCGGCGGAACTTTCGGTCAAGTTAATCCGGTGATAACGAAAGACGATATTATGAAAGCAAGGAAGTTAGTCCACGAAATTTACCTTGATGAAAAAATTGAGAAATATATTCTTGATATTGTGTTCGCTACAAGAAATCCGAAAGAATTTGGTCTTGATAAACTTGCTGATTTGATTTCTTACGGCGGATCGCCGCGTGCATCAATCAATCTTGCATTGGGCGCAAGAGCGATGGCATTCATCCGTAGAAGAGGTTATGTGATTCCTGAAGATGTTCGTTCGATCTGCTCGGATGTATTACGTCATAGAATTGCAGTTACGTATGAAGCCGAAGCGGAAGATATAACTTCAGAAACAATCATTACGGAAATTTTGAACAAAGTTGAAGTACCGTAAAAATGTTAAATGGAAGATGGCAAATGGAAAATGTTATAAAACATTTTGATTCGAAGTTTGTAACTGAAAACTGATTTCTGACAACTGTAAACAAAGAAATTGACTACAAAAGAATTATTAAAACAAGTTAAGCAAATTGAAATCCGCACGCGCGGAATGGTGAATGAAATTTTCTCCGGTGAATATCATTCGGTATTCAAAGGAAGGGGAATGGAATTTTCCGAAGTCCGCGAGTACCAGCCGGGCGATGATATACGAAGCATTGATTGGAATGTAACGGCTCGATTCGGACATCCATTTGTAAAAATATTTGAAGAGGAAAGAGAACTGACCGTTATGCTGCTTGTTGATATGAGCGGGTCCTTAAGCTTCGGAAGTATTTACAAAACCAAACAACAGATTGCTGCAGAAATTACTGCTGTGCTCGCTTTCTCTGCATTGAAAAATAACGATAAAGTTGGATTGATATTGTTCACCGACAGGATTGAGAAATTTGTTTCGCCCCGGAAAGGAAAGAGTCACGTTTTAAGAATTATTCGGGATGTGCTCTCGTTCGAACCGCAGGGCAACAAAACAGATATTACCGGCGCTCTCGAATATTTCCATCATACGATTAAAAAGAAAAGCATCGCGTTTTTAATCTCCGATTTTATTGACGAAGGATATGAAAAAATTATTAAGATAGTAGGGAAGAAACACGATTTAATTGGTGTTGTTCTCCAGGATCCGCGGGAAAAAAATATTCCCAAATCCGGCTTGATACAAATGCGGGATGCCGAAACGGGTAGTGTGCGGTTCCTCGATACTTCAGATGTGCATGTACAATCATGGTTTGAAAAAAGGAACAAACAGATCGAAGCGAAACGAAAGTCATTATTCATTTCGGGAAGGATAGATTCGATTAATATTGACACCGGTTATTCCTACATTAAACCGCTTGTGGATTTCTTTAGATTGCGGGAAAAGAGATGGTGATAAAGAAATATTTTTTAATTTTAATCGCACTGCTGCTTACCTCCAGCGCAGTATTTGCGCAATCAATAAAAGTAAAGGTATCCACCGACTCGCTCGAATATAAAGTTGGCGATTATATAAATTATACCCTCGAAATAGAAAGGGATAAAAATATAAAAGTCACGATGCCTTCAGTGCAAGACAGCATCACTGTACTTGATTTTATTAAAGAAAAACCGGTTGTAAAGGAAGAAGAAGATTCGAAGGTAATTGAAAAACATACTTACATTTTTTCGAAATATGATTCAGCTGGAGTGACTATACCGTCATTCTCGATTTTTTATACCGTCGGCAAAGATCCCCAACCGAAGATTATCAAAACCGATTCCCTTTCAATAGTTGTGAGTACTTTGGAAGTAAATCTTCAAAAAGAAATTCAGGATGTAAAAGCGCCGATAAAGATTCCGATGAACTGGTGGTTCATCATTATTCTTGCGCTTATTATCATTGTGCTTGCGGCAGCGGGGTATTTCGGGTATCGCTATTATCAAAAGAAAAAGTCCGGTCAAATAATCACAAAGAAAATAATTATTCTTCCACCACATAAAATTGCGTTAAAGGAACTTTTCGAACTCGAAGAAAAGAAACTCTGGCAGCAGGGAAAGATAAAAGAATACCATTCTGATGTAACCGGAATCATTCGAAAATATTTTGAAGGCAGATTTAAGATAGCTGCGCTCGAAATGCCGTCTTCTGAACTACTCGATCAAATGAGGAGTGTACCCGAAGCCGGAATTATTCATGATAAAACACGCGACTTTTTGAACAACGCTGATATGGTTAAATTCGCCAGGTTCCAGCCGATGCCGAGTGTGAATGAAGAGATGATGAAACAAGCATACGAAATTGTTAACACGACTAAACCCGCTGAAGCAGCAGAACAATTTGCTGAGGTAGTCGATGCTAAGTAATATGACTTTTGCTTACCCGATTATTCTCTATTTTTTACTACTCATTCCATTATTGGTTTTCTTGTATTGGAAAAAGAATAAAACTATTCATCCCGATCTTACCTTTGCGTCGCTTGAAATTTTTAAAGAAATTAAACCAACGTTGCGCGAAAGATTTCGTCATATACCTTTCGCTCTAAGAATGCTGGCTATCGCATTATTAATTATCGCTCTCGCTCGTCCGCAGACTTTTTCAACCGGTGAAAATGTTTACACCGAAGGAATAGATATCGCGATGCTGCTCGATATTTCCGGCAGTATGCTCGCGGAAGATTTTAAGCCCAACAGACTCGAAGCGGCGAAAGATGTTATCGATGATTTTATTAAAGGAAGAATATCCGATAAAATTGGGTTAGTTGTTTTTGCAGGTGAAAGTTTTACACAATGCCCGCTTACAATTGATTATTCGGTACTAAGAAATTTACTCGGCGATATTAAAAGTGGAATGATTGAAGATGGAACGGCTATCGGCACTGCAATTGCCAACGGCGTTAATCGATTAAAAGACAGCAAAGCAAAAAGCAAAACAATAATTCTGCTTACGGATGGAGTAAACAATAGCGGCGAGGTTGATCCGATAAGCGCAGCGCAAATTGCCGCACAGTTTGATATACGCATTTATGCGATTGGAGTCGGAACGATTGGCGAAGCGCCTTATCCATTCCAAACTCCATTTGGTAGACGTTATCAAATGGTGCCCGTTGAAATAGATGAGCCGACATTGAAAAAGATCGCCGAGATTACAAAAGGAAAATATTTCAGGGCGACCAACAATCAAAAATTGGAAGATATTTATTCCGAAATCGATCAGATGGAAAAGACGAGAGTTGAAGTAACCTCGTTCAGAAAAGCCAAAGAATTGTTTTATAATTGGGCTTTGGCAGGATTAATTTTGTTACTCATTGAATTAATTCTTAACCGTACCGTTTTGCGAAGACTGCCGTAGCGTTTTAAAAGTAGGAAGTAAGCAGTAATGAGTATGGAGAAAACAATAGATTTTTTTATAACTGCAAGCTGCTTGCTGCAAGCTGCCTGCTTATTAAAAACTGTAAACTAATTACTGAGTAAACATGTTTCGTTTTGCACATAGTGAATATTTGTATGCTTTGTATTTGATTCCATTATTAATACTTCTGTTTTGGTACACACAAAGACAGCAGAAAAAAGTAATAGATAATTTTGCGAATACGACAATGCATAAAGTTTTATTTCCACTTCGGAGCGGATTTAAATCGGCGGTGAAATTTGGCTTGATGATTACTGCTATTATTTTTGTCATTATCGCTTTAGCAAATCCGCAAGTCGGTTCTAAAATCGAAGAAGTAAAACAAGTGGGAATTGACGTTTATATTCTTCTCGATGTTTCGTTAAGTATGACTGCCGAGGATATCAAACCATCGAGATTGGAAAAAGCAAAATATGAAATTTCAAGATTGATACAGAGACTGCAGGGCGACAGACTTGGATTGGTCGTATTCAGCGGACAGGCATATATTCAATTCCCATTGACAACGGATTATGCAGCGGCAAATTTATTTCTAAATGCAGTTGATGTGACGTCGGTACCTCAACCTGGAACCGCTATAGCCGATGCAATTAAATTGGCAACCAATTCTTTTAAAGAAGATACTGAAATGCAGAGAGCAATTATAATTATCACCGACGGTGAAGATCACGAAGGCGATATAGAATCGGCAGTAAATGATGCTGTTAAAAAAGATATTGAAATATATGCAATTGGATTAGGCTCCCCATCCGGAGTGCCGATACCAGTTTACAATTCTGCCGGCTTGCAGGTCAGTTTCAAAAAAGATAATTCCGGTAATGTCGTGCTTACAAAGCTCGATGAGAAAATTCTTGAAGATGTTACTTCGAAAGGCAATGGAAAATATTACCGCGGTTCGAACACCGAAGACGAACTTGAAAAAATCTACAACGATTTATCTCATCTTGAGGAGACGGAATTTGGTACAACAAGAGTTACTGAATATGAAGACAGGTATTATTATTTTTTGATACCGGCAATATTAATTATGATACTTGAAATTTTTGTATCGTCTAAAAAGTCTAAATTCTTTATGAAGTTTGAGAGTTAGAAAATGAAATCTAATGAAGATATATTATGTGAGTTATTTCTTAATACGAAAGAAAATAATATGAAAACTGTTGAAACAGTTTTGGATGAAGGTTCTTTTGTTATTAGCCCACGACTTAAGTCGTGGGTTATAAGTTATCGCAGTTTAATTCAAAACCGTTTCAACGGTTTACAAAATTCATTGAAACTGATTATCACTATAATTGTGTTTGTTACAGCTACCAATATATTTGCTCAAAGTCAGCGTAGTTTGATTAACGATGGAGTCGATTTCTATAAAGAAAAAAAATTCCCCGACTCCGAGGTGAATTTTAAAAAGGCTGTTGAAAAGGATATTAATACATTCGAAGGACATTTCAATCTCGGAGACTCATATTATAAACAGGGAAGATACGATGAATCAATTGGCAGCTACCAGAATGCAATGGCGTTGACTGAGGACGATTACAAGAAAGCGAAAGTATTTTATAACATCGGCAACTCGCTTTTAAAAGCACAAAAAATTCAGGAAAGTATCGGAGCTTATAAAAACGCGTTGAAACTTGATCCGAATGATCTCGAAGCAAAATATAATTTATCTTATGCGCTAGAAATGTTGAAGAATCAGCAGAACAAGGATCAAAATAAAGATCAAAACAAAGATCAAAACAAAGATCAGAATAAAGATCAAAACAAGCAGGATCAAAACCAGCAGAATCAAGATCAGCAAAACCAGGATCAACAAAAACAAAATCAAGATCAGCAGAAACAAGATCAGCAGAAACAAGATCAGCAGCAGCAAGATCAACAGCAACAGCCTGCTCAAAAGAAAAACGAAATTTCGAAGGAAGAAGCTCAGAGAATTTTGGAAGCGTTAAAGAACAACGAAGCCGATCTTCAAAAAAAGTTGAGGCAGCGTGTTGGGAGAGTTGTTAAACGAGAAAAAGATTGGTAATATTCCATTAACATAAATATGAATAGCACGTTGAAAACAACACAGGTTTTAATTAAAACGTTTGCGTTGATAATCTTTGTCAATGCATTTGTTTTTTCGCAGCAGTTAACTTCCTCTGTGGATAAAACTACGGTTGGGCAGTACGAAAGATTCCAGGTTTACTTCAATTTTAATAATGTGGACATTAACGCGATAAAAAATTTCAGACCGCCTTCGTTCCAAAACTTTAAAATATTAGGCGGACCGAATCAATCAACAAGCATGCAAATTATTAACGGACAGATTTCAAGCTCCGTTACTTATTCTTATATTTTGCAACCTTCGGCAGTCGGTGAATTTACAATAAGCGCTGCCACTGCTGATTATAACGGCAAAACTTTATCTGCTCAACCGATAAAAATAAAAGTTATTCAGGGTAACGCTCCACAAAGCGGCGGCAGCGATGCAAGTGGCGCAACTGAAGAAGAACTGAGTAAAAATGTTTTTATTCGTGCAGTGCCCAACAAATCCAAGGTGATGCTCGGCGAACAGATAACAGTTATTTATAAACTATATACGCGATTAAATATTTCGTCTCCGCAAATTTCGAAACTGCCGGTTTACCAGGGATTCTGGGCGGAAGAACTTGACTCGCCAAACACCCTGAATTTCGATATCGAGATGTACAACGGCGAGAGATTCCGTTCCGCAGTGATTAAACGAGTTGCATTATTCCCCTCAAAAACCGGTGAGCTGACTGTTACACCGTTCGAATTGGATGTACCGGTTCTGATCAAGAAGAAGAAACAATCGCGGGATGTTTTCGATGAATTTTTTAATGATTCTTTTTTTGGAAGATCGGAGACAGTTCAGTACAGAGCAAAGTCGAATACCGTAAAAGTAAGCGTATTACCTTTACCATCAAACGCACCGGAATCATTCAAAGGTGCTGTCGGTGATTTTTCTTTCAATTCACAAATCGATAAAAAAGATGTTGAGCAAAATGAAGCGGTCGCTTTGAAACTAACGATATCCGGTTCCGGGAATATAAATTTATTGGACATACCGAAAATTCAACTTCCGCCCGGAATGGAAACTTACGATCCTAAAACTTCAGTGTCCGTTAATAAATCGTTAGTGGTCTCAGGTAAAA
Organism: bacterium; assembly: GCA_043808235.1. Lineage (GTDB taxonomy): Bacteria > Bacteroidota > Ignavibacteria > Ignavibacteriales > Melioribacteraceae > JAZDFC01. The sequence goes on from JAZDFC010000057.1 coordinate 110,978, forward strand.
AAGTTTTGGAATATCTTATCGTTCCGCGGACTGTGGGCGAAAAAGAAATTCCTGCTGTTGAATTTACTTATTACAGTCCAGGTCAAAATAGATATGTAACTTCATCCTCACCTGCATATACAATAAATGTAAAAAAGGGAACAGGAAATTTTGATTCGGATGTCGCAGGTTTTTCGAAAGAAGATGTACGGCTGTTAAGTGAGGATATACGGTTTATAAAAACTTCGTCGTTTGAATTTGACAAACTTAACGAACTCTCATTGATTGGAAATTGGTTTTGGGTTGCTGCAATTCTTCCATTATTAATTTTGGGGACGGTACTTGGAATCAAAAAGCGGCAGGATAAATTATCCGGTAACATACAATTGTTAAAATATCAGAAAGCGGTAAAGGTAGCGACTAACAGGTTAAAAACTGCGAAGAAAGTTTTGAATGAAAATAATTTACCGGGATTTTACGCCGAGCTGGCGCCTGCTTTATTCGGTTATCTCGAAGATAAACTGTCGCTTCAGAAATCAGAATTCACAGTTGATCGCGCGATTGAGCAATTATCGGCAAGACAATTGAACGAGGAATTAATCCACCGGGTTAGAGCAATATCAGAGCAATGCGAGTTCGCCAGGTTCGCACCTTCAAGTTTGGAAAGACATTCCGCCGATGAAATTTACAATCAAGCGGAAAATGTAATTGTTGAATTGGAAAATTCTATTTCGAGTAGAAAAAGAAAATGAGATACGTGAAATATTTTCTGTTAATTTTATTGACTGCCGGCTTTTTCAATAACGCATGTGCAGCGGACCCCGAAACGCTGATTAAAAAGGGAAATGAATACTATCAGAATAAGCAATATTCAGACGCTATTGAAGCTTACGAACAAATTTTGAATGAAGGTTATATCGGTGCGTCGCTTTATTACAATTTGGGTAATGCATATTTCAGAGCAGGTAAACTTGGTCGCGCTGTTTTAAATTATGAACGCGCGCTCAGACTTGAACCTAATGATGACGACATCGAATATAATTTGGCAATTGCACGTTCCCGCACTGTTGATAGAATAAAAGAAGTGCCGCAAATTTTTCTTGTTGAGTGGTGGGTGACTTTGGTTACTGCATTCACTCCATCGGGATGGGCGTTTATTGTGATACTTTTCTATTTGTTGCTTTTGTTCTATGTTGGATTTTATTACCTCACAAAAAAACTGAACTTAAAAAGATGGGCATTTATTGCAGGCTCAATTAATCTTGGAATACTTTTATTAACGGTAATAATTCTTATCGCAAGCATTAATAGGGAAAAATCCACTGACTTTGGAATCCTTATTGAATCTATTATCACTACGAAACTGTCGCCGGATTCCAAAAGTAATGACGCCTTCGTCATTCACGAAGGTGTAAAATTTGCAATCGAAGACCGTGTGAATGAATGGACTCGCATACGGCTTACCGATGGGAAAGTCGGGTGGCTGCCGGATAAGAGCTTTGAGAAGATATAAATAAAACGCAGTTCATACAGTATTATTATTCCTCAATCGCAGATAAATATTATTGAATAAATTCTTATCTTGTTACGGCTAATTGCATTTTTATAATGAGAATTTATGTTGATACATCGGTTTTCGGCGGATGTTTTGATCCGGAATTTGAAAAGTGGTCGAATAAACTGATTTTAAATTTTAGAAGCGGCAAATACAAAGCGGTAATCTCTGAAATTTCGAGGTTCGAATTAAAATATGCGCCGGACAAAGTAAACAAAGTTGTAAGTGAAATTCCAAAGGAGTATGTTGAGTTTGTAAAAATCACTGACGAAGCAAGAAATCTCTCCGTGAATTATTTGAATGAAAAAGTTGTCACGAAGAGATCAGTTGCCGATACATTACATATAGCAATAGCTACAATTGAAAAGGTTGATTTACTGGTGAGTTGGAATTTCAAACACATAGTTAATTATGACAAGATACATCGCTATAACTCAGTTAACATAAAGTACGGATATAGAACATTAGAAATAAGAAATCCAAGGGACTTGACAGATGAATAGCAAAAAAAAAAGATTTGATTCGGTTCAAATGGTTCGTGATATTCGGAATGCTTACTTTGAAAAAGAAAACAATCCCAAATTTTCAGTCGGGGAATTAAAACGTATCAAAGAAAAATGGACAGGGTTATTGGACCAGCAGGAAAGCGAAAATAAATCTCCGGGTAAAAGTAAAATTAAGACCGCAAAAATTATTGCAAAAGCATAATAATCCTCATTCCATATTGTCAAATCGAAATGCAGTCCGCAAAAAAATATAACAACATCAAACTCGCTGTTGGAATTGGCAAAGGAGTTCTTTCCTTCTTTTTAATTCTATTGTTTGTTGCTCTTGGTTACAGTGAACAGTTGGAAATTTATCTTCGCACATTTTCCGTAAATGATTATCTCGTTTTCATTCTCTTTGTTATTGTAACCGGTCTTGCAGTATCAATACTTTTCTTCCCGGTAAATTATTACAGCGGATTTTATCTCGAACATAAATACAATCTTTCAAACCAAACGTTTCTTCAGTGGGTGTGGGAAAATTTCAAGGCCGCACTTGTAGCGGGGGTAATAGGTTTGCCGTTGTTGGTCGTTTTCTATTTTGTTATTAATTATTTCGGGTCGTGGTGGTGGCTGCCGTTTGCGGTTATTATGTTCGTTGTATCGGTATTATTGGCGAGGATTGTGCCGGTTATTATCCTGCCGATATTTTATAAAATTACTCCGCTTGAGAATGAAGATTTGAAAGAAAGAATTCTCCGACTTGCCGGCGCTGTTGGGATGAAAGTGGAGAATGTATTTAAATTCAATATGAGCAAGGAAACGAAGAAAGCTAATGCCGCTTTCACCGGATTGGGAAAAACCAAAAGGATTTTATTGGGTGATACTTTGCTTGATTCTTTCACCAACGATGAAATCGAAACAGTTATTGCGCATGAACTTGGGCATTACAAGCATAAACATATAATCAAAAATATTTTTATCGGTACATTCTTCAGCTTCGCAACATTTTTTTTGATGGCTGTTTTTTATGATCTCTCCATTTCTTGGTTCGGTTTCAGTTCGATAAATCAAATTGCAGCATTGCCGATTCTTTCTTTATGGGGAATGTTAATCGGATTAAGCGAGACTCCCATTACAAATTGGATATCGCGCAAATATGAATACCAGGCTGATGAGTACGCAGTGACTTCAACCAAACTTCAAAATGAATTTATTAACACACTTGAAAAATTAACCGACCAAAATTTATCCGATAGGGAGCCACATCCATTTGTGGAATGGTTTTTTTATTCGCATCCTTCTATCAAAAAACGCAAAGAATATATATTGACCTTAAATCAGTTTTCAGATTTTGAATAAAAGTCGAAGTTAACTTAATAATTATTTCGCCAATAAAATTCTTTGTGTCTTCGAAACTTTGTGGCGTTGATTAAAATTGCCACGAGGACACAAAGTCACCAAGAATTCTAAAAGGATATCAGTTTTGTTGAGTTCAGGGGAGAAAGCACCGAAGACCAATTTATGGTCAATATACATTATGAAAAAAAGTGTATAGGGCGGCGTAATGCTTTTCTAAAGCCTCGCTTCGAATTACATTAAAATTAAGTGCGAATTTTTAACTCAACCTCGATTGTGATAATTATCGTCGATTTTCTTAAATTCAAATAGCGAAAATTAATTTTTAGCGGAGTGGTAGAATGAAAAGATTATTGTTTGTAACCGGTTTTATTTTTAGTTTATTTTTTCTCAGCAATTGCAGCCTAAATTCGGATGATACAGATAATGTTGACGATGCGACTATTCCAAATACTCCATCTCCCGCTAATAATGTGGTCGATCAATCGCTTGCGGTAACTTTAACTTGGACATCGAATGATGCTCAGTCTTACGATTTGTATTTTGGTGCCCTTAACCCACCTACTGAAAAGTATTTAAGTAACACAAGTGCAACCTCTACAAATGTTGTTGGTTTGTTGTACAATACAACTTACTATTGGAAAGTGATTGCGAAGTTGACGAATGGTAAAACAGTCGAGGGACCGGTCTGGAATTTTACAACTCGTCCGGAAGAAAGCGGATTGCCCGGTTACGCAATGATGCTTCATGAAATTACCCCGGAATTGCCGGCTTATGTGAATGTCTTATTCCAGGTTTTAGATTTGGACGGCAATGGAATTACTACTCTCACAAAAAATGATTTTACAGTTCTCGAAAATGAAATGCCCGTTTCGCCAACCGAATCCGCTATGCTGGTTCGAAAAAAAGATCAACTCGATTATTCTATTAAAACTGTTTTGATGATTGACAATAGTACGAGTTTGAGAGACAGTCTTGCGGAAATTAAAGCAGCGGCTATAGATTTAATAAACAGCATTACGGAAGGGCAGGAATTTGCGATTTATTGTTTTTCATCCGAAGCGATTTTACTGCAGGATTTTACAAATGATAAAACTTTGTTACAGAGCGCGATTAATTCTATAAATGTTGGATATGCTACGACCAATTTATATGGAGCCGTTATTGAAGGAGCCGACAGATGGGATGATGTTTTTTATAACAATAGAATTTTGCAAGGTTCGATGATATTATTAACCGATGGAAGCGATACTCAAGCATCTCATTCACTATCCGAAGCTCTGAATGCTATCGGGGCCAGAAGAGTGTTTACTGTTGGATTAGGTCGTGAGATTGATCCGACTATCTTAGAAGCGCTTGGTACTGCCGGATTTTATTCAATAGCAGATGTTCAGCAGCTTACGGATGAATTTGAAAAAATTCAGATACAAATTGAAAATTATGCTAATAGTTTTTACCAGTTACAGTATATGAGTCCAAAACGCGGCGATAATACTCACTCGCTTACAGTTGAAATTATTGATAATCCTTACTCCGGAGGCGACGCGTTTATTACCGGTACTTTCAGCAGCAACGGATTTTATTCGGTATTACCGGGATTATATGTGAATGTCACTCCCAATAATACCGACGGTATCGATGCAATTTCATTGAATATAAATGAAACGATAACACTTATCGCTACAACTTTTCTTTCAGCGAATATTCCTTCGTACACATGGTCCTCGGCAAACACTAATTTTATTACAGTAACCGTGGATGAAAGCGATGCCTCGAAAGCTGTAATTAAAGCCGTTGGCAAAAAAGGGAATTCAGCAAAAGTTACTGTTATTGATACCGCAAATAGTTTGACCAAAGAAATTACCGTAACAATTTTATAGGATTTGTAAATGTCGGTTTCAAAAAAAGATGTTGAATATATCGCCAACCTCGCGCGGCTTAAATATAGCGAGAATGATTTGGACGAGATGACAAACGACATGAATAAAATTTTGCAATACATGGATAAATTGAATGAACTCAATACGGATAGTGTCGAACCGCTTTCAAATCCGCTTGATGCGGTAAATGTTTTTAGAGATGATGAATTGAAACCTTCCATTGATACATTGGCTGCATTGAAAAATGCACCGGATAAAGACGATAAATTTTTCAAAGTACCAAAGGTAATTTCGCAGAATAAATAATGATAGTCGGAATAATTCCTGCCCGGTTTGCTTCTACAAGATTAATGGGAAAGCCATTAGCCGATATCGGCGGCAAACCAATGATTCAACGGACTTACGAAAGCGCAAAAAAATCCAAACTGCTTGATGAAATTGTAATTGCTGTCGATGATCAGAAAGTTTATGAAGTTGTGAAAAAGTTTGGGGCGAAGGTTGTACTTACACCCAGCGATATTAAAACCGGCTCAGATAGAATTGCATTCGTTGCAAAACAATTGAAAGAGGCTGATATAGTTGTTAATATTCAGGGTGATGAACCTTTTATAGAAGGGCGGATGATTGACGAAGCGATTGAACCTCATCTCTTTGATAAACACGTGAAAGTATCCACGCTCGCAAAAAGGATTGTGTCTGTGGAAGAATTCAAATCTCCTTCGGTTGTAAAGGTAGTTTTCGATTATAATAATTACGCTCTCTACTTTTCGCGATCGCCAATCCCGCATGTCCGTGATGCGAAAACAAATCTCGAAAGAGTTCAAAGCGGGGAAATTTATAAACACGTCGGGCTGTATGTTTTTAGAAAAGATTTTCTTTTCAAGTTTACAGCGCTCAAACCAACCGACCTTGAGCAGATCGAAAAATTAGAGCAGTTAAGGATTCTTGAAAATGGATTCCCGATTAAAATTGTCGTAACTGAATTCGAAAGTTTTTCGGTCGACACACCGCAAGATTTGGAATTCATAAGAACATATTACGAACGGAATATCAATTCAAAACAACGTTCAAAAAAATAAAATGAAATTTCCCGGTAAAATAAAATTAGCCAATCTTCCAACTCCTCTTCAACTTACAAAATTCAACGGATGTTCTTTTTATATAAAACGTGATGATTTGACGGGTGTTGAATTAACAGGAAATAAAGTACGTAAACTTGAATACCTGCTTTTTGATGCAAAGAAGAAAAAAGCAAATTATGTTTTTACTACCGGAGGCGAACAATCCAATCACTCACGGGCTACGGCGCTTGCGGCAGCTTCAATCGGTATTAAATCAAAATTGTTTTTGTGGGGATCGAAAAAGAAATCCTCAACCGGGAATCTTCTTTTGGATGAGATTGCCGGAGCCGAAATCATTTACATGAACCGGATACAATTTGATGATGTTCGGAACATCATGCTTGCGGAGAAAGAAAAATTTGAATTACAGGGAAAGAAAGTTTACATTATTCCGGAAGGAGGATCATCACCCCTTGGAATTTGGGGATACATTTCTTTCTTCGATGAAATTCAAGATCAAATTGATGATAGAAAAGTAAATGGAATTTTTACTTCTGCCGGAAGCGGGGGAACATCAGCCGGATTGTTGATAGGCAATGCATTGTTCGGACTCAACGTAAAAATATTCGCTGTGAATGTTCTGTTCCCCAAAAAAGTATTGCTTGACAGGATAGAAATATTGATCTCTGATTTTTGCCGTAAATACAAAATCAAACAAAAAATTGATACAAGTGATCTCGAAATACTTGATGGTTATTCCACCGAAGGATATAAGAATATCGCTGCTGAAAAGATCAGTGTTATTAAAAATTTTGCGCGGCAGTCCGGCATTATTTTCGATCCGGCATACACCGGCAAAGCGTTTTATGCTTATGATGAATTGTTTTTAAAAAATAGGAAGAGATCAAAAGTTCTATTTATTCACACCGGCGGTATATTCGGCGTGTTCGAAAAATCGAAAGAGTATTTGTTAGGCTGATGAATCCTTTATATATTCCTTTCAAAAAATTGTGTAATTAACTAAGGTGAAATCATGGTGAAAATAATCCGGGTACTAATTGCGAAAGCCGGTTTGGACGGACATGACCGAGGCGCAAAAGTAGTGGCTGCCGCTTTACGCGATGCAGGAATGGAAGTAATTTATACCGGGCTGCGTCAAACTCCCGAAATGATTGTTGAAGCTGCGCTTCAGGAAGATGTTGACGCTGTGGGTATCAGCATTTTATCCGGCGCTCACATGACGATCTTTCCACGGATAAAAGAATTGATGACAGCAAAGGAATTAGATGATGTCCTTCTATTCGGCGGCGGAATAATTCCAGACGACGATATCAAAAAATTAAAATCATTGGGGATTGGAGATATATTCACCCCGGGAGCTTCTACAAAAGTAATTGTTGATTATATAAAGGGTTGGGTGGCAACACATCCGAAAAATTAACATTCATGAATAATCAAGTACTATTTGAATATACTTTTGCAAACACCCGTTTATATACCTATATAGGTGGTGTGATTATCTGGATAAGCATATTTTTATACACATTCATAAAGCATGGAATAAATTATACATTAATTTTCCCACTTATCTTTATAGCCCTCACTGTTCCGGCGATTATTCGAATTAAAGATACAATCAAAAATATTATTATTACGGAGAATCAGATAAAATTTGTTCTTTTTAACGGACAAGAATATTATGATCATTCTTCCCAAAAACTTAAAATCATTTTTCACTATAATCAAAAGTTTGTTTTAGAATGGTGGGGAATCCAATTTATTCTCGGTAAACTGGAATTGTACAGTTTACGTGATGGATTTTTTGAACAATCAATTCGAAATAACCTAAATAAACTTCATAATGTCGAAGTGGAGGGATTGGATTGATAGTGTATGAATCTGTCAAGTATATACATATGACTCATCCGAAAAATTAAACACACCGGATTTTGGATAGGCTAAGGCAGAGGGAAAATATATTCAACAATATTCCCGCTTCGAAAGTTATTCTCTTAGCCTCAGCCTCAGTTGAATTTTTTACCTGCCTTGCAAATTTTATCTTCCCCTTAATTTCTTTATCTTTACGAGCAATTTTTATAATACTTTGGTGTAGTAGTAGTGGTATCACAAAAAGATAGATTAGTTTTCCTCGATTTAATGAGGGCGTTTGCGGTTTTAATGATGGTACAGGGACATACTGTCGATAGCCTTTTATCGGATAGCTATAGAACATTCGACTCGATTTTTTACAGCGGTTGGAATTTAATGAGAGGATTTACAGCCCCCATTTTTATGTTCACTTCCGGTGTAGTATTCACTTACCTGTTAAGATTACGAAAAGAACCGTTCATGCAGAATCCTCGTGTTGGAAAAGGAATACGAAGATTTTTACTTCTTGTTGGTCTTGGTTATACGTTAAGGTATCCAAGTTATCGTATCGTAGATTTCTCGATAGTTGAATCCCAGCAGTGGAAAGTATTTTTTGCACTCGATGCATTGCAGCTTATCGGTTTTGGAATATTCTTTATTTTGTTGCTTAGTTACATTGGCGAAAAATTAAAAATTGCAGATAAATACATCTTCCCGGCAGGAGCGTTATTCTTTTTCTGTTTGATGCCGTTTATGTACAGTATTAATTGGATTGAGTATCTGCCTTTACCTTTCGCCGGATATTTTTATACCGGCAGCGGATCGTTATTCCCGCTATTTCCCTGGGCGGGTTATGTATTAGCAGGCGCTTTTTTCGGTAGTTTACTCGCCCGTAATCCCGGGAGTTATCAATCCAATGCATTCCCGGTAAAATTGTTACTTGCAGGTATTGGATTCATTGGTTTATCTGTTGCAATAGATTTTCTAATTAATAAAATGAGCAATCTGAATGATTATTGGGAGAACGGATTTTCGTTGATATTTCTACGAATCGGATTCGTGCTTATTTTAAACGGAATTATGTCGGTAATATCCTTCAAGTTTTCCAACATTCCCGATATCTTTAAAAAGATTGGTACAAACACGCTTCTTATTTATGTGATTCATTTGATAATTTTATATGGTTCGGCTTGGTCGCCGGGTTTATTCCAGCTTTACGGAAAAAATCTCGTTCCCGAACATGTAATATTGTTTGCTGCTGCGATGATCGTATTGATGGTGTTTATGGTTGTTTTAGTAGAAAGGTACAAATCGAATTCCAAATTACAAAAAATGGCTGCTGCCAATTCATTCACCGAAGCATGAGAAAGAGCGAATCTACGAGCACTGTAATTAAAGAAGAAGAAAAACAATTTGAGCAATCAATCCGACCTCTTTCATTCGGTGATTTTGTAGGGCAGGATAAAATTACAAGCAACCTCAATGTTTTTATAAAAGCAGCAATAAAACGCAACGAGAATTTGGACCATGTATTACTAACCGGTCCACCCGGTTTGGGAAAAACCACACTCGCTCATATTATTGCAAATGAGATGGGAGTCAATGTTAAAGTTACTTCCGGTCCGGTATTGGAAAAGCCGGGTGATTTAGCGGGATTGCTTACCAACCTCGAAGAAAAATCCGTTTTATTTATTGATGAGATTCATAGACTTAGTCCGGTTGTTGAAGAATATCTGTATTCGGCTATGGAAGATTTTAAACTTGATATCATGATTGACAGCGGTCCAAATGCAAGAACTGTTCAGATACGTCTTCCGAAATACACCCTGGTTGGAGCCACAACACGTGCGGGTTTGCTTACGGCGCCGCTCCGCGATAGATTTGGAATTAAATCGAGATTGGATTATTACGACAGCGAGCAATTGAGTAAAATCGTGAACCGATCAGCAGGAATTCTAAATATAAAAATTGATGCCGATGCCGCATTCGAACTCGCTAAGAGATCGCGTGGAACACCGAGAATTGCAAACCGGCTCTTACGGCGTACAAGAGATTTTGCCGATTTCGAAAACAAAAAAGCAGTTGATCTTGAAATTACCCGGAAAGCGTTAACCGCCCTCGAGGTGGATGAATTTGGACTCGATGAAATGGACAAAGATATTATCCTCGCAATTATTGAAAAATTTGGCGGCGGTCCGGTTGGACTTAATACATTGTCGGTTTCTGTGAATGAAGACCCCGGAACGATAGAGGAAGTGTACGAGCCGTTTTTAATTCAGCAGGGATTTATTCAGCGTACTCCGCGGGGAAGAGAAGCAACGGACTTAGCTTATATCCGATTTAATAGAAAACGTGTGTCACGACCGGATCAACAAACATTGTTTCAGTAAATTCATAAGATTATGATTGAGTTGAAAAACATTAAAATCGGCGACGGCAATCCATTCGTTTTGATTGCCGGACCATGTGTTGTTGAAAGCGAATCGTTAGTTTTATTTACTGCTGAAAAAATAAATACGATCGTCTCCGAACTTGGGATTCCGTTCATCTTTAAATCAAGTTATAAAAAAGCAAATAGAACAAGCGTAGATTCCTTTACCGGACTTGGCGATGAAGCCGCGTTAAAAATTATTGCCAAAGTTGGAAAAGAATTTGATGTTTCTGTGCTGACAGATATTCATACAGAACAAGAATCCGTTATTGCTGCCGGGTATGTTGATGTGCTTCAGATTCCTGCCTTCCTTTGCCGCCAAACCGAATTGCTTATAGCAGCCGGGAAAACAGGTAAAGTTGTGAATATAAAGAAAGGACAATTCCTTGCACCGGGCGATATGCAAAATGCAGCCGATAAAATATTATCGACAGGAAATAATAAAATTATGTTCACGGAAAGAGGAACCACGTTTGGATATAACAATCTTGTTGTTGATATGAGATCGCTTGTAATAATGAAAGAACTTGGTTACCCGGTTGTAATGGACGCGACTCATTCGGTTCAAATGCCGGGTATGGGCAAAGTAACGGGCGGTAAACGTGAGTTCATAAAACCCCTTGCGCGGGCTGCAACCGCTGTCGGTATCGATGCTCTCTTTCTTGAAGTACATCCCGATCCCCAAAAAGCTTTAAGCGATGCATCGAGTCAACTGCCTCTTGATGAATTAAAAAATCTCCTACTTGAAATAAAAAGCATCGACGAAGTTGTAAAAAGGTTTTAATCGAACAAGTTGTTTTTCCGGGAACGTGAAAACGACTTGAATCTCTCCGCTTCCAAATCGAAAAATATTGCTACAAATAAAGTTCATAAAAGAGTAAATTTACTATCAGTTTTATATTGCCTTGCTATTTATGGGGCATCTTTATTTTAAAATGTGTTGGAGCTAAATTGTCGGAAGATCAAATAATTGCTAAAGGCAAAGAAGTAATTAGGATAGAAGCTGAAGCTATTACGGATTTGATTAAGAGAATCAATGGTGACTTCGCAAAAGCGATCGATGTAATTTATAATTCAGCCGGACGTGTGGTACTTACGGGAGTTGGTAAATCGGGTTTGATAGCTCGAAAAATAGTTGCCACGCTAAACTCAACCGGAACGCCGGCAATATATCTTCATCCTACAGATGCATTGCATGGCGATCTCGGCATGGTACGATCCGATGATATTATAATTTTAATTTCCAAAAGCGGCGCTACCGAGGAATTAGTTAATCTTATCGGGCTGTTAAGAAGATTAAAAGTTACTCTTATCGGGATGCTTGGCAATATGGATTCGAGGATGGCAAAGGAGTGTGATATTAATCTCAATATTAGTGTAAAAGAAGAAGCTTGTCCCTACGATCTTGCACCGACTGCATCTACAACAGCTGCGCTTGTAATGGGCGATGCACTCGCAGTAACGCTTATTGAGAAAAGAGGTTTCACCGCTGAAGATTTTGCTATGCTTCATCCAGGAGGTTCGCTTGGTAAGAGATTATCACTCAAGATTACCGAAATAATGTACAAGGACGGTGATATCCCAATCGTAACTGAATCCGCTTCAATAAAAGATGCGATACTTGAAATTACTTCTAAACGTCTCGGTACAACTTGTGTGATAAACAGTCAAGGTAAATTAAGTGGTATTATTACCGATGGCGACTTAAGACGATTACTTGAAAAAACTCTTGAGATAAAAAATCTTACAGCGAAAGATGTGATGACTAAAAATCCCAAAACAATCAAATCCGAATTTCTCGCTTCATTCGCATTACAGCAGATGGAAAGATTTAGTATCACTTCGCTCATCGTAATTGACGATGAAAATATTCCCATTGGTATTCTGCATCTTCATGAATTAGTAAAATTGGGTTTGCAAAGCAGATGAACCGATTTTTAATTGTCCCGATACTGATGATATTATTCTTCTCATGCAGTGAAGAAAAAATTGAACCTCAGGTAGGACAACAACAAGATAGCGCTAAAATCCCAGATCAGGAAAGTTGGAATTCCAAAGTGATTATGACGGAAGACGGCATTCTGCGGGCTATACTGTTTTCAGATCATATCACCGTGTACGAAGATCAAAATATTAAGTTGCTTGATAATGTTAAAATCGATTTTTACAACGAACAGCAGCAGAAGACCACTACTCTTACATCCAATAAAGGGAAAGTGGACGACAAGACGAATAACTTGTATGCAATTCAAAATGTCGTTGCTATTAGCGATAGTGGAGATACATTGTGGACTGACGAACTGATGTGGAATAATAAGAGAAAGAAAATAACAACAGATAAATTTGTAACTATCGCATCGAAGAAGGAACGGATTGAGGGTTATGGATTTGAATCCGACCAGCATCTAAGAAATTATGTTATTTTTAATATTACGTTCATCACCCAAACCAAAGAAGTTAACAAATGAAAAAACTTCTCGTAATAGTTATTCTTTTTGGAATTCATAACTTACTTTTTGCTCAGGAAACTGAACCGGATGAATTAATTACAATCACCGGTGATACTCTCGCCGGCAGTCTTGTGAATGAAGAAAATATCCGGGAAGTAATCGGCAATGTTGTAATTATCCAGGGTGATGTCACAATAACATGCGATATCGCCAAACAATTTTTACAACGAAACGAAGTCGAGCTTATCGGGAATGTGGTGTGTGTGCAGGATACCGTTACAATTAAAACAGCAAAAGGATATTATTTCGGGAATAATAGGATTGCAAAAAGCGATGTCGGAGTTTTGCTTGATGACGGACGCATGAAGTTAGATGCTGTTCACGGTTACTATTATTTTAATGAGCAGCGAGCATTTTTTTACGAAAAGGTTTGTCTTTACGACAGCATTAACACATTAAAATCAGATACACTTAATTATTATTATGATAACAACAAAGCTGTCGCAATTTCGAATGTTGAGGCGCGGGATACGAGCTCGGTTATTTATGCCGATAGTCTCGTGCATTTCCGCGATTCGCTTGTCACTTTTGGATATCATCATGTTCGAATAGTTGATACGACGGACAGTTTAATTATAACAGGTGAATACCTCGAAGATTTCGGGCAAAAAGATTCAACACGAATTACGGGCGACCCGATATTATTCAGCGTCGATACGGATTCAACCGGCAGGTCAGATACATTATTCATCAAATCGAAAGAGTTAATTGCGTTGAAAGACAGCCTTGGCTCAAATTTCATCGCACTCGATTCGGTGAAAATTATTCGGGGTGAATTTGCTTCGGTTAATGAGCGAACCTATATGTTCAGAAACGAGGATCGTATCTTTACATATAAAAATGAAGATGATAAAATTCCTCCGGTTCTATGGTACGAAAATTCTCAGCTCGTAGGAGATACAGTTAATATTTTCCTGGTTGAAGATGAACTGGACAGAATTGACATCACTTCGAACGGCACAATCACATCCGAGAATAAAGAATATTATTTCCGTTACGATCAGGTATCCGGAAATATTATTAAGATATATTTTAGAGGAGGCGATCTTAATTTGACGGAAATTTTTGGAAGTGTGCTAAGCATCTATTATACTTACGATGATGGTAAGCCTAATGGGTTAATTAAATCCAGTTCAAATAATGCTAAAATCTTTTTTGAAGATAAGAAGGTTGTTGATGTGAGATTATACGGTTCACCTTCGAGTGAATATCATCCGGAAAATCTTGTAGAAGGGAAGGAGAAGGATTTTACATTACCTTCTTTCCTAATTTTTAATAATAGACCCATAAAAGAAAAAATGATATCAGAATGGAACAAGCGATAACAATTAATTCCGAAAACGGCGCTTCCACTTTGCGAAGCGAAGAACTTGTAAAAATTTATAAAAAGAGAACGGTAGTAAATAAAGTCTCGGTGCAGGTAACACAAGGCGAAGTAGTTGGATTACTCGGCCCGAATGGTGCGGGGAAAACAACAACATTTTATATGATTGTGGGAATGATTAAACCTAACGCAGGGCGCGTATTTCTTAATGAAGATCAAATTACAAAAGAGCCGATGTATGCCAGAGCAAAAATGGGAATTGGTTATTTACCTCAGGAAGCGTCTGTTTTCAGAAGACTCTCGGTTGAAGATAATATTATGGCTGTGCTGCAAATGTTAAAAATTTCGGGAAAAGAAAGAAAGGAAAGGAGAGATGGATTAATTGACGAACTTGGATTGAACAATATCCGAAAAAGTCTCGGTATTCAATTAAGCGGCGGTGAAAGAAGACGTACCGAAATTGCACGGGCGCTTGCGACTAATCCAAAATTTATTCTTCTCGATGAGCCATTCGCAGGAATAGACCCGATAGCCGTTGAAGATATTATGAGCATCGTAAAGAATTTAAAACATCGCGGTATCGGTATTTTAATTACAGACCACAATGTTCATGAGACATTGAGTATCGTTGATAAAGCATACATTTTAATCAATGGAAATATATTCAAGGCCGGGACGGCAAATATACTCGCAGAAGATCCTGATGTAAGAAAATTATACCTTGGCGAAAAATTTAAACTCGACAGGTACGACTAACGTTTGAAAATAAAGTAAGCTACAAGGCTAATTCCAACCAATAAAAGAACGTACAGAATAAAACCAAATGGGAGTGTAAATAATTTTGTGTAAATGGTTAAAGTAGAAAGAGAGGCTAAGCGGAGTGGAGCGTAGCGAAACGGAGCTTAGCCTCTCGAAAATCGCGCTTGCATTAGGCGAAAATATTTAACAAATTCTTTAACCATTA
>JAZDFC010000058.1:0-41228 GCA_043808235.1 bacterium
TAATGGTTAAAGAATTTGTTAAATATTTTCGCCTAATGCAAGCGCGATTTTCGAGAGGCTAAGCTCCGTTTCGCTACGCTCCACTCCGCTTAGCCTCTCTTTCTACTTTAACCATTTACACAAAATTATTTACACTCCCAACTCGATTGAAAAAATTGCAGAGTTCCCTTCCTTTTAAAAGATGTTAATAACTTCTGCCGTCGGATACTTTATTCGATTCGCTCGCGTAACTCATTCCCTGCCGCGTATATTTTTTTGCTCATCATAAAAACGCCGAAATGGTATCGTGAAGATCATAATTTTTATATTTGAAAAACTCATTGTCTCTGTAACCATAAGCTTTTCTTTTTATTACTATGTGAATTATGCTCAATCGGAAAACGATTACTCCGTCAAAGTAAAGAATGAATTTATCCGTTCATGAAATGTTTATTGATTGAGTATTGTTACGCTCTTTATCTTTATAATAAATTTTATCTTTATAATAAATAGAGAAAATAAATAAGGATTTTAAAACAGCCAAAACAAAGTAAAAACTAATTTACAATACACATATTTGGTGGCATCATTTATGTTTTAGTTATAAGTCTGAAAAACAAGGTTACTTACTTTTTTATTATAAAAGTTTGGCAAAAATTAAACAGAATCCCGGAAAAAATTATTTAATCAACTAATTGTAACCATACAATGTAAGTGGAGGAAATATGAAAAGAGTTCTTTTACTATTTGCAATTTTTATATTATTAACAAGCTCGGGAATCGCACAGGTATTATGCGATTTTGAAATCACTAATCAAGGGTGGTATAATTACGGTTGGGGTCCTGCAATAGCTTCCGTTCAGCAAGTTGCAGATCCTACAGGTCAAAGCAATGGGGTTTTGCAAGTTTCATTCGATGCTTCCCTGGATGCTGTAACAGGAACCGGAGCTATTGGTTTTGAATCCGGTAATCCTTCTGCAACCACAGCCCAGATATTGTATTATTATGTATGGCTGCCTGCAGATACGCCGGATCAACTGCACTTAAATCTTTTTGCACAGGATAACTCTCATTGGGCACACAAAACAAAAACTTATTTTGCTGCTGATATTCCGAAAGAAGTTTGGTATCCGATAGGATTTCCGCTTACAGAAACAGAGGTTTCAAGCGCAGATTTTAATGTAAGAGACAACAATTTCGGATGGTGCGGAATTGATATTGGCGATTGGTCCGACAATCATGCGGATATAGGCAACTGGGCAGGCAATATTCTTATTGATAATATTTCTTATGTCGGCGTTGAACCAAGCGTATTTGGTACATTCACAACCGGTGTTGATAACTTTATTGATAACGGCTGGGGCACCGGAATAAATAGTCTTGCTTCAGTAGCTGATCCGCTTGATGGCACCAATAATGTTCTTGGGGTAGATCTTAACGGTACTGCAGCCGGTGTTATCGAAGTCTCCAGTGTAAACCCGCAAGGATTTAACATGGTTTGTTATTGGCTTTATTTACCAACCGGTGTTCCCGACGGAATGGAAATAAAAACATGGGCACAGGACAATGCCAACTGGTCGCATGTAGAAAATATTTATTCGAGTACTGATATACCCAAAGATAAATGGTACCCAATTTATTTTGATATGGAGGCGGCTTTTGCCGATCCTGCAATAAATTTTGACCACCATGCAAATAATATTGGCAAAATGGGGATTATTTTTGGCGGATATGCGGGGATGGTTTATGTTGATAATGCTTCATTCATAGGAACCAAAACCGGCGATCAATGGGTTGTTTGCGATTTTTCATCCCCGTTGCAAGTTAACGGATTCTCAATCCCCGGCTGGGGCGGTGCTATGAAATCACTCGAGCACAATACTATGGAAGGCGGTGTTATGCAGGGAAATATTGATCTATCTGTTGGCGATGCAACTGCGGGATCTAAAGCCGTAATTCAAAGGGATAATGTTATTCTTAACTCAACCGAAACAGGCGGTAAGGCTACGGCAATTACATTCGATTTTATGCCGCCGGCTGATATGCCGCTTGGCGGACAAGTTGGTTTTGTAATTTTTGGAACTGCTACAAACTGGGCATGGACTGAATTTCTTTATCAGTTGGATGACGGCGCCAATCCTACCTCTCTCGTGCGCGGACAATTTAATACATTGTTTATTGACGTCGATAGTCTGACTACGGCTGGTACTGTTGATCCGATGCAGACTGCTCAACTGCTTGTACAAATCTACTATCCCGGCGATCAATTTGGAACTGTTGGTACATGGGCCGGCGCGTGTTATTTTGATAACCTAATTGTTGAAGGTATCCCCAAACCGGGCGGTGAATTAACCTCGCCCGAAGTATCCGGTTCAGTTTCTACGGAATCCTTAATAACAGGCGAAGTCAAATATTTTAGATTTGACTGGATTGATACCGGCGGCGGTACTGAAACTTATAATATTTACATGAGCAGAAATCCTATTACCGACCTTCAGGATGACGGCGTTATGCTTATAGCTCCATCGGTTCCACACGGATTACAGGCTTACGCATGGAGACCTTATACAATAGATGGAAGCGTTCAGACGTATTATTTCGCCATTACAGCTTCGGATGGAGTTACTGAAACAGCGCTTTCAAATGCATGTCAAACCGGTCCTATGGAAATACAAACCTCAACATCGTTAAAAGCTCAATACGTTGCGGATTTTGCAAATACATTTGTGCTTGATGGTCTTGATAATGAATTTGAACCTTATAAAATAAATCAAATACTGCCGCAGGGTTCTTCCGATCCAGCATGGCTTCCGGGCTCGGCTGATTTGGATTTTAAAGTGACAATGGTAATTGATGAAAATAATTTATACATATCAGCCGATGTAACGGATGACGATTTAAGAACAGATGCAGATATGCAGGCATGGCAGGGCGACGCTCTTGAATTCTTTATGGGATTTTATGATACACGCTGGTTAAAAGAGCTTCATAGAAAGAATTTTAACCGCGCAAACGGCGATTGGAGAATTGGATTTACAGCACGCGGCGAAACAGCTCTTGACGGCGGCGCTGCTACAACAGTTGAAGGCGTTCAATCAACTGTTTATCCGAAATTCTCAGGCGACGGATACATCATCGAAGCAGTTCTTAGTCTTGATGTACTCGCTCCCGATGGAACCGATTTCATTGTAATAAACAATATGACGCTTCCAATACAAATTGACTGTAGCGACTGGGACCCGCTAGCCGGCGACACTGAAAGATCGATGATTATACAGGCAGGTAATACTCCTGCACCGATTGATCTCGATCAGCATTGGTTGCGCCCGCATTGCTGGGGTACTTTACAGGTAATCGGCTCTCCGAACGATGTTAAAGATGAAACCGCAAATCTACCTACGGAATTTAAATTGTATAATAATTATCCTAATCCGTTCAATCCAACGACCACCATTAAATACGATATCAAAGAAGAAGTTGATGTAACGATTAAAATTTATGATACGATTGGGCGCGAGATTGCAACTCTTGTAAATACAAGACAGAAACCGGGATTCTACCAGGTAGATTTTAATGCCGGTAACCTTGCAAGTGGTATGTATGTTTATCATATCAATGCCGGGTATTTCCAAAAGTCAATGAAAATGATGCTCCTGAAATAAACCGACTCCTTTGTTGAGCGGTGAGGAATTAAAACTTCACCGCTCTTTTTTTCATTTGATTCTCGTTTGTTTATTTTTCATAAAATAACAATAATCAAAATGTCTTCGGGGAAAACGCAATAGGCGCTTTCTCCTTTTGCTTTGATGTAAATACAATAAGGATTTTACTGTTATGAGAAGGAATAAAAATTCAATCATTATTAAATCCTTTCTCTTACTATTTCTCTGTTCCATTGTGAATGTATTTGCCGGAACCACCGGTAAAATTTCCGGCAAAGTTACTGATGCCGCTACCGGGGAACCTCTCATCGGGGTCAATGTTGTTATTGAAGGTACGAGCCTCGGCGCCGCAACCGACTTCGAAGGTGAGTATTATATTCTAAATATTTCCCCCGGAGTTTACACCGTTAAAGCAAGTTATATCGGTTATAACGGCAGTTCGATGGAAGGAGTAAGAGTTAAGGTTGACCTAACGACAAAAGTGGATTTTCAATTATCTTCTACCGCTATTCAAATCGGCGAAGAAATTACGGTTGTCGGGCAGAGAATTATACAGAAAGATTTAACTTCGTCCGAAAGAAGTTTTCAGTCCGATCAAATTAATGATCTTCCGGTTAGAGACGTCGCAACACTTTTAAGTCTTCAGGCTGGCGTTACAAGAGATGCTGAAGGAGCCATACATATAAGAGGTGGACGTTCTTCGGAAATAAGCTATATGGTTGACGGAGTGCAGGTTGTTAATCCGGTTAACCGCAGTTCGGGTATCAGTATCGACGATCAATCGATTGAAGAACTTAAAGCCATCACCGGAACATTTAATGCCGAGTACGGGCAGGCGCTTTCGGGAGTTGTAAATATTGTAACGAAAAAAGGTTCGGATAAATTTACAATAAATGCTACCGGTTACTTTGGCGATCATCTTAGTTTTGATGACGATATTTATTACATAATGAGTAATAGAGATTGGGCGGTTGCGGCGGCAAACGCACTTGTTACCGAGACGGGAAGAATTAATTACGATTACTCAAAACATGGTATTAATTCCGTCCGTGATTTGTACGAATCGCTAAGCAATAAACAAAAACCCTGGCAGACAAAGGAATCGTATCTTAATAATTATGAGCCTTTCAACCATTACGATTTCCAGGTTAATCTTTCCGGACCGATCCCGATATTAAATAACAAGATATCTTACTTCATTGCCGGCCGGTATCAAAATCAACCCGGCGTTACAATGGGAAGAAGATATTTTATGCCCTGGGGATTATGGTCGCCAATTCTTGATACGACTCATACTTATGAGATGCCTGATGGTGAATTAACAAATCTGGATTGTTACAAAGGTTATTCCGGACAAGGCAAAATATTTTTTAATTTTAATGAACTGCTCCTAAGTTACGGAATCTATTATAATTCCGATCATAGTTACAGTGGCGGACAAAAATATTTACCTGATGGCGGACGTCATTATTACACCGACAGACAAACTCATATTCTCTCAGCAACTTATGTTTTTTCAAACAGCACTTTCCTTGATTTTAAAGGCAGCTATTACCAGAATGATCATAAAAATTATTTATATGAAGATCCGTTTGATTACAGATATGTTCCAACACAAGGCGGCGATTTTGAGCAGTATATGTTTGATCCTTCGAGGGAAGACGATATCGAAGTTAAAGGAAATACCGCCGACTTTTCTTTTTGGGGAAATGATGTTAATAGAGGTACACAAAACACAAAATATTTTTCAGCAAGTCTCGATCTAACGAGTCAGCTCGATAAATATAATATGATAAAAGTTGGCGCATCAACAAGAATTCACGACATTGCGCAGGACGGATACGCACTTCAATTTTCTCAGGTAACTTATCGTCCTATTGTTCCATCTCAATCATCTGCATACCGGAGTTTTATCACTGCTAAGCCGATGGAATTCGCTGCATACGTCCAGGATAAAATTGAATTCCAGGAATTAATTATTAACTTTGGTTTACGTTTTGATTATTTCGATTCGGATGGAAAACTTTTAGCTGATCCCAAAGATCCTCAAATTTATTCTCCTTTTAAGATGGATCATATTTATAGCAATTACTCTGCAGACGTTCCTCTGGAAGATTTGGTTGAATACACACCCGAACAGAGAGCAGCATTCTGGTGGAAAAAGCCCGAAGCTAAATTCCAATTCAGTCCCAGGTTCGGTCTCTCTTTCCCTATCACAGCGGAAGGTGTAATACATTTTTCGTACGGACACTTTTTCCAGAATCCTGAATTCCAATATCTTTATGCTAATCCTAATTTCTGGATAACCGGCGCCGGCTCACAGAATCTTGTTGGCAATGCCGACTTAAATGCTGAGCGTACTATCATGTACGAATTGGGTCTGCAGCAGCAGTTATTCGATGACCTTTACCTGCATATAACCGGATTTTACAGGGATATACGTGATTGGGTTGGTACAGGATTTCCTGTAGACACTTACCGGGGAACTACTTATTACAGTTATGTAAATAAAGATCACGCTGTTGCAAAAGGTATTACATTATCAACCCAGTATCACCTTGGCGATTTTTGGATAAACTTAGATTATACTTATATGGAAGCAAAAGGCACTTCTTCGAATAGTGCAGATGCTTACAACGATCTATCAGCCGGACGAGCGCCAAGAGTGCAGTTGATTAATTTAAATTGGGATCAGCCTCATCAATTAAATCTCATCGTGAATTACTCAAAGGACGGATGGACGGGTACAATGATTGGAACAATTAATTCCGGCTTTCCATACACACCAACAATCGCGAGAGGCGAAGCAACCGGATCAAGTTCTTATACCGGCTGGCGCGAAAATATTGAACGCCGTCCATCAACATTCAATATCGATTTACGGTTATCCAAAATGTTCCGCGTCGGCAGTTTCGATATTCAAGCATTGCTTGATATAACGAATTTACTTGATACAAGAAATGCCAATTATGTGTATTCAGATACAGGATTACCGGATTATACGTTGGACGATTATCAAAGCTGGACGCGATTATTGGAAATTTCCAATTCGACAGAATATTATACAAATCCCGGGTACTATACAGCGCCGCGTTACATCTCCCTGGGATTTAGAATAAGTTATAATTAGAGCGGGGATACGTTATGAAAGACAAGACTCTAAAAATTTTTAATAGACGAAAAGGATTTTCATTTATAATTCTTTTTACAGTAATAGGAACGATGTTCTTCTCCGGCAACATTTTTAGCCAAACGATTGGACGTGTTGGAACAACAGCAGCCGCATTCTTGAAAATAGGAGTTGGCGCCAGAGCTTTGGCGATGGGCGAATCCTATTCCACACAAGCTCAGGATATCACTGCAATGTATTGGAATCCTGCCGGGCTGTCGTATGTCGATAAGTTTCAAGCAACCATCAACCATTACGATTACATTGCCGATATTTATTATGATTACGGCGGCATTGCAATACCGCTCGAAAATTTTGGTACTGTCGGAGCGTTCATCGGTTATATGGGTATGCCTGATATCGAAAGAACAACCATACAATATCCGAATGGAACAGGCGAAAAAGTTTCGGCAAGTTCCTTTGTTATTGGACTAAGTTATGCTCGCGCCCTTACAGATCGTTTTTCAATCGGAGGTAATGTTAAATATATCCGCGAAACAATTTGGCATTCCTACGCAGATGGATTTGCGTTCGATGTTGGTGTTCTTTATAAAGCATTTTTTAAAAATGTTATTATTGGAATGTCGATTAGCAACTTCGGAACCGATATGCAAATGACAGGCAGAGATATGCTTGTTCAGCATGATATTAATCCCGGGTTTGCCGGAAACAACGAAAATATTAATGCCAATCTTGAAACGGATAAATTTCCGCTGCCGATACTTTTTCGTGTCGGACTTTCGGCAAACATAGCCAAAGATATTATCGGACTCGATCAGCACGACTGGATAGTATCGATTGATGCTATTCATCCGAATGATAATAAGGAATATTTGAACATCGGAACAGAAGTAACGCTTTACGATATGATTTCGTTAAGGTCCGGATTCAGACAATTATTATTGGAAGATCGCGAAGGCGGTTTTACGTATGGCTTTGGCGTTAAATTCGATTTGGCAGGAACTTATGTAAATCTTGATTACGCGAATGTTGACTTTGGAAGATTGGACCATCAGAATAAATTTACGCTGATTCTTTCATTTTAGAATGCTATTGAAGGAGTAAAGACATGAAATTTTTATGCCCGCTAATTGTATTTTTACTAATTAGCGCTATAAGTATAAATGCACAATTAGATGCACCCGGCGATGCAATCCACCGGGCAAAAAACGTGCATGCCGGTAACCAGATCAGAATAACATTTCATAATAACGGCAGACTTGGAACCGTGAGCGGCGACCAGAGTGTTGCTTATACCGGTGAATGGCCTATTGGAACGGGATACGTTCAAATGGGTAATACATCGGCTTATGTTATGACGGAGATGAGATTATTCACCGGACTCAATCCGGTTACAGGAGATTCAACTTTCGAGTTTATTACACCGGCAATTTTCTGTGAAGGCTGGGATCCTAATATGTTTTCTCACGACTCTCTCGGAATGTTTTTAGGATTTGAACCGGTGCCGGGATATTTTAATCTAACTCAGAAGGAAAAAGACCCGGGTCATTCCGTAGCGATGAGCCAGCAAGCTTTTACCTGGCCGCCTTATTGGCCTGATAAACTTGCAGATGCTGTGGATGCAGGATGGGCTAATCATTGGAACGGATATTTTGGGAAGGACCAACTTAATGCCGATGAAGAAAGTTATTATGTTATGGATGATAACAAATACAGGAAACAGGTGAAAGGATTAACTCTACCGACCGGTGTCTCTGAAGATCCAACACGAGGAGGATTGGGATTAAGAACTGCTGTAAGAGGATTGCAATGGTCCAATCCCGACGCAGCCGACTGTCTTTTCTGGATTTACAAAATCCGTAACTTCGGTGATCTGTATCTTGATAAAACTTTGTTCGGATGTAACGTTGGCGCGTCCAGCGGTGGACGTCTCGGCGAGTCCGGCGACTATGATGATGATGGCGCCCGGTTCTATCGGGAAAAAGGTTTAGCAGTTAACTTCGATCTTGATAACGTTGGAATAAGAGGATATTCTCCAGTGCCCTGGGTTGGATTTGCGTTCCTTGAAAGTCCGGGTAATTTCTATGACGGTATTGATAACGACGGCGATGGCAACGATCCGTTAAAACCCGGAGGCGGAACAGGTAAAATAATTAGTGAACAAACAGATTTTTATAAATTCTATGCCGTTGGTGATCCGATTGTATTAGTTGATTATGAAAGTGATTATTACGACCGCACCGTTTCGACAATGCCGACTGAAGGAATTACTTTAACACGAAACGGATCAACTTTTATAATGAAGCCTAACGCGCCGTTGATTGAGGAACCGAGAAACGGATTCGACGATAACCTTAACGGACTAATTGATGAAAGCGACGGAAGTGTTACTCAGGATTCAGTTGAGTATTATCTTTATATTCGATCGGAATATAATGACCAGGATTACCTTGGTAAGGATTATGTATCGGGCAGTGGACTTAGTAATTTGCTTATCGATGAAAGACGCGATGACCTGCAGGATAACGATGGCGACTGGTCGTTGGAATTTGACGATGTAGGTTTGGATGGGAAACCCGGAACCGGTGATTTTGGCGAAGGCGACGGCTCACCTACCCCGGGCACAGTAGATTTACCCGGCGAACCGAATGTTGACAAAGTTGATGTGGATGAATCGGATCAAATTGGATTGACGAGTTTTAAATTCTACATTTATTCGTCTCTGCTATACAGCAACGACGATCAGATGTGGGATTATTCGCGTCCCGGATATTTTGATAATACAACCACCGGACAAAATGATTATGACTATGTATTCGCTTCCGGATATTTCCCGCTCCGTCCCGGACAGGAAGAATTTTTCTCCGTGGCAATGATTTATGGATGGGACGAAATTGATATTCTTCGTAATAAAGATGTTGTCCAAAAGATTTACAATTCCAATTATAATTTTGCAATAGCGCCACTTAAGCCAAAAGTTACTGCAGTAGCTGGGGACAAAAAAGTTACATTGTATTGGGATGAAAAAGCGGAAGCAAGTTACGACAGATATCTCAGAACATATGATTTCGAAGGTTATAAAATTTACAAATCCTCACATCATACCTTTGGCGATGCTGGCACTATAACCGACGGACTTGGTTACGAACGTTTTAAAAAACCAATTGCAACTTATGATAGAGCGGACTCTGTTTTTGGTTACTTCCCGAATGATTTTGGATCGGGAGTTCTTTTTAACCTTGGCAATGAAAGCGGGTTAGTCCATTCATTCGAAGATACTGACGTTTTAAATGGCATAAGATATTATTACGCAGTTACTGCCTACGATAAAGGCGATGTCGTAAAAAATATTGGTCCTTCTGAATGTACCATCTTTGTAAATGTTGATCAATCCGGAAATATTACTCTTGGCGAAAACGTTGTAACGGTTACACCACAAGCGCCTTCGCTTGGATATGAATCACCGGAGTTCGATATTTATCCGCAATTGCAGGGGGAAGGAATTACAAGCGGTACTGTGGGTGTAAATATAGTCGATCCGACTGTGCTTGGTGAGAACGATGAATACGAACTCCAATTTCTCGATGTTTCCATGGATGGAAGAGATAATGATTTGAACGGTCTTGTGGACGAGAATGATCCGAATGAGTTGGTACCGAATGAAACTACCGGGTTCATTTTAAAAAATCTCACACAGCAAACCGAGTCGGATTCTATTTGGTTGTACGAATATAAATCTGTCGGCGATTCTATTTTCAATATCCAGAATTTATATAATGATAACGACGGCGATCCCAGGACTTTAAGTAAAGTTTTAGACGGATTGGAGTTGGTGATTTATAATCCCGAATCAAGTATTATTGACAATCCGCAAATGGGAATTTTAAACGGAATTAAATGGAGTGAGAATATTGGCGCAGATACATCATCTTATCCAATGAATTTTACAAAATGGACCTGGCCGAACTTTGTTTCCGGTACTCCATATCCCCGGCAGTATAAGATTGTTTTCTATGATGAAATTGTTGATACTTCGACTGCATTGAAATTAAAACAAAATTCCGGTGGATTAACTCCGTGGCCTGCTGTCCCGGTCAACTTTAAAGTGTACGATCAAATGAGCGGCGATGAAGTAAATTTTGGATTTAACGACATCACTCAAAAACCTGTCGTTGCACAAAAGGGGCATTTCTCCGCGAAGGATATTATTGTATTTTATGAAAAATTGAAAAATGATTCTACGCTTATTACTTACATGCTGCAGAATCTTGCTATCGACGATACAACTTTTTTTAACAAATATGGTAGAACTCTCGGAGCGGGCGATACGCTTAGTCTGTTTACCGATGTACCCTTTGGCGGAACAACCAAATATAATTTCAAGATACGCGGACAGAAAATAAATGCCGAAACCGCAAAGAACACTCTTGGTAAAATTAAGGTCGTGCCTAATCCTTACGTAGTAACTGCTGTATGGGAACCGCACAATCCTTATACTACCGGAAGGGGTCCGAGAGCGATCCAGTTTATTAATCTGCCGCAGGAATGTACCATACGCATATTTGCTGTTGACGGAACATTAGTACGTACTCTCGATCATCAAAGTACGATGACGAATGGTTCGGAAACATGGGATTTAATGTCGAAGGATAATATGGATGTATCCTATGGTGTTTACGTCTATCATGTGGACGCTCCCGGTATCGGCCAACATGTTGGCAGAATTTTAATAATAAAATAAATTTCTAAGTTAGTCCGGCTTAATGCCGGACTGCTTTTTAATTGAGATGTGAAGCAACATTGAAAAATACCGTCCTTATATTGGTTTAACAATTTTTACAATTGAATATGACTATTAATCGTTTAAAAATATTGATTTATGATTTTGTCTTAACTCCAAATTTCGTTAAGAAATTATTTTATATAATCTTGTTCCCGATCGCAGCTTATTCGCAACCGTTGAAGGACACACTTGTTGCCGGGTTTGGTCAGTACAACATTAGTTTCAAAGAGTACCGTTTAGCTTACCTGAATATTTTAAAACAACCGAATATTTTTGATTCCCGCGAATTGAGAGAAAATATCCTCGACGAATTGATTTATGGACGATTACTTGCCGAAGAAGGTAGAAAAGCAAATATTGATACATCCGAATTGATACAATATAAAATGAAAGCATTCCGGGAAAAATGCTTGAGGGAAGAGCACTATCGTGCAGTTATTAAACCAAAGATCGCGGTAAGTGAACAAGAGGTTGAAGAAGTATATCTTTTTACTCAGGAAGAACGAAGAATAAGTCATTTGTTTGCGCCGGATAAAAAGTCTATCGACAGTCTATACAATCTTTTGTTAAGCGGACGAAGTTTCGAAGAGCTTGCGGGGAAAACTTTTAAAGATACGGCTCTCGCAAATTCCGGCGGGGATTTGGGCTGGGTAAATTGGGATCAGTTAGAATATGATTTTGGTATGACTGCATTCCGCCAGCCGATGAATTCGTATTCGGCCCCGGTAAAAACATCCTTCGGTTATCATATTCTTTCGGTTACCGATTATAAAAAGAAACCGCTGATTACGAGAACCGAATATGAAATGGCAAGACAAAGAACAAAGTATTTACTCGAATATAAAATCGGGGAAAAACTTTCCTTCGAGTATATCGATTCGATGTTGAAAAAAGCGGCAATAGTTATTTATCCCGAAGTACTGGAATTTATTGATAAAGCATTGACGAATAAATTTACGCGCAAACCAAATCAGTTCAACCAGATGTACGATCTTCAATTGAAGGACGATGAAGTTGAGTACGTTGAATCTAATTTGTGGGACGAACGCAACCGCGTTATGGCTACAATCAACGGGGAAAATTACACCGTCGGTGATTTTATCGGCGCGATGAATTATATTCCTTACGATATTATTTATTCAAATTTCAGGGGAACACTTAGTCATGCATTCCGGGATTTTATAATTACTAAAGAAGCGTTATCGCTGGGATTGGATAAAAACGAAGATGTATTTGCTAAGCAAAATATTTTTGGAGATTATTTGCTTCAGTTGCCGGTTAGGAAAAAAATAATTGACGGTGTTCAACTCAACGATGAAGAAATGCGAACCTATTTTGAACAAAATAAAACCACATTCAAAGAGTCGACATTTGAACAGGCGTATGATTTTATAAAAAAAACTCTGCTGAACGAGAAAAAACAAAAAGCAATTTCCGGATATATAGCCGGGTTGATACGCGATATGAAAATTGTAAAGCACACCGATATCATCCATAATTATTACGATTCGATTTTAAATAAAAACCCGGATGGAAATGTGGAATAATCTCCGGATACAATACATTTTGAAAGTAGATTGAACTAAATTTCAGTAGTCAGTAGTCAGTAGTCAGTAGTCAGTAGTCAGTAGTCAGTAAAAATAGAAATTTTGAAAAGTTGAATCGTGTTAAGGATTCGGGGAGTTTTGTACCCTGATTCATTATTATTATAATAAATTAGTCTATTTCAATTTATTGTAATAATAAATAGTACGCGGCAAACAATTAAGTGATCCGGCTAAAATGAAACTGTAAAGATTAAATTGAATTAACATTGCGGAAGAGAAAATGGATTTTAAAATAAAACAAAAATGGGCAGTTCTATTTCTTGTTTTTGTGAGTATGGTTTATCTCCTAATATATTTTTGGGACTCCGCCTATTCAAAATCAAAGGTAGTTGAGATATTTTACGCAGATAGAATTACCGCTGCACACCGCATATTAATCAACGAATACAATAGGATAAATGAAGGAAAGATAAAAGTAATTCCGATCGACTTTCCGAATTTCGATTTCAGCACCAACGAACGGAAAGAAGTTTTAGCACGTTCTCTGCGGGGCGGCGGAGACGGCATTGATCTTTTTGCCGTGGACTTAATCTGGGTTCAACGTTTTGCAAAATGGTGCGAACCGCTCGGCAAATATTTTACGGATACTGAAAAAAATAGAATTCTCGAATGTGCCCTTGAATCATGTTATTACGACGGCGATCTGGTTGCAGTCCCGTTTGATTTTGTTCAGGGCATTATGTACTACCGCGAAGATTTGATAAAGCAGAATAAAAACGCCGGCGAGATACTAAAAAAAATTAATAGCAACATCACATGGTCCGACTTTATAAAACTAAAAAACGAAATCGGAAGTCGGAACCCGTTTTACATTTACCCGGCTGCTGATTTCGAAGGATTGATATGCAGCTTTATGGAAATGGTTTTAAGTCTGCGTCCCAAATATTTTGAAGAAGTCGGATTTAATTTTAACACGCCGGAAGCCGAAAGATCATTGCAAATGCTGGTTGACCTTGTGAATAAATACGGATTAACTCCGCCCGAAGTAACTAACCTTGCCGATATTCCGAGTTACGAATACTTTATAAATAACGATGCATTATTCGTGCGCGGCTGGCCGAGCTATGATAAGGATTTTAAAGAAACTCCAATCAATGCGGAAAAAGAGAGTCGATTAAAGAAAACAGCCATTCCACATTTTGCCGACGGGAAGCAGTCCACAGTGTTTGGCGGATGGAACCTGATGATTCTAAAATTCTCGAATATAAAAGAGCAGGTAATCGACTTTATTAAATTTTTATTACGCGAAGAATCCCAGGAAATTATTTATCGCGAAAGCGGCCATTATCCTGTAGTTAAAAGTTTTTACAACGATCCGGAATATTTAAAAAAGTATCCTGAAATTAGTCAGCTCAAGGAAATGCAAAAATACGGCGTTCATCGTCCGGCGAATGTCGATTATACTAAGTATTCGAAAATGATGTCGTACTATTTCGAAAAGGCGATACAAAATAAAATATCTGTAAAGCAGGCTCTTGAAGAATGCACAAACGCTATACAAATGGATAAAGTAATGATCAAAGAGTTTTGAAATCACAACGGTATTAAAAATGCTTAAACAAAAAATACTCAATAAATTTTCGCAGTACCGGTTCGAAATCCGGCATATTACAATTTTCTTTACCGTGCTCATTATTTTTCAAATCATTGTAGCCTTTGTTCAAAAATCCTCGCTGAAAGATTTTTTGGGCGAGACTCAGGACTGGTACCGGAAATATTCTGCCGAAAAACTTGCGACAATTACTTCGACAAGTCTTGAGCTTTTGTTCGAGAACCTATTTACAAATAGAAATATTAATGAAACCGAAGACCGCAGTATCATTTACTCATTCAATGTAATATTTAAACAGCAATTGATTCAGAAGAGTGTTGACGATATATTTTTAATGCTGATGAAAAACCACCGGCTATATGTTATCGACAGCGGGATGAAACTGCATTCATATCTTACCGGCACTCTTCAGCCGTACGATAAAAATTCGGGTACTCACATCGAAGGCGTTGAGATGTTTCTCTCGGTTAAAGAGAAAATGAAATCGAGCGAAATGATTTACAGTGAGTTGAAAAATCGCAAAACTTATGATATCCTCGTTCCATTTGTCCCCGACGGCGAATACATCGGAGTTATGTACATGCGTATCTCCCCCGATTTTTCATTTTTAACCGAAGAGGTTAGTTCCAATTTCAACAAAGTGTCCGTGCTGTATATCGGGTTAATTTTTCTCGGTTTGATTGCCATCTTTATCGTATCGTCGCAGGCCGTAAAAGAAAGGAACGAAGCCCAACAAAATCTTTTTGAAGAACACGAGGAGAACTTAAAAAAGCAAATTCAACTTGAAAAAGAATCGCTATTTACAAAGAGAATTTATCATACTCATCATAAAGCCGAAAAGATTATCGGGTTTATTAAAGACGACGTTCGCAATATGAATTATGATAATCTCGAGCAATACAAAAAGCGCGTTATCACATATTCAAATTTCATTTCTCGAATTATTTACGATATGAAATGGTTCGACCAGGAAATCAATACGATTATCAATCCCATGTTTCGTACAAATATTAACGAAGTAATTAAGTTCGTTAAACAAAATATTTTTCTTCGCATATCAAGTAAAAACGATATGTTCAAATTTGAGTTGGACCTTGATGAAAAACTTCCGCTGGTGAATATAAATGAATTTGTAATCTGGGAGATACTTGAACCGTTGATACAAAACAGCATCGATCACGGGAGTAAGGAATCGGTTACAATAAAAATTTCTACAAAATATAATGCTGAGGAAAATAAATCGTACATTGAAATTTCGGACAATGGCGTTGGAATCGATCCAGAACTTTTAAGAACGAATGAGAAAGGCGTTAAAAAAATATTTCTCGAAAATGAATCGACAAAGAAACACGAAAGCATTAACTCCGGCTACGGATGCTACATCGCATACCAGATGGCAGTTGGCAAATGCGGTTGTCAACTCGACGTCGAAAATAATCCCGAATGCGGATGCACTTTTTTAATCACGATTAAAAATTAGAAGGTGTTGTGATGGTAAAGACAGATTTTATTTATATACTTTTAGTAGAAGATGAAGACTTTGATGTAAATCGAGTTAAAAACACGATCAGTTATTACGAGACTAAAATAAAAATTCTCGATACCGTTTCAAACGGGAAAGCTGCGCTTGAGTTGATTGAAACCAATCCCGATAAATACGATGTTGTGATACTCGATTATCAAATTTCGGGCGGATTAAAAGGGGAGGAGCTCATCAAGAAAATAAAAGGGCTTGATCCGTTTATACAGATTATTGTTATTACAAAAATGACAATCAATATTACCGATTATAATTTTGCCAACAATTTACTTAAAGCAGGCGCCTTCTGGTACTGTACAAAATATCCCGGCAATATAGAAGAATATATTTACCAGCCGACGGATTTTATGTTGAGCATTTTTAACGCTCACGAGAAAAAGAAACTTGAGAAGCTTAAAACACGGTCGGATAAAAAACTAAAACAAAATATTGAAAAAATTCTCGATGAAAAAAAAATTATTGGCGAATCCAAACCGATGGTGCAGCTACGGGAAAATATTGATAAGTACGCCAAGAGCGACGTAAATATTTTAATTGCAGGCGCATCGGGAACAGGAAAGGAATTGGTTGCATGGAATATTCATCTTAAGAGCAAACGAAGATATGAGAATTTTATCCCGATAAATTGCGGAAGCATCCCGCATGAATTAGTTGAGAGCGAATTGTTCGGTTATGAAAAAGGTTCGTTTACCGGTGCAAACACTAATAAGTCCGGACTCTTCGAGATGGCGAACAACGGTACAATATTCCTCGATGAAGTCGCCGAACTTCCTCTTGCTGCACAAGTGAAATTACTGCGTGTGATTCAGGATGGTGAAATCGAGAAAATAGGGCGAACGGAAAAAATGTTAGTAAATGTCCGAATCATTGCGGCGACAAATAAAATTCTTGCTAACGAAGTAAACAACGGACGTTTTCGTGAAGATCTTTATTATCGATTGAATGTCGTTCCATTGGACATTGTTCCACTAAGGCAGCGGGGCAGCGATATACTTATGTTGTTCGATCACTTCCTTAATTATTTCAGTCAGGATATGGGAATTGAAGTGCCGCCTATTGATGAGAAGGCTCGGGAAATATTGCTTAATTATATGTGGCCCGGAAATGTACGTGAGCTTAGGAATGTTGTGCAAAGATTGGTATTAAATTCAAATGGCGAGATTACAGCGAAGGATATCAGCAACCCGATGATACTCCGTGACCATATTATAATGAAAGATGAAACCAACTTTGAAGACCTTTACCAGGGACAGGTTCTTCCTCTGCGGGATATGGAAAAAATATTCCGTACAAAATATTTTAAATATGTTCGCAGCATCTCAAGTTCCGATTCCAGCGCGGCTGAAAAACTTGGACTTGCACCGTCCAATTTTTATAGGATGTGCAAAGAACTCGGATTAAAATAGTCTTAAATTATTTTAATCTCGAACCTGCTGAATTTTGATATATCGGAGAACATGCATTACTTTTGCGGTCATTAAAAAAGGCAATAAGCGCCGGCAATTTTTTGTAATTGAAAATAAATAAGAATAATCAATGAGGCTAAAATGAGTACCGTAATCCAAAAACTTCCTTTCAGAGAAAAAATCTCTTATGGTTTTGGTGACCTTGCATCCGTGCTTTACTGGCAGACCTTTATGTTGTATTTCACATATTTTTATACGGATGTATTTTTAATTCCTGCCAGCGTTGCCGCCACTATGTTTCTCGTAAGTAGAATTTGGGATGGTGTAAACGATCCTTTGATGGGAATTCTTGCAGACCGCACTAAAACACGATGGGGTCATTTCCGTCCATATCTACTTTGGATGTGCGTACCATTTGCTATTGTTGGCGTACTAACATTTACTGTCCCGGATTTTGGACCGGAAGGAAAAATAGTCTGGGCTTATGCAACTTTTATTTTGATAATGATGCTGTACACTGCAATCAATATTCCTTACACAGCATTGCTCGGAGTTATCACGCCGGATTCAAATGAGCGTACAAGTGTCTCCTCATTCAAATTCCTATTCGCCTTTTCTGCCGGTATTATTGTTTCGGCTACTTTGCTGCCTTTGGTTAAAGCGCTTGGCGGAGAAAATGAGGCTCAAGGATGGCAATATACTTTTATGATTTACGGTGCTGCCGCAATTGTTTTCTTTTTGATAGCATTCTTAGGTACCAAAGAACGTGTGCTGCCTCCCAAATCTCAGAAGATGTCAGTTAAAAAAGATTTATTTGAATTGGTTACTAATACTCCCTGGCTCATTCTTTTGGCTGCTACTATAACTTTTATTTTATTTGTTGCAGTGCGCGGAAGCGTTACCGTTCATTATTTTAAATATGTTGTTGGAACGCAGACACTTTCTCTGCCGTTCATGGGAACAGATACCTATGATTTTGAAACACTGACTTCGGCTTTTAATACAATCGGGCAAATTTCGGCATTCATTGGTGTATTGATAGTAAGCTGGTTTGCAAAAATTTTAGGAAAGAAAAAAGCTTTCATGATAATTTTTATTGTTGCAATTGTAAGTACAGCGGCGTTTTACTTCCTAAAAGCCGATCAAATTGGACTGATCTTTTTCTTTCAAATAACCGGCTCAATCACCGGCGGTCCGCTCAGCGTGTTAATTTGGGCAATGTATGCAGATACTGCTGATTACGGAGAATGGAAACGCGGACGAAGAGCAACCGGATTGGTGTTCTCAGCTTCAACCATGTCGCAAAAATTCGGATGGGCATTTGGAGCTTTTGTTGCACTCACTCTCATGTCGCAAGTTGGATTTGAACCAAACGCTGCACAATCCGAAAGCAGTTTGAACGGATTAATTTTACTGTTCAGTTTAATTCCGGCCGGATTTGGAGTGATCTCAACAATAATTGTTTTCTTTTATCCGCTGAATGATAAGCGCGTTGATCAAATTGTACTCGAACTCCAGGAAAGACGAAAAGCAATCGGCGAAGAAACAGTAATAGAATAGTTTTTTGCAAAATTTAATTGGGTAGCTCAGAATATTATTCTGAGCTACGATAAAAATATTTAAAATAAATGAGGAAAAAACATGAGCAACACAATTATCGGGGATGCATTACCAAACATCCCGTGGGAAGAAAAACCAAAAGGTTGTACCGATGTAATATGGCGATTCAGCGGCAACCCTGTAATTGACTGGAATCCGATACCGAAAGCCGCAAGAATTTATAACAGCGCAGTTATGCCTTACAACGGTGAGTTTGTTGGTGTATTCCGTGCGGATCAAAAAAACGGAAGAGCCACTTTATTCTTTGGAACAAGCAAAGATGCAATCAATTGGAATATCGGTCCCAACCCGATAGAATGGGTTGATGAAAAGGGAAATCCGAATCCGACAAGTTATGCATATGATCCGCGTTTGGTAAAAATTGAAGATATGTATTATATAACATGGTGCGATGATATGCACGGCGCGTCAATCGGTTTGGGAAGAACAACAGATTTTAAAACTTTCGTAAAGATGCCGAATCCATTAATGCCTTTTAATAGAAACGGAGTTTTATTCCCGAGAAAAATAAATGGAATGTACAAATTATTAAGCCGTCCGAGCGACAGCGGGCATACGCCGTTCGGTGATATCTTCATTAGCGAAAGCCCGGATTTAATTTATTGGGGAAAACACAGATTCGTAATGGGTAAAGGCGGACAAGGCTGGTGGCAGGGAGTTAAGATTGGCGCGGGTCCGGTTCCAATAGAAACGAAAGACGGTTGGCTGTTATTCTATCACGGTGTTTCAACAACATGCAACGGATTTGTTTACAGCTACGGTGCGGTAATACTTGATATAAACGAACCATGCAAAGTATTGTACAGAACGCGAGATTATTTATTAACGCCGGAGAAGCCTTACGAAACAACCGGCTTTGTTCCCAATGTTACTTTCCCGTGCGCAAATTTATACGATGCCGCTACCGGAAGAATTGCAATTTATTACGGTGCCGCAGATACATACACCGCCGTTGCATTTGCACAGGTGGATGAGTTGCTTGAATACATAAAAGCGAATTCGGAAAAACATTGAAATAATGGAAGATGGAAAATGTTAAATGGAAAATGGAAAAGAATGAAATAGAAATTCTTTAACCATTCATGAGGTGAAATTATGAATCCGAAAACAGAAGAACTGCTGCAAAGAACTTTTCAGTTTGGAGTAGATACTCTTAAATTTCTGATGACACTTCCCAAAGAAAAAGTTTATAGTATTATTATATTTCAATTAGCTAAATCCAGTACATCTTCCGGCTCCAATTACGAAGAAGCGCAGGGTGCGGAATCGGCGAAAGATTTCAATCATAAGATTGGGATTGTTTTAAAAGAAATCCGGGAAAGTAATTATTGGTATCGTGTTTTGAACGCCATTTTCCCGGATTCAAAGGATAACAAAGAATTACGCAGATTATTAAACGAGAGTATAGAATTGAAGAAAATTTTTTCATCAATCAAAATTTCAACACAGAATAAAATTAATCGGAAAGATGAATCATAAAAATATTTTCCTCCACCGAAGGCGGAATACATTTTCCATCTTCCATTTACCATTTAACATGTAGAAGGAGTTTTTATGCAATACGGTTTTTTTGATGACAAGAACAAAGAATATGTAATTGAACGACCCGATACACCGAAGTCGTGGAGCAACTATCTCGGTTCGACAGAGTACGGAGCGATTATTACAAACAACGCCGGCGGTTACAGCTTTATTAAATCTGCTGCACAAGGAAGATTTACACGTCTCCGTTTCAATGTAATCCCGATGGATCAGCCGGGAAGATATTTCTATCTTCACGATAAAGACAGCAAGGATTTTTGGTCGACATCATGGCAGCCGGTTGGCAAACCGTTATCGGAATTCAAATCCGTTTGCCGTCACGGAGCTGCTTACACAAAGATCGATTCGGAATATTCCAGGATAAAATCGGAATCGCTGTACTTTGTTCCGCTTGGAAAGAATTACGAATGCTGGTTGCTGAAGGTAACAAACACAGATAACAAGAAAAGAAATCTCAGCGTGTTCACATATGTTGAATACGCAAACAACTGGAACCTTTCCCAGGATATGATTAACCTGCAGTACTCGCAATATATTATGAAGATGGATGTTGTTGATAATATTATTGATCACGGGACAAATGTTTACATGCCTTCAAACCCGGAACATTTCGAAGATAACGGTCAAAGCCGTCATACATTCCTTGCGATAACCGGCGCTGAAGTTAAAGGATTCGATACCGACCGCGAAATATTTCTTGGACCATACCGTACATACGCAAATCCAATCGTTGTTGAAAACGGAAAATGCAGTAACTCGGTTGCTGTGGGTGATAACGGATGCGGAACATTGCAAGTTGATGCTGAATTACAACCGGGCGAATCAAAAGAACTTGTCGTACTAATGGGAATCGGCGCCGCCGGTATTGAAGGTAAAAATGCTATTTCGGAATTAGGCGATCCTGCAAAAGTAAAAGAAGAATTTGCGAAGCTGAAAGAATATTGGCACTCGCGAATCGAAGGATTGACAGCCGAAACCCCGGATGCGGAATTCAACAGCATGTTCAATATGTGGAATCCGTACAACAATTTAATCACGTATGCGTGGTCGCGTGCAGCGAGTCTTGTTTATTCCGGAGAACGTGACGGGCTTGGATATCGCGATACAGTCCAGGATATGCTTGGAATAATTCACTCGATCCCGGAAGAAGTTAAAGAAAGATTAGAGTTGATGATAACCGGACAGGTCTCAAACGGCGGCGCTATGCCGGTTGTAAAACCTTTCGCGCACAATCCCGGTAAAGAGAAAGTGCCCGAAAGCAATGAATACCGTTCCGACGACTGCATGTGGATCTTCAATACGATTCCGGTTTACGTAAAAGAAACCGGTGATATTTCATTTTACGAAAAAGTTCTTCCGTATGCCGATAACGGCGAAGCTACTGTGCTCGGACATATGCGACAGGCAATTCAATTCAATCTCGATCATTCCGGCAAACATGGATTCCCGTGCGGACTCTCGGCGGACTGGAATGATTGTTTGGTTCTCGGTTTTGACGGTGAAACAACATTCGTTGCATTTCAATTGAGATATGCTTTAAAAACTTACATAGAAATTGTTGAGATGTTAAATAAACCCGAAGAAGTAAAATGGGCGGAAGCGCATTTGAAAACTCTCGATGAAAATCTCGAAAAGTTTGCATGGGACGGCGAATGGTATTTACGCGCTTACCGTGCCGATGGATTGAAATTCGGTTCGCACGAAAATGACGAAGCATCGATATTCCTGGAACCCCAACCATGGGCAGTAATAAGCGGACACACTACCAAAGATCAATCTGTAAAACTTCTTGAAATGGTTAATAAAAGATTATCAACCGATTACGGATTGATGATAAACG
The DNA here is from genome assembly GCA_043808235.1 of bacterium. Taxonomy (GTDB): domain Bacteria; phylum Bacteroidota; class Ignavibacteria; order Ignavibacteriales; family Melioribacteraceae; genus JAZDFC01. Next base: position 22,662 of record JAZDFC010000058.1, read on the forward strand.
ATCCGCCGGTTGAAACAACAGATCCCGGTGTAATCAAATCGCGGTTGTTCAATAAAGGAATGAAAGAGAACGCTTCGATATTCCAGCACACGCAGAGCTGGGTTGTTATTGCGGAAACATTAGTCGGCAACGGCAACCGCGCGTATGAGTATTATAGAAAATTTATGCCCGCCGCATACAACACAAAAGCGGAAGTGCGCCAAACCGATCCATATGTTTATTGCCAATTCACTAACAGTAAATACTCGCCGCGTTACGGTGCATCGCGTTTACCGTGGCTTAGCGGAACCGCATCCTGGGCTTATTTCACGGCGGCGCAATTCATACTTGGAGTGCAGCCGGATTATGTAGGATTAAAAATCGATCCATGCATTCCTTCCGATTGGAAAGAAGTAAAAGTCTCGAGAAGATTCCGGGGTAAGAATTTCAACATCGTTATTAAGAATGAAAACGGCGTTCAAAAAGGCGTGAAGAAATTAACCGTGAACGGAAAAGAGATCTTTGGCAATTTAATCTTGCTTAATGAATTGAAAGAGAACAACGATGTTGTTGTAATGATGGGATAGTAAAGGAAAAGCACAAGTAGCTTCAGCCACATTCTTCCGAATAAATGTGGCTAAAGCCAAATTCTTTTATTTGTTTTTAACCCGTTCGCTGAAGCGAACGGAAATATTTATCAAAAATTGCCGTTGCCTTCAGGCAACGGATCAAAAAATAAAAAATTACCAGCGGCTTTAGCCGCATTACTCAACAAATAAACACTATACAGCAACTATGTTCACTGAAATATTCAATGAGGTGGTTATGAAAGCAACAGCAACAAAATATTTTGTATTAATTCTCTCTTTATTTCTCGCAATGTTTTCTTCAAACATATTTTCACAGAAGTTCGAAAAGCTTGCGCTAACTCCACCGATGGGTTGGAACAGCTGGAATAACTTTGCATGCAATGTTGATGAAAAGTTAATCCGCGAGACTGCCGATGCAATCGTATCATCCGGAATGAAGGATGCGGGTTATGTTTATGTAAATATCGACGACTGCTGGCACGGACAACGCGACAGTCTCGGATTTATTCATCCCGATCCGGAAAGATTTCCTTCGGGCATGAAAGCGCTTGCGGATTACATTCACTCGCTCGGATTGAAATTGGGAATTTATTCCGATGCCGGATGGCAAACATGTGGAAGCAAGCCCGGCAGCCGGGGACGTGAATTTCAGGACGCCCTCACTTATGCACAATGGGAAATCGATTATTTGAAATATGATTGGTGCAATACCGAAGCGCTGAACGCCGAAGGTGCGTATTCAACAATGAGGAACGCTTTGTTTGAAGCAGGTCGTCCGATTGTTTTCAGTCTTTGTGAATGGGGAAATAACAAACCCTGGACTTGGGCAAAGAATGTTGGTCACTTGTGGCGTACAACGGGTGATATTACAAATTGCTTCGATTGCGTCGTCGATCACGGTTCATGGAAATCGTGGGGTGTAACATATATCCTCGATATGCAGGATGGATTGCGTGAATACGCCGGACCCGATCATTGGAACGATCCCGATATGATGGAAGTAGGAAACGGGATGTCGGTTAACGAAGACCGCGCACATTTCACAATGTGGTGTATGCTTGCCGCGCCGCTTATCGCAGGTAACGATGTACGCAATATGAAAAAAGAATCACTGGAGATTCTTACAAATAAAGAAGTGATTGCGATTGATCAAGATCCGCTTGGAATACAGGGATTGAAATACTCAGACAGAGACAGCGTCGAAGTATGGTTCAAACCTCTTGTTGATGGTGACTGGGCGATGACCATATTAAACCGCAACAGCGATCCAAGAAAAGTTTCGTTTGATTGGAAGAATGAGAATGTAGACGACAAATTCTCCGGAAGGAAAACAGAATTTGTTAAAATTGTTTACTCATTAAAAAACTTATGGACGAAGGAAGCCGCCGGAACTACTAAAGAAAAACTTGAAACCGAAGTGCCGGGACATGATGTGCTGGTGCTGAGATTGAAGAAAATGTAAGAGATTGTTTATAATTGATTATAAGATGTCGTTTCGAGTATGAAGCAGGGAGTAAGCAGTTAGGAGAAAGATACGTGATGCTTGATGCCAGTAAAAGGAAGGGAGTGAAAGAAAATTGTTTGATTGAGAGATTTAAAAGCCAGATTTTTTAGTCTAGAACAACATAGAAAAGTTGGGTTGTTTTATAGTAATTTGCTTCGACCGCATTGCGGTCACGGGATGATTTTCTTTCTTTGTTGTTACAAATGTTTGACCGCGTTGCGGTCGAGCGGATACATGAAATGACTGCGAAGCAGTCGAATGTATGAAGTAAATAAAATGAAGAAAGTAAACCGATGCCGGAGACTTGCCCGGCGTAAAGAAGTGGAGACGGGCATCGAAGAGATTTTGTTTTGTTGATTGATAAGTATAAAAGCCGGGCTTTTATGTCACGTAATAATTTTAACAGTCTCCTTTAGCAAAGGGAGATACTGCTTTAGCCGGGAGGGATTTGAAGGGAGCTGGCTTTTGGGATGAAGAGGTTTCTTGTTTGTCGGTACGGTTTCGCAAATCCCCAGTCAAGCTTCGCTTGGCACCCGTCCCGGCTTAAAAGATCCGTCAAAAAAACTGCCGGACAGGTTTGCCGGGCAGGTTTGTTAAATAGGGAATTTTATGATGACGGGTTAATGAAACTATTGTAACTTACATTTGAGAATAAATCTATGACAAGTAATATCTCAAAAATCTTTTATTTATCACCGTTTCGTGCATTTTCATTAATTGTGGTTTTTAATGTAATTTGTATCGGCGGCGGAATGGGCGTTCCGGTTTTCAATATATTATTCGGCTTTGTTTTAGGCTGGTATCTCATCCGCTGGATGCTCGTTAAAAAGTTTGATGAAAAGATAATATTGGCACGACTTATTCGTTATTCGTTTTTAATTGCGCTGGTAACTGCTGCCGGGATGGTTCTGATTTGGAGTGCGGCTATCTTAATAAACATAAAATCGGAAGCTGATATTGCAAACTTCGGTATCCCGCTTATTTTGTATGAACCCCGTGCAAGTCTTTTCGGCTGGCTAATATTGATGGTTGTTGTCTCGCCATTCCTTCAAATGCTGACCACTGTCTTTTCCGGAGTATTAACTTTAATATTGTGGTGGCGTAAAACGGGGACAGCTGTCAGGAGTTCAAAAGAAACTACGGATTAACTTCTTTAATCCGCCAGAAAGAGGCGGACAAGTCCCGTCAACAAGATGACGGGCAGGAAGTAAAAAGTCCTCTTAGGGACAAGCTCCCGCAAAGAATGCGGGACAGGCTTAACCGCCGGAGGAATGAAATTTTATATAATCTTTCCGGGAGGAAAGATAAAAAGAGTTTTGTGTTTGTATGAAACTAAATAAAAAGATATTTCTCCTCATATCAACAATCATATTAGCATACACATTTGTATCCTCTCAATTTTGTATGGATTGTGCTGAGTATTTATCATTAAAGAAATACGGAAAGATTGTAGAGACTACAATGACATGTTATCCTAAATCAGGATATTATATCTATGGCGTTGGATTTGAAACTGAAAGCGGATATGTATTAATTGAACAGGGTGAATGCAGCACTTACATAGAATGTAGAAATATTTATCAGCGTCAAAACATAATTTATTTACCAGATGCCCCCCACGTATTTTCTGAGCTAACAGCATTTTGGGATTATTCACTTATTAGTAAACTCATTATCTACTTTGTAATATCCGGAATAATATGTTCGATTGTTCCGATATATTTAATTAAACTTATTTTAAAAATAATCTATATGAAGCGAACAAGGTGAGATAATATATAAAAACATAAACTCTGTTTAATCTTGCAAAACAATACGCACTGTCGTTCCCTATCAATTGTTGAATAGAATTCTCCCTTTGAATAAAAAGTTGATTTTAATAAATTGAATCGCAAGTTTACTCAATTACTTGCAAGTAGTGATTTGTGAATTACATTTCTTTGCAGTTTGTGAGAGCGTGAAAGGATAATGCAGCGGAAAAATAAATTTATTTTCTGTCATTCTTCGCTTTGAAAATTCATTGGTCGAGAAAACAAGAGGACAAATAAGTTGAAAAATGTTATTAAGAATATCAAAGAATCTCCAATCTGGCTTTTAACAATTATTATATCTGTTATCTCCATCGTGGTTTTTATTTACTTGCCTTTCCAGATCAATCTGTCTTCGGAGAATACATTAAAGAAAATATACTACGTCGATAACATATCGGAAGCTCATAGAAAAATCATCAATAAATTTAATGCGAAGTATAAAGGCAGCATCGAAGTCGTGCCGGTGAATCTTCCGTTTAATCACTTTACAACAAACGACAGGAAAGAAATTCTAACACGTTCCTTGCGGAGCCGCAGCGATGGAATAGATGTTTTCGCTGTTGACCTCATCTGGATACCAAGATTTGCCAAATGGGGATACGTGATGGATAAAAGGAAAATCAGCAGTATACTTAATAACGTTAATCCCACAGCACTGAAGGCATGCTATCAGAATGACAGTCTCGTTGCGTTTCCGCACTTCCTCGATATAGGAGTTTTGTATTACCGCAAAGATTTGATAAGACAATTGCCGGATGGTGAAATGATCGAACGGAAAATACAAGAGGGTCTAACATGGGATGAATTCATCTCCCTGGGCAAAAGATTTAATCCGGATGAAAATTCTTATTACATTTTTACAGGCGGTAATTTCGAAGGAATGATGTGCTGCTTTTATGAGATGGTTCCCGAGAATGAAAGCAATGATGTGTTTAATAATTATCCGATCAATCTTAATACTCCCCCTATAAAAGCAGGTTTGCAAAGATTAGTTGATTTTATCCACACATACAATTTTTCGCCTTTCGCTGTAACAAAACTTGATGAGTACAACAGTTATATCTATTCAAATGAAAATAACGCAGTGTTTTTAAGAGGATGGATTGGATATCATAAGCAGTATAAAAGATTTTTACGCGATACTTCGACTGCGGTGAATATGGAAATTGCACCGCTGCCGCATTTAAAAGATAATATTACATCGAGCGTTTTGGGTGGTTGGTGTTTAATGATTTCAAAATTTTCCAACAATAAAGAAGAGGCGCTAAAATTTGTTGACTTCATGTTCGAAAAAGAAAACCAGAAAATTCTTTATGAAGATGGCGGAGTTATTCCAACCAACAACGAAGTGTTTGAAGATAAAGTTTTTGTTAGCGAACATCCCGAACTTGTTCAGATAAAGAAAATGCTGGCGTGGGGTAAGCATCGCCCTTTTCTCGAAAACTATACAAGGATTTCGGAAATAATGGCGCTGTATTTTCATAAAGCGTTGAAGAAGGAAATTTCTGTCGAAGAAGCTGTGAATTCTGTTTCGAAGCAGATTAATAGCGAAAAGGCAATAGTAAAATAATGAGGAGAATTTAATAGCATGAGAGCCTTTAAGAAAAATAAATTTATCCGTTTCGGCTGGAGGCATATCCTTATAATTTTTGTAACGCTGCTAATTTTTCAGGTTTTTGTTACTACTCTACAGCAGAACACTTTGAGGGATTTATTATCGGATACAATGGATTGGTATAAACAAAATTCTGCCGAACAAATAGGGAATCTGACTACCTCTTCATTGGAACTGCTTTTGGAAACTGAATCGAAAGAAAACACTGAGGATAAGATTGAAAGTTCGAGAAATATTATTCATGCATTAAACTCAATCCTAAAACAGCCAATGATGAAGCGCAGTGTTGAGGCTATGTGTGTGATACTTCCGTACAATGACAGATTCATTGCCGTTGATCTCGGACAGACATTATATTCTTATTTTTATGACAACCAGGTTGCGGATACTCTCCTCAGCAGCAAATACATCGAATCCGTTACTATGTACGCCGGACTTCATAAAAGCATGATCAAGTCGGAATTGATAACGAGCATCCAAGAAGAGCAGAATGTTTTTCATGTATATGTTCCGCTCGTTCCGCACGGCGAGTATGCAGGCGCGGTTTATTTGAAGATTAGACCTGATGTTTCTTTCATCAGTCACCAGATACTATCGGGTTTTAATAAAACAGTACTTGTATTTTCATCATTGATATTAATTGGTTTGCTCGGAATGTTTTACATTTCCACATATACAATTATCGAAAGAGATGAAGCACGCGAACTACTTTACAAGGAAAGGGAGGAACATCTTCAGGAACATATCGCACAGAAAAAAGAACATCTTTTTACAAAACGGATTTATCACACGCATCACAAAGCGGAAAAGGTGATGGGATTTATTAATGAGGATGTAGAGAGAGCGGATGAATCCAATATAAAAGAATTTAAATTTAGGATTGCTAAGTACGCTAATTTTATATCGAGAGTAATTTATGATATGAAATGGTATAACCCGCCCATTCAAACAATTCGAAATGCAATTTTCAAAACAAATCTTAATGAAGTGTTGAAGTTCATCATTGACAATATCTTTCTCCGTTTATCCTATCCGGTAAAGAGCATCAATTTTAAATTAAACCTTGACGAGAAGTTGCCGCTTCTATCCGTTAACGAATTTGTTGTGTGGGAAATTATTGAACCGCTGATACAAAATTCAATTGATCACTCCGGTGTCGATTCCTTGTTAGTCACTATTAGTACAAATTGCAATTCCGAAGAAGCTTTTTCAACACTTATCATCGAAGATAATGGGCTGGGAATTCGGCCGGATTTACTTGACAAAAATGAATTCGGGATAAAGCGAATCTTCCTCGAAAATATTTCGACAAAAGAAGAAGATGAAAACTGCGGATATGGGTGTTATCTTGCTTATGAAATTTCTAAAAGATGCGGTTGGGAAATAGACGCAGGCAATATTGAAAGTGGTGGAAGCAGATTTACTTTGTCTATTAAACATAGATGAAGAAAAATAGGTAAATTTGATGCAGCGATATTTGCGACAATTATTTCTAAATAACCGGGTGATTAAATGCAATTTGACAATCCGATAAACCTATTACTAATCGAAGATGAATCGTATGATGTTAACCGTGTTAAACGGACGTTGGAACCGTTCAACGATAGATTGATCATAAAAAAAGTTGTAGCCGACGGGCAATCGGCAATTGATTTGTTGACTGAAAACGCAAATGATTACGATGTGATAATAATGGATTACCAGATTATGGGGCCGCTCTCCGGCGAGAAATTAATCCGGAAAATAAAAACCATAGATCCGTTTATTCAAATAATTGTAATTACGAAAATGACAATAAACGTGACTGATTTTGAACTTGCGAATAAACTCATCGAAGCCGGGGCAATGTGGTTTTGCACTAAATATCCTTCCGATATAAAAGAATATATATATCAACCGACCGATTTGCTGTTGTCAATTCTGAATGCATATGAGAAGAAACGGTTGAGCATGGAGAGATCCAAATCGAACAGCCAGTTGAACCAGTCAATTAACATAACGCTTGACAATAAAAAAATAATCGGCGAGTCGCCTGTAATCAAAAGTCTCATCCGTCAGATAGAAAGGGCAGCGCAGCAAGATGCAACCGTTTTAATAACAGGATCGTCCGGCACAGGCAAAGAATTAATTGCAACGCACATTCATTACCTAAGCAAAAGGAAATACGATAACTTAGTAACGGTGAATGCCGGCAGCATCCCGTCGGAATTAGTTGAGAGTGAATTATTCGGTTTTGTAAAAGGATCTTTTACCGGTGCAGTGGGACCTAAAAAAGGATTGTTCGAGGTTGCCAATAATGGGACAATATTCCTCGATGAAATAAGCGAACTGCCGATGTCTTCGCAAGTAAAATTACTTCGTGTTCTGCAGGAAGGCGAGCTTGATAAAATAGGACGTACGGAAAAAATTAAAGTGGATGTTAGAATTATCGCAGCAACAAACATCGATCTCGATAAAGCCGTAGAGGAAAAGAAATTCCGCGAGGATTTATTTTACCGGTTGAATGTGATTAACATTTATGCGCCAACATTACGGGAGCGAATTGAAGATATTCCGATTCTTGCTCAATACTTTATTCGGAAATACGGTAAGCAGATGTCGATAAATGTTCCCGAATTAAAAAATGATGCGGTGGAGATAATTCAGAATTACGATTGGCCGGGGAATGTAAGGCAGCTTCAAAATGTAATTCAGAGGTTACTAATATCATGCGAAGATGAAATTAGTAAAGATGATGTGCAAAATATTTTGAAACCGAAAACAACCGGTTCGATCGCCGGTCCCGAATTTTGGTTCGGAGATAAAATTCTTACCTGGAAGGAGATGGAATATATCTTCCGATGTAAATATTTCAGTCATGTAAAGAATAAAACCAAATCGGAATCCGAAGCGGCAAGACAGCTCGGAATTGCACCCCCAAACTTTTATAGGATGTGCAATAAACTCGGAATAAAGAATTAAATTATTCCATTAGAAATCCCGAAAAATTGTTGATTTTCAATTCGATTTCCAGGATTTATATCATTATGATATAAGTACCAGAAACCAATTATATCTTTTTAATATAGCGCTCACCGCAAACCCCGCAAAAAACATCGCAATAAAGGTTTCCGATATCTTTTTATGCTGGTATAATGATTGCTAAATATATATGCCTCATTATGTGTAATAATAAAAAACTATTTAAGGGATACATATTTGTTTGATTTCTCTACAATGGGTGTCTTCCTGTATTTTCTGTACCCAATACTCCTTATATCAATCAGTATATATGTATCCCTTACTAAAGAAACTACGCTGGAAAGTTATTTTTTTGCAGATAGAAATACACATTGGTTTGTTTTGGGAATATCATTTTTAACATCGACTTTTTTTAGCCCGTACCTTTTCGGATTGTCCTTCGACGGATCCGTTTCGGGATTCCCGTTTATTTATGCTGCTATTTCGATAATTTCATTACTTATTCTTGGCTGGTATATCGCTCCTGTCTTTCAGAGATTGAAAATCAATACGTTACCGGAATATTTTGAAAAAAGATTCAATCGTTCGTGCAAATATTTCATCTCATCGCTTTATGTCTTTTCCAATATGTTTTTCAGATTGCTCGTCATTTTAATTGCAGGTAATATTCTTATAAATTTTGTTACCGGTGTAGATGCATATTTCTCCCTTTTGTTCTTCATGGTTATTACAAGTATTTATTTAATTATCGGAGGTCTGCAGGCGGAGATATATGTCGGTATAATTCAAATCGTTTTTATTGCAGTTGTCTCTATTAGTCTATTCGTTTGGTTATTAAGCCAGAACGGAGGACTTGGCGAAGGAGTATCGAATTTTTCATTCCTTTCCTACCACGAATCAACTACAAAGTCCTTTTTTTCTATACCAGAAATAGTAATCGGGATACCGATTTTGGCATTTTGGTTTTATTGCACAGATCAAGTAATTATTCAAAAAGTACTTAGCGCCGGAAGCTCAAAGTCTATTCGAAAGGCATCAGTCGTTAGTGGATTGTTTCAATTTATTCCGTTGCTTGTTTTTATTTTACCTGGTATCACTCTTACTGCTTTATCTCCAAATCTAATTTCGGATCAGCAAACCTTGGCAATTTTTGGCGGTGGTTTTTTACCTCAAATATTTCAAGGCGGTTTATTTATTACTATTGCCGCAATACTAATTGCATCCTTTGCCGGTTTATTTAATAGCACTACAATTCTAATTACTTTTGATTTTTACAGAAGCATTAAACCGGAAGCTTCAGATAGGAAACTCGTTCTTGTTGGCAGATTAACAATTATGATTCTGCTCTGTTGCTCGATATTATTAGTCCCGTTATCTCAGAGTTTAACATTAGAGCTGGGCATAACGCTTTTGAAGTCATTCTCTTTCATGATTGCATTAGTGGTCGCTGTTTTTTTAGTCGGGTTATTAAATAAAAAAATTGATGCAGTAAGCGCATTGATAACTCTCATTACCATAACCGTAATTATTTTGTGCAGAACATTATTAAGTATTTTTTACGTTGATGATCAGAGTAAGGGCAGTTTTCTAAATTGGTTTATAAATTCCTCATTTATTGAATTTGTAATCGTTGTTTTTCTGCTTTCAGTACTCTGCCTTTTTGTTTTTCAAAAATTGGATTTAAAAGGAGATAAAAAAAAATCTTTTGCAAACGCTTAATGGAGCTGTTACTTAAAGCAAAAGATATTTACACTATAGTTGTACAACAATTTTTTTAATGATGTAATAGCTAACAAGGCTCTTATTAATCTTTCTGATAAATGGAATGTTAATACAAAATCAGAAAATAGTATTAAAAAATCTAACAAGGAGAAACTATATGTCATCGGGTAATTACCGCGTGTTAGCTTTGAGTATGATAATTATTCTGCTCAAAGTAAGCATGATATTTGCAGGAACAACAGGCAAAATCGCCGGTCGAGTAACCGACAGAGACACCGGTGAACCGCTTTTTGGAGTCAATGTTATCGTACTGGGAACTAACCTGGGTGCAGCTACCGACTTCGACGGTTATTATGCCATTTTAAATGTACCTCCTGGGGTACAAAAATTATCGGTCAGCATGATCGGTTATTCAACCGTGATTGTAAACGAAGTTCGCGTTCGCATCGATGAAACTTCGCCTGTTGATGTTCAGTTAGTATCGCAGGCTTTTGAAACCGGAAGCATCACCGTTGTTGCCGAACGTAATCTTATCAAGCAGGACGTATCCACAAGTGTTACCGCAGTTCAACCGGATGAAATTCAATCATTGCCTGTCGCTTCAATTAACGAAGTTATCAGTTTGCAAGCTGGTGTTGAAGACGGTTTGATAATTCGTGGTGGAAAGTCAGACGGAGTTCTATTCCAGATGGATGGAGCTACCATGCGCGATCCGCGAAACAATAAACCAATTTCATCTATTGCACTTAGTTCCATTCAAGAAGTCTCAATTGAGCGCGGTGGATTTAATGCTGAGTACGGGCAAGTGCGTTCGGGTATTATTAATATCGTTAGCCGAGAAGGTAGTACCACCAATTATTATGGCGCTATCCAAACAAGGTATAGCCCGGCAACACCAAAACATTATGGAATTTCTGTTTACGATCCCAACTCTATGTGGAACCGCCCGTATTTGGATCCCGAAGTTTGCTGGACAGGTACTGAAAGCGGCGCCTGGAATATTTATGAGCAACGCCAATATCCAAAATTTGAAGGTTGGAATTCGGTATCCGAAGGACTTCTTACAGATGATGATCCTACGAATGATCTTTCCCCATCCGCAGCACAGAAAGTTTGGATGTATGAACGTAGAAGGCGACCGGCAATTGAACCTGATTATTCGGTTGATGCAAGCTTTGGCGGTCCTGTTCCAATAATTGGAAAAGATTTGGGTAAACTCAGATTCTTTTCAAGTTTTAGATTGGAAAAGGAAATGCTTCTCATTCCACTCAGCCGCCCCGATTACAAAGAATATACTTTTTCATTTAAAATTAATTCTGATGTAAATGAATCCTCAAAATTGCAATTGATAGCTAATATGGGCAAGACTTTTAATGTTGCCATGAACAGAGACGATGTACAATTTGCAAGCCCGACTTGGGGAATAAACGGTCTTGGTCAACAGTATTGGAGCCCAACGAATTACATTCGTACTCCATATCAAATTGCAGAAGTTACAAACGAACAAAGACCGAGCAGAATTTTCTGCGATTCATGGTATAGTCAGGCGGAAGTAAATCATTTTACTTTGTCGGGTAAATACACCAGCTTTATTAACTCATCAACATATTACGAAGTAAGTTTTGAGCATGTTGGCCGTCAATATGAAACTGGTCCGATAGCTCAAAGAAATTTGACTAAAAACTACGAAGTTGTCCCCGGTTACTTTGTTGACGAAGCTCCGTTTGGATTTGATCCTTCGCCAACTACCGGCTTAACCGGAATGTTTTACGGCGGACACTCCTCAACTATTCGTGATTCCAGTAAACTGAATTCATATCTCCTTAAAGGCGATCTCGTAAGCCAGGTAACAAAAGAACATATGATTAAGGGAGGAGTTGAAGTATCATATTACGATTTGAATTTGGATTACGGATCGGTGAATTTGTTTTTCAACGATATCAACTATGTTAAAGAACAATGGAAGCCTTATCGTGTTTCAGCTTATATCCAGGATAAGATTGAAGCGCTTGGATTTATTGCTAATCTCGGATTAAGAATGGACCTCAGTAATCCAAATACAAACTGGGTAAATGCCGATCCGTTTGATGAATCATTCTTCTCATCGGGTTATAGCACCGCAAATATTTATCCCGAAGAAACAACCGAAGTTGACGTTTCCTTCAGTCCTCGTCTTGGTATTTCGCTTCCAATAACCGAGGATTCAAAATTATATTTCAACTATGGTCACTTTAAACAAATGCCCGCGTACGAAGAAATTTTTAGAATTGGCCGCGCTAAATCAGGCAACATGCTTAGTTATGGCAATCCGGGTTTAGTACAGGCTAAAACAGTTTCTTATGAACTGGGATACGATCACGTACTTTTAGATGAATACTTAATACAGTTGGCTGCATTCTATAATGATATTACCAATCAACAAGCATATACACAGTATGTTAGCGATAGAAAAGGAATTGGATATTTTGTTGCGAACAATAACAGTTATCAGGATATCCGCGGTCTCGAACTAACATTTAAGAAAACACATGGCGATTGGGTACGCGGCTTTGTTAATTATACATATCAAATTGTTACATCAGGCGCTTTTGGAAAACAAGTAATTAACGAAGATCCGGGTCAGCAAAAGATACTCGATCAGAATACTTTGGTTTTGTATCAACAAAAACCAATACCGCAACCTCGCGCAAACTTAAGTTTAACTTTCTTCTCGCCGGGCGATTTCGGTCCAACATTTCTTGGCATTCAACCTTTTGGAGATATCTCGGTTGACCTTTTAGCAACCTGGCAATCCGGTGAGTACATAACATATAATCCAAACAATATTCCGCTCCGCGAAATTTATAATAATCTCGAAGTTGTTGATTATTTCAGCGCGGATATGAGAATTAACAAGTCTTTCGATTTCGAATCCTTTAAGGTTATGCTGTTCGTAGATATCAGTAATTTATTTGATATCAAGAGACTTTCGGGCGCCAGTTTTTATGATGGATATGATCAGCAATATTATTTCCAATCGCTACATTTGCCTGAAAGTAAAGCCTACAACAATATTCCTGGCGAAGACAGAGCCGGCGATGTTAGAAAAGACGGCATTCCTTATCAGCCGATTGAACAATACGGCAACGTAAGTGAAATAGGGAGTCCAAATACTTCCGTAATTTATTATGAGAGCTCGACAAAGAGATATATGAACTATGTAAACGGGAACTGGTCTGAAGTTGACAGCGGTAAAATGCAGCAGATCTTAGATGACAAAGCTTATATCGATATGCCTAACAACAGCTCATTCGACTTTTTGAATCCGAGACAGATTTACTTCGGAATCAATTTGTCATTTAATTTATAAAACGAATTTTGAAAATGAGAGGTAGTAATCATATGATTAGAATAAACTTGAAAAAACTAATAATCTTCATATCGATTTTAACTGCATTCACAGTTTTTGATATGAAACAACTCACTGCTCAAGTTCAGGGACCACAGCAGCAGGAAATAAAATGGCTGTCGGTTGGTGGTTTGCGCCATTGGTTTTCGAGCGGTGGAGCAGAATTGGAATACGGAAGACGAGGAAGAACAGGCTTTGTTAATGTCGATCAAATTGACGGACTAATTTATCCTTCCGAGTATACCAATAACAAAGGCGTAAGCGCATCAACTTCATCATGGATTGGTACTACTAATTTTGAAGAGGTTTTAGGGCCTTATGCCGGCAAAAAAACTTATGCTCAAAAAGTAGTCAGCATCGGACCAAGAATTTTAAACCTTGGCAATGATGTTTACGCCGAGGATTTTACCTTAGTTGGCAACTCCGATCATCCTGCAGTTTATGTTGATGATGCACTTGCATCTCTTCGTGATTTTGATGATGAAGTTGATATTGTCGTTCCGGATTTGAAAGCGGATCGTATGCTTGTTAACACTGTACACACTGCAATTGGTGTTACAGTTACAAGAAAAATCTATGCTTTTACCCAGCAGTATCACGATAACTATTACATACATGAGTATGTTTTTAAAAACACAGGCAAAGCAATAGACAACACAACCTCAACACCAAAAATAGTTACTATGGATCCCCCTAAAACCCTTACAGATGTTGTTTTTCATTGGCAATATCGTTTAGCCTTTGCCGGCGAATCGTACCCCGGCGGATGGGCCCCAAGCGGTGTTTCGTGGGGACGTAATACAATAAACGATGCTATTGGACAAGATGCCGGTCATCCCGGGGAATTTAAAGCTATTTATTCTTATTATGGTCCGGTATCAACCGCGCCCGGTGTTCTTGAAGATATTGGTTTACCGAGACACACTGATGGTTCGATTATGGCCGGAACTCAATTCTCTGGTGTTGTAGTATTACATGCGGATAAATCGCCTCAGGATCCATCGAACGATCCCAACCAACCTTCGACAACTCTGTTTAGCGGTTCCGACAGTAATTTGCAGCCGGTCGATCAATACGATGCCACACTTATGACCAACAAATATAACGATTTGATGACCGCAGGACATCCGGCTCAAACTCAAGCTGAGCAAATTGGTAAAGACCCGGTAACCGGTTGGCCAACTGCTTTTGCAAATACATGGGGTTCGGATGCTGGCGGATACAGTTCATGCATGGGATTTGGCCCCTACGATCTTGCACCCGGCGATAGCGTTAAGATAGTTTTTGCAGTTGCCGTAGCCGGTATTAACAGAGCAAAAAATAAAGAAGTAGTAAATAAGTGGTTCAATCAAACACCGCCTTACGTTCTTCCAAACGGATCGGAAACATCCGATAGAAATACTTATAAAAATACTTGGGTATTCTCCGGTAAAGATTCTTTATTCCAATCATTTAGAAGAGCAGTTGAAAACTACCAAAGTAACTTCGAAATTCCTCAGCCACCGCCGCCACCGGATCAATTTACGGTAAATTCAGGCGGAGACAGAATAATTCTTAGTTGGTCAAATACTGCAGAAAGCTGGCCAAACTTTGATGGTTACAGGATTTACAGATCGGAAGGAAGAACAGATACTACTTATACCATGATATTTGAATGTGAAAAAAGCAATGTTGTAAATTCTTTTGAGGATAAAACGCCAAGCAGAGGTCGTAATTACTTCTATTATATTCAGACTAAAGATGATGGCACAACAAATACCGTTCAACCAGGAGTTCCGTTAGTTAGCAGCAGATATTTAACAATGACGAGTCACGAAGCCCTTTTAACTCGTCCTGCAGGCGGCGCCGTTTCATTTCAAGATACTGTTTGTACTTTTGCAGGCGATGGGATCCAAACAGATTTTATTCTTGCCCGCATTCCTGATGCTCAAACAGAAGGAATAGTAGTTAAACTAAATGGCTCGCTCGCAATTCCACGGGCTAATTATTCTCTTGTCGTTGATACTTTGAGATTTGCGTCAGCGCCTTCCGGAACGATTGAGGTTACCTATTCAAAATATACAGGCGAAAGAATAAGTAAGATGGAAGAGATTCGAATTGTTCCGAATCCGTTTAACATGCGATCGCGCGATATTCAATTTGGTGTTGACACACCCGACAGACTTGCGTTCTATAATTTGCCCCCAATGTGTAAAATAAAAATTTATACAGAGACAGGCGACTTAGTAGAAACTATTGATCACACTAACGGAAGCGGCGATGAGCTGTGGCATTCGCTTACTTCATCAAAGCAACTCGTCGTTAGCGGATTATATATCGCATATTTCGAAGTAACCGAAGATGCCGAAGTAAACGGCGTAAAGGTTTATTCGAAAGGCGATTCGATTATTAAGAAATTCATAATCATTAGATGATCCCAACTGTAAAGAAAGAGTATTTCGAAAAGGAGAATAAAACGTGAAAAAATTATATCAAATATATATCACAGTACTAATTGCCGGGATACTGACATCGGTTACGTTTGCTCAGACTAAAATAGCCCAAACCGGATTCGGCTTTCTTGAGGTATCATCTGATGCAAGATCGAGCGGTATGGCAGAAGCTGTGAATTCATTATCCGGATATCCGGGAGCGTTATCTTACAATCCCGCGAGCATGGCAGAAATGCCTACATTACTAAATGCTACCTTTAGCATCAATCAGTGGATTGCAGATATTAACTACATGGCTGCAAGCGTTATTGTGTCGCCTTTCTCGGGTGATTACGGTGTTGTTGGTATTAGCATTCAATCCGTAGATTACGGTGATGTTGAAGGAACAATAAATAATCCCTACGATCCCTCAGGTTACACCGAAACAGGAATGATTAGTCCTACTGCATTCTCTATTGGAGTCGGTTATGCAAAGATGTTAAACGACAACTTCGGTGTTGGCGGGCAGATTCGTTATTCCGTCCAAAAACTTGGCGATGGATATGTTCCAACAGAAACAGGCGCCGAGCTAAAGGAAAATAAAGCGAGTGCACTTTCGTATGATTTCGGTACTGTGTTTAAGACCGGTCTTAAAAGTCTTGCATTCGGTATGTCTGTTAGAAACTTCTCGAAAGAAATAAAATTCGAAAGTGAAGATTTCCAATTGCCGTTAATCTTTACCCTGGGCATCTCGGCTGACTTATTCGATTTCTTTGAAGTTCCCGGTCCCGAACAATCTTTACTGCTATCATTAGATACAACGCATCCACGGTCGCATGCTGAACAGGTTAAATTCGGTTTGGAATATAAATTCATGAATATGTTTGCTTTGAGAGGCGGCTATGTTAGCGGAAATGATGAAAATGATGTTTGCTTCGGAGTTGGTGTTACTCAATTCGGTGTAGAGCTTGACTATGCATATACGCCTTTCGGCGTATTTGACAATGTTCAAAGATTTACCGCCCGTATTTCATTATAAAAAGACGAAGGTGATATCATGAAAAATAAAATAATTATAAAAATTCTTTTAGTACTTGTATTGCCGGTTCTGCTTTTAATGAACGCATGTACTAAATTCGATGAGCCGGCACAGATTAATGATCCTACAATAACTTATTCTGCCAGCCCGACTATTACTTCTGTAAATCCTTCGGGCGCAGCTGCTGCCGGAGTCAGAGAAATAGAAATTATCGGCAGCAATTTTGCGGTCAACAACGACGATACGAATTGGGTTTTTGTTGGCGGCAGCCCGGCAAAAATTAAAAGTGTTACTTCCGATAAAATTACAATCTATAGACCAAAGTTAGAAGATACCAAATACGGAACTTCAGTCAATATCAGCGTTACTATTCCAACTTCACTTAGCGTTGCGAATCTTGCGGATTTTCAAATTGAATCGCCGATTCAAGCCTATGGCGATTTCAGTTCGAAGAGTGGTGATTTAACAGCATTTGAAGTTGACGGCCAGGAGAATATGTATGTCGGTCTCCGTAAAGCGATTTTTAAATTTGATGGCTTGGATGTAACTTCAGCGAACCTTTCAAATGATTATACCGCCATCTCCGATATTAAAGCACATAACGATGGCTGGTTATATATTGCTGGTGGAAAAACTAATCTTATGAGATTGGATCCTGCCACATGGACGAGTGAAGTTTACGTAGCTTTACCGGCAGCAGTTTCAAAACTCGATTTTGATGCAAATGGAAATATATTTGCCCTTACCGCAAATGGTATTTGCTTTATTAATACAGATAAAGTTGTTACATCCACTACTCAATATGCTGGTGTAGAATTAAAAGAAATACGTGTAATTAGCGGCAATTTATATGTAGCAACCACTGATGCTGTTTTGAAACATGAAATTCTGGATAATAGTGGAACATTGGGTGAAGCTGTAACAGTTGTTGATGTTAAAAGCAAACCCGGTTTTGCGGAAACAGCATTGAACTCATTTACTATTGCAGCAGATGGAACTATTCTATTGGTTATTTTGAATTATACCGGATATTCGGTATTCGTTGTTGAAGGTGATGGTTCAATTGCCCCTTATTATCAGGAAAGCATTATTCCTGATAATATCGAAAATGTAATATGGGGAACCGGAAAAAACATATATCTTCTCAGAGGAAGCCAACCGAGAGATGTAGCGCGAGTTTTTCAAATGGGTATGAATAAATTAGGCGCTCCGTATCTTGGAAGATGATAATTTTAGTTGTCTTAGTTTTTATTAATGAAATGAGAGTTGAATCGATATATGTAGTAACTTGTTGTTGTTTTGCAGTAATTAATTAAATACTTGTTAAACTTATTGGAGGTATAATAATGATGGTAAAAAGAACTATTCAAACAATTCTTTTGCTATTCTTCATTGCCGGATTTGTGTCCGCACAAACCGGTGAAAGAGTGTTAGGCGGATGGTTGTACGACGTCCCCAAAACAACAGTAGCCCCTACAATCGACGGAGCAGTTGATGCAGTATGGAAAACCGTTGATTGGGTTTTTCAGAACTCATACGATAACGGC
>JAZDFC010000059.1:0-3848 GCA_043808235.1 bacterium
GGAATTGATTTCATAGTTTGAAAC
This sequence comes from bacterium, assembly GCA_043808235.1. GTDB lineage: Bacteria > Bacteroidota > Ignavibacteria > Ignavibacteriales > Melioribacteraceae > JAZDFC01. The sequence goes on from JAZDFC010000059.1 coordinate 25, forward strand.
CAATACCAAAAAGCTGCATAAAGTTTCCCTTTTTCCGAAACCAGCGAATTATATATCTCCTCAAAATCGCCAATAGCAGATTGTCGGTTAATTTTTAGTAGAATACTTCGAAGTAACCATTTAGCAAATTTCGGTGGATGATATTTATTTGAGTTCTTCATTATCCTTTAGTCATCTTTTATCATCATTCAGCTCGCAAAGAATCTACAGGATTTGCATTGGCCGCTTTTAAAGCATTCGCACCAACAGTAATTAATGCAATAAAAAAAGCTATAACTGCTGCTGCAACAAAAATCGTAAAGCCAATTGAAGTTCGATAAGCAAAATTTTCCAGCCATTTATTCATAACAAAATAAGCTAAGGGCCAGGCAACAATATTCGAAATGGTAATCAGGATAACAAATTCCCACGAAACAATTCCGACTATACCTGGGATACTTGCCCCAAGGACTTTCCGGATGCCGATCTCTTTCTTTCTTTGAGAAACGATGAACGCCGATAATCCAAACAATCCGAGGCACGCGATAAACAAACCAAGTATGGTGAAAGTCCTGAAAAGTTTTCCCACCTGTATTTCGCGGAAATATTGATTATTGAAATCGGTATCAAGAAAAAAATATTCAAGCGGATCATTCGGAAACAATTCTCGCCATTTGTCTTCTACAAAAGACATTGTTTGTGATATATTGTGAGTAGTTAAATTCAATGTAATATATCTAAACGTTTGCGGCCATACTGCCATATACATCGGGGCAATTTCGTTTTGAAGTCCGTGCATGTGAAAATCTTTTACAATTCCAATGACGGGCAAACCCAAGCGGAAAAACTTCTGGTTAAGCGCTTCTTCGTTGGAAGTGAAACCAAACGCTTTAACAGCCGCTTCATTCATAACCAGATTGGCAAAAGCCGTGTCGGACCCCATCTCTTTTCGGAAAGATCTTCCGGCAGCCATTTCAATATTATAGGTGGAGATAAAATCATAATCAGTATGTACAAACTGAATTGAAATTCCGGTTTCTGCTTCTCTCCCGGTCAGATAGATTCGGGATGTGTTGAATTCTCTCCCGGGTATTTTAGAGGACGCGGTGGCGGTAGTAATATCAGCTGAACGAAGAAACTCGTTTTTCACAAATTCATAATTGTTTTCAAGAGCTCCCGTTTCGGGAAATGTTAATATTAATTTCTGCTCCTTGTCAAACCCAAGATTTTGATTTTGCATAAAATCAATTTGATCGAACACGACAAGCGTACCGATAATTAATAATATTGAAATCGAGAATTGAGTAACAACGAGTACTTTTCTAAATACCGAACCTTTTGCACCGGAACTAACAGAGCCTTTCAATACTAACGCGGGTTTGAAAGCCGATAAAAAGAAAGCAGGATAAACACCGGCTGCGATTCCGAGAAAAACAACAAGAAGCAAATAACCTGCAAGATTAGTAAACGTGATAAGCTTGATAAATGAAAAATTGAATCCGGTAAGATCATTAAATGAAGGCATCAATAATGCAACTATCACAAGTGCCGCCATCCCGGCAGCAATAGACATTATCACCGACTCGCTTATAAATTGACTAATCAGCTGTCCCTTGTAAGCGCCAACAACTTTACGAATTCCAACTTCGCCTGCCCGGTTTGCAGAGCGTGCGGTTGAAAGATTTATAAAATTCATGCAAGCAATTATCATTACGAGAAGACCGACAATGATAAAAATATAAACATAAATCGGGTTGCCGGGAATCTCCGCTTCAAAATCTGTATACGAATAAAGATGAATGTCTGCGACAGGCTGAAGGAAATAAATTATTTCAACACCTGCCTGGTAAAATGTATCGGCATAGTTATGTGCATAGTGTCTAATTTTCCCTTCAAAACTATTTATGTCGGTGCCGGGGCGTAATGTGAGGTATGTAAAGCATGTACCGGTCATCCAATCGCTGGCCCACCAGATATCCTTAAAAGTTATTAGTGAAAGTAGTACTTTGAATTTCATGTGAGTGTTATCCGGAAGATCTTCTATCACAGCAGTTACTTCACAATTGAGAGTGTCAATCGTTATCATTTTACCGATGGGATCTTCATTGCCGAAATACTTTTGGGCAATTTCTTCAGTTAATAAAACTGTTGCAGGCCGATCGAGGCAAGCAGTAGCCGATCCTTTAACAAAGTTTACTTTAAGTGTATTCACCAATTCCGTGTCGGCATATTTCACATCTTCATAAAACATGGTTGAGCCGTATTTGATTTGGCTGTTGAAGGCTTCGGTAATGCGGCCAGCTTCAATAACCTCGGGCATGTTTTCTTTTAACGAGGGGCCCGTTAAGAAAGATGTAACACCCCATCTTGCCTCGCGAGTTTCGGTTTTTTTTTACCATCGGTATTCTGTAAATCTGTTCATAATTATCGTGGTAGGTATCGTAACTCAATTCATGCTGTACGTAGAGAAAGATGAATAAACAGCAGGCAAGCCCTACGGATAAACCCGAAATGTTTATGAATGAAAACATTTTGTGTTTTAGAATATTCCGTAGCGTAATCCTAAAATAATTGCCGAACATTGTAATCCCCCATTCAAATGAATTAATTATAAAAGACGGAATTGATTTCATAGTTTGAAACCAATACCAAAAAGCTGCATAAAGTTTCCCTTTTTCCAAAACCAACGAATTATATATCTCCTCAAAATCGCCAATAGCAGATTGCTGGTTAGTTTTTATCAAAATACTACGAAGTAACCATTTAGCAAATTTCGGCGGATAATATTTCTTAAAGTTATTCAATGTATCATTACTAATATTTTATCGATTCAACAGGATTAGTTGTAGCGGCCTTAATTGTTTTAGGAAGAACTATAACTGCTCCAATCACCAGCATTCCTAACAAGGCGAAAATGAATAAGCCAATACTCAACGGAGAATGAATAGCCATCTCACTCAGGAAGAGATTATTGAAAAACCATGCCAGCGGTAAGGCGAGTGTAAATGATAATAAAAGTAAATTCAAAAATGATTTGGAAAGAGTTAATGTAATATCGGAAACCGAAGCTCCCAAGACTTTTCGTATTCCTATTTCCCTTACTCTGCTTTCCGTATCAAAAATTACCATTCCAAACAAACCGAATGAGGAAATAAGGATAGAAAGAAATGAAATCAAACCAATTACGGTAATTATAATTCGGGGACCGAAAAATCCATCTTTTAGTTCGTCATCGTATATTTTGTACGTAAACGTAGTTGAAGGGGAAATTGATTTCCACTTTGATTCCAAAAAGCTGATTGTATTCTGAATATCATGAGGATTTACTTTTATATTGGCGTAGCGAAAATATTTTTGAACGTAACTTATAATTAACGGTTCTATTTCATGTTCAAAATTAAAGTAATGAAAGTCCTTAACTATTCCGATGATTCTGACCAGTCCCGCATCTTCCATTTCGATACTTTTCCCGACCGCGTCAATTGGATTGTTGTATCCGAATCTTCTTGCTGCTTTTTCATTTATTAAAATCGAACTCTGGTTTGCTGCAGGATTGGAATTGATAAAATTACTACCTGCTAAAATTGTTAGACCGAGGTTATCAATAAAATTCTCATCAACGCAAATATAATCGATATCCAAAGAATCTGAGCCGTTTGGTAACTTGCATTGTCCTTTCCAAAGAACTCCTGTCATCGGAACGAATGCAGATGCTGAAATTTTTTGAATATTGGGATTTGTTTCGATTTCTCTCTTAAAAATATCGTAATTAACATCTTGCAGTGTAACGTTGACGATATTTTTACTCTGGATACCGTAATCGAATTTTTCAAGAAAGGAGACCT
>JAZDFC010000060.1:0-2218 GCA_043808235.1 bacterium
CGTAATTCAATTCGATTTGTGGAGCCAATAACCACGCAGGATTATCAAGCTTACCGGATAATTTTATCGGTTCGGTAATTTTGATAACATTCAGCGTCGAATTTACTTCTTCGTTATTAGGATTGCTTGTCAAATCATCTACAGATCCTAATAAAACAAACGATAGCAAAAAATATTTTCCAAACATAAAATGTCTCCGAAATTTACAGATAAATATCTTTTTGAACATGTGGTGAATCGGATTATTTAGAGTTGCAATCTTCGCCCTATTCATCCAAACTTTATTATTATACGATGATGGGTTAAAAAAGTTGACGCTCGGGACAAATTATACCGACATACAAAAATGTAATGGCCGATCTTCTATTTAGACGAGAATAATGATGAAAAGTTGACGATTTTTGAGACGATATTAAATTTCGGACGCAAATCCCACTTTTACATAACGGACTTTTTGCATTTCTTTGCCTCCCCAAAAATGACACTTACATATTTATGTTGGCTAGAATTATTTACATTCTCCAAAGATACGACATCTTCAAGAAAAATCCGCGTCTCGATTCAATAAATCGGTCACCGTCGGCATATCTCATATTTTCATTGTCCCAGTTAATTTTTTCATACAACGAACCATATCCTAAATAGAAAACTGTCCCGGGTATATAAGTGAATGATGCTAGAAAATCGGTCAATAATGTTTTTCGATATTGGTTGTATTCAGCTATACCTCGAAAGAAAAGATATTTATTTAGCTGGTAAGTCAGCTTTCCTCTGTATAGAGGGTAATCGTATACTTTGTCACCAGTTGTTGTATATAGATCCGAATAGGCAAAAGCCGCTTCAGCCGACAATTGATCGAGCGGCTGATAAACGGCAGAGGCGGTAACACGATTGCTTTTTCCTTGGAATGGAGATTTCAGCGGATCTCTTTCATAATAGATCGCATTAATTTTTCTGTATAAGAGAGATAAACTCAGTTGCTTCGCAAATTGACCACCGATCAAAAAATGAAAACCACCCGTCTTGAATTTCTCTCCACGATACACTTCGGTGGAATATGAATACTTGGCTTTCGCTGTCAGACTGCCGAGAAAGTACGGTTGAATTGAAATATGATTGAAAGTCTCCCACAAATTGCTGAATTTGTCTTTCGTTTGTCCGCTGAATAATTCAAAAGAAATTTTTTGGAAGTACTCAGATTCAGGATAAACTTTGGGTCTCATAATCCCTGTAAAACCGAGTATTCCCGTACGGCTTACATATCCCATATCGGCATAAAAATCTTTGGCAAGATCTTTTGCCGTTATTCCATAATCGAGATCGCGCGTCATCTTATAGAAGCTTACTCCAATTGCGTGGCCGGTTTGGTTTGCTAATTGATCGTTCTTTGTTGAAGAAACAATTGCATGAGATTCAAGCACACTGCCATCGCCAAACCTGTACATCTCATCGAGCCCGGCAACCCTGTTATAATTATTCTTCCGTTCTACGCTCGCTGCAAGACCGCCAAAGTAACTATCTTCTGAAAGAGCAGATTTTATTCGTATAATCGGTATGTGAGAAAATTTATCGTTTGAACCAAAATCGTTCGGCAATTCATCAGCCGCATAAATAGCTGCTATGGTATTTTTCGCGTCGATTTTCCCGGCAAGTTTTACTCCGACAATTGGATTGACTATTGTTCTTGTGTGGATTAAAGAGATAACCGGATCAAGTTCCGATGCCTGAGTAGCCGCAATCCTGAAAGTCTCATATCCTTCTAAAAAAAACGGCCGTTTTTCAGGATAATAAAGTTCATAACGTAAATTTACATCCACCTGTCCGGCATCCGATTCAATCTGACTAAAATCCGGATTCACCGCTCCATCTAAAATCAAATCCGATGTAATACCGTATTTCATGGTCAAACTGAAGTCAGGCTTGTTTTCATCTTTTATTAATTTCCCTTCCTTTAATTTCGATTTATAAGAATAAGTTGCCGCGGGTAATATTTCCAGTAATGTATAATGTTTAATTCCGGAATACTCCAGCGGAACCATCTGAGTTAGAATTGCCATACCTTTAGCGGGATCCAACTCCGGGAAACTGCTGTGTTCTGAAAATCGACTGATATATCTTTCGAAGATTATGCTCATCACAACAGGTTCTTTGTCGGAATACCGTAAACTTTTAAGCGGAATTTGTACCTCAATTGTGTAACCGGAATCCATCATTTTTC
>JAZDFC010000061.1:0-68048 GCA_043808235.1 bacterium
AATATTATTACCAGGATATAAAGTATGAATACCACAATGTATAGTCCGTCGCAAAACAGAACAACCGATCAATATGTAATTAAAGAAATTCTTGAAGCGACTCCTGAAAAATTATTGATCAAAGTATACGACTTTGCAATACTTCATTGCCAACGAAAGGATTTTGTTAAAACGAATAAAGCTATTCAAGTGCTTATAGACTCTTTGAGATTTGATACCGAGGAGATCCGTTCTGTTTCCATCGGACTGCTAAAACTTTATAAATATTGCCAGGAACAAAATAGAAAAAAACAATTTGATGAAGCTTATAAAATATTAACCGAATTAAGAAAATCATGGATCCAAATATTTACAACTAAAGATGTAAGTGTAAAATGAGCGTTTTATCAACATCCGGAATTAATAGTTTAGTAAGTTCGTATATTTCTGCCGAAACACAGCGCAGGTTGGACCCACTTACTACAAAAAAGAGCAAGTATCAAAGTTTATCTTCGGCTTATGGTACTCTATCTTCCAAACTAAGTACACTTAAAAGTACTTTAACAACATTAAAATTAACCGGGAGCGAATCCGCTTTTTTAACTAAAAAAGCTTCTTCGTCTGACTCGAGTTTTGTATCAGCTATTGCCACAAGTTCGGCTGCAAACAGTAGTTTTTCGTTAAGAGTATCTCAGTTGGCCAAAAGTGATGTTGCCCTATCAAGCGATCTGGCCAGCGCGAGTATAAACGGTGTAACTACAGGCGCCCATGCTTTTACTATAAAAACAGGTGATGGAGAGACCGGGGAATTCTTAAGTAATATAAGTGTAGATCTCGATGCTACGGATACTAATAAAGAGACTATGGAAAAAATTCGCAATGCTATAAATGCAGATCGCGCCGTAGTCACTTCAAATAGTATGAGCGGAACTTATTCCGGTGCAGCAGGCAAATTTACTGTGGATGTAGATGGGACAGAGCATGAAATTACGTATAATTCGGGCGAGTCATATGATAGTATCATCACAAATTTGGTTGAGCAGATTAATGAAATATCCGGTGTAACAGCTGAAAAAGTTATTGATGGTTCAAATGTAAGTTTGAAAATCACCGTTACCGATTCTTCAAAATATATTAGTATTGAAAATAGTACCGATACCGGGGATTTACTCGATTCTTCACATTTCAATATTGATGTTACTAAAGAAAAAGGTGCATCCGGAATCGTTAGTGCATCCGTATTTTCTCCTACTACAACTACCAGTCAATTTTCGCTTACAGCTAAAAACAGCGGACTCGATTATAGAATTAAAAGTTTACTGGATGCTGGCACTAGCACCGCACTTGATTCAATCGGAATGAATTTAGGATCAAGCCGTCCTACCTTTAGTCAGGTAGACGGAGCCGATACCGCCGGATTTGTTTATTCCGATATTACTGATTCCTCTAACCAGTTGAATGCAAAAATCCAGTTTAACGGATTAACAATTCAGAGAAATTCAAACGCTGTTTCCGATTTAGTTACCGGCGTAACATTTAATTTACAGAGCGTAATGAATGCTGCCGATAAAGATGTAAGCGTATCCATTCAAAATAATATTGATGAAAGTAAAACTCAGATTCAAAAATTTATTGATAACTTTAATGCAGCCTACAGTTATCTTAGGACACAATCTTCAAATACAAATGGCACTCGTGGAGTTTTTTACGGCGACTCGAATGCCATGTCTTTGAAAAATCTTTTTACTACTTACGGTTACACGCAAGTTTCCGGACTTAGTGCAGATAGTGTTAAATCTCTTACCGAAATCGGTATAACATTCGATGTAAATGTCGGATTAAAAGTAAGCGATAATTCGCTTCTTGAGGATAAATTAACCAACAACATTGATGAAGTTGAGGCTTTATTCAATTCTACAGATGGAATTGCGAATTCCTTGTATAATTCAATCAATCCTTATCTTGGAAGCGCCGGGTATATATCGACCACACAAACATCATTGAATAATAATGTAAGAAATATAAGTAGTCGAATAAGTACGATAAATACAAGTATTAATAAAAGCGCGGATACATTGCGCAAACGTTACGATCAACTTTTATCGCAACTTGCCGAATTATATTCATCTCAATCATATCTTTCTTCATTGAGCGGTTAAGGATACATAATATGCAAGAATTAATTACTGATGAGATAACCGATTTAAAAAACCAACTGTTGACAGTAGTTACGTATATGGATAACTTTGAAGAGAACCATATGAAAACTCCGGGTAATCTTACGAGGATGATGGCAAGTATAAAAGCGGCTCATTCACAAATGCAGAAAGATTATTCAAAAGAGGCTCTTGAAAAGTATAATCCGGAATTAAATTTTTATATTAAACAAATTGCCGAAAAGTTCGATAATATGATTGAACAAAAAATTGTTGAACGTGATAATACGGCAACGGCAATTAGAGAATTAGTAAATCGTCAAAAAATAGCAATATATCAGAGGTAAATCATGAATGTAAATAGTGTAGGTAATCAGCTAACCCCGTTAAACGGAAAGCCGAATTATAACTATACTAAGACTCAGGGATTGGAGGAAGGAGAAAAAAGGGACAAGATAGAAATTTCTCAGGAGGCAAAACTGTTGAACAGTCAAAAAGTTGATGGTAAAGATCTCCAAAAGATCAAGGAAAAGATCGCATTCGGTTATTATAACACCGATGAAGTTCTTAGTAAAGTTTCTGAATTAATTCTTAAAGAAATTAAGAATTTGGAGTAAGATTTAAATTCAGCTCGGGACCGGGCCATGCCCGGTCTCCTTTCCTTTCAAAGAGCCATATCCATCTGGCTATCCGGTTAGTCATTTATTTGTATTTTTTTTTTGAATTAAGTAAAATTTATTCGAAGATTAGAGTAAATTTGTATCAAGTTTTTTTAAGAGACCTGATTGCCAAACGAAATTCAAAATAATAAACTTTTATTGCTGGGAAAGATGGCTGCCGGACTTGCCCACGAAATCCGGAATCCGCTTTCGGCAATAAAGCTAAATCTAAATTACCTCGGAATGATTGACGGGGAAACGGCAAATGAATCTCGTGAGTGTATTGGTTCTGCGCTCGAAGCAGTTGAGAGAATCCAGCAGTTAATAGATTCGACACTTGAATTCTCTCGTACTAAACACAAGACTTCGGTTAGTTGTTCCATTAACTCAGTAGTAAATGAAGCCGTTAATTTTATGACCAGTACGGCTCATAAAAAAAATGTGAATATCGAAATTCACCTCGATGAAAATTTGCCGGAATTGAAAATTCATAAAAACAAATTACTGCAAGTATTTTCAAATCTCATTACGAATGCCATCGAAGCCAGCTCCAAAAGCGATATTATAAAAATCCGATCCTATATGGATAATGAAAGAAACATTGTTCTTGCGGTTGAGGATACAGGTATTGGAATTAAGCAAGAAGACCAACATAAAATATTTGAGGAATTTTTTACAAGCAAACAAAATGGTACGGGCATTGGATTAAGTGTTTGTAAAAGAATTCTCGAAGAATACGACGCTGAAATTCATTTCACGAGCGCGGAAGGCGTTGGAACAACATTTAATATAGTATTCCCCAAAAATTCCTTTGAGTAAACAATATGATCCCTAAGATTCTTCTTGTTGATGATGATAACCTTGTGTGTTTATCTCTAAAAAAAGTTTTAGTTAAGCTTGGTTATGAAGTAGAGATTTGCATGGACGGCGGGAAAGTTTTTGAATTTTTAGAACGAGTCCAGCCCGATATTATTCTGCTCGATATTTATCTAACTACTCACAATGGATTAGATATACTTAAGGCTCTTCAAGAAAAATATTTTGATATTCCTGTAATTATGATCACTGCTTACTCGGATGTAAAGATTGCTGTTACGGCAATGAAATTGGGCGCCTTCGATTTCTTACTGAAACCGCTTGAGTTAGATCAGCTTCAGATGATTTTAACAAAATGTTTGAACCACTTAAATCTCAGAAAGGAAGTTGAAAAGCTACACAACGTTCTTACCGAAGATACGATGAGCAGGGAGTTCTTCGGACAAAGCAAATCGATTGTAAAAGCATTGAACACCGTGGAAAAACTTGCCAAGAGCGATGATACAACAATTTTAATTGAAGGTGAAAGTGGCACCGGTAAAGAATTGGTAGCAAAGTATATTCATCAATGCAGCCCAAGAAAAGATAAAGTATTTATTTCTATTAACTGCGGTTCAATCCCCAAAGAACTTGCCGAGAGTGAATTGTTCGGTTATGAAAAAGGCGCTTTTACTGGCGCTGCTCAAAAAACCAAATTAGGGAAATTTGAACTTGCCGACGCCGGGACGATACTTCTCGATGAAGTGGGTGAATTGAGTCCCGATATACAAGTTAAGTTATTGAGAGTATTACAGGAGAGAAAATTTTACCGTGTTGGCGGCGAGAAAGAAGTATCTGTCAATGTTCGAGTTATTGCCGCAACAAACCGTAGTCTCGAAAACGAAGTAAAGGAAGGCCGGTTCCGGGAAGATTTATTTTATCGGCTTCATGTAGCTACAATCTTGATACCACCGCTTCGCGAAAGGAAAGAAGATATTTCCAGACTTGCATTCTCTTTTATGCAGGCTTATGCCCGTAAGTTTGATAAGAACATTAAACGGATTAACGAGGATGCTTTAAAACTTTTGGAGAATCAATACTGGCGCGGTAACGTGCGAGAATTAAAGAACGCCGTTGAAAGAGCTGTGCTTATGATGGATGGCGATGAAGTAAAAGAATATAATTTTGATTTTCTGAAAGTGACCGGCGCTCAAGACCAACAATCAGTTGATGAGTTTATTCTTAAAATCCCCCACAAAGGGATAAAAATTGATGCGGTGTTGAAATCATTGATACTAAAAACGCTTGATATAACTAAAGGGAATCAGGTGCAAGCTGCTAAAGTGTTGGGGCTTTCAAGATCGAAACTACGTTATAGAATGGAACAACTTGGAATTGAAATTACGAAGCAAATTCATTAATTCTTTTTAACAGCGGAAGTGTAAATGTAATGTTTGTACCTCTGCCTATCTCGGATACGATGCTGATCTTTCCGCCTTGTTTTTCAATCTGCTCTTTGCACAACCTTAATCCGAGACCGCTCCCTCTTTCCTCGGCAGTGCCGTTGGTTGATACATTATAGAGATCATCCAAAATTAAATTTATTTGTTCGTTTTTTAGTCCAACGCCTGTGTCTTCAACCGATACTATCGCAAAGCCTTCATCGCTTTCAGCAGATAATTTTATATAACCGCATCGCTTTGTAAACTTTATTGCGTTCGAGAGCAGGTTTTGGAAAATGGACGAAATCATTATCGGGTCGGAATAAATTTCAAGAAAGTGATCGATAGTATTTGTAAGTAAAATTTCTTTTTTTGCCAGCGCAATTGACATTACCTCGGTTACTTTTTCCACAATCATGAATAGATTAATTGGCTGCGGATGTAACTCGATTTTACCGCCCTGTAGCTTAGCCCATTGTAACAAGGTTTCCATCAAATCGTAAATATTTTTTGCTGATGAATTGATATGCGAAAGGTATGAATGCAATGTTTCCGGATCAAGCTGAGAAAATTCTTCTAATAACAAATCTGAAAAACCAAGGAGGGCGTTAAATGGGCTGCGTAAATCATGAGCAATTATCGACATCATTTTGTCTTTGCTTGTATTAAGTTCTCTCAGTTGGTTCTCCGAAACATGCAAAAGCGAAATGGTTTTTTCTAATTCATTGGTTTTAGTTTCGAGAAGTTCTTGTTTATTTTCTAATTGTACAAAGTTTTCTTTTAATTCCCGGCTGATTTTTGTTTTTTCGGTTATGTCATGTGCGTTGATTACAATACCATTAATCAGTTCATCTTCGAGAAGATTGTTGGTCATTACTTCAAGATAAATCCACGAGCCGTTCTTATGTTTGAATCTGAATTCCGGTATTTCAGAATGTCCGGCATTGTTAATAATTAACAGGAAATTATCCCAAACGGGATTGCAATCCTCTTCATGAATACGATTAAAAACATTCGTCCCGATAATTTCAGCAGGCCGGTATCCCAATACATTTTTTACTGATTCACTACAATATTTTACTTTGCCTTCCGCATCCAATACGGCAATTATATCACGTGAAAACTGAACCAATTTTTTAAACTTCTGCTCGCTCTCTTTTAATTTTCTCTCCATATCTTTTTTGAACAAAGCCATGGTTATAGCCGCATGCAGTTCTCTTTCTTTTATTGGTTTAAGTATATATCCGAATGGTTCAATCAGTTTTGCTCTTTCAATGCTATTATCGTCGGAGTATGAAGTAATGAAAATAACCGGAATATCAAGTTCGCTCTTAAGTAAACCGGCGGCCTGTATGCCGTCTTCATCGCCATCAAGCATAATATCCATTAAAACTAAATCGGGATTATCACGGTAGGCAGCTTTGATAGCCTCTTTGGCTGAAGTTACAATAGCGCAAACAGAATAACCCAAACTCATCAGTACCTTGTTAATAAAGGTAGCTGTAATGATTTCATCTTCGACAACCATTATGTTGATTTTGGGCATTATTATCCTTGGCAATAATTGTACTTTTCTAAATTTATTATCGAACTGCGGGAAGTAAATTTTAATTACGAGAAGGGTAATATTTGATGCCCCGAATCAAGCTGGAAAGCAAACATGAGTTTGGATCAGTAAAAATTCTAAAACGTTCAATTAAAATGGAAATCGATGTTATTTCAAATAACTTATTGCGTATTCCAATTGTTTATCAATAAGATTATCAACATCCATCTCAGTCTGGGTAATTATTGTATCCGGCGGTACCCCTTTCCATTCAATCATTTCTCCATTAAGGCGTTTAAAATATGCAGTTGGAATTCGAATTTCTTTTCCGCTGGGTAATAAGAATTCCTTTGTTGATCCGCCGCCTCCTCCTGTTGTTGTGCCAACGATAATTACATTATTAGCAGATCCCATCATATCGACGAATACTTCAGAAGCGCTAAAACTTGCACCATTTATTAGTACGACTACCGGATTAGCATAATGGTTTTCAGAGTTTGGTTCAACTGTCCATGGCCAAGCATCCCCGTCTTTATTAAACGCATTTCCTGTCACTGATTCATCGATAAAATAGGAAACAATATGATCGGTCATTGTTGTCCTGCCGCCGATATTATTGCGTACATCGATGATTATTCCTTTCGTACCCGCAAAATATTTCATGATCAAATCGAAGTCATTAATCCAGCTGCCTTTTTCGAATGTAGTGAAGTGAACATAACCAATATTGCCGGGAAGAATTTCGTATTCAATGCGATCATTACCTGCGAATTTGAATTGAGCATTAAGATACTTGTTCACGACTTCGGGACTAAATGATCTGCTATCACTTTCTCTTTCCCACAAGTACGTAATTATCGGGTAACCGCCTTCGGTAAAAAGTTCAATCTGTGCATCCTTAAATTCACGGAACATTTTGTAAAAGATCGTAAGAATTTCATCACCGGTTGAGTTTTGAACCTGTGATTTGTAATAGGTATAAACGGAATCCCAATTTATATTCTTGTATTGTAAAAACGGATAATTATCTTTTATAATCTGCGAGACTGTTTCGAAATCCTGCATGTTGTAATTCACCGCGGGTTCATCAACAAACAAATCGCCGCAGCCGGAAATGAAAATCAAAAGAAGCGCGATAAAATATTTTGTAGTTTTCATATATTAAAATGAATAACGAAGAGTTAGTAAGAAATTATCGTTTGTTGAAATAAAGTAATCCCATGCATTGATATTCGTAATGCTCAGTTTGTAACCAAGCGAAGAAGAGAATCCTTTGTATATTTTATAATTGACTGAAAGCGCGAATGAAGTTCTTAATCCAGAAAATAAAGATAAAAATTTCACGGGATGCTCTTCACCTTCACGCGGATCGACAAACTTTCCGCCGAGTGAAATCAAACTTGTATATAGCGAACTTTCCACACTGAAACGGTTATTGATTGGAACAAACATATCGGTTCGCGCTCCAAGTGAAAATAAGAATGCTGCAGAATAAGCATCGAATAATCCAAGTCCTCCGTCGGCAATATTCTGGTTACGGTAGTGCACAAAAATCTCCGGATTCGGTCCGAGAAAGAATTGAAAATCCCGATCAAACAACCTGAAACTTCCGAGAGAATACAAATAGGAAAAATTAAATGAAAGTTCTGTTACTTCGGCGGTTGCATTATTATCGTTGTCCACGCCGGCAAGATTAATACCTTCGAGTGAAATATTTACAATGCGCGAATCATAAGCCTGCGACCACTCTAAATTGAATGATGAAGTCCAGCCGGAGTATTTTTGTTTCGACAGAAACTCATCCTTTACAACAATGTAACTTAGACCGGCTTTTACTGAAATGCTGGATGAAGAACCCAGACAATGGTGGAGTGAATCCTGCGCAAATAAATTTAAAGTCAGAGCGCTGAAAACAATCAAGGTAATAATTAGCGGAAATTTTTTCATAGTCATAAATTATTGGGAGTAAATATTTTGTCTTGCGTGAAAATCTGGAATACAAACTATAGAATCAACAAAAATATTCAATTACTTTTTTTTACTTCCGGATAAATGTAATAATAATGCCTCATTTACTAATCAGTAATTTTAAAGCGTAGATCAATAGAAATACGGCAAAAACTTTTTTTAGAATTGTGTCAGGAAGATTAACCGCAAATTTTGAAGATATATAGCTTCCAATTACAAATGTAACCACCATAATCAAAACGGCTTTTAAATTAATAAAGCCGGCTTTATAATAATTCATTACTGCTAATATTCCAATTGGAAGCAGCAATAAACCAAGAGAGGTTCCCTGCGCTGCCTTCTGTGAATATCCAAGAAGTCCAACCAGCATCGGAATTATTATTATACCGCCTCCGATACCCAGCATGCCGCTTAATAATCCTGCTGCTAATCCAATAATTAATAATGTTATAGTTTCCTGCATATTCCACCGTCTTTAAATTAATGAAAATCACAACTACAAATTAACGAATTAAAAATAATTCTTTGTATCTCTCGCAGCTTCCCGTTTCCAAAATCTCGAGAATGATTTTTTCTGTGAATTTGCCTACACCTTTTATGCTGCACAAATTTGCTCTCATTGAAGAAAGTGGCTTGTCTAATTGAGATACTGAATATGCAGCATATCCAAATGGCGAAGATTGATTTTTCAGTTTGGAAATGTAATCAAGATGCTCTAAGATGATAATGATGAAATTATTTTCATCAAAGAAATTTCTTAATCCCAAAACCGGTATGCGTAAAGGGATTTTATGCTTCAAGGCAATCGAAAAAAACAATTGATTTAATTGTTCGTAATATGCCGGAATTGCATTGCCCCATTTATCCGGAGGATAAAGCATATCATATTCGATAAGAAATTGCGGGTAATGCCGTTTTAGAATATTTATAAAATATTCTTTTTGTCTGCCTTCCTTCAAAGTCATTCCGCCGAATACAACATAATCTAATCCATATTCCTTTGCTGCTCTAACTGTGTTTTCCAATTGAGTTGGTGAATCTGTAATGAAAGGAATAATAGGCATCAAAAACATTCCGCAGGTAATTCCTTCTTCTTTAAATTTGGCAAGAGTTTCAAGTCTCTTCGATGGCGGGGGAACTCCCGGTTCTATAATTGAACTTAATTTGTCATCAACAGATGAAAAGCTCATACTCACAATTACACAGCTGCGCTCGTTGATTTGTTTTAAAAGTGCCATATCGCGTAATATAAGTATTGACTTTGTGAGCATATGAACGGGATGATTGTATTTCAACAATAATTTTAATGCGCTGCGTGTCAGTTCATATTTAGTTTCAACGGGCTGATAACTATCACAAACTCCTCCGCCGACAACAAAAAATCCTTTGTTGATTGGTTTTCGTTTTCTTGCCGGATTGAGTTCGCGGGATAATAAATCAATGACATTAACTTTTACAGAAATATCTTTGCCAAATTCACCATCAACATTATAAGTCTCGGCTCTGCCATCGCAGTAAATACAATTATGCGTGCAACCCCGGTAAAGATTCATTCCGTAGCTTGAGAGAAACCACGAATCAACTTTTTTTTGTTTGCGTAATAATGACTTTGCTTGTACTTCCCGGATGTTCATGAGAATCAACTCATCAAAAATTTAGTAATCTCAATGAAGCGTTAAGTGAGACACAACTCACTTTTTCTCCAACTTAAGCGGAACACCGGAAAGTTTCTCGATGGGTAACGGCCACATATCAAAGACTGCAAACTGCTCCATTATTTCACAGGGATTTTTACCACGATATTTAATTTCGTAAGCGCCGTAAACATTTGCAGCTCTGCCGCCTCCTTTGCAATGAAGCAGAATTTTGCCATTGTTTTTTGAAACAGTCTCTGCAAATTTTTCAACAACTTCTTCCCGGTAAGGAAATTTTGTTCCGCTAATGGGAACTAAAATGTATGTTATCCCTAATTCTTTTAATAATGTTTCTTCATCAAATTTAACTTGAGTTGTGTCGCTCATTTCCTCTTGAGTTCTTACATTAAAGACAAGTGTAATA
Organism: bacterium; assembly: GCA_043808235.1. Taxonomy (GTDB): domain Bacteria; phylum Bacteroidota; class Ignavibacteria; order Ignavibacteriales; family Melioribacteraceae; genus JAZDFC01. The sequence goes on from JAZDFC010000061.1 coordinate 10,604, forward strand.
CCTTTTTCGGGTAATGATCTTAATTCCAACTCATTCGGTTGCCCGCACACAATTATATTATCATCATCAATAACCTTATCGAATACGGAAGTGGTTTGTGCGTTAAGTAAAAACGGTATTAATAATACAAAAATCGCAAATAATTTTTTCATTGGAGTCCCCTGATAATTGTTTTCGTATTTTATTATTTGAATATCTTGATGGTTTTAAGTCGGAAGTAAAAATATGAAATTCTTTGGAAGGAAATAAAAAAGCCTCTCAAAAAATTGAGAGGCTTAATTGATTGGAAAAATTAAAATCTTCTTCCACCACCGCCGCTGCCGCCACTTCGGCCGCCGCCACCACCGCGGTTTCCACCGCCGCCGCCATGTCCGCCTCTTGGGCCACCTCTTCCACCACCACCGCCAGGACGTCTATTGTCTCTTTTTGGGCGGGCTTCGTTAACTGCAATCTTTTTGCCTTTTAGATCGGTCACGTTCAGAGCATTGATAGCTTTCTGAGCCTCAACGTCGGATGGCATTTCAACAAATCCAAATCCTTTGGATTCACCCGTGAAAATATCGCGGATGACTTTTGCGCTGTTGACTTTACCGTGAGCCGAAAAAAGCTCTTGCAGATCAGTATCGGTAACTTCTTTGGCAAGATTCCCAACGTAAATATTCATTTTGTTCCCCTGAAATAATAATTATAATTATAATTAGATTACTGAAAGATTATACCGAAGAAGTTACCTGCAGGAAACTTGGTGGATTGAATAATCTTAAAGTAAAAAACCCTCTCACGAGGGTTTTGCGGGGCCGACGAGACTCGAACTCGCGACCTCCTGCGTGACAGGCAGGCGTTCTAACCAACTGAACTACGACCCCTTAAAGAACATTTAATCTGTATAAAAAAGCAGAGCAAAAATAAACTAATTATCTATTCGACGCAAATTATTTATAAATCTTCTGTACCAAAACTTACACCAACCGCTTTAGCAGTCATAACTAATTGATCGGTGGGCTTAACTAACTTTTGCCGCGAAATAGCATCCTCAATCTTTACACTAGTTATTTCGTTACCTTTTAATGAAGCCATTCTACCAAATTTTTTCTTAATTGCCAGATCAATTGCGTATGTGCCGAATCGAGTCGATAATATTCTATCGAATGGTGTTGGGCTTCCCCCTCGCTGAAGATGACCTAATACGGTGTATCGTGTTTCGAGTCCGGCGTTTTTCTCAATATCGCGCGCAATAAGTTCGGCTACTCCTCCCAACTGAACGGGATCTGTGCGTTTAATATCGGTACTTTTAATTACAAGTCCGCCTCCTTGCGGTTTGGCCCCTTCGGCAACACAAATGATGCTGAATTTTTTACCCTTGTAATTTCTCTGGGTAACTTTTTCATAAACATTTTCCCAGGTGAATGGAATTTCGGGTATTAATATAATATCAGCTCCACCGGCTAATCCGCCATTCAGAGCAATCCATCCGGCATATCTACCCATCACTTCGCAAATCATTACCCGATGATGTGTCGAAGCGGTTGTATGCAAGCGGTCCAATGCCTCGGACACAACAAACACCGCCGAATCGTGACCGAAAGTCTGATCAGTTGCTTCAAGGTCGTTATCAATAGTCTTAGGAACCCCAACAATGTTCATCCCCATTTCGCTAAGTTTTTTAGAGATATGCATTGTACCATCGCCACCAATGGCAATTAGTGCATCGAGGTCCCAACCTTCATAGTTTTTTAAAGCTTTTTCAGAACGATCCATAATTTTAATTTCACCATGAACCTCTTCAGGCCAATGAAATGGATCTCCTTTATTAGAGGAGCCAAGAATACTGCCGCCACTGGTTAATATCCCCGAAACATCTTTGTTGTATAATTCTACTGCTCTTCCTTCAACAAGTCCTTCAAATCCATCGATAATTCCCCATACTTGCAATCCGTTATCATGCGCCGGTTTGGTAACGCCCCTTATAACAGCATTCAAACCCGGGCAATCGCCGCCTCCGGTTAAAATGCCTATTCTTTTTACTTTGTTTGTTTTAGTTGCCATATTGTTCCACTTTTTCTAAGTATTATCGAGATTATAATCGCGAATTTAAATAATTGGGGGTAAATATCAGAAGATTTTTTTAGATGTTTTAAAATGTAGTTTCGCCAACTCCAAAAGACTGTTTTGACCGTGTTTCTTAACTATTTCCCGGGCTTTTTGTATCACGAGATCTGAAGCGCCTTTTTGTAAATCGAATCCCTCACGTTTTTTAATATAGAACCACTTATTAAATTCGCTTCGGGCAAGAATTGAGGCTGCGGCTACGGCAGTATATTTTTCTGCTTTATGGATTTGTGTAATCTGAATTTTCCCTGATAATTTGATTGAAGCCTGCAGAACCTCTTTACTAAATTTATCACTTATCACTGATTTACATTTGGTCTTTTCGAAAATATTTTCAATGCATTTGGAGTGTGCCCAATTTAACAGTTTATTTAGATTACCAAATTTTTCATAAAGAGCATTATATTTTTGAGGTGTAATTACTATAGTATCATAGACAACCCCTTTTATGCTCTTCATTTTTTCCGCAATAAAGTCTATTTGGTTATCGAACAACTCCTTACTATCTCGCACATTTAATTTTAATAACTCAGCTTTAATCTGCGGATTAATATAAACAGCCGATGTAACTAACGGTCCAAAATAATCACCTTTACCTGATTCATCAGTCCCAATATATTCATCCGGTTCTTCGGGATCGCTCTCTCCAAAATTTAATTTCATATCGCCGGATATTAGTGTATTAACACTATCGTAAATTTTCGATTCGGGATTACCCTGTAAAACTATTTTAACTCCGTTCTTTCCGAAATAAACTTGAATTTTAATTTTATCAATTCCTTTTTTTGCCTCACATTCAAAATTATATTGCAGCTTCTTCTCGTTTAAGACAGTAAAATCATTTTGCGAAAGCTGATTTTTTATTTCGTTAAACTTTACTTCTGCCTTAGTTTGGGTGTTCATGTGTGCTTCCAATTTTTAAATGTTGTGTTTTCAAACGTTTGCGGAATTTTTGTGATTAAAATTTAACATAAAGAAGGTAATGTTTCTTTCTTTTTTTATATCCATTTCTTTATTTTAGAACAGTTTTTTATTACACATTAAAAGTATTACATAAGAGGAATAGTAATCTTATGCCTTTGGTGCATAACGAGAAGTTTTTCTTTTTAAAAATTTTTGTGATCTTAATTCTGATTACTTCAACAATCAGACCCTACGATAAAGATGATAAAATCCTTGCCGAAGTTGGCGATTTTAAAATAACCCAAAACCAATTTATTAAAAGATATTCTGATTATTTGTTATCTGTTGGAGTCAAAGATAAATACGAGATTAGAATTTCCATACTCGGCAACATGATAAATGAAATATTGTTAAAAAATTATGACGATAACAAAAAGGTTTTAACCGATCCTGAATTCTTGAAAGAAATTGAATGGGGGAAAAAGCAAGTTATTTTAGCGTTTCTTAAAGATCAGGAAGTTCATGCTAAAATAAGTGTTACGGATGATGAAATGAGAGTTGCATTCGCAAGAGCAAACGCAAAAATCGCAGTTCGTCATTTATTTGCCGAAACTGAAGAGGAAGCGAATGAGTTATATCAGCTTTTGCAAATTGGCACACCGTTCGAAAAATTAGCTAAGCAATCCTTTACGGATACAACATTACAAAATAACGGCGGGTATCTCGGATACTTTTCTTGGGGGGATTATGATCCCGCATTTGAAGACGCAGCTTTTTCGCTACAAGTTGGTGAAATTTCGAAACCGGTTAAAACGGCTTACGGATACAGCATAATAAAGGTGGAAGATAAAGAGATAAATCCTCTACTTACCGAGGATGAGTTTGTTAAAAAAAAATCGCATCTTGAATCGGTTCTGAAAATACGGAAGAAAAAATCTGAAGAACAGAAATACTTATCCATGATTTATAATCCCACGCTGTTAAAGCTAAACGATAGAGCGATACAAAATATTTATCTAAAACTCGCCAACCCTCAATCCAAAGCTGAGTTATCAAATAGCAAAACAGAACAAGTGTGTGTTGAATATGAAGGCAAGAAATATTCTCAAGTGGAGATGGAGAATAAAATTAACGGGCTTCCGTATTATCATCGAAGCAAAATAGCTTCTGAGATGGACTTAAAAGCAATGATTGAAGGAATTATTGTTCAAGAATTATTGTTCGATATCTCAGTTCAAAAAGGATACGACAAGGAACCATTAGTGGAAGAGCAGATAGAAGCTTACTCTGATTTTACTTTTATTAAATTCAAAACCGATGAACTTACATCGAAGTACAACGTAAATGATTCTTCTTTGACACAGTATTTTAATGAGAATAAAGAATCGTTTAAATTACCTGAAGAAGTGAATGTTCAGGAAATTGTAGTTAACGATAAAAAATTTGCCGATAGTTTATTAATACTGATTGCAAACGGCGAAGATTTTGGTAAACTTGCCGCACAACACTCCATGCGTAAATGGTCTGCTGAAAATAAGGGAATATTAGGGTTCAGCACTCTTGATAAATTTGGTTTATTTAAAGACCAAATCGGCAAAGCTGCTGTTGGTGAGATTGTCGGTCCCCTTAATTATCAAGACGTATATGCCATCTTTAAAATTTTAGATAAAAAAACCTCAGTTGTCCCTGAAATGAGCACAATTAAAGAACAGGTTTTATTCGCATATAAATCAAATAATAAATCCAGGATAGCCCAGGAATATATTTCTAAAATTCTGGATAAAGTAGAAGTTAAAATTTCTGAAGATGTACTAAAAAACATTGTTATTCAATAGGGGATTTTACACATTCCTAATTTGATGGAGAAACAAAGGAGTTAACTATGAAAAAACTTTTTACGCTTGTTCTATTGCTTTTAATGGCGGCTCCGTTCCTGTTATTTGCCGGTACCACCGGTAAATTGACCGGAACTGTCACCGACAAAACGACAGGCGAGGCACTTCCTTTTGTGAATATTATTTTGGAAGGAACTAATCTCGGAGCTGCATCCGATATTGACGGGAAATATGTTATTCTTAATATACCTCCCGGCAAATATTCAGTTAAATTCCAGTATATCGGATACCAGACTTACGTTGTAGAAGGAGTTAGTGTTTCTATTGACTTGACTACAAAAGTGGACGCAGAATTATCCGAAGTCTCGTTGGAACTTCAAACGGTTGTTGTGCAGGCTACCGCCGATGTACTAAAGAAAGATATCACTTCGAGCCAGGCAACTGTCTCGGCGAGCGATATTGCAAACCTGCCTGTTGCAGAAATTAATGACGTGTTACAATTACAAGCCGGTATTACACGCGACGCCGACGGCGGTTTCCATGTACGCGGAGGTCGTTCATCCGAAATATCTTACAAAGTAAATGGCATTACTGTCACAGACGCTTACGATAACAGCCGCGGAATCGAAATCGATAACAGCAGTATCCAGGAAGTACAAGTTATAAGCGGTACTTTTAATGCTGAACACGGTGATGCGATGTCCGGAATTATTAATGCTGTTACAAAGGAAGGCGGACAGAAATACACCGGGCAGATTAAACTTTACTCAAGTGATTATCTAAGTGATTTTACTGATTACTTCACTAACATTGATGATTATAATCCGGTTGCTAATTATAACATTCAGGGAAGTGTCAGCGGACCGGTTCCGGCAACATCTAATAAAGTAGCTTTCTTTGTTAATGCAAGATATAATTACGATGACGGCTATCTTTATGGATTGAGAAAATTTAATTCCAAGGGCGATACACTTGACGGTGCGGCTGTTCCAATGAATTGGAGTAAGAGACTCATCGGTCAGGCGAATTTAAGTATTATCGCGTCATCTGCCATTAAATTTAATTTAGAAGGTTTGTACTCCAAGGAAGATTACAGAGATTACAACCATTTCTACAAATACAATCCCGATAATGATGTTACAAAATATACCAACAGTTTCAATAGTACGATTACGATGACGCATACATTTTCATCGTCATCTTTTTATACAATCAAGGGATCGGTATTTGAACGAAAATTTAAAGAATATCTTTTTGAAAATCCTTTTGATTCAAGATATATTGCACCCGATTCATTAAGAACTCTTGGATATTCTTTTGTGGATGAAGGTACAAATCCTCACCACTTTCAAAGATATATGAAAACAATTCAAGGTATATTCGATTTTACAAGCCAGGTGTCGGAAAACCATTTAATGAAATTCGGAGCCGAAACTAAAATTCATAAAATGGCCTTTGATGATTATAATATTATCCCGAAGGAAGATGAAAGCGGGAATACTATTTCACCATTTGAACCGGATATTCCGACAACTGAAGCTACGAGTCGTGAAATTTATGAGGAAGCGCCTTTCGAAATGGCAGCCTATCTGCAAGATAAAATAGAATTTGAAAATGTTATAGTTAACATTGGAATACGTTTAGATTATTTCGATTCAAACGGTGATGTTTTGGTTGATCCTACAGATCCCAATATTTATTACCCTTTAAGAAATCCTTCAGATTTTGGTTTGACTTTGCCTGAAGATAAATGGACAGACGCGGCCCTGAATGACCTTAGTAATCGTAAAAGCGGTTTCTATAAAGATGCCGAAGCTCGATGGGCTCTTAGTCCGAGATTTGGTGTGGCCTACCCGATTAGCGCTACTGGTGTTGTACATTTTTCTTACGGTCAATTTGTAAAAATTCCTTCATACAGATTTTTATTTGACCGGGCATCGTACAAAACACCTGAAAGTGGTTCAACTGGTTCGGTATTTGGGAATCCAGCATTGAAACCGGAAACAACAATAAGCTATGAAATTGGTTTTAGACAAGAATTATCTGAGGATTTTCTTTTGGATGTAACCAGTTTTTATAGGGACATTCGGGATTGGGTGTCTTCGAGTCCGGTAATTTATACGCGAAATGGAGTTGGTTATTATACATATATTAATAAAGATTACGCTAACGTAAAAGGTGTCACTTTAAGTTTCAAAAAACGATTCAGTAATTTTTGGCAATTTGATATCAACTATACTTTCCAGGTTGCCGAAGGATTAAATTCAACTCCCGAAGAAGAATTTAACCAGACAAGAAACGGATCAGAACCAGCCCTATATTTAGTACCGCTTGATTGGGAGCAAAATCATCTACTCAATGTTTCTATTTATGCCGGTATGGAAGATTGGGGTGTGAGTTTAATCGGACGCTACGGCACCGGATTACCTTATACGCCTTCAATTACACCATTTTATGCAGATAAGGGAATTACATCCGGCTTAACAAGAAACAGCAGACGCAGACCCGGTCAATTCACAATCGATTTGAGAGTCCATAAGTCATTCGACTTATTCGGATATGAACTGGCAGCTTATGTCCAGGTATTCAATTTACTTGATTCAAAGGTTGTTACAAATGTATTTGGCGATTCCGGCAAACCGGATTATACTACGGAAGGACAAAATATTGGTTACGATCCGAACAGGCCAAATACGGTTGAAGAGTGGTTGAGATACCCGACGAATTATGCACCGCCAAGATTAGTACAGCTTGGTTTTGAAATAACTTTTTAGTTTAAGGGAGGTTTGATTAATGGAAAAAGTTTATTATAAAATTCTAACGATTTCTCTGATCCTGATATTAAATGCTTCTATGCTTATCGCTCAATATATCCCGGGCAAGGAACGTGGTGAAGCGAGAGAAAGAGCCCAAGTGCAGATGGAAGGTAACAGGGTTAGAGCTACAATTTTTAATTTCGGTCATACCGGCAGAACAGGCGCTGCTACAATAGATGTTATGACGCCTTATGAATGGCCGAAGAATACAGGTAAAGTCTATCTGGCTCAAACCGCAGTGTGGATGGGCGCAGAAGTAACTGACAATAATGGCGAGATACAAAAAATTGTAATTGTAAATAACGGCAGAACCTCGCCCCAGGGAAAATCATGGAACCTTGAACCGGTAGCTGGTTATCACAATCCGTCTCAAATAGTAGATCCTCCGGAAGTTGCAACCAGTGTTAATCCGGATACATGGCCATCGTTTTGGCCTGATAGAATGAACGATGAAACTGATCCAGGTTGGGCTGGTACATGGAATGGATACTTTGGTAAAAATGTTTTTAATGCAGACCAGGAAGTTTTTTACAGAGCCTCGGATGATAATTATGACAAGTATGGAAATTATTTCCCTGACTCAACTGATCTTAATAGAAAAGGTCTTGGATTTATTATTGACGTGAGAGCTCTCTCATGGTCGCAGGTTTTGGTAGAAGATGTTATTTATATTTTACACTATATCAAAAACGACGGGACACAGGATATGACCAAAGTCGCCTTCACTTTATGGTTTGCTGATTTTGTTGGCGGCGATGGTGACTCGATGGATGACATCTCGGATTTCGATCTCATTGAAGATATTGTTTGGGCAAGAGACTCGGATCATCGTGCCATAAATTTTGGAAGCGATCCTGTTGGTATAGTTGCTGTAACTCTTCTTGAAACACCCGGTAATGCAGTTGATAGAATAGATAATGACGGCGACAGCGATGACAACGGTCCATTAACTTCCGAAGCAATGCTTACAGGTGAAATTTCGGATAACTTGGTTGATGATAACGGCAATGGACTTATCGACGAAAATCAAACTCATATCCCATTCGGAAACCAGAAAGGTGTTTCGTATGCGGATTTTATCGATAATGACGGCGATGCTGAAACAGGCGCTCCAGTTGTTACACAAGAGATGGTTGATCAATCGCAGTTCGATACATGGATGAGATGGCCTTTAATGGATGCAGTTCAAGCAGGTAAAGTCCATTTGATCATGCTGTCATCTGAAGATTTAGGTTTTGCTTTTAAAGATTACATTGATAATGATGACGATGGTGAAAATAGCGGCAGTCCTACAGTGACCCAGGAAATGATTAATACCGCCGCCAGCGACGCTCCTTATTATAGGTATAAAGTTCCCGGTACTGATATAATTCTTTATGATGTTAAGGCGGAAGATCTCGGTAAAAAATATGCTGATGGAATTTATAACAATAACGACGGTGCGATAGATGAAAATATGGATGAAGGAATTGATGAAATGGTTGACGAACGACGTGATAATGGTATTGATGATGATGGTGATTGGAATCCGTTTACGGACGATGTTGGTTTAGACGGTGTAGCCGAAACCAACGATCCGGGTGAATTGGATGGTTATCCTACATCAGGCGCCCGATATGGATTACCGGGCGAACCGAATGTGGATGTTACCGACGTTTCGGAAACTGACCAGATTGGTGTTACCAACGCTACTAAAATTGCAGCGGGCGCTACACCAAACAACGATGCTCAAATCTGGTTCGATATTATGATGCCGGGTAAATTCTTTGATCCCATTACCGGTAACCAGCAAGGTGAATACGACATATTTGTTTCGTCAAGTTTCTTCCCGCTTCAACCCGGTCAGGTTGAACCGATGTCCCTTGCAGTAATATTGGGCAATGCACCAGTTCCAGATCCAAGCGGCGATTTAAGAAAAGCCGAAATTTTAAGGAAACGCGTTAGAGCCCAGGAAACTTATAATAACGATTATCAATTTGCGAATGCACCATTAACTCCAACTCTAAAAGCAATTGCGGGAGATAATAAAGTTACTTTATACTGGGATGAAATTGCCGAATCATCATTCGACAGATATATTGATAATATCGGCGGCATTGGAGAAGATTTTGAAGGATATAAAATATATCGTTCAACAGATGCAGCATTCCAGGATATTGAAGATATTACAACCGGATATGGAGTACCTAAATTCAAAACCGCGTTGGCAATTTTCGATTTGGCAGATGGAATTGAAGGTTTCGATCCGTTAGGAATTGAAGGCGCGCATTTTTATATGGGTACCGACAGCGGATTGCAGCATACATTTGTTGATACAACCGCTAAAAACGGATTCACATATTATTATGCATTAACTTCATTCGATTTTGGATATATAGGCGGAAACATTATCCCATCGGAATGTCCGATAAGAATTTCGCTTAAATCCGACGGTAGTGCAAAACTTGGGCAGAATGTGGTACGCATTACTCCCGATGCCCCTGCCGCAGGTTACAATGCGCCTTCGCTTGGTGAGATAAAGAGAGTTGAAGGTACAACGACAGGTACGATTGCCTATAATATTCTTGATATCGATTTAATTAAAGACGGTCATGTTTATTATGTTACGTTCGAAGACACATTAAAGGCTGCAAGCAGCAGCTCGGAAAAAGATACGCTCACCACTAAGAATTTCACACTTACAGATTCAACCGAAGCAAGAGTGCTGATTGAAAAAAGCACAAGGCTTTCAGCCTCTGTTGAACAGCCTATAATTGACGGCTTCCAACTTGTTTTATTGAATGAAGAAAGAGTCCAAATCAACGAAGAGCTTTCCGGTTGGAGCGATGAAACTTTACCGGCTTTCGTATTTGAGAAATTTGTTGTTGGCAATGTTGAAGGTGAGGAGAGACCGAACGACTACGAGATAACATTCGGCGATGTTGGAATGGCGACTTCCACCGAAGTGAAAATAGGTACAAACACTTTGCCTTCGAAACAGGTAAACTTCAAAGTAAGAAATAAAAGTACTAACAACGATATTGATTTTGCTTTCCTCGAAAGGGATTTAACAGGCGGAGATGGAGTCTTCTCGGCCAAAGGTACTAGTTTAGACAGAATCATTTTCATGGAAAATAATAATCAAGGTGAAAAAGTATATACATGGTGGTTTTATCTGCCCAATAAAGCCGATGAAGCTCCGGGTTACCGCTTGCTTACTAACGGTGATGTGGCTACCATCGTTTTAAGAAAGCCATTCCTAAAAGAAGATAAATTTAGATTTGTTGCACAGAAAGGTTACATTGATGGTGAAGCGGCAAAGTTAGAACTCGATAGAATTAAAGTTGTCCCGAATCCCTATGTTGCATCGGCAAAATGGGAGCCGAAGAATCCGTTTGTAAGCGGACGCGGTCCCAGGTCAATTCACTTTACGCATTTACCTGCTGAATGTACTATTAGAATATTTACGGTTAACGGTGAGCTTGTAAAAACAATTAACCACTCGAATGCGTTAAACGACGGCTCTGCCGAATGGAATTTATTGACCGATGAAAATCTTTCAATCGCTTACGGAGTTTATATTTATCATGTTGACGCTCCGGGAATCGGCGAAATAACAGGCAAGTTTGCAGTAATCAAGTAATTAATTTTGATAATTAAATTTTAGGAGATAAAAGTGGTTGGTAAAAAATTAATTGTATCGGTTCTGTTATTACTTGCCGTTACTGCATTGCCTTTCCACGCACAAGCGGTAAGTAAAACGGGTACAACAGCCGCTAAATTCTTGAGTATTGGCGTTGGCCCCCGTGCAAATGCAATGGGAGCTGCATACAGCGCAGTAGCATCCGATGCTTCGGCGATGTATTGGAATCCTGCGGGAATTGCACAGGTTACTCAGAATGAGGCTTTGTTCACTTATACGAAAATGTTCGCCGATATTAATCTAAATTATTTCGGCTTGGTTTTAAATCTTGGTTCGGCGGGAAATCTTGGTGTAAACGTAACCTCGCTTAATTACGGCGAAATGGATGTTACAACCGAATTCTACCCCGAAGGTACTGGCGAAACATTCACCGCTGGCAGTTATGCAATAGGATTATCGTATGCCAGATTTATTACAGAGGAATTTGTTGTTGGTGTTACCGCTAAATACATTCGCGAGAATATATATAATTCAAGCGCCGGCGGATTCGCTTTCGATATTGGTACAATTTTCACTACACCGTTTTATGGGGTGAAATTTGCAAGCAGTATTACTAATTTCGGAACAAAGATGAAAATGAGCGGTGACGATTTGCTTGTGCGTTATGATCAGGATTATAATAATACCGGTGATAACAATCAGCTCGATGCCGACTTAAGAACAGAGTCGTACGAGCTTCCACTCCGTTTACAGATTGGATTATCCCGCGATTTCCAATTTATGGACAATCAGAGATTTACGGTTGCTCTTGATGCTAACTATCCCAACGACAATGCGCAATGGGTAAATGTTGGCGGCGAATTAGCTTTATTCGATCAGATGGTTTCAATCCGCGGTGGATATAAAGCTCTTTTCCTGGAAGATTCGCAGGAAGGATTAACATTTGGTTTCGGGTTGCGTTACGATGGATTGTCTGTTTTCAGAATCAATGTGGATTACTCGTATCAGCAACTTGAATACCTTGATAATATTCACAGCTTTGGAATAATACTCGGTTTTTAATGAATCAATTAACTATTTTATACGGATTTCCGTTATTAACTAATTACACATTACACATTATTTGGGAGGTACTATGAAAAAACTTAACCTACTATTTGCACTTGTGCTTATGGCTTCTTCGGTCTTTGCGCAGGCAAATGTAACATTCCAGGCCGATATGACCATTGAAATTGGACAGCATCGGTTTGATGCCGCTACCCAGAAGTTATATGTTACGGGTGATTTTACCGGATGGAGTACTGTTGCCGGCACAGCTCTTGAGCTGACCGATGCTGACGCTGATAAAATTTACACCGGCACGTATCCAGTTGACCAGGCAACTTATCCTACAATTAACTACAAATTCATCTATCCTAAGATTGATGAAACCACACAGTGGGAAGACAAAATCGGAAACAGAACTTTTGATATTTCTGCTGGTGGAGATTTAACCATTCCTGTTTCTGTATTCGATAATCTTACATATGCAGGTGCAAATGCAACCGTTACTTTCAACTGCGATATGACCCTTTACGTAAATAACAGCACATTCATTCCCGGGACACACAAATTATGGATTGCCGGTAGCTTTACTGACTGGCAGAACAGCAGAGTTGAGTTGACTGCAGGTGCAGACAATGTTTATTCTGCTACTGTTACACAGGATAACCTTGGTGCTAATTTAGTTGGTGGTCAAACACTTCAATATAAATATTTGTTTGGCGACGCTGACTTTACAAATGTTACTTGGGAAGACGGTGATAACCGAACATGGTTCACACATGACGGCGCAAGTACAGCTACAAGATTTTTCAATGATATGAACCCGACTTCAGATCTTGGCGATGGAAATGTTTTATTCCAGGTTGATATGCGCGTTTTGGAAGAAATAGGTATTTTCGATCCTGCCGTTGACTTTGCTGAAGTTAGAGGCGGATTTAATGCATGGACCGGTGGTGAAGATGCTACAATGATACAAGATCCATTTGATGCTAACCTTTGGACAAGAAATCATCCGTTCGAACAAATCCAGGTTGGCTCCGAGCAGCTTTATAAGTATTTTGCATTGTTAGCTGTACCCGGCATCTGGCTTGATGCTTGGGAAAGACCATTAAGCCAGGGCGGCGGTAACCGAGGTGTGGACTTCGAGGCAACCAACGATCAAGTAATAGCCCCTGTATATTATGACGACGTTGATCCGAGATGGGTAATTCCTGCCGGAACAAACGTAGCCATTACCTTTAGTGTTGATATGGCAAATGCAATGGATCCTGCATTAATTGCGCTTCCATTCGATCCAACTATAGACCAATTATGGTGGATTGCTGAACAACCCTCCTTTGTTCGTACACAGGGTTGGACAGATGGCGACAATATGCAAGTACTGCAAATGACCGATCCGGATGGCGATTATATCTTCACAGGCACACTAAATGTTACAGCTCCTTCATTCAACGCATTTGAATACCGTTATGGTTTCATCGATGCGACAGACGGCGCATGGATATTAGAACCGGCCGGTTACGGCGATTTTGCTTATAGAGTTAGATTTATCGGAATGAGCGGCGACAGAGAATTCATTCAGCCGTTTAATGCAACCCAGGATTCATGGGCAAATCAAGAAGATAAATCAGATCAGCAGGATGCATTCCCATTGGTTGGCGTTGAACCGATCAATGTTATTGCTAACAGCTATCAACTGGAGCAAAACTATCCTAATCCTTTTAACCCGGAAACTACTATCAGATTCAGCTTGCCACAAGCTAACCTGGTAACTATTAAAGTGTACAACACGCTTGGTCAGGAAGTAGCAACCGTGTTGACAAAAGAATTGGCTACCGGTACTTACGAAGTTCCGTTTAATGCTAAAAATTTAGCAAGCGGTATTTACTTCTACAATATCAAAGCTGGCGATTTTTCAGCAACAAGAAAAATGATGCTCTTGAAGTAAGCCACAAATTTCACTGATTCACACAAAACAAAAAAAGCCCGACTTGAATAAAGCCGGGCTTTTTTATGTACGAACTAAACTAAAACTTTATTGAAGCCTTCCCTCTGCCCATTTTTTAATTGTGGCCTTCTGTTCAAGCGTTAATACTGAATTAGGATGAAGAAATGTGTACATCTTCATCGGCATCTCATCTTCGCTAACCTCTTTCCAAATTTCTTCTTTCAATTCTATTTTTTGGTTTATTCCATAACTCTCCCAAACGGAAAAGTTCAGTTTACTTCGGCCATCTTCAACATGCCCGACAATTAAAAATGAAACCGGTGCAATCTTGCTGTAAAACGGCCACTTAGTTTCGTTGCTGTGGCAATCATAGCATGAAGTTTTAAATACATTCTTAACAGATGGGGATGCTCTAAGTTCTGCGGTAACCGGCGGATTAGATCTTTCCACTTCAATAAACTGAATTCCTATTAATGTTAAGAAAATTAAAAGAAACAATAATTTGAAAAACATTCTCATGCCAAACTCCGTTTTTGTTTTCTGCAAAGTTATATAAATGGTTATTAAAAAAAATAGCGAATTGATGTATATCAATCCCTCTCCCCAAAATCACTCGGCAGGTAAGAACTTTACCGTCTGTATTGGTGTTTTCTATTTGTAACGAAAGATGAAAGAAGTACCTTTGATTTCTCCGTGCACTAAAATCTGCAGCATTGATATTACGACAAACCTTTGTGCGGGATGCATGCGTACCATTGATGAAATTACTAACTGGGTTAACTACACGGATCAGAAGCGGGAGAAAATTATGGATGAAATCGAATTTCGAAAAAGCTGCTACTCAAAATATTTTGAGGATGGTAAATATTCTAAAAAGGATTCAACTGATTAATTAAGACAACAAGTCCAACCGCGATTAGAAAAGTAAGAATGGTAATAAATGCGGCATGTCTCCACGAGAGCTCTTTGCTTATTGCCGCAATTGTTGCCAAACATGGGATGTAAAAAGTAACGAAAATGGTAAAACTGAAAACCTGAGAGAGGGTCATAACTGAATAAACATTCTTTGTCCCGAGCGCAGAGAATAATAAAATGAGAGCAAGTTCTTTTCTCATGATACCAAATAAAAGAGTTACACCAAGGATAGCCGGGAGCCCAAGCACACCCGTAGTGAAAAACTTAAGTGCGTTGTTTATTACAGTTGTAAGCTCGAAATGATTGATAATTTCTAGAACAATACTGCCAATAATTAAAATTGGCCAGGCGATTACAACAAATTCTTTTAACCGCAGCCATGTTTTACTTACGAGCGTTTTAATAGATGGAATATGATAACGAGGAATTTCCATTATCAAACCAGGAGATACTTCCGGCATTAGAGCCGACATTACTTTACCGGTAATTGCAATAACTATTATGTTAAGTACATATATTAAAATGGCAGCTTCCATAGAAATAAAAAAACCAACCAACCCGAAAATGATCGTCATTCTTGCCGAACACGGGATTAAAGTTGTAAGTGTAGCGGTAATTAATTTATCGCGGGTCGATTTAATGATTCGTGTTGCAAGAATTCCGGGGACAGTACAACCATAACCAAGTATCATCGGTACAATCGATAGTCCGTGAAGTCCGATTCTATGCATTATGTTGTCGATTAAATATGCGATGCGTGTTAAGTAACCGCTATCTTCAAGGATTGCAAGAAAGAAAAAGAATGGCAGAAGAAATGGAATTACAATCCCGATACCGCCGCCAAATCCGGAAATCAATCCATTTGTAAATGCATACAGAAATGATTCGCTTCCAAATTCGATTGACAGTATTATCCTGATCCTATCGAGGTTATCAACAAATATCGGTTCAATTAAACTGCCAATTGCGAATATCAAACTGAACATTAAGTAAAGGATGGCAGCAAGAAAAAAATAACCAAAGATCGGATGCATTAAAAAATCATCTATCCTCTGGCGGTAATCAAATTTTGCAGGCGAAAGAATCGCGGTTTCTTTGAAAATTTTGAATGCCGAATCGTGCCTTGCAGATGAAATTACAAATTCAGGATTGCTTCCTGTGCTTTTCTCAAATTCTTCGAATAGAGCTGCTAATTTGTTGTTTGTTCCTTCGGAAAGAAATTCACTCAAGTGATTTTTTATGAAGGAATCTTTCTCTATTAATTTTATTGAAAGGAATCTCAAAGGAAACGGCGATTCGAATTTACTTTCGGCGACAATATTGCCGACATTATTTAAAAGCAGCTCTGTCCTTTTATCGAACTGAGTAACCGTAGGGATTTGCTTTTTCTCCCCGGATTGGAATGCTGTTTCGAAAAGCTGGTATATTCCCTCGCCCCTTTTTGCGTTTGTCTCGATAACAGGAATACCAAATTTTTCACTTAGTTTTTGAACGTCTATCTTTATTCCTTTTTTATGTGCCTCATCAATCATATTCAGTGCAATAATCATCGGTTTACCAAGCGCCGAAAGCTGTAAAGTCAGTTCAAGACTTCGCGAAAGAACGCAGGCATCTATTACGTTTACTATTACTGTATCGCCCGGCGAATTGAGTATATAATTTATTGTTGCATTTTCGTATTCATCGTCGGTCTGAGAAGAATAAGTGCCGGGTAAGTCGCTTACCTCAATCTTTGTGTTGAAGATTTCGATAACGCCTTTTGTAAGTTTTATGGACGCGCCCGGAAAGTTGGATGAAATTGCCTTATAACCTACCACCTCATTGAAAATTGTGCTCTTGCCGCAACTGGGCTGCCCAACTAAAATTAATTCCAACTCAAATTCCTTCTACGAGAATTTTTCCTGCGAGCCCATGCCCGATAGCAATCTCACTGGCATTGCAATTAACAACTACCGGTCCGCGTAAAGAAGAAACTTTTTTTATTCTTATTTTTTGTCCGAGGCGTATCCCCATATTCATTAGTTTTAATTTGGCATTGCTGCCTGCGTTTATTTCCACAATTCGGACAACCTCGTCCAACCGGCAATCCACTAATTTCTTGAGTTCAATTCCCGTTTCAATATTTGTTAACTTGTCATCGCGCATTCTTTTCATTGATTTTCTTGATAGAAATAAGTCCATAAACTATTATCTGTTATCGAAATTTATTCTCATGAGCAAATATAATCAAGCCAGCTTTAGAATTGGGAGAATAAATTCATTTTACGTGCCTGTGATTGGACAATTTTCTAATTTTATGTAAAAGATTGGATAATAATGTGTCTTCCACTGTTAATAGATCTTGATGGCGTTTTAAGAATTGGTAAACTGCCGGCGCCGGGTATCCGTGAGTTTCTTGATTTTATAAGATCTTCAGGAGTAAATGCGTGTATTCTAAGCAATTGCTCTCTTTCAACCGGAGAACATGTGAGGGGATTTTTCAAAGAGAACTCAATTACCTGCAATATCCCGATAATTACAGCAGCCGATGCTGCTTTCGAATTCGTTTCTTCAAAGTATAGCCGGGTGTTAGCGGTTGTATCAGATTCGGTTAAACATCTCTTCGATGGGTTGATTGATGAAATTAATCCCGAAGCTATCGTTATCGGGAAGAAATGGGATTATAATATCATGCTCGATATTTTTAACAGGTTACGCGGTGGTGCGGATTTAATAGCGTTGCACAAAAACAAATTTTGGATTTCACCTGAGAATGAATTATTGCTCGATGCAGGGCCGTTCATTACAGCATTAGAATACGCAACAGGAAAGCAAGCAAAATTAATCGGTAAACCATCGCCGCATTATTTCCAGTCGGCGCTTCACAAACTTGGTTTTGATTCATCGCAAAAATTTTTAATGCTCGGTGATGATTTGGAAACTGATATTTACGGCGCTCAGAGTGTGGGATCAATAGCAGTTTTGATTTACACGGGGAAGACAAAACATCCAATTCCATCAGAATCAACAGTCAAGCCGGATTATATAGCTGCTGATTTGAGAGAAACGATTTATTTACTTGAGAAGATGATACTTGATAAAGTTAAGTAAATAAAGAAAATAAATTTGCAATCGGTAAAATTTAAATCGGCGATGTTATTTTTCTCTTCTTTCCCACGCCAAATCAACAATGGTTTTTAAAGTTTTCCTAAATGAGTACCCTGCATGACTCATTGATCTCATAAATCCTGCATCCTCCTTCAGGTCGGGATTCGGATTTACTTCCAAAACATAAAGTTTATTATCCTTTGATAACCGCATATCAACCCGCGCATAATCCCGTGCGCCAACGGCTTTAAAGCTCTCAATCGCAATTCTGCCTGCTTCTTTCTCGATTCGTTCCGGTAATTCAGCCGGGCAGACGGGAATTGTCTTATGATATGCCTCGTGCATGGGATCCCATTTAGCATGATAACTTACGATGTTGTGCAAATTATCCGGCATCCGCGAAAAATCAATTTCGCTTATAGGGAGTACTTCAGGATATTTATCGCCAAGGACGGCAACATTTAATTCCCTGCCCTCAATAAATTCTTCAACTAATGCAGGTTGATTAAAATAGCTAATGCTATAATGGATTCTGTTTTTCAAATCCTCGTGATTCGTTACTATCGAATCATTTTCAATCCCAACACTCGCATCTTCGCGCACAGGTTTTACAATCAATGGGTAATTTAAGCCAAGGCGGTAAGTCTGTTTTTTATCTTTAACTAACTTGTACTTTGGAGTGCGTATGCCGAGAGATTTTAATATCTTTTTGGTGAGCAGCTTATTCTGGCACGTACCCAACGCGACAGGATTAGCACCCGTATATGGGATGCGAAGCAGTTCAAACATTCCGGCAAAAGCCATTTCGAGATGAGGTTTATCCCGGTAAATTTCCACGAAGTTGAATATTACATCGGGATTATTTTTGTCGAGATCCTCCAGAAAGACATGAACATCATCGAGGATGTTTAAAACGTAGGCATCATAGCCTTCTTTTCGAAGACTTTCTGCAATAAATTCAAATTCAGTAATCGGATCGCTCTCAGAAATTTCAAAATATGGCTGGAATCCCAAATCCTTTGGCGCTTCAACCGGCTCTTGGATCTTAACATCCGGGATAATTTCGTTATATACGATGGCTACTTTCATATTCCTTATCAAAAGATATTAAAAAGAATTAAAAAATTGTAATGGAATATAAAAGTATTTATTTTTGTTTCCATTTAAAACTATTGGAAATTTAATGAGCTTTTATCCTCAACCCGATAAATACCGATGCGGACCATTCGCTTTGAAGTACGCTCTTGTAATGCTTGGTATTTTTAAACATGAAGACGGAATTTCAATAACGGCGGGTAGCACATGGTGGGCAGGTACCGATGAATTTGGACTTGCAAAAGCCGCACGTAAATTTAATTGCAAGATGAAGTATATTCAATCAAGCAATCCGAACGATGCTAAACGAGCATTAAACTGTGAATTGAAAAAGGGTAAACCGTGTATTCTCAGTGTGAATAATTGGGAACATTGGATCACGGTTGTTAATTACAGCAAAGGAAATTATGTAGTTATTGATAGCGAACAGGAAAATGTTATTAGTATTCGCACTGCGGCTTATTTGTTGAGGATGTGGAGATATAAGGATACGGAAAGCGGTGTGATTAGTTACGATGCATATGCTCTCCATCCGAAATTTAAAGTGTACACCAAAGCCAAACTTACAATTGATGACGCAAAAATGTTGATGTATAAACGCAATGCCGACCTTGCAAAAAAATGGGATCAATATTTTAACGATTTGATTAATATCTGTAAACCAAGAACCAAGTTGACTACAAACCTCATAACTTTTAATGATTTTTTAAGAAGATACGAAACTAATCTTATAAATCGTATCGGCAACTGGCACGGTAACCCTACTTATAATGAATTGAAAAAAATACTTCGTAATATGTTAATCGTTGCCGATGTTTACGACTTGATAATCCCTCTTGATCAGGAGAAACGAGCTTTGATAGATATCTCATCATTACTAATGATGTACTCTTGCGGTAAATATGGGATGGAGCCGTTGTATTGATTGTTGATTGAAGATTGATGATTTTGGACTGTCGGTAGGCATTGAATTTTTTTTAGCATGTAAAATTGGAAAGAAGAATAAATTATGAACCAAATAATCCGTCACCCGAAGATTTTAAAAAGAGAAAAAACTGTCCTGCTGATTGTTGATATTCAGGAAAGAATTATCAATGCGATGACTGAAAAGGATAGGCTGATAGAGAATAACCTTAAACTCATAAAAGGAATGAAAATATTAAATGTGCCAATTTATTTTACCGAGCAGTATCCCAAAGGACTCAGCACAACATTGCCAGAAATTAAAAACGAACTTGACAGCACTGAATCGATAATCAAGATGAGCTTTAGCTGTGCCGGCGCCGGCGATTTGTTTTTGCAGTTTAAGCAGCGCGGACTCGAACAGGTTGTTATTACAGGAGTTGAATCGCATGTTTGCGTTCAGCAAACTGTTTTGGATCTTCTTGCAAATAACTTTCAGGTTGATGTTGCTGCAGACGCTGTTTCATCCCGAAGAACATTCGATTATCAAACAGCCTTGGCGCGGATGGGCAAAGCCGGTGCAGAAATCACCTCAACAGAATCGATACTTTTTGAATTATTGACTGTATGTGGCACTGATGAGTTTAAATCGATTTCGCGTCTTGTTAAATGAAATTATGCGATTATCAATTAAAACTGCTGTTCTCCGTAACTCCCTTTAAAATATTGTAAAAAAATAGCATCCTACCCTAAAATCATTTCGCAATTCTTCGATAATAAGCTCAGGAAAAGTCATTTTTAATGAATTTAGTGAATAAGATTTTCCCTATTAGTTGGGTTTATTAACTATTAAAAGCAGGGAGGCTTTTAAATGGAAACAAGGAATATTTTTCGTAGAATTATTATCTGCTTAGGCTTTTTCGTTCTCATTTCAGGATTTAAAATGGTCACTGTCCATAGACCAATTCTGGAAGGAGAAGAATACCTTGCGTTTGCGGAATCAATGCCGGAACCGGTTGGTGGAATCAAGGCCATACACGCAAAACTTAAATACCCAAAGGTTGCTCAAGAGGCAAAACTTCAGGGGAAAGTTTTTGTGTTGGTTTTTGTTAATGCCAATGGTGGAGTTGATGATGTAAAAGTTGTGAAAGGTCTGGGTGGTGGATGCGACGAAGAGGTCGTAGAAGCTGTAAAATCAACAAAATTTGTCCCGGGTAAAAACAAGGGGCAGCCAATTAAAGTTAAATTGGCTTTATCATTTGAATTCAAATTATAAAATTGAGGTGTGATAATGGGATCTGATAAAAGTTGGTTTGAAAATTTGACTTCCTATTGGCATAACCTGAAAATTATTCGTAAGATACAAGTAGGTTATTTCCTGATTGCAGCTCTTGGTACGGTTATCGCCGTGAGTGATTATTTTCAGATGGGTCAGATTGACAAAACAAAAAATGCAATATTTAAAGAATATTTGGAACCGCGTACGGCAATAAATGATCTGTACACCGAGTTCCAAAAAATGCAATTTATAACGATGAAGTTTTCCATAAGCGCTTTCGCGGGTGAATTCCAGAAACATATCGAGGAATTTGAATCTCGTAAAGCGACCTTCGATAAAACTCTCGACGATTTGCAAAAACGGGAATTCTCCCCTGAAGTTAAAGGATATAGAGTCAAGGTAAAGGAGATTTGGGGCAATTATAAAAGCCTTGTGGCAGATGCAATCATAAGCGCGGCGTATATGCAAAGCTATGAGATGGCAGCGGAGATTTCGGTTTCGTCAGGCAGCGAGGTTGGCAATGAATTGGTTTCAACGTTTGATCTTATTTTAAACGACCTTTCGAAGAATGCCGCATTGTATGATCAACAGATAACGGATAAAGTAAATACTTCCACTAATATAATTTTACTTAGCATTGTTTTAGGGACGTTGATTTTTGTATTCTTTTTCTTCTATGTTGGTCCGCGCATCGTAAAGCCATTAAAATCATTGACAGAAGTTATCAAGTCATTTTCGCTTGGAGCTTATGAGAATTCTATCGGTATTCATTCCAAGGATGAAGTCGGACAACTTGCCGATATGCTTCGTCAGGTTCGAACCGCACAACTCGAAAAAATTCACGCTGCCGAAAAAATAGCGCAGGGTGTTCTTGAAAAAGTTGAACCGGCTTCGGATAAAGATAAACTTGCATTTGCATTTAACGAAGAAGTTGATACTATTACTGCATTGATTGAAGAATATGATAAGTTAGTTGAGGCAAATAAAGAAGGCATGCTCTCTGTTAGAGGTAACCTGGATAAATTCTCAGGTGGATGGCGACGAATAATTGAAGGTGGTCATTCAATTCTTGATTCCATTAAAGCCCCGATTGATGAAGCAGGCGAAGTCTTGAACACGATGGCAAAAGGTGACTTTAGAACCGAGATGAAGGGCGACTATAAAGGCGATTATAAAACAATGAAAATCAATGTTAATAAAGTGATTTATTCACTTAGTAATTTGATTGGAAAAGTATCATCGAGTGTTAGTGAACTTGCATCCTCAGCTTCACAAATTTCTTCAAGTACTGAAGAAATGGCAGCCGGCACACAAGAACAAAATTCCCAAACAAACGAAGTAGCGGCTGCAATTGAAGAAATGACAAAATCATTTACCGAGAATGCGAAGAATGCTAATCTTGCTGCCGACTCTGCAAATCAGGCCGGCGTAAAAGCAAAGGAAGGCGGCGAAGTAGTCCAGCAGACAGTTGAAGGTATTAAACGAATAGCCGAAGTTGTTGTACAGTCATCCAATACAATCCAAACTCTTGGTAGGAGCAGTGATCAAATTGGCGAAATTATACAAGTAATTAATGACATTGCAGAACAAACAAACTTACTCGCGCTTAATGCTGCAATTGAAGCAGCCAGGGCTGGTGAGCAGGGAAGAGGTTTTGCGGTTGTTGCTGATGAAGTTAGAAAACTTGCCGAAAGAACAACAAAGGCTACAAAAGAAATCGAAGGAATGATCAAACAAATTCAGAAGGATACCGCAGGGGCAGTAACAGCAATTCAGCTTGGCACAAAGGAAGTTGAAAAAGGTAAAGATCTTGCAAACAGAGCAGGCAAATCTCTTCACGAAATTATTGAGAATTCCGATAGGTTAAATTCAGTAATGACCCAGCTTGCGAACTCGACGGAGCAGCAAACTGAAACAAGTGAAATTATTTCGAAAAATGTTGAAGCGATTAGTAATGTTGCCGGGCAAACCGCGCAAGGCACTCAGCAAATCAGCCATGCAGCTGAAGATTTGTACAGATTAACAAGTAATCTTCAGGAATTAATTGAAAGTTTCAAACTCGAAAATGCTACGGGTTCAGAAAAGCTCAGTTTAAAATCTTCTGGTTATTCTGTGCGCCAGAATGGTAAATTGATTACGCATTAAAATATTTCCGGGGAGGGCTTTATTTTTTATCCGGAAAATTATGATAGTAAATTTAGCAAACGAGAATAAATGTTCTCGTTTGCTTTTTTAAACCAATCTTAATGCAAATGATTCTTTGGATAATCGAAAGAAATTAATTTGCCGCTGTACTCCTCAATATCCCGCCATGATTCTAAATCGAATTCAATTTCCAAAATTCCACACGTTGGCAAATTTTCTATTTGTTTATCCGTCATGTAATTATTGAAAATTGTAAGTCCCGGATTATGCCCAAACAGTATCGCGCTTTCCGCAGAATTATCTAACTCACGAATGTTATTTAATATATCCTCGAAGTCGGCTTCATAAAGCGACTCCTTTTTAATTATATCTTTCTTGTTAAAACCAAGCGCTTCGGCAAAAATCATTGCAGTTGTTATTGCTCTTAAAGCTGGACTTGAAATTATTTGATCAAAATGCTGCCCGGAATTTTTAACCAAATCAGCCATGAATGGCGCATCTTTTTTCCCTCTTTTATTGAGTGGTCGTTCTAGATCCGATAATCCCGGTTCATCCCAGCTTGATTTTGCATGCCGTACTAAAAACAATTTTTTCATGATAAAATTATTCTCTTCTATTTGAAATTATATCCGCAATTTAAAAATTTCGTAGGTAATATCGATGCATTTTTAAAAACATGCAATCGAAATGAAAAATATTTCTTGTGGGTAGTGCAGTATCGAATGAAATTGTTATTTTTACATTCAACTTTTAATACATGTCTTTTATGAACGAAAGTCTGCGAATATTATCTGCAATTATGTTTACCGATATGGTCGGATATACTGCATTAATGCAATCCAATGAAAGGCATGCAAAAGATCTGCGCGACCGTCATAGAAAAGTACTCGAGAAAAATATTTCGGATCACCAGGGCAGAATTCTTCAATATTACGGCGACGGAACATTAAGCATATTCGGAAGCGCAATCGAAGCAGTGCGTGCGGCTGTCGAGATTCAAAAAGAATTAAGGGAAGAACCAAAAATTTCTCTGCGCATCGGAATTCATGTTGGTGATGTTGTGTACGAAGATGAGGGTGTTTACGGAGACGGTGTAAATCTGGCTTCGAGGATTGAATCTCTTTCAGTTTCCGGTGCTATTCTAATTTCCGAAAGAGTTTATGATGACATCCGTAATCAAAGCGGTTTAACCGCCATTTCTCTCGGATCCTTCGAGCTGAAAAATGTAAGACGTCCGATTGAGATTTATGCCATTACTAATGATTATCTTATAATACCTACCCACGAAGAAATAAAATCTAAAACCGGTTCATCCTATAAAAGCATTGCCGTATTACCGTTCGTAAATATGAGCCCCGATCAGGATAATGAATATTTCAGCGATGGGATAACCGAAGAAATTCTGAATGCCCTCACCAAGGTTGAGCATTTAAATGTTACGGCGCGAACCTCATCATTTCAATTCAAAGGTAAGAATCTTGATGTGCGCGAAATCGGCAACTTGTTAAATGTAAATACAATACTTGAGGGCAGCGTAAGAAAAGCAGGCAACAAAGTTAGAATTACTGCCCAGCTGATAAGTGTAAAAGACGGATTTCACTTGTGGTCCGAATCTTTCGACAGGGAATTGCAGGATATTTTTTCTGTGCAGGATGAAATCGCCCGAAGTATTGCCTCACATCTCGAAAGAAAATTAAAAGGAACTAAGGTAAACGAGCCGCTTGTTAAATCGCAAACTTCAAATTGGGAAGCGTATAATCTTTTTCTTAAAGGCTCTTATTATTGGGGAAGATGGACACCCGATGATATCGAGAAATCAATTTCGTTTTTCGAAAAATCAATTCAGTTGGAACCGGAATTTGTTTTACCTTACGCTGCCTTGTCCGGTTGTTATATCTATCTCGGCGCTACCGGATTTATGAAGCCTGATAATGCTTATCCGCGCGGCAAAAGTTTTGCGTTACAAGCGCTCCGGATGGATGAGAATTTAGCCAATGCCCATATTGCTCTTGCAATGGTTAAATTCTTTTATGATTGGGATTGGGAAGGCGTTGAAGTTGAATGCAAAAAGGCTATTTTGTTGAATCCAAGTTACGCCGAAGCGCACCACCATTATGCATTGTTCCTTATGGCGATGGGAAGATTAGAAGAAGCTATGCAGGAAATTGAACAGGCTTGCTTGTTCGATCCGTTGTCCCCTACATACCAAAGTGCAAAAGGCGATATTTATATACGCACAAAACGTTTTGATGAGGCTCTGGAGCAATATAACAAAGTTCTGGAGAACAATCCTGATTTCAGAGTTGCGCTTGTAAATAAAGGCTGGGCTTATTATGCCCGTGGGCTATATAATGAAGCCATCGAGTTATTTGAAGAAGCTAAGGCAATGACCAATAATATATTTAAAGGTATTACCCCGCTGGGTGTGGTATATGCAAAATTGGGACAAAAAGAAAAAGTACATGAATGCCTGGAAAATTTGAAGATGAGAGAAAAACTTGAAAAAAATATTTCTCTCAACCTGGATTATGCAATAATTTACGGCGCACTCGAAGATTACGATAGAACATTTGAATATCTTGAAAAAGCCTTCGAAGAAAGGAACGGGGGAATTTTGTTTGTACGCGGATTTATTTGGAAGGGTATTCATGATGATCCCCGTTATATTGATTTAATTAATAGGTTGAAATTTCAACAATAGCAATGCCGGTATGTCACATGTAAAATGATAAATAGAAGATGGTAAACAACCACAGATATCGTTAAAATTTGATTTTACGTTTTTCATCTTACATTTGACATTACACTGCATGATTCGTTTCCCTTGTAAGAAACAAATTAAATTGTATATCACGTTTCCTATTTTACAATTATGATTTTCAACATTATTCTGCTCATGTTAACTATTATGATTCCAAATGATTTCCTAACGGAACACAGTGGTAATATTTTATCGAAGTATAACTTCAGCTCAAGTTCAAGGCAGATAGTCCTTCCCAAAAAATTGAAAGAGATATCGGGGCTTGATGTTAATATAAACGGTAATTTATTTGGTCATACCGACGAGGATGGAACAATTTACCAAATCGATCCGGTATCAGGAAAAATTTTAAAATCATTCGAGATCGGTAAGAAAAAAATCAAAGAAGATTTCGAAGACATTACAATTGTCGGCGACGATTTTTATCTTGTAACAAGCGGCGGCGATATTTACAAATTCAAAGAGGGAAAGGACAAAGAAGAAGTTAACTTTACGGTTTTCCGCACACCATTAAAAGATAAATATGATGTTGAAGGTATTTGCTTTGATCATGCAACGAATTCATTACTGCTTGCATGCAAAGATTATGCAGGGAAAGATTACAAGGGAAATCGAGCAGTATATTCATTTTCATTGAAAGATAAAAAACTGGCCGACAAACCAAGATTTCTATTACCAATAAAAAGATTTGAGAAAGAATCGCAGACTGATAGATTCCAACCCTCGGCTATTACAAATCATACGGCATCAGGAAATTTTTTAATTCTCTCCGGTAAGGGATTACTTCTCGTAGAGATATCAAAAGACGGAAAGATTTTAGGAGAAGTCGATTTGAAATCAAAATATCACAAGCAGCCGGAAGGGATAGCTTTTATGCCCGATAAATCGATTGTTATTAGCGATGAAGGATTGAATGGAAACGCAACATTGACTTTCTATTCATTAAAGAAATAGTTGATGCTTAGTCATGAAATTTAAAATCCATTTTATATTGCTCGTTTTATTCATACCGATACTGAATATTCTTCCCCAGCAAAATAAAAATGACAATACAATAACATTAGCCGCAAATGAAAAATATAAAGCCGGCTGGTTGCACGAATTATTCTTTGGAGAGCAATGGCGGGATTTGTGGACGACTCCAACAACAGTAAAAATCTTGGATTTAAATACATTTGCCGGGGGATTAACTCCGTTTGAAAAGGGAGGCGGTCAACAAACCAAATCGCTCAAATTCAAAGGCGGAGATGGACAAATTTGGAAATTTAGATCTGTTCAAAAAGATCCGTCAAAAGTTTTGCCTCCTGAATTCCGCGAAACATTTGTTGCAGATGTTTTGAAAGATATGATCAGCACCTCCAATCCATTCGGCGCTTTGGTGGCGGCTTCGCTGCTTAAAGAAGTTGGCGTACTTCAGGCCGAACCGTATGTTTGTTATCTCTCCGATGATGAAAAACTCGGAACCTTCCGGGAAGATTTTTCGAACATGCTCGGTATCATTGAAGTTCACCCGGCTGAAAATGAGGAAATAGGAATCAACTTTGGAGGGGCTGAGAAAATTGCAGGTTCCTATTTGATGTTTCATAAAATTGAAAATGACTACAAAGAAAAAATCGATTTGAGCGAATTCCTGAAAGCAAGATTAATGGATTGTTTTATGAACGATTGGGACCGCCATTCCGACCAATGGCGGTGGGCAAAATACGAAGAGAACGAAATTGATTTGTGGCGGCCGATTCCCCGCGATAGAGACCAGGTCTTCGCTGAATATGAGGGATTGCTTCCCTCGATTGCACAAATGTATATCAATCAATTCACCGACTTTGATTACGATTATCCTGCGCCGCGCGACCTTGGGTGGAATGCACGAATGCTGGATTCGCGTTTTCTGCATGAGTTAACAAAAGCGGAATGGGATTCAGTAACAAATTTTGTAAAATCCAAAATGACCGATTCAGTAATTGAAAATGCTGTTCATCAATTGCCCAAAGAACATTTTGATATTGCGGGCGCTGAAATAATTTCCAAACTAAAATCGCGAAGGGATAAACTTGGAGATTACTCGGATAACTACTTCGCATGGGTAAACAAATACCCCGATATCTTTGCTAAGGACAAAGATGATTATGTCATCGTTAATCGAAAAGATAATTTGCACACAGAAGTATTATGTTATAAGAAAGATAAAAATGCTGAACAGCCATCCGGCAAACCGTTTTACAGCAAGATGTTTGATAACCAATTAACGGATGAGATACGTATTTATCTGCTTGATGGGGATGATGCGGCTGTGGTTAAAGGCGATGTTGATACCGGTCCCATTATTCGCATTATTGGAGGAGAAGGGAAAGATATTCTTCGCGACAGTTCAATTGTGAACGGATTTCTTTTCTCGTTTCTTCCAATTAAAAATGCTGAAACTAAAACATATTTTTACGACGGCGGCAAGAAAACCGAATTTGAAAAAAGCGCCGGAACTGTTATTGATAAAACAATAGTCCCCGAACCCGAAAGCGATGAAGAAAGATATGAGTGGCTCTACAAAGACAGACATCATGAGTGGTACATAAATCCCATTATAAATTTTAATACCGACAACGGAATAATAATCGGCGGCGGGCCGCGGTTATTTTCTTATAATTTCCGAATGCATCCCTGCGAATCCAATATTACGCTTACCGCTTCTTATGCATCAATTCCCACGAGCCTTGATGTGAAATTTGACGGTGAGTTTTATTCTATTTTTAAAGGAGCCAAAATAAATATCATAGCAGATTACAATGAATATTTCTTCACAAAATATTTTGGATATGGTAACGAGACTTCATTTTCAAGACGGCTCGAAGAACATGATTATTATCGTTTCGAACAGCATCTTTTCAAGTTATATCCTTCCGCGAGATTTTCGCCCGCTAAAAATTTATTCGTAACAGCGGGAGTAACTGCGGAATATTATCATAATGAATTAACTCACGAAACCTTGCTCAATACCTTTCCGTTTGAAGATTATGGATTACGAAATTTGTTTATACTTGGAATAAAAACCGCAGTCGAATTTGATTCTCGAGATATTATTCAAAATTCGGAAAAAGGTTTGTTGGTAAAATTAACATCCGGTTTTTATCCTGCTTTGTTCGGTATCCGCGAAAATATTTTCAAGGCCGGTTTTGATACGAGATTTTTTGCGACTGTAAATTCGTTTACTGATTTTACTTTTGCCTTTCGAGCAGGCGGTGAAAAAACTTTAGGGGAATTCCCGTTTTTTATGGCGTCATTCCTCGGCGGTAAAGATAATCTAAGAGGATTCAGCAGGGAAAGGTTTTCGGGAAATGCAGCGCTATTCGGTCAATTTGAATTACGAACATTTCTCGCTGATGTTAAAATAATTATTCCCGCAAAACTTGGTGTGTTCGGATTTATCGAATCCGGACGTGTATTTACCGAAGATGATATTTCGAAAAAGTGGCATCCATCTTACGGTGGAGGAATATCGTTATCCGTTATAAATAGAGAAGTAAACTTTGCTATTACCATCGCTCAATCGGAAGAGAGAACGCAAATCAATTTTGATACTGCGATGGGATTCTAAAACTGAAACAAAGGAATTACCACTAAGGCACAAAGCGCACAAAGATTCACTAAGATTTTTAAGAATACACTGCAAGTTAAGACAGGTTACATGGCAATCATGAACCACTTCATGACAAAATTAATAAGGTTATACCCTTAGTTTTTGGATGTAAAAATAAGGTTATAACCTAATGGTCGATCTAAATATAAAGCTTGTTATTGAACAATAGGATAGAAAAATAAAGAAATTAGCCGTATTTAAAGAATTTGATTTTCCGTCAAACGGCTGGATAACTTGAGGGTCTTGAAAATTCGCCGGTTAGAATTAAAAAAGCGGTCAAAAATCGCGCAGAAAAAATTAAAAATGAAATGCCGAAATATTTATGGGACTATAATTAGATTATAAAGACGGGCAAACTCCTCTTGATGAAGATGAGAAAGATGGATTATCGTTTAAAATGTTCCGAGATCCGTCGGAACCGGCGCAATAATTACTGCAATTGTAAATGCAATTACGGAAATTATTAGTCCATACATAAAAATATTATAACATATTCTGAGGTTTTTGTACTTCTTGCCAAGTACCTGTCCAAGGTAATAAAAGTCTTTTATCATAGATGTATAAAGATAATCTTTATCGGTAATCAGCTCAGACATACCCCAGGTGAAATCATCGAGATTCATTTTATAAAAATTACCGAAGAATAAAAGATTGGCGCGCTTTCTTGTAATGTCATCCTTTGTGAATATTCCCGAAGTAATAATCGGGCGCGTAACCATGATTGCAAAAATTAAAGTTACCAAAGAAACAAGTGTGATAATAATTGTTGGAATTATTAAATGCGGGTTGGAATCGAGTTTTCTGGACATGACCGCAACTACTGCGGTTAGTATCAATGTGTTAACGCTGATCATAATATTAGCTTTGCTATCCGCCATACCGGATAATTCCATATGCGTACGGGTTACATTCCGGAACATAGTCTCAACGCCGCGTTCCGGTTTATTCAATGTATCCTTTTTATTTTGAAGCCGCTCCTTTTCAATAGCGATTTTCTCTTCCCAAATTTTAGCTTCCTCGGATTTCTTCAATTTTTTCTTGAGTTTCTTTTGGAGTTTATAAAGGTTCTCGTTTTTCTCTTCCTGAAATTTATCTTTAGCATATGCTGTAAAGTATTTATGCTCGCTCATAAAATCGATAGTGCCTTTAAGCCACTCCATATCGGATAGCTCATGATCGATGTTCTTTTCCGTTTCCATTCGAAATAAATCGTTTCTATCGTTAAAATAATCCGATCCAAGATGATGCAGATCGGCATCGCACAAAATTTCCTCCACCAGGTTTTTTGGTCTTTGCGGTACTTTGGTTGCGAGGATACAATTGGTAATTGTATTTATTTTATCCTCGGGATAACCATTCGTAGTCAAAAATTCTCTTGCATATCGGGCGCTAATTTCCTCATGACCCTCTTTCGTTTCAATATATCCGACATCGTGGAACCACGCAGCGATTGTTACTAATTCCAAATCGGATGTTTTCAATTCCATTCCTTCGCCGATTTTTCTTGCTTGTTTTACCACATCTTTGGTGTGCTCGAGATCGTGATAAACTTTATCGGGCGAGGATTTTTCGGTTAATAAATTGAGAACGTATTCCTCAACCATTTTTATTATTTCATTAGCCATAACTACCTTTATAAAAGATTATCCCGCCAAAATTTAATAAAATATTATGAAGTGTTATATGTTTTTCCGTAATTCGTATGGTCAAAAAATAAATTGTTAGTTGTAAATTAATCTACAATTTCAGGAATTGATTATTGTCTAAACCAGAAAATTGGTATTACCAATCCGGAATTATTCCGTACCGGAAGACTGCGGACTCAGTGCAGATTATGCTTGTAACTTCGCGTAAAGCCAGCCGATGGGTAATTCCCAAAGGTATTATCGAAAAAGATTTGTCGCCGTATTTATCTGCGGCAAAAGAAGCATTTGAAGAAGCGGGAATACTTGGACTTACTGATAATAACGAACTCGGTGAATATCAATATTCCAAATGGGAGGGGACATGCAAAGTAAAAGTTTACTCCATGGAAGTTACCGAAGAATTGGAGCGATGGCCGGAGGATTTTCGCTCAAGAGAATGGTTTGATATCGACGAAGCAATAGCAAAAGTTGAAGAGGAAGGGCTGAAAGAGATAATAAAACTATTCAAAAAAAATCTACCTGGAAAATCTACCGGTTAGCGTGCTAAACTTTTCCTATAAAAATCACTCTCTTAATGGAACACAGATTTAACTGATTTAAATCTGTATTAATCCTTTCGATCTGTTCCAACTGCGTGCTATTAAGAGGCGATATTATTTTCTGAAAAAATGATTAATGGCAGTGAGAATTTTCCGAAGGTTGTTCATAAGCCATAATCTTTGGACTCAAGTATGGAATGCCGAGATTCAGTCCGCGGATGATAAATAAGAATCCGAGGATTAATGCAAGATACGGAATTGCTTTGCTTATTTTTCGACGAAGGTTTACGTTCAAAAATTTACCGAGCATCGAAGCGGCAAACATAATTGGGAAAGTACCCAGCCCGAACAACGCCATATACGCAGCACCCGATAAAAAATCACCGGTTGTGAGTGCACCGGCAATTCCAACATAAACAAATCCGCAGGGTAATAGCCCATTCAAAATCCCAATCCACAAAAAAGATAATTGTGCTTTCTTTGAATACAGTTTTGAGAATGCCAGTTTCAGTGAGTCAACGAAACTTTTGTAAATTTTTGTATTAGTGATTATTGACTTGAATTTACGCGGGATTATGACTGCGAGAACAATAATAATTCCGGTAATGATCGATACTTGCTGCTGAAGCCCGATGAGTATTAATCTCTGACCGAACAAACCGAACAAAGCGCCCATTAAAGAATAAGTTATTATTCTGCCGAGGTTATAAAAAATCCTTCCTAAAATTACTTTCCATTTTGATTCGGAGAATACCGGCAAAGCAAACGCGATTGGTCCGCACATCCCGATGCAGTGAAAGCTGCCGAGCAGGCCGATTATAAATCCTGCAAAAATTTCCATCAGTTTATTATCACAATTTTTTCGAGGTAATATTTTTTGTCTTTTGCCAGCCAGTCAATTTTTATTTTCCATAAACCACGCGCCATATTTTCGATAGGTATTTTTTGGATTGAATTCCCATCGAGATTTAACTCAACAGTCCTATCATTTTTATTATCGGCAGGTCTATAAAAATGGATATCGCCCGAAACATCAAACGGATTGAAAACTGACGGAAAAATAACTTCTATTTGCCGGTTAACAATTTTGATTTCCGGTTTCTCCGCAAGTTGTTCCGTATTTTCTAATTTCTCTATCTGCTCCTGGTATTTAATTTCCTTTTCGTAATAATCATCGGTCACAAGATTCACCTCTTTTGTGAAAGAGAATGCCACCATGATTAGTACAACGACTATAAATAGAATGTACGTTAACGCGATTCCTTTTCCCCAATTCATTTTCATTTAGCAGGCTCTTCCTTTTTAATTTTTCCGAGAAAAGATGTTCGAATCACATCGAGTGGTTTACCATTCGAATTCACGGCAATCTCAATCGGTGTGTTTAGTTGCTTGATGGATTCCTTGGGGAGTATCACAAAAAATTTTGCTTCCTCAACTTCCTGTGATTCAATTTTCAAATTGCTCCCGATGATTTTAATTTCGCCTTTTATATTTTTCAATGAAATGTCCGCTTGAAACGAATCGAATGTTTTATTGATGATTTGCAAATCGTAAAGATTACTTATTTTATCATCGGACTGTTCCTGGTAAAGCAATCCAGGAGTTCGCAGAATGCTTAATTCAACCTGGGTGCGCGTCAATAACAACAATGAAATCAATGAAAGTAATATTACCAGAACAACCGAGTAACCAATTGCGCGCGCTGAGAATATGTTCCTGACCCCGGTTTCAATTTCCTTAAGTGAGGCATACTTAATTAATTTCGGCGGACGATCAATTTTTTTCATTATGGAATCGCAAGCATCAATGCATGCCGTACAGTTTACACATTCCAATTGCGTCCCGTTGCGAATATCGATTCCGGTCGGGCAAACATCAACGCATAAACGGCAATCAATGCAATCGCCAAAGTTTTGCTCAACGTCTTTTTTTAATTTCCCGCGCGGTTCACCTCTTTTAAAATCGTATGCAATTACAATTGAATTTTGATCGAGCATCACTCCCTGCAGCCTTCCATAAGGGCATACAATAGTACATGCCTGTTCCCTGAAATATGAGAACACCCAATAAAAGACAATTGAAAAAATTGTTATTGCAGTTAAGCCACCAAGATGCAGCCAGGGTGGTTCGGAAATGATTTTAAATAATTCATCAATGCCGATGATATATGCGAGAAAGGTATTTGAGACAACAAACGATAAGCCGAAGAAGACTAAATGTTTGATAGTCTTCTTGAAGAATTTCTCTTTTGTCCATGTCGAGTTTTTTAATGCCCTTTGTTTTGCAGAGTCGCCCTCAATAAAATATTCGATCTTTCTAAAAAGCATTTCCATAAATACTGTCTGCGGACAAATCCAGCCGCAAAATATTCTCCCGTAGATTACAGTGAAGAGAAATATCGAAACGAAAACAGCAATCATAGCGAGACCGAACAAATGAAAATCGTGTGGACCGAAAGGTATGCTGAAGATAATGAATTTTCGTTCTAAGAAATTAAGTAGTATGAATGGGTGTCCGTTTATTTTTATAAAGGGCGCACCGAAAAGAAAAGCAATTAAAAATATACTTACGATTGTGCGGGCATTATAAAATTTACCGGAAGGTTTTCGAGGGAAGACCCACTTGCGTTTCCCTTCTTCCGTTACTGTGGCAAGAGAATCACGGAAGGTTTCATCTTTCTGTGTTTCTTCTTTCATAGACAATTTAAAATCCAAAGTGAAAAGTAGTTCATTTTAAAATCGACAATCAACAATCATAAATTCATTTAGCTCCCCGGCGTTTCCGGTTCTTCGTATTTTAATCCTTCGGGCGCTTTGCCATTCGGTGGATTTGTGCCATGCAGCGAAATAATAAAACTGGCGGCAGCCTGCATTTTTTTAGGATCGAGCTGCGATTCCCAGCTTATCATTCCTTTTTGCGGAACACCGTATTTGATAGTTTTAAAAATATTCTTTATACCACCGCCGTTAATCCAATAATCATCTGTAAGATTTGGACCAACTATTCCGCCGCCATTTTGTCCATGACAAGTTGCGCAGTCTTTTATAAAGATGTCTTTACCTTCTGACAGAGTTGCAGCATCGGAAAGCAATGTTACGGTTTCTTCGTTTAAAAACGCGCCGGTTCGAATCAGTATTTCTATTTCAAGATTGGCAGTATTAACTTCCTGTGTATATTCTTGAGATTGAACATCCCCGCTGCCAATGATATGATAATTAACCATGTAGATTACCGCGAATAAAATCGTTCCGTAAAAAAGGAAATTGAACCACGGCGGAACACGGTTATCGAGTTCTCTAATCCCGTCATAATCATGAGCGAGCAATACCTTCGCTTCATCTTCAATCGGTGTTGCCCGCATCAAGTACTTTTTGAATTCAAGAAGCGGCGTTAAAAATAATTCGCCGCTGTTGTCATTCCTCTCGGAATAAACAAGTATAAGCCAGATTACAAACACAATCATTAGTATTGTAAGGACTAACATAATTGATGTTGCCGAATTACTGCCTGTCTCGGCGGCAGCAAATAGATTAGGCGAAAGGAACTGCAACAAGATGAATAATTGAATAAGCGACTTGAAAAATTTATTTCTGTCCATTTTTAATCTCTGAATTTTTTATTAATTCGTCTTTAATATCCAACGGCAGATTCTGCATTTCTTTTAAATATGATTTATCAATTCTGAATGTCCAGATTAATAAACCAACAAAGAGTGAAAAGAATAGCAGCAAGGCTATAACGGGGAAAATTGAAACGCCGTCAATCGTTGACAAATAATTTGAAATCATTTAGTCTCTCTCAATTGTTATCCATTGCTTTTACTTTAATATCTGTGCCGAGCCGCTGCAGATAAGCAATTAATGCAATTATCTCTTTATCGGGTTCAACTACAGCGCCGGTATTAATTAAATCTGTGGCGATTGCTTCTGCTTGAACTTTTAAATCGTCGTTAGCGAAATTTCCATAATCCTCTTCATACGGAACACCGAGCGAGCGCATTGCATTAATCATTGCACCGGTAGACGTAACATCATAAGTTTGAGTGAGAAGCCACGGATACCGCGGCATAATGGAACCCGGCGACATTGAACGCGGATTTTCCATATGCAAATAATGCCATACATTGGAATACTTCCCGCCTTCCCTATGCAAATCGGGACCTGTTCGTTTTGATCCCCAAAGGAATGGATGATCGTAAACATATTCGCCGGCCTTGGAATACTCTCCGTACCTCTCGGTTTCTGCCCGGAATGGTCGGACTAATTGCGAATGACATGTATTGCATCCTTCGCGGATGTATATATCACGTCCGTGTAATTCGAGAGGCGAGTATGGTTTTACGCTTGCAATTGTAGGTATGTTCGATTTTACTAAATACGTCGGAATAAATTCTACAACGCCGCCGATAATGATCACCACTGTAGATAGTAGCGCAAATTGGATCGGTCGCTTTTCAAGCCATCTGTGGATAAGTCCTCTTTTCATTTTATCTTTTTCATGAATCAACGGGGCGGCTTCTGCCTCTTCTGTGCTAATGAACTTTCCTTGCCTGGCTGTTTTATATAAATTGAACGCCATCATTAACATGCCGGCAAAATAAATTAATCCTCCGATTGATCGGATAATATACATAGGCACAATTTGCAAAACAGTTTCAAGAAAATTCGGGTAGCGTAAAATTCCAATGTCTGTAAATTCGCGCCACATCAAGGCCTGGGTTAATCCAGCCCAATACAGCGGTGCGGCATACATTACCACACCAAGGGTTCCGTGCCAGAAATGTATGTTCGCTAACTTTTTTGAATATAATTCTGTTCCGTATAATCTTGGTACAAGCCAGTATAGCATACCGAATGTTAGAAATCCGTTCCATGCCAATCCGCCGATGTGAACGTGGGCAATTATCCAATCTGTAAAATGGGCAAGCGCATTTAAATTTTTCAACGAGAGCATCGGGCCTTCGAACGTAGCCATTCCGTATGCAGTAATTGCAACAACCATAAACTTCAAAATTGCATCATCGCGAACCCTATCCCAGGCGCCTCGTAAAGTTAAAAGTCCGTTTAACATTCCTCCCCACGAAGGTGCAATTAGCATAATCGAAAAAACTGTTCCGAGTGATTGAGCCCAATCCGGCAAAGCAGAATAAAGTAAATGATGCGGACCAGCCCAGATGTATAAAAATATTAACGCCCAAAAATGGAGAATCGATAACCGATAAGAATAAACCGGTCTGTTCGCTGCCTTCGGAAGATAGTAATACATCAATCCCAAAAATGGAGTTGTTAAAAAGAAAGCAACTGCGTTATGACCATACCACCACTGAACGAGCGCATCTTGCACTCCTGCAAATACCGGATAACTTTTCATAAGTGAGACAGGAATTTCGAGCGAGTTGACAACATGCAGAACAGTAACGGTAACGAACGTTGCGATGTAAAACCATATTGCAACGTACATATGTTTTTCACGGCGTTTGATAATTGTGCCAATCATATTTGCGCCGAAAGCAAGCCACACAAGCGCTATCGCAATGTCGATAGGCCATTCAAGCTCAGCGTATTCCTTACTTGTGGTGAATCCCATGGGGAGCGAAATTGCAGCGGAGACTATTATTGCCTGCCATCCCCAAAAATGAAACTTACTTAGGAAGTCGCTGAACATGCTTGCTTTGCATAACCGGGGCAGCGAATAATAAATGCCGGCAAAAATTGCATTGCCGACGAATGCAAAAATAACCGCGTTGGTATGCAGCGGGCGCAATCTTCCAAAAGTTATATATTGAATACCGAAACTGAGATCCGGTACGTAAAGCATCACAGCAATAAGTAAACCGACAAGCATGCCCACAATGCCCCATACAGTGAGAGCAATCGTAAACTTCCTTACGATCTGATTATCGTACTTGAATTTTTCAACATTCATGAAAAAGCTCCATCAGTAATTGAATATTCTAAAACGGGAATTCTGTTAAAATGGAAAATGGAAAACGGTAAATGGAAAAGGGTAAAATAATACGGTTCACTTTGAAATTTCCATTTTCCATTTAACATATTCCATCTCCCATGATCTTATTTATTCTCCGGATTTTTTTTATCGTCAAAAAGTATTCGAATTGAAGGAGTATATTTGTCATCGTATTGCCCGGACTTGACTGCCCAGAGGTATGCAATCAGAAATCCGCCAGCAACTAAAAGACTTGCACCGATTAAAACAACAATCACGGACATTTATAAACCTCTTCTTCTTGCGAGAAAGTTTGTACTCAATGTTGTAAAGATAACAATCGATATCGAACTTATGGGCATCAAAATAGCAGCGATAATTGGGGAAAGGGAACCGTTAACTGCAAAACCAAGTCCGACTAAATTGTAAATGAACGAAATAAGAAAACTGACTATAATAATATTTTTACTGTCTTTCGAGAATTTAATAAAATCCTTGAGTTTGTTGAATTGTTGGGCTTCCAAAATACCATCGCTTGCAGGGGAAAACATGTTTATATTTTCAGTAACCGAAATCCCAACATCGCTTTGTTTTAACGCGCCGGCATCATTTAATCCATCGCCGAGCATTAATATATTCTTTCCTTTAGCCTGAAGTGATTGGATAAAAATTAATTTGTCGAAGGGGGATTGTTTGAAAAGAAGATTCGCATTCTGAGGAAATAAATTTTCCAACCGTGACTTTTCGCTTTCGTTATCGCCGCTCAGCATTGTCAATTCATAATCCTTCGAAAGCGAAGAAACTATATTCTTCAATCCTTCGCGGTATTTATTCCCCATTGTGAAGTATCCCCTGACTTCTCCGTCAATATTCACAAATACTTTTGATGAGGTATCATTAGTATGGTTCTCATTCTCGGCTAAACCAACGAAGTCACTTGAGCCTGCCTTGACTGATTTCCCGTTGATGGTTCCTTCAATTCCTCTTCCGGGAATTTCGCTATAATTCAATGTATCAAAGATTTGAGATTCGCTGATACTTGCAAATATTTTTTGACTCAACGGATGAGTTGAATTTCTTACAAGTGATTTTATCAACATGAGGTCATCATGCATTAATTCACTTCCGATAAAATCAAACACATCACTGCCGGATTCTGTTATTGTACCTGTTTTATCGAATACGATGGAATCAACCCCCGACAGTTTTTCAATCACCGATGTATTTTTTATATACAGGTTATTCCGCCCCATTATCCTTAACGAATTACCGAGTGTAAACGGAGTTGAAAGAGCAAGAGCGCATGGACATGCAACAATTAACACAGCTGTAAATGCGTTCATTGCAGTACTCAAGTCCGGCAGCCATATAACACCTGCGACAAATCCAATTAACAGAATGGCGAAAGTAAAATGTTTGCTGATTCTATCAACGAGCGAATCAATTGGACTATCATATTTTTTTGCGAATGCTTTACTGTTCCATAACTGCGTCAAATAACTCTGCGATACTTTTTTGATTGTCTCCACTTCAATAACTCCGCCCGCCTGTCTGCCTCCGGCGTATATTACATCACCAATCTTTTTTGGAATGAGAGCGGATTCGCCGGTAACAAAACTGTAATCAATATTTGCAACGCCTTTAATCAAAACTGAATCGCCGGGAATCAATTCACCGTTTTTAATAATAATCCTATTCCCGGTTTCCACTTTGTCCAGGGGGATAGTAGTTTCGATTCCATTCTTGCGGATTGTAACTGCCACCGGGAAATACGATTTGTAATTTCTTTCGAAGTTAAGCGTCTCGTAAGTTTTATTTTGAAATAATCTGCCGAGTAAAAGGAAGAAAACAAGACCCGAAAGCGAATCGAAATATCCGGCTCCGGACTGGAATAAAATTTCAATTGCGCTACGGGTGAACAAAACAAAAATGCCGAGCGAGACCGGGACATCAATATTAAAAATTTTATTTCGAAGCCCTTTCCATGCAGAGATAAAATAGATGGACGAACTGTAAAACATTACAGGCAAAGAAAGCAGCAGATTCAAATAGCCGAAAATATATTTTATATTATCATTATCCACATCGCTGATCGAAAGATATTCCGGGAAGCTAAGCAGCATTATATTCCCGAAACAAAAACCTGCGATACCGATTTTATAGTACAACTTTTTATTTGCGGCGCCGGAATCATCCAATGGTTTGTCTTCAGCATTCAGCGATGGTTCATACCCGATGGAATCTAACAGAGTAACGATTTCTTTGATGGAGGTTTCCTTTTCGGAAAATCTAATCGCTACATTCTTTTTTAAAAAGTCCGCTTGCGAAAACTTGATGCCTGCATTGAGCCGGTTAAGACTTTCGAGAACCCAAATGCATGAACTGCAATGAATACCGGGAATATAAAATGTGACTGTTGTGGTTTGCCCGTCGGAAAAATCTATCAAGCTCTTTTTGAAATCATTGTCGTCAAGAAAATCGTAATTTCGTTTTATATCTGCTTTGCGGCTAATGCCCGGCTTCGCTTCGATGTCGTAATAATTGCATAGATTATTTGCGTTGAGAATTTCATAAACTGTTTTGCATCCGTTGCAGCAGAAGAATTTATCGTCTATGCGTATATCCTCGGTAGGGCAATTATCGCCGCAATGGTAACATTCGGTTTTTACATTTACTGATTTTTCTTCAGTGGTAATCAATTATTTCGCTGCCGGTTTTTTCTAAATTCCACAACATTTATATGCGAATATAGAAATAAAAATTCTGAAATACGGACTATTTGTCCTGATATTATTTTACAATTAGAAAATATTCCGACTCGTTACCTATACAATCTGTTTTCGCGAGTTGATGAAGTTTTTATCTAAAAATTTTCCAATAAAAAGTCTAAATTTTGGACGACAATGACAAATAATTAGCGAAAACACCACTTGAAAAAAGAAAACGAAAAATTATTTCCGCAGAATAAACCTGCTTTGCTTAGCGGAATTTTGTCGGGATTAATTTCAGCAATATTTCTTACAGAGCTATTCCAGGCATTCACCACAATTGTATTAAACGGAGAATTTTCGGGATTCGGTTTTTCGATGAAGGGATTTTATTGCAATTATTCTTTTGCCCCCGGCTTAAGCGCTTTTACAGAGATTTTGATATCTCTATCACCGGTGATATTTTCAATCTTTGTTATCGAGTTAGCGTCCTTCTTTTTAAGGAAAACCGGATTAGGCTTCTATCGTTTTACACTCATAGTCTTTGTACTAATTAATGTCGGTTACCTCATAATTAAATTTTTCTACGGCGCTTTCGCAGTGATATTTAAAATGCCCGATAACGACTGGACTTTTTTCTTACAGTCAATCGGAGTTGAAGGACAAGCTGTAATTCCGGTGATATTTTTTGCGATAATATTTCTCATAGCATACTTAAATTTTTCAAGCAGACGACTGATAAAATATTTCAGTGTTCAAACAGGAGACCAAAGTGGAATCATTAAAAAATAAAATCGTATTCATTACAGG
Source organism: bacterium (assembly GCA_043808235.1). GTDB lineage: Bacteria > Bacteroidota > Ignavibacteria > Ignavibacteriales > Melioribacteraceae > JAZDFC01. The sequence continues at coordinate 52,346 of JAZDFC010000061.1, forward strand.
AGCTTCATCCGGTATCGGAAAATCATGCGCTTTGGCATTTGCCGAACAGGGCGCTAATCTTATATTAAGCGCAAGAAGGATAAATCTTATTAATATGATTTCGGATGAACTGCGCGAGAAATTCCCTATAAAAGTATTCTCTTCGAAACTTGACGTTCGGGAAAAAAATTCTGTTCACAGTATGATCGCATCACTTCCGGAAGAATGGAAGAATATCGATATCCTTATTAACAATGCAGGTCTCGCGAGGGGATTGGCAAAACTTTACGAAGATAACGTTGAAGGCTGGGAAGAGATGATTGATACCAACATTAAAGGTTTGCTGTACGTTACAAAGGAAGTTGTGGCAGGCATGATTGAACGCAAGAGCGGACATATTATTAATATCGGCTCGCTCGCTGGACACGAGGCTTACCCGAAAGGAAGCGTTTATTGCTCAACCAAATTTGCTGTTAACGCAATAACAAAATCTCTGCGAATGGATTTGATTGATAAAAATATCCGCGTCAGTACCGTCGATCCCGGAATGGTTGAAACTGATTTCAGCAACATCCGGTTCTATGGCGACGAAGAACGCGCAAAGCAAGTTTACCGCGGCGTTAAACCATTATCTGCGGATGATATTGCAGATGCAGTAATGTACTGTGCAACCCGCCCGCCGCATGTAAATATAAACGAAATGGTAATTATGCCGAACGTGCAGGCGAATGCATTTATTACTTACAGGGGTGAATAAATTAATTGTACACGGCGGGACAGCATGCAGTACGCCAAGGGCAGATTGCTGCATGGCTGAATTGTTAAATTGTTAAAAAGCCCACCTTCTCCATCTTTGTTTATTGTCAGAAGTTGGGCTTTTTGACTGATATTTACAGGGGAGATTAAAAATTATTTTAGGCAGCTAAAACGATTTATTTTTCTTAAGGAAAACTTAACATGCATACCTAATAGGATTTTTTTAAATTGCCGTACCTATTAATCCATTTATTAAATTTCACTAATTTCATATTGTATAAGGAAGTTCCCTATGCCCGTAGCCGTATCCAGAACGATCCAAGCTTTTATTGCAGTGTTCTTATTAGTAATAATTTCGAATTTAAGCTTTGCACAGAACTTAAATCGGCTAAATAAAAATTCTTCTTCAACCGGAAAAGAGGCTTCGTTTTACGATGTACAAAAAGAGATGAATGATTTCTGGGATTCACAAAATGTGAAGGACGGATATGTTTTTGAAAACGGTATAAAAAGTAAAATGCCCAACTGGAAGTTATACAAACGCTGGGAATATTATTGGGAGCAGCGTGTAGATCAAAAAACGGGTGAGTTCCCGACTACTACATCAGTGGATGAATATCAAAAATATTTAAAGACACACAGCAATCTTAAAAAAACAACTGCAAATGAAAACTGGGTAAACCTTGGAACTAATTCATCCACCGGTGGCTACGCCGGACTTGGAAGAATTAATTGTATTGCTTTCCATCCAATCGATGCCAATACTTTTTGGGTTGGCAGCCCGTCGGGAGGCATTTGGAAAACAACAACAGGCGGTACGAGCTGGACAATTTTAAATAATAATCAATCCGTAATTGGCGTTAGTGCTATTGTTATTCCAAGTGACTATACTACTTCAAATACTATTTATATTGCCACCGGCGACCGCGATGGCGGAAGCTTATCGTCACTAAGCGGCGGACAGGGTGCGGATAACGCAAGCGTGGGAGTATTAAAATCTACAGATGGCGGAGTGAACTGGAATAATACCGATCTAACCTATACTGCAAGCCAAAAGAAATTAGTTTATTCATTAGTAATACATCCATCAAACAATTCAATATTATTTGCCGCAACATCGGATGGAATTTACAAGACCACAGATGGCGGAACAATTTGGAATCGTAAGAACGTAAATGCATGGAACGATATAGAATTTAAACCGGGAGACCCTACTATTATGTATGCTACCAACCTTATTAATTATGGTAGTACATATATGGTTAGGTCAACAGATAGCGGGGAAACTTGGTCTTTTTTTGTAGTTGCATCTAGCGGCAGACGTGGCGAGATAGCAGTTACACCAGATGATCCAAATGTAGTTTATTTGTTTGCGGCAAACAGTGGTGGTGGTGTTGACGGTGTTTACAAATCAACCGATAGCGGTGCAAGTTTTTCAAAGGTAAATACAAATTCAGTAACCGAACCCGGAATGTTAGGATATTATACTGACGGACGCGCTCCGGCAACCGGTCAAGGTTCGTATGATTGGTGCATTGCTGCTTCACCATCCGATGCAAATACAGTTTTTATAGGCGGAATCACTACATGGAAATCAATAGACGGCGGGGCAACATGGACAGCGAATAATAATTGGACAAGCAGCGCAACTTACAATATTTCAGGTAAGCCAATAGTTCACGCCGATAAACACACATTGGTTTATCAAAACAGTACAACTCTTTTCGAAGGAAATGACGGCGGGATTTATAAAACTATAAACGGAGGAACTAGCTGGACAGATTTATCCGACGGTCTGGTTATAAGCCAGATATACAGAATCGGCGTTTCGCAGACTGATGCAAATGTTATTTTAACCGGTTTACAGGATAACGGCTCAAAGAAATATATAGGGGGCAGCAGCACATGGTTTGATGCTACGGGCGGAGACGGTATGGAATGTGTGATAGATTTTAATAACGCTACATCATATATGTATGCAACATATCACAGTGGTACAATCTATCGAAATTCTAACGGGTTCAGTACTACTGCAAGAACTACGATTAGCGATAATATCGGTTCTACAATTGCCGATAGAACCGGCGCATGGGTTACACCTTATATAATGGATCCAACCAATAGCGCTATTCTTTACGCCGGTTATTTAAAAGTTTGGAAAACCGCCGATCGTGGAAACAACTGGACGGCGATTTCACAGGAATTAAGTCCAAGCGATAAATTACGTTCACTTGCAATAGCGCCTTCTAATTCAAATTATCTTTATGCGGCGGACAGAACAAACATGTGGCGAACAAAGGACGGCGGCGCAACTAACTGGTCAACTATTACCCTGCCTACTACTTCTAACTATGTAACATACATTGCAGTTAAAAACAATGATCCGAATACTGTTTGGATTACGTATGGCGGATTTACGGATGGTGCGAAAGTTTATCAATCAATCGATGGCGGAGCTAATTGGACAAATATTTCGACTGGTCTCCCAAATTTACCTGTTATGTGTATTGTTCAGTATAAAGATTTAACCGACCGCAATGTGTTATTTGTTGGAACCGATGTTGGTGTTTACATAAAAGACGGCGCCAATGCTTGGGAGTCTTATAGTACCGGACTGCCAAATGTTGTTGTGACAGAATTGGAAATATATTACGCAAGTGGAACTGATAAATTACGAGCCGGAACATACGGACGTGGTTTATGGGAAACAGACATCAATGCGCCATTGCCTGTTGAATTAACTTCCTTTAGCGGTTCTGTTAAAGATAATTCAGTACTCTTGAAATGGACAACTGCAACAGAAGTAGCTAATTATGGATTTGAAGTGGAGCGAAGCGAAATTCTGAACGAAGTGAAGAATTTTAACGGAACAAGCTGGGAAAAAATAGGCTTCGTAAACGGTAATGGTACTTCTAATTCCCCTAAAAATTATTCTTATGAAGATAGGGATGTTCAATCCGGCGATTATTTATACCGTTTAAAACAGATTGATATAAATGGTCAATACGAATACAGCGAAACTATTGAAGTGTTTGCAGAATCCATTCCCGGTAGATTTGCACTTGAACAGAATTACCCGAATCCATTTAACCCGACAACAAAAATTAAATACTCAATTCCGGAAGATGGAATAGTCTCAATAAGAGTGTTCGATGTACTTGGCAGAGAAATCAATACTCTTGTTAATCAGAAACAGTTAAAAGGTGATTACTCGGTTGAGTTCGATGCATCGAGCCTCTCAAGTGGAATGTACATTTACCAATTACGCATGAATGAGTTTGTGCAGACAAAGAAGATGATACTATTAAGGTGAGTTTATAATTAGTACAAATGCCCAACTTCTCCGCCTGCTATATGTCAGAAGTTGGGCATTTCACCTAATAAAACTGAAAACTGATTGCTGAATACTTTAAACTGCCGACTGCAAGCTGCTTGCTGCCTGCTTTTTTACCCGAAAAACAAACTCACATCCCCAGCACCTTCGCGAAGTACTTCCGGTTCATCGCTGCTGAAATCAATTATACTCGAAGGCTTTCCGCTTACAGGTCCCGATGATAACATTAAATCAACATTGTAACTGAAGACGGTTCTAATTTCGAGCGGGTCAAAAAGTAAATCTCCCTTTCTTGTTGTTACGCTTGTGCTCATAATAGGGCGACCAAGTTCTCTTGTCAATGTGAGCGCAATTTCATGATCCGGTACGCGGATGCCGACTGTCTTTCTTTTCGTCCATAATTTCTTTGGAACCTCTCTGGCTGCGGGTAGAACAAATGTATATGGTCCCGGTAAAAGTTTTTTCATTACCTTGTACGCTTTGTCCGATACTTTTGCATATGTCGCTATGTCTTTCAAATCGGGACAGATAAAACTATACAGTTTTGTGCCTGACTCGTTTTTAATGTAATGGATTCTTTCTACTGCATCTTTATTGAAAATATCGCAGCCGAATCCGTAAACCGTATCGGTTGGATAAATTATCACTCCGCCTTCTTTTAATATCTCGATAGCGCGGTTAATATAACGCATTTGAGGATTTACCGGGTGCAATTCGTAATATTCGAGCATGTCAGATTCTCCGTTGTGTCTTTGGCAAAGGAAAGTTTTTGGTAATAATTGTTCGGCTATGTGTTTCTAAAAGAATTATTTGATATACACAACTGTAAATTAAAACTCTTACTGAAATAATCAACAGAAATCTATTTAAAAATAATTCCGGTAATAAAACAATTCATGTGTCCCCGGGGAGTAAAATATCAAAGCACAAAAGGCAAATAACAAACAAATCACAATTCACAAAATTCAAATGACAAACAAAAAACAAATGGAAAAGATAAATTCCAAAGCAACATTAACCGATTTGTATTTTGACAATTGTTTTTTTGAATTTTGTTTGTGTTTTGAAATTTGCTCTTTGCAATTTATCCTCAGCAAGTGGATTTGAATATTATTTGAATTATGGGATTTGTCTTTTGTATTTTATATATGTGATTTGTTTTTAAAATCAAATTAGCTCAAAATAATTTTGATACGCCGATGAAATTTTCTAAAATTCCCCGCCAGGTTGTTTTACTTGGTTTGATCAGCTTCTTTACGGATATCGCAAGCGAAATGCTTTACCCGGTTGTGCCGATATTTCTTACCGCCTCACTTGGCGCTTCGATGGCTATGGTGGGAGTAATTGAAGGGATTGCCGAAGTGACTGCGGGATTTTTGAAAGGTTATTTCGGTGTATTGTCTGATAAGTTGCGGAAGCGTTCCCTGTTCATTCAATTAGGTTACGGACTTTCCGCAATCGTAAAACCACTGCCGGGATTTTTCCCGTATATCTCAACCGTAGTTGTATCGCGAGTTGTGGATAGAATCGGGAAAGGCATTCGAACTGCGCCGCGCGATGCTTTGCTTGCAAGTAATGCAAATGGAAATTCCGGCGCTGTGTTCGGCTTTCACCGTGGAATGGATACTCTCGGCGCTATGACGGGTCCGTTGGTTGCTCTGCTTCTTCTCTATTTGTATCCCGGCAATTATTCGCTGATATTTTTCGCTGTTATTCCGCCTTCGATATTTGCAATAATTTGTACATGGTTCGTAAAAGATCCGGCAGGTATAAAAACCAAAAATAAATTCGCAGGTTATAAAAACTTTTGGAAAACAGCGCCAGCTCAATTCAAAGTCCTCCTCGCTTTTGTAACGATGTTTTCACTTGTTAATAGCAGTGATGTGTTTCTGATTTTAAAATCGAGGAATATTTCCAACTCCGATTCAACCGCCATATTCGGATATGTCTTCTATAATTTTATTTACGCATTTTCATCTTACCCAATTGGGATAATCTCCGACAAATACGGGAAGAAGAAAATTTTCATCACCGGACTTTTCATATTCTCAATCGTTTATTTTGGATTCGCATTCAACCAAAGCATGCCTGTAGTTTGGATCTTATTTGCTTTATACGGGATTTACGCAGCATCAACTGAAGGCGTGACGAAAGCATGGGTTTCGGATTTGATTCCCGATGAATACCGCGGGAGCGCAATTGGTTTATTAACAACTCTTTCAAGTCTTGCGGTGATGATTAGTTCGGTACTAACCGGAATTTTATGGGATAATTTCGGCGCGCAGATTCCTTTTTTAATTTCTTCGGTAGTCACACTTTTGGTAGCGATAGGTTTAATTCTCTTCAACTGGAAATAATTTTTATTTCGCTCCTGTACCGTTGGGGGATGTCGCATAATCACCGTTGGCATGACTCCGCCACGGGATTTTACTTATACTATAGTTTTGATCGAGCCATAAATATTATGTCCCCCGACAAGCAATGCTGTCAACTTAAGAGGAATCGCGTAGAGTAATCGAAAAAATGGGACACAGATTTTTATGATATTTATGATCCGAGAAGATAATTTGAATAAATCATATACGATCATAATGATCCGCGTTCTATTAATTGTTAAGTTGACAGCATTACCCGACAAGTCAGATCAAGCTCTACCAGGACAATTTATAATCAATCCAATCGTTAAAGAATCGAATAATTCATTTCTATTCCGGAGGGATAAAATATTTTTAGAAAATCAAATCCAATATTCATGTCAAGTCCTATCGGGACGCAATAGAAAAGTGTATCATGGACAGTTATGGAAATAATGAAGGCTTAAGTTCTCCGTGTTCACTTTGACGGGCTATTTTAGTATTTTTCTCTCAATAAATTTGATAATAGATGAGTGATAAACAATTAGCCGTTGTTGCATTAAGCGGCGGACTCGATAGCTGCGTTACCACCGCAATCGCATTGCAGCAATACGATGTAGCGGTTGTTCATATTAATTACGGGCAGCGCACAGAGAACCGCGAGCTATCGGCGTTTCATAATATTGCAGATTATTACGGAATCGAGAAAAAATTAGTTATCGACTTTGCGCATTTGAACCGGATAGGCGGTTCATCGCTGACAGATAAATCGATTGAAGTAACTAAGGCTGATCTCGGGAATAAAGAAATTCCAAACTCGTATGTGCCATTCCGTAATGCACACATTTTAACTGCATGTGTTAGCTGGGCTGAGGTTATTGGAGCGAATGCAATTTTTATCGGCGCGGTTTACGAGGATGCATCGGGGTACCCCGACTGCAGGCCAAAATTTTTTAAAGCATTTGAAAAAGCTGTTGAGCTCGGCACCAAACCTGAAACGAAAATTAAAATACTAACGCCGATCATCAATATGAAGAAATCGGAAATAGTATTAAAAGGAATGGAACTTAAAGCACCGTTGCATTTGACATGGTCGTGTTACCAAAATGAAGACGAAGCATGCGGCGTTTGCGATAGCTGCGCTTTCCGCCTCCGCGGTTTCCAGCAAGCGGGTGTTGAAGACCCGATAAAGTACCGGGAAAGACCTGAGTATATTTAATGGAGAATGAAAATTTGTATTGTGAGTTTATTGGATGAGTTACGAAAAGAAAATGTTGGATGAATACAATATGCCTTCGCGAAAGGCAGTGGAAGATGCATTATTAAAATCGTTATTCAAACACAATGGGACAATTAAGGAATTTGGGGCCGAAGAGGAAATTGTTGATGAGCTTGCAGATGATTTTGAGCTAAGTACCCAACAGAGGGAAGCATATCTAGAAACGATTTATCGGAAAGAAAACAGAATTAAAAAATCCTATCTCTGGCATAGATTACTTTTTAGAGCCGCTGATTCATTATCGGGAGAAAAGTTAATTTCAAGACCGACCGAGACAATTAAATTGACTAATAAAAGAGAGTGGATGCTAACGGAGAAAGGATATGATAAATTGTTGCATATCTTAAAAATCCCGAAGGAAGAAAAAAAGATTTTATCGACCAAATCTTTCGAAGTTCAGAAAGTCGTTAATAAGTTGAAGATTACTGCCCGACCTAAAAATTATAATCCGTTTGATAAAGAAAAAAGGACGGCAAAAAGTAGTAGAGAAATTTCAGTTAGAACACGTGGATTTCGTCAGGCGGTTATCGAATCATATGATTATAAATGTGCCATATGCGGATTGAAGTTGGCTTCTCCCGATAATTTGTATTGGGAAGTTGAAGCAGCTCATATTGTGCCGCATCGTGCAAAAGGAAAGGATGATATATGGAATGGAATTTCACTTTGCAGATTGCACCATTGGGCATTTGATGTAGGATGGGTTTCGCTAAATGAAAATTATGTTGTCTTAATCTCCCCGAAATTCAACTCTCTTTCTTGGGAATTTGGTAGCATAGACAGTTATCGATTTCTTGAATCACTGAAAGATAATGATAAGCGGATTTTACTTCCTGCGAATTCAGAAATTTATCCACATCAAAATTCAATTAAATGGCATTATGAAAATATTTTTGTCAGTAATTGTTAATTAAAGGGATTAATCTTGAAGAAAGTTGAGTTTAAAAAAGTTATTGATTTTGTTGACAAAAACATGATGTTGTTTTATAGTACTTTGGAAGATGAAGTTCGAAAAATTGATTTCTTTGAAAATTTACTAAGTATAAATCCATATCTGTTGGGAATTAGAAATATTAACACCACTGGTGATTTTTTTGAGTATATACTTAATTCACATTTATCAATATTGGAAAATACTTTACTTGACGATTTTTTGAAGCGTATTGCGGTATTTGTTTGTGAGAATACTTATAAAATAAAAATGAAATCTGTGAGAGGAATCGATTTAGAGCTTAGAAAAGATAACAACACATACTTAGTAAGTATAATTTCGAATGCCAATATTGATAATTCAATAAGAATAAAAGAAATCCGGAAGTCTTTCAAAGAGGAAACTAAAAGGCTGATTGGTAGCACCAGGAATGGAAATATCAAATGTATTATCGGTTTTTGCTATGGTAGAATTAAATGGGCTTCCAAAAGCGATTTTATAGAAGTTGCCGGTCAAGAGTTTTGGGAATTTATATCGGGTGATAGCGAATTGTACACAAAAGTATTTTTACTTTTGAAGCAAAAAGCCAACGAAAAGAACAAAAATTTCATTAATGAATACAATAGAAAATTGAATTTACTTGTACTTCCATTTGCAGATGAATTTTGTGTAAAAGGAAAGATTGATTGGGAAAAACTCGTGAGATATAATTCACAGAATGAAAAAATGAAAATAAAATTATCATTAAAAAATAAATATTAGCGAGCAAATAAATTGATCAAAGGAATTATAATGACGAGTAATCAGAAGTTAGTGGTTACTATTTCCGTTATCACTTTTCACTAATTGCATAAATGGAGAAAAAGAAATGAAATCACTTATTGGTCTTTTATTTTTGTTTTCGGGAGTAATTTGTTATTCGCAAACCATAATGAACATTTACGAAAAAGATGGAAAGGTAACTAAAATTCCCACCGATAGAATCGAGAAGATTACATATGAAGGTAACACTGTTCCGGTTAGCCAAAACACGGTTACGGATGCAGATGGAAATGTTTATCAAACAATAACAATCGGTAATCAAGTATGGATGGCTGAGAATCTTAAAACCACAAGATATAACGACGGAACTCCAATAAAAGAACAAAGGGATTTTGATGCATGGCAAAAAGAAAAAACAGGAGCCTATTGTTGGGTAATGAACAATCAAGATACAAAAAATGTTTATGGTGCATTGTATAATTGGCATGCCGTAAACACCGGAAAACTCTGCCCCAAAGGCTGGCATGTGCCCACTAAACAAGAATGGGAGATGCTTAACAGTTATCTTGGATCCCGCGAATCAGCCGCACAAATGAAAGAAGTTGGAACTACTTATTGGAGAACTTCGCCGGCAAATGTTACAAATAAAACAGGCTTTACAGCAAGACCTGCCGGTAAAAGATTTCATGCTACCGGCAAATTTGAAGAAATAGGGAAAATGGCTATTTGGTGGGCGGCAACATCGGCAAATGCCGGCAACGCGCATTTTGCCGTAATGTATGATAATTCCGCCGCAATGAACACCGATAATCACTCTTTAAGCAAGGAATCGGGTTTTTCTGTCCGCTGCATAAGAGACTAATAAGTTTTTAAAATTTTATAGCGAGCAACCAAATTGATTAAAGGAATTATAATGACCAACAAACAAAAACTTCTCGAAGTCTTTGAGAATGCATACCCTGAACGGGATTACTGGGTAACCCATATTGCGCCGGAGTTTACTTCCGTTTGTCCCAAAACCAGTCAACCGGATTACGCAACTATTACGCTCAAATATATTCCCGACCAGCTTTGTATCGAGTTGAAGTCGTACAAATTTTATTTGCAGTCTTACCGCAATGAGGGAATCTATTTCGAGAGTGTTACAAATAAAATTCTTGACGACCTCGTTGAAGTATGCAAGCCGCGTTATATGAAATTAATCGCAGAGTTTAATCCTCGCGGCGGAATATCGTCGGTAATAGAAGCTGAATATGAAAGTGAAGAATACAAAGACCGCTTCCTCGATGAATTCGACGAAGAATTTGAAGATGACGAATACGACGATCTCGAAGATGAATTTGGCGAAGAAGACAAAGGAAAATTTTAATAAACTTGTAGATTGCGATCCGATATGGTTGAATGCAATTTAAAATTATAAACATCATGGGGTAAAAATGGCTAAAAAAATAATTAAAAGAAGCTGGGCTGAACCGTTCAAAATAAAAGTGGTTGAGCCTATTAAAATGACTACACGCGAATACCGCGAGAAATGTGCGAAGGAAGCAGGATACAATACATTCCTTTTGAAATCGGAAGATGTGTATATCGATCTGCTAACCGATAGCGGTACAAATGCAATGAGCGATAATCAATGGGCGGGAATGATGCTCGGCGACGAAGCTTATGCCGGCAGCAAGAATTTTTATCATCTCTGGGATCAGGTGAAAAAATATTATGGTATGCCTTTCTTTGTGCCTACGCACCAGGGCAGAGCCGCCGAGCATATGATCTCAAAAATAATTATCAAACCGGGGGACTACGTTCCCGGTAATATGTATTTTACCACAACACGTCTTCACCAGGAATTAGCGGGCGCTACATTCGTTGATGTAATCATCGATGATGCACACGATCCCGATAATGAATATCCTTTCAAAGGGAATATCGATTTAAATAAATTGAATAACCTTGTTAAAAAAGTCGGCGCAGAAAAAATTGCATACGTATCGATGGCTGGACCCGTGAACATGGCAGGCGGTCAGCCGTTCTCGATGGCTAACCTTCGCGAAGTGCATGAATACTGCAAGAAAAATAAAATCCGGTTATGGTTTGATGCTACCCGCGCAACCGAAAATGCGTACTTCATTAAATTAAGAGAGCAAGGATATTCCGAAAAATCAATTGCGCAAATCCTTAAGGAAATCTGTTCGTACTTCGACGGTTTGTGGGTCAGTGCAAAAAAAGATTTGATGGTTAACATAGGCGGATTCCTTGCAACACGCGATAAAGTTGTTTATGAAGAAGCGCGCAACATGGTTGTCGTTTACGAAGGACTTCATACATACGGCGGTTTAGCCGGACGCGATATGGAAGCTATGGCCCGCGGCTTAGATGAGATGGTTGAGTTTGATAACATTCACATGCGCGTTGGGCAGGTGGAATACTTCGGAAAAAGATTGGAAGAATTTGGAGTGCCCTTTGTGAAACCCATTGGCGGACATGCAATATTCTTAAACGCGAAAAAGATATTATCGCATTTAAAGCAGGATCTATTCCCGGCACAGGCGCTTGCTGCGGAAATTTATATTGATTCGGGCGTGCGTGGAATGGAACGCGGAATTGTATCTTCCGGTCGCGATCCTGAAACGGGTAAACACCGCTATCCGAAATTGGAATTGGTACGAATGACTTTCCCGAGAAGAGTTTACACCCAGGCACATATCGATGTTACCGTCGAATCCATTGCCGAAGTGTATACGAACAGGAAGAAAATAAAAGGATTAAAAATGGTTTACGAACCAAAATACCTGCGGTTCTTCCAGGCAAAGTTCGAAAAATTGTAATTTACTTAATTCCGTTAGCCCGTTTAATTATGAGACCTAACGGTATATGTTTTTTTAATTTTCTCCGCCGCGGCGGATTGTGATTTTAGCACCTTTGTCATTCCGGTGTTGGATTAACAAATATTTATTTCGGGTTGTTCTTGATATTGTGATCTGTTCATGTTAAAGTTGCCGGACAAAAATTGACTGTAAAAGGACAGATAAAAGGAACAACCCTTATTTTATACCTATGAAGAATTATATCGAAATCAAAAAACAGTTCGAAGCCGAGAAGAGCATTCTTTTTTCGGATAAGGAATTATTAAAAGAATCTTTTAAATTCTGCGTGCGCTATTCGCTGCTTGTTGAAGAATTGATTTTCAACATTTTCAAAGATGAGCAGATTAATTTTGCGCTTGCCTCGGCTGGCGGATTTAGTAGGCGAGAACTCTCCCCGTTTTCGGATATCGATATTATGTTTATTCTGCAGGGCCATAATAAATCGGACGAAAGTCAGATTAAAAAATTTATTACTGCGATGTGGGATTGCGGAATAGAAGTCTCGCATACTGTAAGGGATTTCCCGGACATTAAAAAATTCATGAATGAGGACCTTCACGCATTTACACAATTTTTCGAAACACGATTTATTATTGGTAATAAAAAGACGTACAACGATTGGAATGAAAAAATATCAAGCGTGTTAACAGATAAGACCCGTCGGAAAATTCTTAACGAGTTTTTTGAGGATATCAATTTACGGCATGAGAAGTACGGCGCTTCTTCGAAGGTGCTGGAACCGAATCTGAAATATTCCGCTGGCGGATTAAGGGATTTGCAGGTAGTTGAATGGATGTTTTCGATGAAGAATAATTTGCTGCTTACTGATCAGAATGAAATCACACAGACGGAATCATTCTTAACTCTTCTCGAAAAAAAATTATTGGTTAACTTAAAAGCCAGTCGAAGATTATATGAAAGTTATAGCTACATTCTGAAGATAAGAAATCTTCTTCACATCATCAGCAATAGGAAAAACGACCGGCTTGAATTTACAGACCAGGAAAAGATAGCCGGAATATTGGACTACCCGGGAAATAAATGGCATAACTTTATGAAGGAATATTTCCGGTCAGCCAATATTCTAAACCGGTTTGCCAAAACAATGGTAAAACGTTTTAAGGAACAACTGAATAAACCGATTTCGGATTATCTTGCAATTGAGATAGATGATGATTTTAACATGAAGGGCAGTAACATCACGATGAAAAAGGAAAGAACCCTTTCTTTATCGGAAATACTTCGTGTTTTTTATTATCGTGGAATTCACGATGCAACGTTCGACGAGCACTTACGCTCGCTTATTATAGAACGCGTGCTCGAACTTGAAGATTCCAAACATCCGATGCAATCTTCTTCGGTTTTCTTCCGTGAAATTTTGAAGCTACCCAAAAATGTTGGAAAAGTTTTAGCCTCCATGAATGAACTGGGAGTACTGTCTGTATTTCTTCCTGAATTCAGGGAGCTTGTTGGCTTTTTCCAGCCAGGAGTTTATCATTGTTACACAGCAGACGAACACACGTTGATTGCTTTGCAAAATATTGAATCACTTGATATCTCTAAAGGTCATGTTGGAAAATTATACGAAGGGATCCGCAACAAAGATATTCTTTATCTTGCAATTCTATTTCACGACATAGCCAAACCGATAAGTATTGGCGGGCACGAAATATTAGGCGCTGAAATCGCTGCTTCTGTTATGGAAAGACTTAATTATGATGCCGATGAAATAACGATGGTAAGATTTTTAGTCCAGCATCATTTAGCAATGGAACAGGTTGCCTTCCGTAGAAATTTGAACGATCCCGTTACGTTGAATAATTTCAGCGAGTTATTTCCGTCATCATTCGCGCTGGATCTTCTTTACTTGTTGACTTATGCTGATTTATCGGCGGTCAATCCCGCGGTATGGACTCAATGGAAGAGCGATTTGCTTTACGAGCTTTACCGCAAAACTAAAGCTATGCTCGAAGACAGAATTAGTGGTGAGGAATTGTTATTTGCCGATTCAAAAGAAATATTAGAGCGAACAAATGCTCTCGATAATGATTTGCTGAAAGAGCATCTAAGTTCAATCGACGATCTTTCTTATCTCCAACAGTATTCGCAGGATGAAATAAATAAACATGTGGATGAAATCGAGAAGGGAGAAAGCGTCTCGGTGTTGTTCAGCGAGAACCAGGGAGTGACGGATGTTACAATCATCACTATGGATTCGGAATCGTTGCTTTCGAGGTTGTGCGGAGCCCTGTCAATAAATGATTTGAATATACATGGCGCCAAAATTTTTACAAGAAAAGATAATGTTGTTATCGATACATTTAGTGTAACAGATTTTAGAACTCACAAGACTGTTGATGCTGCGCGGTATGCAAAAATTGAGAACGATCTTGCTCTTGCAGTTAAAAATGAACTTCAGATCGGCAGGGAATTTTCACGTGTTAAATTCAAATGGTGGAGGATTGAAAATAAATTTTTCAAACGAGCAGGAAAAATTAAAATTGTTTTTGAACCGCACAATAAATATACGATTATCGATGTCTTCTCGCCGGATAGGTTTGGATTGCTTTACCAGGTTACTCGCATGATGCACGAGCTTGGGATAACAATTTATTACGCAAAAATTTCTACTAAGGGAGATGATGTTGCCGATGCTTTTTATGTGCTCGATAAAAAGGGGAAGAAAATACCTGCGCAAAATTTTGAACTAATCCGCCAGGAAATTACGAAATCAATTGAAGAATTATTATAGGTATTAGATTGAATTTTATGAACAGAACCAACCCGATTGGTTTTTTTGATTCGGGAATTGGGGGACTTACTGTCGTCCGCGCAGTTTCGGAATTACTCCCGAATGAAAATATTGTTTACTTCGGTGATACCGCGCGTGTGCCTTACGGCTCAAAATCGAATGATACAGTTGTTGAATACTCAATACAGGCTGCAAATTTTTTACTTCGAAAAAATATTAAACTGCTTATTGTTGCGTGCAACACTGCATCATCAGTCGCGCTGAAGGAATTAAAAAGATTTTTAACAATTCCAGTCATCGGTATGATTGAGCCAGGCGCTAAAATGGCTCTGAGGGAATCAAGTAAAGGTGTTATCGGAGTAATCGGCACCCGTGCTACAATCAACAATAAGGCTTATGGTCACGAATTAAAAAGGTTGAATCCGAAACTTACGGTGTACGAACAAGCCTGCCCGCTTTTTGTGCCCCTTTCCGAGGAAGGCTGGATCGATCATAAAGCTACAGAGATTGTTGCAAAGGAATATCTAAGCGGTTTTAAAGAAAAGAAAATTGATACGCTTATTCTTGGCTGCACACATTATCCCATATTAAAAAATGTGATTCAGAAAGTTGTCGGTAATAAAATAAAATTAATCGATTCCGGAACACCCGCCGCCCATATTGTAGAGGAATACTTAAACGGAAGAGGATTG
>JAZDFC010000062.1:0-39899 GCA_043808235.1 bacterium
GTATTCATACTTTATATCCTGGTAATAATATTTAAGAAGAAATCCCGGGAACTATTGTTCCCGGGTAAAAAAAGAGAATTAAATTTACCTGAATAATGAAAGTACTGCTTGCGGCGCTGTATTTAGCTGGGCCAACATAGAAATACCTATATTTTGAGCGATAGAGCCCTTGGTTGCGTTCATCTGCTCCAGAGCCATATCGGCATCGAATAATCGGCTGATACTTGAATTAGCATTGCTTAATGCAGCAGTTGTGTATGAGTCTTGAATATCCAATCTCTGGATATCATTACCAATACTTCCAAGAGCATTAGTTACACTTGTAACTAAGGATGAAACATCCACTGTACTTGGGCTTGTTACTGAAGTAACACCCGATAAATCAAGTGTGCCAAGCGATGTTGTGTAGGCAAGTGTTATATCTTCACCTGTATTCACACCAGTTTGGAATTTGAATCCAGCGCTGAATTTGGTACCGCTTAACAGAGTAGTTCCGTTGAATTCAGTTCTGCTCATGATATTGCTAATTTCACTACCAAGAGCTTCAATATCACTTGCTAATGATGATTCACTCTTCGTTGGATCAGTGGCATCAGCAATTTTTGCCTTGATTTGGTTTAGCAAATCACCGACGTTTTGTAAAGCAGCTTCTGCTGTTGACAAAAAGTCTTTAGCAGCAGAAATGTTGCCCTGAGCAGCTTTCATCTGAGAAACTTTTCCTTCCAAAGATTTTCCAACGTTGTAACCGGATGTATCATCAGCTACAGTGTTGATTCTTTTTTGGGTTGCCAAACGCAGTTGAGCTTTAAAAGTTTCTTTGTTGACTTTTGCAAGCGCGTTGTAGGCGTTCATCGCGCCTGTGTTTGAGTTGATGTTGAATATTGACATTTTAACCTCCGTGTATATTGTTATTATAATATTGTTAGGCTTCCTTGCCTAACATTTTATTTAATTCTCATACTCATTATCGACGGAGGGGGTAAAAAAGTTTAGTAGTTAAATAGGAATTATTTTTAAAATGTTTTAAAAGTCCGCCACATCATTGCTTGGCTTAATAATTGGTCAATTTTCCCTTTATTATTTGCAGCCTCGACATTACCTCCGGCAAGTTTGCAAATTCTTTCTCAGCATCGGAAATGACGCCTGTCACTTTCGTCCAATTTCCCATTCTAAAGTAAGCGGATATTAAATAAAAATATGTGGAAGGGTCCTTTTCCTCGGAGTCCACTACTTTATTGAATACATTTACAGCGGATTCATAATCCGAGAGTGATATATAAGTTAATCCAAGCAGGTTATTTAATTTATTGTTTGAACCGACTAACTCTGCAATCTTTTTTATAATTAAGAGCCTTAATTCATATTGTTTGTAATTTCCAAGAAGCGTAATAAGCAAATTAGAATTAACACTATTAATAACGCTGGAATATTCTGAAATTTTTGTTTGCGATAATTCCTCATTATTAAGCAGCGCCTTAATAAGCTTTAATTCGTTAATTCCATTTTTATCGAGTTGCTTGTTTTTTAACGCCTCGAGTCTGCTGTAATAAAAATTAAAATTTTCAATATCGCCGTTTCGAACTGAAAGATCGATACCCTGGTAAATAATTAATTCCTCGTTAACCATAATATCGAATATTATTGCCACTTTACCTTTGAGCAGTCTTATGTTTTCATCATAAGCCTGCCTGCATAATAAAGCCGCTTCATTTTTATTCCCAAGTTTTTGGTGAATCTGCGAAGCGACCATTAATAGCAGCGGCTGGGATTTTGAAATCGCCAATCCTTTATTTACAAGCTCAAGCGCTTCCGTAACGTTATTTTTATCGTTTTCAATTCCGGCAATAAAACGGTAAGCAATTGCACGATATTCTTTCATAAAATTTTCATCGTCCGCAAATGTTCTGAAGTATTCAACCGCTTTTTCTTTATCATTCAATATTCCATAAGATTGAGCAATTTGAAATGCTACATACGGATCGCGTCCATTGCTGTATTCTCCAAGAAGAATCTCGAGATTGCGCCCGGCTTTTAACTGTAAATCTTCATTCGAAATATCATAACCGAGGTGATCAATTAATATTCCGGACTGGCTGAATTGGAAATTCAACTCTATCAAGCTATCTACAATTTGTTCGTGTACTTTCCCGGTGAACCGGGCTTTCGGATGATTACGGAAAAGTCTAATATACTGCATTATATTGGGGAATCCACCTTGTTTGCTTTCGCTTTTTACGATGCAGTTGACACCTTCCTTTTTATCGGTAAGAATTATTTTTTTTAATTCCTTTCTCGAACCATCTGATAGACGTTCGTCTGCATCAAGATATAAAATCCATTTACCGGTAGATTTTGATAAGGCATAATTTCTTGCGGCTGAAAAATCACTAATCCAATCAAAGTGAAAAATCTTTGCACCGTATTTCTTTGCTATTTCGATCGTTTTATCAGTTGAACCAGTATCAACAACTACAATCTCATCTGCTATGTTCTTTACGGATTCAAGGCAACCTTCAAGAAATTTTTCTTCATTTTTTACAATCATACTCAGTGTAAGTCGCGGCACAATAGAATCCTTAGTTTATTTTTCAATTAACGAGTTATGGGCTTCTTCCAACCCGAGAAGTTTGTTTACTTGTGCAAGCCCATCAATCGCTTTTATATTTGACAGATCATTTTTTACAGCCCATTCAAACATTAACTTGCTGCCTTCATATTGCTGCAAAGCATACATTACCTGTGCAAGTCCGAGGCATGCCGAGGACGAAGAAGGAACTAATTCCAATTCCTGCTCGAAATAGATTTGGGCATTTTGAAAATCGCCAAGTATCATTGAAATGTTACCGGCTAAATTCAATAGCACATTAAATTCATAACCGCGTTTATCTTTGGCAGTTTTAAAAGATTCCACTGCTTTTCGAATTTCGATGTTTGCAAGGTTGAAATCTTTTTCTTCCACATGAATTACGAATCTATCAATGCTTGATGAAAATGTTTCCATATTAATAGGATAACTGATATTCCTGTTCTTTATCTGTTTACCTGCAAGCCAGATTTCATCAGGATTAGCGCCCCATTTATCGACAAATATTTTTTGATTTTCGTTGAGCCGGGCTGCATATTTTTCATTTCCGTCCGCTTTGAAGCTTTTTGATCCGTAATGATGAATAAATACATCTTTCGCAATGACTGTTTTATAACCCGCAATTTGAGCGCGAAGACAAAAATCGTCATCCTCAAAATTTCCGGGAGAGAAGCGTTCATCCAATCCGCCGATTTTTTCGAGGACTTCCCTTTTTATTAATGTGCAAAGAAAAGCGACTCGCGGGAATTGGACAATTTCTCCTTTGTTCTGCTTCTGTACTTTGTTCGCATAATTCAACATTCCCCGTACATCTTTGTAAACAGCATTTCGATCTATCTGGAACCCGCTAACATCGTTGCTAATTGGACCAACTATTCCAATCTTTTCATCGTCATCGGCTATTTCAATCATTTTCTCTACCCAGTTTTTAGTAACAACCGTATCATTATTCAGCAAGAGAACATACCGCCCCCGGCTTTCAATTATACCCTGATTAGCGGCTTTAGTAAATCCCACATTAGCACTATTAGCGATAAATCTAAAATTTTTATTCCCATCGCATAATTCGCCTATCCATTCGAGTGTTGAATCCTGAGAAGCATTGTCAACAAAAATTATTTCGTAATTTGTGGTAGTGTATATAATAATGCTTTCAACGCATTCTTTTGTGTATTTCAACTGATTGTATGTAATTAAAACAATAGAAACTTCCGGTTCTACATTTACCGGAGTTTGTAATTCATTTGTAGAATTGAGTTCAGTTTCAACCCCAATGCATTGAATTTGATAAAGCTTTAAACGAGATTCGATATCCCACGTGTTTCCCTCGATATTTTTTATCAGTTGATCTTTTATACCATGCAATTCACTTTCAACCGGTATTTCTTTTGGTTTTGCCTGCAAATAATTTTTATCAGTATAAATAAAAAGATCGAGGGCTTGTTTAATCTGAGTGTTTTTGTTTGTTAATATTTCTGCTATGCTTTTTATAAACGATTCATTGTTGCTAATATTTGTAAAATTGTTTGCGCCCTTTAGAACTTTTGTTTTGACTACGAAACAAATTCCATTTATTGATTGAACTGAAACATCCGCACCTATAAAATGCCGGAAATTATGTTCAATGTTTTCAAAGTCATCCGATTTAATATGAGTGAAATATTTCTGAAGCAGTTCGTTATAATCGTCGCGATCATTAAGTGCATTAACCCCCTCTGCTTGAGGATACCACTTAAAATAATTTTCAAGTTTTTCTATCCACCGGTAAGGCCGGGTATAAACATCCCGTGTAATGATAACATGTTCGGTTTTTAGTTCGGTGATAATTGCAGAAATATCACTGCTATTCTCCCAACTTATCCACTTAGTAATTTTGAGTTTAGCAATATTATATCCCGGCTTATAATTTGCAAACACATAAACAAATAGTCCAGCCGACGGATTAGTCAAATACAGGCTGTTAACAATCATTTCTATTTCATCACAAGTTCTTTCAGCGTTGCTTAATAGGAAAACGGTAATTCCTTTCTGCTGAATATCATCTAAAACCTTATCGTTTATCAAATCGTCAATCGCTTCGGCCGCTCTTTGTGCGGCTTTACCATCCCTTCCAAAACACAACATTTCAGCATAATGCTTTCTTTTTTCTTCAAACTCATGCGGATTATTCAAGCTTAGTTTAAGTGCAAATTTTAATTCCTCGAAACTGCTAACAACTTTACATGCGTCGCGCACTTTATATTCAATATCTTCAGGATCATAGTACGCATATTCGCTCGTCCGCGGATTGTTAAAAACGATTACCGGTTTATTCAAAAACAAGAACTCAACCGCCGCCGATGAAACATCGCTTATCATTACGTCAGCCGCCATCATGGATGGAGTTAAATCCAGGTCATCAATGAAAAGTATTTTTCTATTATTCCGGCTAAGTTCTTTGTACATATTCACATATACAATATCCGTCATGCTGTGCAGCTTAATCAGCAGTATTGCATTTTCATCGACAAGGTCCTTTATTTTATCCTGAATAATAGGGATACTCGATAATTCCGGATTAAAAGTGGGTGCATAAAGAATTATTTTCTTTGTTTCATCAATTTTATTAGCTGTACAAAAATCGCTTCGCTTAACAGCACCGGGTCCAAACATTTTATCGGACTTAATAAATCCTGTTGCGACAATAGGGACGAAAACATTTTTTTTAAGAATTTCTTTATGCCATTCACCCGGAACACAAATTAAATCCGCAAGATTTTCTCTTCGCACGATTGGCGCGTCCCGGTAAAATCCACCTTTGCTAATTATACCATGACCAACATTTACAATTTTACCACAGTTTTTCAAAGAGAAGCTGACATCAGCGACAACGGTTATATCCGGTTTAAATACTTCCGGGTCTTCAAAAAAATTACTTTTTTGCCGTAGCCTGCTTATTTCCTTTTCCCGCAAACCAATGCCCACCTGCCCGTCTTTTGGAACGACAAATTCGGGGGCGGAAAATGCGAGTTCGTATTTATAATTTTTTTTTAAATAATCATGAATCGGCTCAAGAAAAGGAAGATGAAGATCGCGTTCAACATAAAATAGTATTTTTTTCTTTGCTTCAATTGATACCGATTCACCAAATAATTTTCGTGCTTTTTCGAGATCGGCCGGAAAATCTACTTCAATTGTTTTTAGATCCGATATATCAACTGCGGTTAATGTCACTTTCTTGGTTATTTTATCGAGAGCGTATTCAAAATACTCTTTCAATAATTTTTCTTTAACAATAGTTTCTTCCAGCGCTTTTTTAAAATCGGAAAATATATCTTTGGAAAATTTTGCTATACCTACAAATTCACCGTACGCCTTTGACACGGAAACTTTTTTACTAATTGCAGTTATTCTTTTTTTTACCAATGTAACTTTAACTTCCTCTTCGCCGCATTTTTTCTTTTCAACCGCAAGTGCGTTTTTGTGTTTGCTATGAATAAGCCTCATTAACATTTCGGGATCGAACAATACATCGCCGTTTAGATATATAAATTCATCGTTCATTTCCTTCTTTGCTAGTAAAAGTGAATATGCGGTGTTTGTGGTTTGATACGCATCGTTTTCGATAAAAACAAAATTCAGGTCGGAATATTTTTTTACATATTCTTTAATTTTTTCTTTTAAATGACCGACAACAATAACAATGTCAGTAATTCCAGCTTGCCGCAGAGCATCCAATTGAAAATCGATTATTTTCCGTTCGCCGATATCGATCAAACATTTGTGGTTGTCATCCGTGAAAGGTGCAAGCCTACTGCCTTTACCGGCATTAAGAATTATTGCTTTCATACATTCCCTTGTGCTTCGTTCCGTAAAGTATTTACTATATTTTATACTGTGTTAAGCATGTAATAAATTTATCTGCGATATTATAACCGTTCGGTTCAAAAATTATTTTTGTAATTATTGAAAACAAAGGTATCGAGACATTCAAATCATCGAGGCCGACAATTGTTTTTGTCATCTGCACACCTTCGACTACCATTCCTACTTCTTTTAACGCTTCTTCAGTTTTATATCCTTTGCCGAGTAAATAACCGAATTTTCTGTTACGGCTGTTTTTACTTAAACACGTTGCTATCAAATCGCCAAGCCCGGCAATTCCATAAATAGTCTTCTGCTGTATTCCTAAAAATTCCGCTATCGCAACGAACTCTCGTAAACCGTATGTCATAAGCAGCGCAGTAAAATTGTCACCCAAATCCAATCCGTCGGCAATACCAACCCCAATTGCAATTATTCCTTTTAACGCGGCACAGAGTTCTATTCCTTTTATATCGCGGGAAACTTCAAAAGCGAGAAGATCATTTTTCAAATATTTCACAACTCTTGTAACCGCAATTAAATTTTCGGAAGCGAGTACAGCTTTTGTAGGTTTACCTTGAGCCAACTCGCGTGCAATGTTTGGCCCGGAAAGCGCAATTAAGGGTGAGTCGGGAAGTTTCGCATTTATTACTTCTCCCATTGTACGCATTGTTTGATGCTCAAACCCTTTGGTTGCGCAAATGATAGTCTGACCGTTCATTCTATTTTTAAGTTCATCGGCAACCCCCGGCAGTGCACTTGAGGGCACGACAAGCAATACAATATCATCACTGTCTATTTCAACCGAAAAAGATTTTACAGCAATAATATTCTTCGAGAGTTTTAGTCCCGGCAGGTACATTTTATTTTCGGAATCGGAGTTTATACTTTGCGCATGTTTGATGGTGTGAGTCCATAAAAGAACTTCGTTCTCTTTCGAAAACAGATGCGCGAGAGTTGTACCCCAATTGCCGGCGCCGATTATATGTAATTTCATTGATGTACTCTATTTAATTTCAGTCAATAATAATTCTCTATTTAATCTATTGCTACAAAGTTCCAACGCCGCATTAATAATTTTTGCGCATGCGTTGCCGCTATATTTATTTGCAAGTATTTGATCGGTATAATATTTCCGTTTCTGTTTAAATTCTTCAGGATATACTAAAGATCTTTCCACGGCTTTTTTCATTTCTTCTAAGTTTGTTACTTGTATTCCTATATCGCGCCATTTGAATTCCATGTCGGATGGATTGTAATATTTATACTTTTTCCAATCGGGATTATTAAACAATATCAACGGTTTATCGAGCGCTGCAAATTCCATCATTGCTGATGACACATCGGATATCATTATATCTGCAACAGCCATAAATGGCGTGATATCGAGCTCATCAATATATATTACGCGCGCATCTTTCTTAAATAATTGACGATACATTTCCATGTATTCTTTTTTTGTACTGCCGTGTAATTTTACAAGTAGAAATGTTTTATCGTCCGGGATTACTTCATTAATTCTATCCAATGCATAAGGAATCGCAGAAAGTTCGTCGTTAAAAGTTGGGGCGAAAAGTATGTACTTGTAATCGTCGGGAAATTTGTATTTTCCAAGGACCCATTTCCTATTAATGTTTTCCGAAAACAGACCGTCCAATTTTGCCATGCCGGTTGCGACTACAGGTTTGGTAATTATTTTATTCATTATTTTTTTATGAAATTCACCGGGCACACAAACAAGATCGGCGGATTCCTCTCTTCGTGCTAAATCAGTATCGGTGTAATACTGACCTTTCGAAAGTATGCCGTGACCGACGTGCACAACTTTACCACAATTTTGAACGAACTCATAACATGAATCAGCAATTATTGTAATATCAGGTTCATACTCCTGTGGATTAATATACAGCTGCTCTCCGAAATTCTTAAGAACAATAAGTTCGTCATCTGTGAATCCGGCCCGGATAGCGGGTGCATATCGCATAAAACCGAATGCAATTTTAACATCGGGATAGTTTTGTTTTAGGTGGTAATAGATTGGAGAAAGAATCGGTATATGCACATTTTTATAAAAGTAGAATAGTATTTTCAAAGAATCCGATTCTTTATCTAATGTTGAACGGTTAAGCCTGCTTTTATTTAATCTATTTATAATGTCGATTTCTCTTTTAAGAATCGGACTTAAAAGATTATCCTCTTTCAAAACATCCAACACTTTTTGCTTGTAACTACTATCGTAAAATCTATCGGCTACACTCTGCGCTGCGATCATAACAAATTCTTTTATTTTAATATTAAGCCGCACGATATCTTCAAGCAGCAACTCAAAAAGTTCCGGATAAAATGCACGACTGATAATCTTTTGAATAAGCTTTGTTCGTTCTTCCGGTTTTACTAAAAACCGATAATCCCAAACTTGAGTAACTTCATCTTTCAAATTTTTATTTGTTTGTGTATAGAACAAAGAGAGGCTTGCATATATATCTTGATTAGCTGATAAATGGGCAAAGAACTCCAGGTAGCTATTGAATTTTGTGAAATCAAAGGCACTACGACGAATAAAAAGCAACGCCGGAACACTTGATATTTTTGCTAGTTTGCTAGTTTCTTTACACTGATATTTATTAATAAACTCATATGCAAACCTTTCATTCTTGTTATTGTCATCGGCTGGAATATAATTTTTATAATCGATCTGAGGATTATTCGAGTCCGTCAAGCCGGTGAATACATTTATATCCGGATTTAAAAGAAAAGATTTGTAAGTGATATAGTCGAAATTTTTATAGAGATTTACTCCTTCCTCAATAACACCAATATAATTTCCTGTTGAGTTACGGATTCCGCTGAGAATAGGATCGCTAACATTATTCAAATCGATAATATTAAGTGAATAATATTCGCCGGAATTTTTTAGTTCCTCAATTAAGTCGTTGCTTGGTTTGTCATTAGATTTAACAATCACAAATTCTATCGGCATAACTGAATAAAATTTTATGAAATGAACTAATCTCCGGACAAATATTATATTGTGCGAATTCAACATCATTACAATCGAGAGAACCGGCAATTCAATATTTTTTTGATCGAGCAGGGAGAGGGTTTCCTTCCAAACATTTTCCGACGCGCTGCCATTTAAATCTGCGAATAGTTGTCGTGCATAATTATTTCGAACTTCAGATTTGCCGTCGCCATTTTTTAAAATTCGTTTCAGTTCTTTTAACATTTGATCAAAGGAAGATACGCGTGTTCCTAAATCCCGCCATGCATATTCAATATTATTAGGGTCGTAACCGTGATAATTTTTAACATTCGGATTATCGTAAAGAATAACCGGCTTATCCATTGCCATAAATTCCATGAACGCAGAAGACACATCGGAAATCATAATATCGGCTCCCCCGATATACCGGGCTAAATTCGTATCTTCAATAAATATTATGTTTTTCGCTGGGCCGGCAATTTCCCTGTATTTTTGAATTAATTCCGGCTGAGTTGAACCATGCAATTTTATAAGCACATAAAAATTTTGATTATCGAGCAAGTGGAATTTATCCACGAAATTATACAGCGAGCTTAAATCGATATTAAAAGTCGGTGCGTATAAAACAATTTTTTTATTAAAGTTTAGATTCAGCAGTCTGCACAAACCTTCTCTGCTGTAATCTCCCCTGAATACAGGATCTAATTTCGGCATCCCGGTCGGGACCACACGAGTTTTTAATATTTGATTAAACTGATTTGCGGCGTAATCGCCCGGCACGCATAAAAGATCGACCCAGTTTTCCCTTTCTGTCCAAAAGCTTTCGGTAAAGTAGTAACCTTTTGAAATCGTACCATGACCAACATTCACAATTTTTCCGCATCCGTATACTTTGCCTGCAATTGTATCAGCAATAAAGGTTACATCGGCATTTGCATCCTGCGGATGAGCAATAACCCGTTCACCGAGATTCATTAATTTATCAATCAAATCGTAACTGCCGCCAACAATTAAATTTGGAATATTCGGAAGACAAATTACAATTTCTTTTACCTGCGGTTGTTTCTTCAAATAATTATATAGTTCTTCAAACATCGGCCAATGTACACTCTTATACACATAAAATTGAACGGTTAAATGGCCTTCGTAGTTGGATATGCTCGCGTTTTCGCAAATCAATTTTTCATACTCGCTAACGTATTCAGTCGCCGATTCATTCATACTTTTTACCGAAGGTATATTTGTCTTAAATTTTTCAAGAATTTCTTTTTTATTAATCACAAGTTCCATAGCATCAGTAAGTTCATCGATTGAACCGGGTTTTACAAGAATTCCGGTACTCATATTTGTTACTAATTCAGGAATTCCGCCAACGTTTGATGCAATAACAGGAGTTTTATTTACGAAGGCTTCCTGCACAACTATTGGATAGTTGTCCATTAGGGACGGCATTACTATTACATCAAAACTTTGAATAATTCTATTAACCTCATCTCGATTGTATCCACCGAAATATTTTATCCTGTCATCACTATCAATCATACTTTTTAATTTATCACAATAACCGTTGCTTTTTAACGGGCCATAAATGTGCAGTTCAATATCCGCATCTGTTTTGATAGACTTAAAAGTAGCTATCAGTAAATCTACTCCTTTCCGAATTATTAATTGCCCGGCATAACCAAAAATTATTTTACCGGAATTATTTTTAACATGATCTGTTTCCGGAATTTCACAATCAAGTCCGTTACTCAATACTTCAATATTATTAAATCCGTAATTGTTAAAAATGGATTTTAAGTAAGCGCTAGGAGAAAAAAATCTATTTACTCTTGAATAAGCCTCAGTAAATATTTGTTTTCGCATTTGATGATATTTTTGAAGCTCTTCTAAATTTTCTTTGGAATTTACTATACGATTATCTTGCAGATAACATAAGGCGCATTTCTCATTAGATTCTGGACCCGCGCACATATCCTGATTATTGCGAACTAAATGCCAATGATCACACAAAAACCAAAAGTCGTGCAGAGTCATTACCATTTTTACGGCATTATTTTCAGCTGCGAAGATAGGGGCCATTGTTAATTGACCTAATCCGTGAATATGAATTAAATCATATTTATTTTCTTTTAAAAATCCATCGAATGCAGTGTAGACTTTTTCATCGAGCAGTTTACTCATTTCATTTACTTTGGCTTTATGCAACTCGTAAATTGTTATCCCTTCATATTCCGATTTATGTATTGAATAATTGTTCATAGAAGAATCGCGAAAAACCGGATAAATAATTTCTACTTCAGCTTTCCCTGTGGAATTAATTTGCTTCGCGAGCGACAACGCAAAAAGCTGCGCGCCGGCTGAGCGATACGGCGGGAAGTCATGAAGTACAAATAAAATTTTCGTTTTATCGGGGTCATTATAATTCTTAGGGACAATTTCTTTTTGAATAACATTATGATTTTTAAACCATTCATCAATTGGATAAATCCGTTTTATAATTTTACTCAATTTATCAATTGCATTTTTATCAAGTCGCGAAGCAGCGACTTTTAATTCTTCAATCCATCCTGCGAACAAAGGATTATTCTGTTTGACAAATTTATTTCCGTCTCTTTCCCAAAATCCATCTTCTGCATAAATTTCAATTTCGTTCTGCATTTTATCAGCGCCCCACTTTTGAATATACCTTTCAAAATTCCGGTCGTTCATATTTATTTCGCGCGGTGTCTGGCTTTCGAGATGGTATAATACGGCAGTAGGAGTATAATATATTTTGAATCCGTTTTCCCGAACACGTGTGCAATAATCCATGTCTTCGCATCCGTTTAGAAATTCTTCATCGAACATTCCGAGTTCAATAAATAATTTCTTTGGCGTAATGAAACATGCTGCGGTTACCGCGTCGTATTCTCTTACTTCATTTACCAACGGATGATCTTTATGTAAAAATTTATAGTGATGCCGGAAAAATTTTTTATCATAACGCATCGAGACACCGCAGTGCTGAATTGTATCGTCGGGATACAATAATTTGCATCCGATTACACCGGTGCTATCATCCGCATCAATAAAACCAACCAATTCATCCAGCCAATTTTCCTGCGGCAATGTGTCATTGTTTAGGAATACAAGATATTTTCCCGATGCAGCTTTTGCGCCCCGGTTGCATGCTTTCGAAAAACCTTCATTCCCAGCATTGTATATTATTTTAAACCGAGTCTCTAATTTTTTCAGAAATTCTTTTGTTCCGTCGGTCGAATTGTTATCAACTATTATTACTTCGCAGTTTAACATCGGTGTATTCTTCAATAAAGCTTCAATACACTGCGATGTTAATTCAACTTTATTCCAAACCGGCATTATAATCGAGACAATAATTTGTTCCGATTCTACGTTTGAAGATAAATTGGGTTCATGATTTATTTGATCATTCGATTTGCCGGATTCATGCAAAGCTTGTTTGGCAGCTTCGAGATAAGCATTCCCAAATTTCATATCCGGTTCAAGATGCGCTCCCTCGCCCCATTCATTCCATGCATTAATGAAGATTAAATTTTCACCGGTCCGAACTGTCGACTGTCTTTTAATAACCTCCTGAATCCAATATTGGAATTTTTCCGGTGTTGAATTATGAAGTATCGCCACATTGTTTTTTCTCCTTGGAGAATTATCCCACGAAGGCGTAACACACGAAAATCGTTTGTATGCCGGAACGGGTTTATTCAACATTTTTTCAACAACATTTTTGTAGTCATAAGCTTTAAAATTTTCCGTCTTTAAAATCGGGGTGCCAAGTTCACTCCAATCCGGTTGAAATTCCACAGCGGCATCAAAACCGAGACTAAAAGGATCGGTCTTTTCACTTTTAAAACTTTCTACCCTGCATAAATAAATTTCGCCGATTCCGAGCAGGCGAGCTTCTCTTCTCCATGTTGAAGTTGTTTTTAGCGGATCCGGAATTCTGCTTGCTTTATAAACTAGAAACAGCGGCTTACCATTAATTCTGATGTATCTTTTATCTTTAAATATTTCCGATAGAAATCTGATATGCTGAATATCATCTTCTTCGGAATAATTTTGAGCTATTAAAATTTCGCCGGATTTACCATCCCACGCTCTTGTCCAATCTTCATTAGCCCAGCACAAACAAAAAGGAAAATCTGGTTTGCCGGATTTTAAAATATTTGTCAACGGTGTTTCGAGCAATCGCTTACCGTTAAACCAATAATGATAATAACAAAATCCGTGAACACCGTGTTCTTTTGCAAGTTCCGCCTGTTGCTTTTGTGTTTCGAGTAAACGTAAATCATAAAAACCTAAATCGGCGGGCATGTGCGGTTGATAATGCCCTTGGAAAAGCGGTTGGGATTTTGCAACATTCGTCCACTCAGTAAATCCTTTTCCCCACCATCTATCGTTTTCAGGTATTGGATGATACTGCGGAAGGTAGAATGCAATCAGTTTGGTGTCGCAAGAAAGAGCATTGGATAATTTATTTAATGAATAATTTTTTGATTTATCAACATTGCCTTGATATGAAGGCGATGCCTCCTGCATAAATTTATTGTTTTCAATTATTTTTGTATTACAATCAAAAGCAACGCTTTCCGGTTTATTGAAAAACGAGAAACAATCATTATAAATTTTTCCGCCCCATGCAATAATTTCCTGAGTTATACATTGCAATCCAACTTCTTCACAAAAGCCCCGGAATAACGCCGCCGACATATTAGGCGCCCGCCAATGCTGATTTTCAACCTTCAGTTGACCATTGCCATCCATAAAAGAACCAATATTGGAATGATGAATAAAACCGTAACCGCCTTTTTTCAATTTATCTGAAATTTGTTTTAAGTATTCTCTTGCAACCTCCGCCTGGATATGAACAAACGAATCCCAACTGAAAACAAAATCAACACTGTCATCTTCAACCATTGCCAAAGACAGCCCGTCATTTGTATAAAAATCGGCATACGAGTAATCTTTGAACCGTTCTTTACAAGCATCAATGCATTTGGGTGTAAGGTCTATTCCTACATATTTGGAACAGTAAGGTAGAAGATACTGTGTGCATCTCCCGAATCCCGGTGCAATTTCTAAAATACTTTCGGCAGGTAACAAATTCTTTATCCTTGAAAAAATAGTATTCTGCCAAAGATTTTCGGTGCTTCCCCAAACCGACGACCATTCATCTCCGCCTTTTTCCCATTTATAGCGCGACCATTTGGATAGATTTTTTTCAACGGTATGCGATGGTGCCGCAGGAATATTTTTGACTACCAACTTATTATAAAAACCAATCATACCTGAAATTTCATCCGCGAGTGAAGGGATTTTTGTTTCGGCAATTCCGCGAGAAAGACCATGAATTAACTGAGGATTATCTATAATTTTTTGCATTGCCGCCGCTAATGCTTTATAATCACCTACATTAATTTTAAGCCCGTTAACACTATTTTGAATTATTGACGAACCGAAGAAATCGGTAACAATTATCGGGACACCAAGGTATAAAAGTTCTCTTACTACCCTGTTGTATGTATCGAAATATGATGGTATAATAGCAACATCGATCGAAGAGGTAATTTTTTCCAATTCTTCTTTTTTAAAACTTCCGTGATATTTTATTTTATCCGGATACAACGCTTCGAGCTGTTCAATCCAACCCTTGTAAGCTTTATCAACAATGGAACCATAAATGTCTAATCTAAAGTTTTCTAAAAATGTAATTTCGGTAAAAGCATTTAAAATAACATCCGGACCTTTACTGAACATTATATTTCCGATAAAAGCAAAGCGTATTTCTTCTGAATCAAATTTCCGGGGTGAATTATTTTTTTCAAAATCAAATTTAATTCCTCTCGGATTAACTACTGTTTTCCTTCCATCAATATTTATGAAGCGGGTAAAATAATCCTTAAATGCCTTTTCGGTAAAGATGACTCCGTCAACAGAATCCGAATATAATTTTTGAACCGATTCCGTTCTTCTTTTAATTCTATTTGCAATTTCGTTTAACAGATTTTGTTCGATTTCTTCTCTTTTTTTACCGGCCCGATTAATTAAAAAACATTCGGCGCATTTCATCGGCGACTCTGGACCGCTACATAACTCCCCTTGTAGTCCGTTGGAAATTACAGGGTAATCCATGTGACAAATTTCTTCGAGGTTGCAAACGTTTCTAATAACGCGAGCGCCTTTATTATGAAAAAGCGAAACGATTTCTTCCGGCATGTACACGTAATCATTTATCTGTACTATGTCCGGAGAAAAATCTTCAATTATTTTTTCAACCGAACTGAAGTATTTTTCTAAAACGGACTTATCTATTTCGCCAATAAAAACTGCATATTTATCTAACCGGGGAAGTTTGTACAAAATAAAATTATCTTCTACTTGCTTCGCGAATCCTTCTTTAACTTTTGTGGACGGAATGAGTACGGCAACTTCCAATCCGTTTTCTTTCATGCCGAGTGCGTGATTCAATGTGGATATTGGTGTGCCTGAATTTTCAAACGGATAAAGATTGTGATTTACGAAAAGAATTCTTTGCACTCCCTTATTTGTTTTGTCCTGTCGATCAAAATGCACAATACCTTCATGCTGAATTCTATGACCATCCGCAGAATGCGTTTTCAAATAGGCTTTTAAGCTTTCCCTTATAATATCAACAGGATCATTATCCAGCCATTTCTTAACAGACTTTACATAGTTGGGGTGTTTTTCCGTAAGTTTTTTCTGGCTTAATTTAATTATTTCTTCTTTCTTCTCTTTAAATGAAGCGCTCCGTTTATGATAAATAAAAGTAGAATCCTCAATTAAATTAATCATCCCGTGCGCCAATGCTCTCATGCAGAAATCATTTTCCTCGCCATATCCTTTTGGGAATGTTTTTTCATCAAAGAAACCTGCAGTATCAAGCGCCTTTCTTGTTATATACATGCAAAAACCGTTACCGGTCGGTACCTCCGGGCACAATCCAGGTGATAAACTCTCCACAACCTGTCCGAATTGTTCGGTCGTCCATCCTACCGGAATTTCATTATTCTTATCTCTCCATGGTATCGAAAATACTCCGGCTGCATTCGACAACGGAGTAACCGTTGCAACATTGCTTTTGCTGTAAGCTGTACGCTTAAGTTTTTTCAACCAGTTTGATGTGACCTGAGTATCGCTGTTTAATAAAACAACATCACCGCGGCATGATCGGCAACCTTCATTAATTGTTGCCGTATAACCCCTGTTTTCACTATGCCTCATGCATGTTATATTCGTAAATCGTTGAGCATACTTTATTAACATCGGCCATATCCTTTTATCAGTACTGCAATCATCAATAATAATTACGTTATAAGCCTCATGTGTATTTTCGATAAGCGAATTAAAACATTTTTCTATTTCATCATATGCATTGTAAACAGGAATAATAACAGTTGGCGCTTGGTTTTTTCGGGGTGTATTATACAATTTCCACCACAAAATAACTTTTTCCATATACAATGTTTTATCATAACTATTTCCAACAGCATCATAAGCACTAATTTTTTCTGAAGGTCCTACTTCCAAAAATGTACCATGGTCTATCAGGTCCGGTTTAATAAAATCACTCCATGTTTCTTGCAGCCGTTTATTATTTTGCGGTTGAGCAACTATACGTTCTTTACCGCTTTTTGATTCGTGATGGATTACAATGCTTGTAGGCTGATATACTATATTTTTCCCTGCACGTTGGAGTTTAAAACAAAAGTCCACATCTTCAGACCCGTTCCAGTAAGCTTCATCGAATCCTCCGACAGCGTGAAAATCATTTTTATTAACCAACATACACGCAGCTGTAACAGCTTGAAAATACATTGGGTGATTTATGGGCACAATTGACGGATTTTCTCCCATGAAAACATGCCTTGGCAACAATGATATTTTATTCCTTTGTTCTATTATCACTACTCCAGCATGTTGGAGACGACCGTCAGGGAAAAGAAGTTTACTCCCAACTGCCCCGATGTTATTATCACTACCGGCAATCTCAAGAAGCGGTTCAAGCCATCCGGGTTGGACTTCAGTGTCGTTATTTAAAAATAAAATGTATGGATTGACTGCCGCATTAACGCCCAGGTTGTTGGCTTTAGCAAAACCAAGATTTTTTTCATTGCGAATCAACCTGATTTTATCACCTAATGAAGATAAATACTCAAAGGTACCATCAGTTGAGCCGTTATCCACAATTATCAGTTCAAAACCTGGTTTTGTGTTTTTGAAAATACAATCAATACATTTTCTTGTGTAGTCTAATTGGTTAAATACGGGAATGACAATTGAAACTTGCTTTGAATTGTTATGATTTTCTGATATTGTGGAATGAATTAAAGAACTTTCATAATCGAGTTTAGCAACCGATTGATTGGAGTTATCAACCTCATCCAAATTACCGATATTTAAACGCTGCAGATAATTACCTAGAATTTCTACGAATTCTTGTCCTCTTATTTCATACGTATGTTTCTGAAGCACCAACTCCCTAAGTGATGATATTGTCTTCTTGTAACGAGATGGATTTTTCAGAAACCGATTAAGTATACTTCCCAATTCTTCAGGAGAATGGTAAACGGGCAACTGGCCATTAAACACTTCATTAGAACTCTTTTCGCTGTTAGTAATTACTAATGTCCCGCAAGCCAGCGCGTCAAAAACACGGCTATTTACAGAACCCCATTCCTTTGTCACACTGTTTGCATCGTCAATCAGTATTTTGGTTTGATTATAAATATCGGGTAACAGGTGATATGGTGCAAATCCTTTGTAATACTTTCTAAAAACATCATGGTTCTCCCAATTTTTCCCGAATAATGCGAAGTTCATTCCGAGTTTATCAGGATTAATTTTTTCTATATCTCTTGGAACATTCCAATAACTTCCCGTAAAGCAATAGTCATATATTTTATCAATTGATCCTGGTTTGAATATCTGATGATTGGTTGCAATCCGCAATAAGTATGGATTGACTTGATAATTACTCCTTATATATTCCAATGCAATATTGGATGAACAAAGATGTATATCCCATAGCTTGAAAAAAGGTTTTGATGCCCATCGTTCAAACCAATTGCGCATCCAACAGATTTTAACAATATTGGCTGCCGAAGAGCCTAGTTTATTTAAATCATAATGGTCGGTCATGGCTATTAGAACATCCACATTCCGGACATCATACCATTTGGCTTTGGGTAACCATTTTATATCCCAACCATAAATTTCTTTCAACGCTGTGCCAAGTTCAAGGGCTGTAAAGTAATCTCCCGCTGAGGCATCCGGGCCAACTTCAGTTACAGCAAACGCAAGAGTGAAATTCCTGGAATTATTAGATATTACAGCTTCTTTTGAACAATAATAAATGTCTCCTTTGTGCAATGCATAGCGCTTTATTTCAGCAATAGGTAATTCGGAAGCGAATTTATCAACCGAGACATTAAAACCAGCTTCCTCAAGACGGTCCTTGTAATCCAATCCATAGCTGCGGACATGATCTTCCTGCCCAAATATTTCTTTGCGCTTCTCCGGCGATGTTATTGACGGGTCTTCCAATGTTTTAGCAAGTCCGGTCATCGGGACTTGAAGAATTGCCCATCCGCCCGGCTTTAGAACACGACGTAATTCGCGCATGGCTTTGCGATCGTCCGGAATATGTTCCAAAACATGATAACAAATTATACAATCAAACGAATCATCAGGAAAATCCAAAGAAGTTATATCCATGTGTCGCATTGCCAATGGAGAATTAAGATCAATACTCATGTATTCTACATTAGGCAATTTTTTGAAGATACCGGATAAACATTTTGAAGGAGCTATATCAAGAAGTTTTATTTTGTCTTTGAAGAAATTTGTTTTTCGAGATAAGTAAAGCCACAACGTACGATGTCGTTCCAGAGATCCGCATTCCCGACAAAGGGCATTTGGTCTTGGCTTTATTCCGGCTGATTGAAAATGCGAATATTGACTATTGCAAATTGGACAAATAACTCCGGCAGAGGTTGGCTCATTTCGAAATGATATTTGCGGATTTTCGATTTTCAGTATCAGAGTATTCTCTTTGCCGGTGAATTTTCCCCACAAGCCAAGAAAATTGTCAAAATCAGGTTCATGCTTTTGTCTTAGATATTCCCAGGATTTATCCTGTTTTTCTTTTTTGTTCGCAAGGTGAGATTCGTCTTTAACATAATCATGGTAAATTACAGAAGCAGGAAAGTAGATTTGCTTTCGCATATCCGGTTCAATTTTCAACAGACGGTAACTCAAATCAATTCCACCATGGCCAAATACGATGTTATCGTCCCAGCCGCCAGCATGAAAAAAAACATCCGCATTGTAAGATGTATTGCCTTCAAGATTGCTATAACGTGGAAATGGTCTGTCGCCATAATAATAATGCTTCACAACGGAGTTGAGGGGATTGTTTGTTTTGGGCAAATATACTCCCCGAACTGCAATCACATCAAATTTATTACGCGCTTGAATATGCGATTCTATAAGATTGCTTTCGGGAATACCATCATCTTCAAGAAAAAAAAGTATCGGCGACTTCGCAAACAGAGAGCCAATATTTCTTGCCAAGTATGCGCCGGTATTTGTATTTAGTTTTACGTAAGTATCAACATAAGGTTTTAATTCATCGAACTCCCCGTCTTTTCCTCCGTTGTCCACAAATATCAACTCAAAGTTTTGGTTTCTTTGATTATCGAGTATTTGAAAACTCTTTAGGTTATCGGGATGCAATCGCCATGAAATCACTATTACGGAGATAGCAGGTTTATCAAAAGATCTTATTGTTTCAAAGTCGCTAATTTTATCAGCGTATAGACTGTACTTATATTTCCAGTTTTTGTTCTCAAGTAAATTTATAAGTTTATTTAATTTGTCTTTTTGTGTCTTACCATTATTGATGATAGAAAAAAGTTTGTCATTCAATTTAACAATATCAAATTCATCTTGGACTCTTAAAACAGCATTTTTGCTAAAACTTTCTCTTTTGTTAATATTCTGTGCAATACTCAACATGTTATTCGCTATAGTGTCAACATCTTTTTCATCGGCCAGCAAACCGGTTTCGCCATTGATAACCAGTTCCGGTATCCCAACATGATATGAACTAACAACAGGTAATCCTATTGCATGAGCTTCAGTTAAAGCCACCGGCACACCCTCGGAATCGCCGTCTTTTGCAACAACGCTGGTTAAAACAAACACATCGGCTTTTTGCATTTCTTCAATCACTTCGAGTTTAGTTTTGGGTCCTAAAAATTTAATACTATCGTTTAATTCTTCACGCTTTATAATTTCCATATATTTGTCATACAAGTCACCTTCACCAATAATTCTATATTCTGCATTTATTTGTTTATGAATTTTTGCAAATGCTTGTAATGAATATTCAATTCCTTTCTTTTCAACGAAACGACCGACAGTTAAAAATATAATTTTCTCTTTGTTAAAAATTCTTTCTTTATAGACGAATTTTTCAAGATCAATTCCATAACGGTGAATTGTGATTTTACCGGGATCGCAGCCTCGCTTTACTAATTCATTTTTCATAAAATGACTTGGTGTAGTTATTTTATCGGCTCTCTCAAACAAATAGGCATAACAATTATCCCCCTTCTGCATAAAGTATCTCGAAGCATCATAACCATGAAAGGACACAAGAACAAATTTATTGCTCAATCTAAAGAGGGGTTCGAATATATTAAAGTTAACCCCATAATGAACATGAAAAGCGCCAACATCATCAAGATCTTTGATATTATTTTTCTGAAAAAATATTTGGAGCCACTTTTTCGGATCAGCTTTAAAATTTTCATTCGGTGGAGCAACGTATTTGGTTTTGCTTAAAAGGTCATATTTTTCAATATCATCATGAATGATATTAGTACCGGTATTATAAGTGGCCCAATTTTCTATTTCGAAACCTCTATCGATCAATCCGGTTATTTGGTCTAATATAAACGTCGCCGATACTGAAGGAAAGCCGCCTTGAATGATGACTATTTTATTTTTTTCGTTCATTGGTTTATGAATCATTTCCTCACTTGTCTTTTTTTCGACAGATGAATTTTCTTTGTGCTTATAATGACTCTTAGGTTTTATTAGTTCAATATAGTCTACATTCTCATCATACTTGGGGAGATTCATTTTCGAAATTCTATCCAAGTGAAAGTTGATTATCTTTTTTGCTTTGGCTTCATATTTATAATTATGAAATTTATTTAGATAGGTAATAAGATTGATTCTCAAATGGTGATGATATTTAACTATTTTTTCATTATTAGTTATTCCAGATTCAAGTTTTCTATACACACTCATAATTTCATGAAATTTTTTAAGCGGACCTAATGAAGAGATAATTGAAAACAGCGCCATATCTCCACTTACAATTTTGCTAAACCATCCGGGCAATTCTCCGAGATTATTGCAAAAGACTAACGATGAAGTATGAAATGGAGAAAGCGCTGCGAAAGTATCTTCCGTTGTAAGTATTTCATTTGCCTCTCGTCCATATACCTTCCCTACCTTTCCATCCTCGAAAATTTGCTGCGTTTCATGAAAGCAGCCGGAGAAGCCGGAGTTTGCTTCGAGAAAATCAACTTGTTTTTGAAGCTTTAGCGGGTCTGTCCAGTAATCGTCGCCTTCGCAAAAGGCGATATACTTACCTTTTGCCGCATTGAAGACTGTTCTGGTTACGATTCCTGTACCTTTTGATTTTTGATTTTCAGTTTGAAAGATAGGTTTAAATAATTTAGGATATTTGTCTATATATTCATGAATAATATTTCGTGTTCTATCAGTAGAAGCATCATCATGAATGATAATTTCGAAATCAAAATTCGTTTCCTGCATTATAATACTATTCAAAGCTTGCTCTAAATATTCTTCGTGATTATATGCAAGGGAAATTATACTTACTAATGGTTTCATAAGCTACAATGCTTTTATATTATTATTAAATGGTCTAGCAGGGTTACCAATTACTTTTACATGGCTTTCAATACTTTTTATAACATTTGATGCCATACCAACAAAACAAAAATCGCCAATTGTTATATAATTATTGAAACTGGTATTTAAGCCAATAAAATTTCCATTCCCGATTTTATCATTACTTCCCACAACTGAATGAGCTGCAAAAAAATTATATTCACCAATTGAAGTATCATGCCCGATTAAGGTATTTGAATGAATTGTATTAAAATTTCCAATTCTAGCTTTTGGATTGATGACCGCATTTGCAAGGATACAAGTCCCTATTCCAATATTCGCACTTTTAGCAATTAATGCTGAGGGATGTACAAAAGTACAGAATTTATCTAACGGAATTTTAAAACTATCTAGTAATTCTATCCTTTCTTTCATCAAATCCGGGCGATATAATTGATAAATGAATTTAACATCAATATACTTTTCAAAATAAGATTTAGCATCGAAAGTCTTACATATTATTGGGAAACCATTTATTTCCTTACCAAAAGACTCATCATCAAAAGCAAAACCAAGGAATTCAACGTCATTCCCTTTAACCTGTGCATCATAAATTTGTTCAGCAATAACAATTGCTGAACCTTTTCCACCAATTATTACAATCTTTGTTCTCATTTTTAATTATTCTTTAATTGTTCAGAAATAATCTTTACAATATGTTTTATTTCATCTGTATTAATACCTTGATGTATTGGCAATGGTATTAAGTTATCAGTTAAGTAATATTCCCAACTTTTTTCTGCTGTCAATCCATAAACATTACGCCAATATGTTGCAACATATATTCTATTCTTAATTAAATACTCTTTCATTTTATTATTGTCTTTTCTTAAAAAAGGATAAACCATTGGCCCATTGATTTTTTCATTTTCTATAATTGATGAAAATTCATTAAGGAATCTTAAGTGTT
This sequence comes from bacterium, assembly GCA_043808235.1. GTDB lineage: Bacteria > Bacteroidota > Ignavibacteria > Ignavibacteriales > Melioribacteraceae > JAZDFC01. The sequence continues at coordinate 23,353 of JAZDFC010000062.1, forward strand.
TGTGTAAGAACAAGAAATTATCATTACGTTTTTTTAATACAGTTTTAAAATTGATATTTCTTAATAACCTTTCCGTAATTGTTGACATTTTTCGCAATGGCATGTTTTCAATTTTATTTTCGTTTTGCTGAAAACCATTAAATCCCGCTTCAGGTCCATCTTCACAACGTTTCAACAAATGATCAAATCTGTCAAAAGAATTATCTCTTTCAAGATCAATACTAATTTTTTTATTTGCATATACAAATCCTCCATCAGGTAATCCGAAAAACTTTCGAGGAGAATAAAATGTTAATAAATTTTCAAATGGTTTTGTAAAAAATGCTTGTGTATTATCAATAATAACATTTCCAAATTTCTCTATAACACCTTCTGTCTTTTTATTTAAAATCCCGAAATAATTAATATAAATCAGAACATCTTTTTTGTGCAGCTTTTTTATTTTAGGAGTAAAATCCCGGTTTAAAGAATAAAACGAATATTCAAGATTCATTCTTTTTATCGGCTGCAATATTGCATCGCAAGAGTAAAATGGTATATATACTTTTTTATAGGTGTTGTTTGAAAGAAAAATATATTCCAACGCGTTTCTTCCACTATTAACTTGAATAGCATTATCGTGATAAACGGTTTTATTATCCTGTAATTCTAATTCGAAATATCCGCCAATTGCTTTCATCTTAACTCATATTCATTTAGCATTTCTTTAATTTTCTTTTTCGAATTAAACATCATAACATCTATTATGGATAAGTTAGATACAAAATCGTTACCGAATTGCTTATAAACAATTTCATTTGTCTTAATGAATTTTAATTCAATTCCATTTAGCATAAACTCATTTTTATCATATAATTCAAGACCCCCAATGGAATTAATGTAAGGATCCGCATTTAGTGCTTTACATATGTGAATAACTTTATCTTTCCCTTTGAGGCTATGGTCTATATTTATGTTTGAGGAAATTAATATTTCAGTTTCTATATCCAAGTATTCACACATCTTTACAATTGAGTAAAAAATAAAGTCAAATAAATTTCTATCTCTATTACTTACCACTTGCTCAATCAAATTCAAAGTCTCATTAAAATATGGTGCGTTTTTGTAGGCTCCTATAATTTGATTTAAAAAATTTTTTGTATTGAAATTATCTGCTACCAGGCGTTCGCAGATGTCTATAAAATCAGAATCTTTTTCTAATGGTATTGTGATATAAACATCAACACCGTTTTTCAAAATTCGATTACGATTAATCCATCCTTTCTTGGTATACTGTATATTGTCGTAAACAACATATTTATCAACCATATTTATCAACTGGAAATATCCAATATACGGCATAAAATATGGCTGCATAATTGCCACTTTCATTTCAGAAACCTTTCCAGTAGTCAACAAAACCTTTTTTATAAAACAAATATTCCTTCTGAAGTTCTCGATGAATCAGTTTTATTTTTTCTTGTAATTCAGCCGGTTCCTTTCTAAATAATATCCAGCACTTTGCTATTGGACAATAAAGAGAACTTATATAACTGAGCTGTTCCATCAAGATGCTCATACTCTTATTTGTATACAAAGCCGAATGAACCGGCGGTGCGATATAAAACCAATTTGGATCCTTTGGAATATTTTCGCAAACGACTGTGTGTATAATAAGCGCTCCGTCATCATCGACGATATTATTAATTGATTCAATGTCTTCTCTTTTTGTAATATGTTCAAACAATGCACTGTTGAAAACAACTTTTTTTTTAGTCAATTTTTCTTTTTCAATATAAACAAGAGTACCATTTCCATCTGAACGAACATATGGATCATAAATCGGAAGACAGATACTAAAATACCTTTGTAGTATTTTTGCCAGGGTCCCCATACCTCCGCCAAAATCTACCATATTATTTTCTACGATAAGCTGATTTTCTGTCAATAATTTCAGCATGGCGGCTTGTTCCAAATATGGAGGTTGATTCCCTTGCCTTTTACGTTCTGGATTTTCTATAAAGTGATGAAATTTAGTATTAAGTTCTTCCCATTCATTAGTATTCATTTCAAATAAAGTTTTAGAAAATGTAAATCCACAGTTTGAGCATTTATAATATTCCGCTTCCTCTAAAAATTTTTTAAACGGTAATTCCCAGTGTTTCTTAAAATAAAAGTTAGTTTCATTATTACAAATAATACATTTCATATTTAGCCTTTGCTCAGCGCTTAGCTATTGCCATAACGTTTTATGTTCAATTAGATTTTGTTTATTTAATATTTTTTTTGCAGTTAAAACCATCGGTGGACCAATGAATTTTCCATTCATTACGGCAACACCTCTTCCTTCATTTTGGGCTTCCAAAGAGAGATTCAACATTTCCTCGGCTTCTTTAACATCATTAAAAGATGGAGAAAAATATTTATGCACTAATTCTAATTCTTTGGGATTTAGTACAAGCATTCCCTCAAAACCCAGGTTTCTCGCAATCCTTAAATTCCTTTCTAAGTCTTCCAAATCATGAACTTTAATGTGCACTGTATCAACAGGAATAACTCCATTTGCCCGGGCTGCCATTGCAATTAGCGCTCTCGGGACAAAAAGACTTTTACTTTCTTCATCATGGATGCCTTCCAAATCCGTAATAAAATCCTCGCAGCCGTAAGCTAAAGCAACAACTCTTTTTGAAGCTTTACAAATATCTTGAGCATTCATAACGGCTCCCGCCGTTTCAATTAGAGCGATAATTTTGAATGTTCCAACAGGTATTTTTTTTTCATATTCTATTGTTTCCAGCAGTTTATCGAAGAAGTAAATATCCTCTCCCTTCTTGGATTTCGGATACATAAATCCATCGACTCCAGGTAAAGTTAAATCATGTACATCTTTTAACAGATGGCCACTTTCTCTATCATTTACCCGAGGAAATACTAGTTGATTTTTAAATTTCCCCTCAGTAATAAACTTTTTTATCAAATCACGGGCATCTTGTTTATTCGATTCAGGCTGTACGGAATCTTCTATATCCAGGAGCAAAACATCAGCTTCACTTTTTGAAGCGCTTAACAAAAGTCTTTCTTTATGTCCCGGTACAAACATTAAACTCCTCATTAGTTTAAGACTTTTATTCATATGTGCTCCTTTTCACTAGGACTTTTCTTTTAAATTTTAAAACCTCAATGTTATTTTGATTATAGGCTGTTGTTTGTGCATCTACTATACCTCTGTCATTCTTTGTTTTCGAGGGAATTAAATCTATTATTTCACTTTTAGCATATATCGTATCGTTAATAAATACAGGATTTAAATGGATAATATTTTCATAACTAAGATTTGCAATTGCTTTTCCGCTAATATCCGGAACCGATATTCCAACCACTAAACTGAAAACCAGGGTGCCTACAACAAGTGTTTTGCCGTAAGTTTCTTTGGCTGCGTAATCAATATTTGTATGCAGAGGATGATGGTTCATTGTTAACAATGAAAATAGATTATTATCACTTTCAAAGATAGTTTTTGAAAGTGAGTGCTCGATAATTTCACCTATTTTAAAATCCTCAAAATAATTTCCCATTACATTTTTATTCATGTCAAAACTCGCTAATTCTATTTTTCTACTAATTTTTTAATACGCAAATGAAAGAAGAAGTTGCTGTAATTTCTATCATGCAGCATTACTTTTCCTCCGTATAATTACATCAATAATGCTTCTGTTATCTGCGAGTGGTAAGTCCGGATAAATCGGTAAACACAAAACTTTCTTAGTTATTTCTTCAGCAACTGGAAGATTCTCCGGTTTAGCAGATTCCAATCCTTTGTAAGATGGGAATTGACTTATCAATGGATAAAAATATCTACGCACGAAAATATTATTCTTTTTTAGTTCAGCATATACTGTATCGCGACTAACACCGAATTCAGCTTCATCAATAAGAATGGGGAAATAGGAATATGAATGTCTTACTCCTTCGAGGTCGTATAAAATTTTAATTCCTTCAACATTGCTCAAGGTTTCTCTGTATATTTCTGCAACTCTCTTTCTCTTTTTGATAGCTTCATCCACATATTTCAATTGCAGCACGCCAAGCGCTGCCTGGAATTCATTCATCTTAGCATTTATTCCCGGCGCTACTACCGTTGTTTCTCCTGCAAATCCAAAATTTTTCAAAAAGTCAATTCTTCTTTTTGTTGCTTCATCTTTGGAAATGATTGCACCACCTTCGAAAGTTGTAAATACTTTAGTTGCATGGAAACTCAATACAGATAAATCGCCAAAATTCAGAATGGATTGCCCATTAATCTGTACGCCGAAAGCATGGCATGCATCGTAGATAACTTTTAGACCATATATGTCTGCTATTTCCTTTATTTTTTCAACCTGACAAGGATTACCGTAAACATGTACGGGCAGTATTGCCGTTGTTTGGGGAGTAATTGCTGCCTCAATTTTTTCGGGATCTAAATTGTATGTGTTAGGTTCAATATCAACAAAAACCGGTTTAATATTATTCCACCACAACGAATGGGTTGTTGCGACAAAACTAAAGGGAGTTGTAATTACTTCCCCTGTAATTTTGAGAGCCTGTAACGCAGTAACAAGAGCTAACGTACCGTTGGTAAACAGAGATACATATTTTACCCCAAGATAATCGGCGAGTTTTTTCTCGAATTCCTTGTGAAACTTCCCCTGGTTAGTTAGGAATTTTGATTCCCAAATTTCCTTTAAGTATTCGCTAAATTCCTCAAACGGTGGCAAAAACGGTTGAGTAGTATAGATAGTTTCCATAATCTTTTTTTTTGTTTTAAATTATTTTTATCTGCATTAATTGCTAATTTCTCAAAATTTTCATTCACCGCTCATAAAGAAAAGATACATCCATGCTTAACATAGATTTTTCACAATTTTTAGTATTGATAAACTCAATTATTATACCACACAATAATTTGTTTTTTTACCCAAAAAGTTAATCGAATTGAATAAGGATAGGGACGTGGCTAATATTAGCCATAACTTGGGGTTTTAAAAAGTAAGCACAGGTAATTTTAAGAAGTAAGTTTTTATGGTTAGAAAATCGAGTTCGTACTTATTTGCGGAATGATTTATTTTAATATTTGGTCGATTCCTTTTATAAGCTCTTCACTTTCGAGATTGTATTTAGTATTCAATTCTTTATTGCGCTCTTCTTTTTCCATCTTCAAGTCTTCCAGTTCCTGCTCATATTTTTTGATCTTATCCAAAAATATTTTTTCATCAGCTTTAATTTTTTTTATGCTCGTTTCTCTAAAATTTTCTTTTTCTCTTTCGTGATGGTTTTTCATTAGCGAAATATCGCGCAGTAAACGTTGCTTTCTACTGGTTTTTTCCCAACCTGCCGAAGCTGCAGAAAACATTGCTACAATCATTCCAAGGAGAAAAGTAATTCCTCCCCATTTTATTCCTGACAAAATTGTTGTACTCATCAATGACGCATCGGAATCGCCGGATTTATCCATTAGTCCTTCAGCGAATCCTCCTATCAAAAAAATCATTAACGATATAATTATGTTATAAACCATCGCTGAATTAAATGCCGATTTGGGGTCATATTGTTTGTCGTCATCCACTTTTTCAATTTTCTGCTCAATCGCCTGAATCATGGCCTTATTATTTTTATCCATTTTCTCAATTGCCTCTTCAAGCGCTTTTCTTTTCTTGTCCTTTCCATCTTCAATTTCTTTTGAATAGTGTCGTATCGTTGCTATTTTATCCTCAATTTGCTTATCCCATATTTTCAGTTCATCCACAATCCTGCTTCTAAAATTATTTTTGATCAGATTTTTCAATCTATCAATTACGAACAGCAGTTTTTCGGTAATGAAAACAGCCGTTGAAGGGACAAGAAGATTCCCTGAAAAATGAAAACTTTCAAAAAACTTTTCAATAAACTGCAGGTTTTTCATTATTACATCATCATAATATTCTTTCACATGTATATTATTCAAATCGCCAAGGATTTTATTTATCCTTACGAATTCTGCCGACTCAGACGGTAATTCTATACTCAATAAATTTTCAATTTCCCCAAACATACCTGCAAATTCATTCTCGGAAAATATTTGATAAATGATCGCATTTCTTAAAAAATGCGCATAGGTTGAAATGCTGTTATTTTCAATTGCATATTTGAAGCGCATTTTATCGAAATGTATTAGTCTTGCAAGATGATCAACCGCCCTATCCATATTATCAAGTCGTTTTTCTGAGAGGGCGCTATAAAATATCGAACTGATACCGCTCAATTTGAATTGCGAAGCTGCTTGGAAATAATCCCTTGCTTCCTCGTTCGATCCGATTTTTAAACTGGTTATTCCTTTATAAAAATTGATGAGGTAAAAGAATTCATTTTTGAAATTCTCATCTACATCCAATGATAAGATAATTTCTTCACTTTTTTGAAGCAACTGGATTGCTCTTTCGGGGGAGAAGATTCGTTTATCATAAGCAAGGATTACAGCGTATAAAATGTATTTTAAGAAATTATTCTGATTTATATTCCTTTCAATCAAATTAATAGTTGAAAGAGCAAAATATTGTTTTTCCTTTTCGTTCTTTTGAGTGATCCATTTTGAAAAGAATTTTTTGATCTCGGCATAATTTGCTGCAAAAGCGGCATTTTTACGGCTATCAAGCCTAAATTTTTCTTCGGCAACTATTACGGGCGGAAAATCGGATAGGAATACGAACGGTGCAGTTTCCACACTAATAAAAAACTCCGAAACTTCCGGGGATAATGTCAATGAATAATGCTTGGCAACTTCCCTGAAAAATTCAATAAAGTTCACTTCGCCCGGGAGATAATCCTGAAACTTCTCTTTTGCGAAGTATTTGAACCTCGACACAACCAGTTCATTTGAGAGCAGGTTGTTCTCAAAAGCATGGGTAATTATATTTCCCTGCTCAATATTCATTCTTCTTCCCTGAATATGAATTATTAGTCTTCCCTTACTAAAAAGATTATCGGAAGTTGGGTTGAATTTATTAAGCGATTTACAAAGATTTTTTTTAGATTTTTTTTACCCCCTCAGTAATAACCCAAATTTCAGAGTGACAGGAAAATCAAAATGTGAATAAAAAAGCCAAAAAAGTTATTTTTTCTTACCCTTCCCCAAACAGCGATTGTTTTTATTATTAAATTTTTCGAAGTAACTGCACCAAACTGAAAGGTCTTTTCTACAAGCGCCCACCGAATCCGGAGGTCCAAAATCTGCATACTTACAAAAATAATCGCAGAATTCCGGGAGATGTAAAACTTTTTTATGTGATATCCCTTTACTTGAAGTCATTTTGCACCATGCTATAATATGAGATTAAATAAAACTTTATTATCTTTGCCCAGCATTATAATCAATACGAAAAAATTCCACAAATGAAGACAAACACTTACATCCATTTATTGGAAATTATTGAGAAAAAAGGCGCCGCTTATTTAATACTGATTGATCCGGATAAATCAGCAGGCGATCAATTAATCAAATTTATTGTGCACTGTGAACAATCTGGAGTTGATGGATTTTTAATTGGCGGAAGTTTGATGATGGGTGGTAATCTCGAAAAAACTATCGAGTTGATTAAAGAAAATTCGCATCTCCCTGTAATTATTTTCCCGGGAGGGACAGAACAAATATTTCCAAACGCTGATGCAATATTATATTTATCTTTAGTTAGCGGAAGAAATGCTGATCAACTTATTGGCAAACATGTTCTTGCTGCACCGGTTATCAAAAAATTTGATATCGAGCCGATTTCTACGGGGTACATGCTTATTGAATCAGGAAGAGTTACGACTGCCGAATATATTAGCGGAAGCAAACCCATACCGAGAAATAAACCGGAAATTGCGGCTGCTACGGCGTTAGCCGCTCAATATTTGGGAATGAAATTGATATATCTCGAAGCCGGATCCGGCGCTGATTTGCCTGTCCCGAATGATATGATAAAATATGTATCTTCAGTTTGCGAAGTTCCGGTTATTGTCGGCGGTGGAATAAGAGACTCGAAAACCGCGAGCGAAAAAGTACGAAGCGGAGCTAATATAATTGTAACTGGCAATCATTTTGAAGATGAAAAAAACTGGAATCAAATAAAGCAGTTCGCAGATGCAGTACATTATAAATTGCCAATTGATTTATAAGATTATTATATTTTAAAGGAAGTGGATCGTGGAAAGTCTAAAAGTTCAAAAGAGGAAAAGGAAAGACCAAAAGGAAAAGCTAAGTAAAAGGATCGAAAGATGGGAGTCTTTAAGAATAAAGGTTTCCCAACTTTGGGATAATAGATTAACCTCAATTGAGGAAATTAATGCTCAAAGAAATAAATAGATCTTCAGTACTAACAATCGACTCCTCCGTTATAATTTCTTATTTAATGAAAACAGAAAATGGTTCGAAAGAAGCTGAACGCATTTGGATGAAAGTATTAAAAGAAGAAGTGAAATGTATTGAACCGATGACTGTTCTTGTGGAAGTTGCGAGTGCAATTCAAAGAAGAACAGGAAATTCAGAATTAGCAAACACAATTATCAATGAATTACTTCAATTAAAAAACATTACTTATGTCGATTTTACGAAAAGCAGAGCTTTAAAAGCAATGGACATTTCGCTAAGGTTTGGTGTAAGGGGCATGGATTCAATTTTTATCCAGGTTTCTGAGGAATTTAATACAAAGTTAATAACGTTTGATAATGATATAATTAATCGAGTTGGACTAAACTGAGAAAGGAATAGTATTGAATAAAATAAAGTTTATCTCTGAATCACTTATTGAAAGTTCCGAAGTAAAATTAAAAATTGAAAAAGAATGTTCCGGCGATATTATTAAAGCTGTGGAATTGATAGTTAATGGATATCGAAACGGGAAGAAATTATTACTTTGCGGTAATGGCGGCAGTGCTGCTGACTGCCAGCATATCGCAACAGAATTTATGATTCGATTATGTCATGATATTAATCGTCCGGCATTGGCTGCAATAGCACTTACAACCGACTCGTCGAATTTAACAGCAGGCGGGAATGATATTGGTTTTGAAAATGTTTTCGCCAGAAATATAGAGGGACTCGGAAACGATGGTGATGTATTAATAGCTATCTCCACAAGCGGAAATTCCGGTAACATAATTAAGGCCGTTCATAAAGCTCATGATAAAAAAATGAAAGTTGTTGGATTCCTCGGCGGCAGCGGAGGGAAATTAGCTCCGATAGTGGATATTCCGATTACTATCCCTTCCTCAAATGTTCAGAGAATACAGGAAGGACATATCACAATAGCCCATATCATTTGCGAATTGGTTGAGAGAGAGCTTTACGGCAGTAAAGATCAGTAATTTTACTTTTACCGATTTCTTTTAAATATTTTTGTTGTTATTAATGTTATCTATTCAAATCTGAACCAATCGAAATCGGCGAATCTACTTTGTTCATTCTCATATGTAGTTGTCGTAAATATTCCGACTTTGGCTCCAACCCATCTCCCTTCCCGTACGATAAATTCTTTTCCAATTAGATGAAAAGTTTTTCCATCTATGCTGTAACTGAATGAACATAAAACTCTTGGAATAATTTCTCCATCATCTTCAGGTTTTACATCCACGCGCAAATATAAAAGAGGATTATCAACTTCAACATATTCTAACTCTACCTCACTGTTTCCTTTGTCTGCATTTTTACATATGGAATGCGATACTTTAAATCCGGTTTCGGTTTTTATTAATCCCAAATACCCATAGTCCATTCCAAAGACTATTAAACCAGCTTTATCGTCAACCAACTTAGTATTTAACACAACTTTAGTTGTTGTTGTAAACCGGGGAGCGGGAAATTTTTGTACCAGCAAAGAAGCAACATCATAAAGATTTCCACTTTCTCCTGGCAAAGGTTGCGAGTAAAATCTTAACCATCCTTTATTCTCACTGAGAGAAATCCATTCCGGTTTGTAATTAGCCTGCCATTGCCATTGAAGTCCAAGTTCACCGGAATCAAATTCATCATTTGTTGACGGAACACAAACCGGGTAAATTTTCCCAACATCCGGTTTTTGGTATGTACTAACCGGTTCGCCAATCCCATTGTTATCGTAATCAATTCCCATTACCGGCCAATCATTTTCCCATCTCATTGGTTGAAGATGTACTATTCTTCCATAAGCATATCTATCTTGGAAATGAATGAACCAATCTTCACCGGTTTGGGTATCAACCCATCCGCCCTGATGCGGTCCATTAATTTTTGTGCTGCCCTGTTCAAGTACAATTCTGTCTTCATAAGGCCCATAAATGTTTTTTGATCTGAGAACAACCTGCCAACCAGGTTTTACACCGCCTGCCGGCGCAAAAATATAATAGTATCCATTTCTTTTATAGAATTTCGGACCTTCAATAGTAGGATGTATCAATGAATCGCAATAAACGTTTACACCATCATCAAATATTTGTGTGCCTTCGGAATTCATTTTATTGATTGTTAGAATATGTTTTATTCCGGAGCGGCTTCTTGCCCATGCATGAACAAGATATACATTGCCGTCATCATCCCACAGTGGACAAGTATCAATCCATCCTTTTGCCTTATGAATTAATTTTAACGGCTCCCACGGTCCGGCTGGATTTTTTGTCTTCGTCATGAAAATTCCATAATCCGGATCGCCAAAATAAATATAAAATTCGCCGTCTTGATACCGTAGGCTTGGCGCCCAAATTCCACAACCATGTCCCGGTTTACTGAATTCTTCGATTGGATATTGAATTGCCGCATGACCGATTATTTCCCAATTTACTAAATCTTTTGAATGAAGAATCGGTAATCCCGGAAAGTTTGAAAAGCTGGATGACGTAAGATAGAAATCATCGCCAACTCTAATTACGTCGGGATCCGAGTAATCTGCATAAAGTATTGGATTCTTATAAGTATCATTGCCATTATCCGGTATCCAAACAGCACCTTGAGATTTCAATTTATGAATATCATCTAAAAAGTTTGTTTGCGCGTTAACAGAATTGTTTAAAAATAATAATACCGTAATGGAAATAATCGTCAATCGATGAATATTAACGAATAGTGATCGAGCCATAATTTATCTTCAGAAAATTTATGACTTAAAAATAAAAAACCCGGATTAAAAACCCGGGTTTTTTCTAATATTATATCTCTCCAATTCCCGCATCCACATCGCGAGAAACCGTGAGGGTTTACAAAATATTATTTCATTAAAATTAATTTTTTCGATTGAATAAAACTACCTGCAACCAATTTATAAATATATATTCCGCTTGATAATTGCGATCCATCGAATTTTACCTCGTAAGTTCCGGCAGGTTTTTCTTCATTTACCAAGGCTGCAACTTCCCTTCCCAGAATATCGTAAATCTTTAAATTAACTTTACTGATCACTGGCAACTGAAAACTGATTACTGTCGTTGGATTGAACGGATTGGGGTAATTCTGAAACAACGCGAATTCAGTTGGAATTTCTTTTTCATCTTTTATCCCCACATAAACTTCAGTAGCAAATCCTCTTACCTCCGACCATTCTCCGCTGCCGTGAACGTTCCGTGCGCACACACGCCAGAAATGAACAGTTTCATATTGAAGATTAGCTACTTCTTTTGTTGTTGCAGTTAGATTGGAATCATTAAAAACAACATTAGTAAAATTTATATCGGTCGCTATTTGAAGCCAGTAATTTGAAGCGCCGGTAACAGAAACCCACTCGAATGTTGGATTAACTGAAATATTCCCGCTGTTATTGTGAGGGCTCAATAATTCAGGCACAGCAGGCAATCCAAACGGTGCGTTTGATACAACCCATGTGGGGCTCTTTTTCAGTATTCCCGGATTGATATTTCCCGATGCATCATTAACTTCAAATCCCGAACCCTCGTCAAAGGTAAAGTTAGCAACTAATCCACTTGGACTGCCGGAAATTTTCTTAAACATATTATCCATAATTTGCTGATCCGTTCGTGCAGTATTCCATATACGCAATTCATCAATTATGCCGTCCGAGAACTCATCACCGCCTGAATAATTAACTCCGATGAAAAGCGGCGAATTAAACTGCTGTGTATCGGGTATATCCTCGGCATACGGTTCCTCTTTTATCTTTTCACCATTTACAAAGAACTTTACTTTATTCTGTGATTTATCATAACTAACCGCTACATGGTACCATCTATTGGTCTGGAAATTATAAGCTGCTTCTTTGTATGAATAAATTAAGCTAAATCCTAATCCAATCGGTTGGTAAATGGAAAATGCCCATCCCCAGTCAATATCAGCTATATAAAATTCTGCAATCGGGAAGTATCCTTGCGAAAAATTATTGATAAATATCCATGCTTCGATTGTGACTTTATCGTTGCTTTCAATCTCCCCAATTTTTGAATGTCCGGGTATTTGAATGTAATCTTCAAGACCATCATATTTAACAGCATATCCTGCTTCAGTAGGATTACTGCCTGTGGTAAAAGTCCAGATCTCGGACCAGTCTCCAACACCGGAACTTGTTGTACAATTTACCCGCCAATAATATTGTGTATTCGGGAGAAGTCCCACAACATCAATGTAATTATTTGATATGGCATCTTGATCAAATACTGTAGAAACGAAATCGAGCGTCGATGATATTTGAACTCTGTATTGGGAAGCGCCAGGGAACTCGTTCCAAACAAGATTAGGCGCAAATGATATTTCGTTTAATCCATTTTCCGGTGAGGATAGCTCTACTCTCCTTAGCGGTGCAGAAATAATGATTGATACAATTTGGGGGCCGTTGATTAATTCGTGCTTGGAATTAATTCTAATGGTATACGTTCCATCTAATGGGTTTTCAATTACTATTTGTTCGACATTATCCCTGAAATTATCTCCGTGCGATGCTGCTGCTTCGGGGTGTGCGGGATCAAGTCTCCATGGAGAGTAAGTTGTTTTAGTCGGACCGATAATCCGCATATCGAGATCGTTCATAAGCATTATATCTGTTGGGTCTAGAGATGGCGCCGAACTTATTCCGGGCGGATCAATCCAGCAGATTGTAGCTTTAATATATTCTGTTTGATTACAAATAACCGGAATTTCAAAAGTTTCATTGCTATTTAATGGATACTCCAATAGTATGTAACGCTGATCGTCCTCGGAATTTTTCGTCATAAAATTGGCCGCGCTGGCGGTATTCATCAATCCCCATCCAAACATATAATCGGGACCGGGATTCGGACCGGCTTCGTCTGCTGTGTGAATTACAGTGGCTTTAATAGTAGAAGAACGAAGTTTAACACCGGGGTGTAAATTTTCTTGATGTTCGAGTAACAGAGCGACTGATCCCGAAACACTGGGCGCTGCCATCGATGTGCCCGAAAAATTATCATACGATTGATCTGTGGCAGCTGTTGAAGAAAACATATACGCTCCGTTTGCTACTATATCCGGTTTTATACGCCCGTCGTCAGTTGGTCCCCAGCAGCTTCCCCAATCTTCATATGTCATCATTAACACATCTGCCGGATTCCAATATCCACCAGGTAAATCCCATACGCCTCCAACTGTTAATATATTTTTGGGGACACCATCTTGCCCGATACAATCAAATCCCGTATCTCCACCATCGAGTGGCCGCGGATCCGAAACAAGCACTTTTCCCGAGTCTGTGAATTCCCAATGTGATATTGAAGTATTTAGTGGACCCTCACCCCTATCATTGCCTGCTGATTTTACAATTAAATGATATGGTGCATTCCACGCGATTGTGTCCCACTGTGCTGATTGATGAGTATAAAATCCAAAAGTATAATCCTCTTCAGTGCTGATTGTAGATTTCCCGAACCAGAACCAGTGAGCACCGCTACCTTCGTCAAATAAGTCCCAGCCGGTTATTTCTCCGTATGAATGATTAGAAATAGGGAGTCCGTTTGCTGCTGCATTTGCCATCTCTGCAAAATTATCATTCCAATCGTATGCATCCAAACTTGCTTCGTTTGCCATACCGTGAGCATCAGGATTTAATCCTTTGGCAATCATAGTACCTGCGACATGTGTTGCGTGGTCAACATTTTCTTCAGGGATGTCTTTTTGCGTTACCCTCCCAATTAATTCGCGATGAGTAGTTCTCGTTCCGCCGCCATCCCAAATACCAAGTAAAACATCTTTGCCGGTGAGAGAAAGCCCCGATATTCCCCCCGGCCAAACTTTATCGGTAGATATTGTATAAGCCGAGTAGATATTATTTGTGTGGTAATACTTCGGTATTCCGTTTTCAAATTTTTGTAATTCGAGCGCTCTTCCATCGGGATAAGTAATTCGAATTGGAATACCCAACTTATTTGCCAGGGCTTCTGCTTCAATGCGGTCTTTCTGCCATTTAAGCGATTTTGTTTCCGCAAACTTCTGAAGGAAAGTTCTTTGTTGCTGATTAGTAGTCTGCGCGTATAAATTGTGAACCGATAATATTACAATTAATACTAAGAGAGCAGAAAAATATTTTTTCATATCACCTTCCTTTATTTTTTACAAAAACTAAAACTTACTATTTGAGAAAAATCAACTTCTTTGTTTGAGAAAAACTTCCGGCTGTTAAGTTATAAAAATAAATTCCGCTCGGCAATGATTTAGCGTCGAATGTAACTTCATAATATCCCGCCGGTTTAACTTCATCAACCAATGTTGCGACTTCTCTTCCCAACACATCATATATCTCTAACGTTACATGTTGTAGAGACGCCATATATGGCGTCTCTACGGAGGCTATGGTAAATTTAATTTTGGTTGTGGGATTGAATGGATTGGGATAATTCTGATACAATTCAAATGTTCCCGGCTTCATTAAATCATCTTCAATCCCAACCGTTGCGCCAGGCTGAGTTATTGCAATAGTTTGAACTGCGGTTCCGCCAATTGTTATTGTTACATGCGCTGTTCGTTCGTTGGGAGTTGTGTTTGGTTCAGCCGTAATTGTTATTTCCGCATCGCCTGTTCCGGATGTGGGATCAATAGTTAACCAAGGCTGATCTGATTCCGCCGTCCAACTTAAAACTGTCTTCACTTGAAATTTGATCGTGCCTCCGCTCGAACCGGCGGAGTTTATTGTGTCGGTTGGAATATATGTTTCGCAAAGCAACTTGGGTAGAAAATCCAATTCATGTACATCCCCATGAGTATCCATAAATCTTAATCCGAAATCAATCGGGTAGGAAGATTCCAAATCATTTATATTGGATTTACCTGTCAATGAATCTGTGTGAAAAATATATGATTTCCCGATACCGGCAGGCCCCAAATCACCTCCGCCCCCAATATCGAGAAAATACCATCCGTTTGTTGTTGGAAAACTCCCGGTAAGACTGTCACTAAGACTGCTTTGAATCAGTACTTCCTCCATACTCATATTAGAATATGTAAACCATTGCGGATCATTTCTAATAGCTGTTATCTGGTAAGGTTTCAAACTCAAATCAACATCGTCTTCGATGTAAATATTAAAGTAACTACTATTTATTCCATTTCCATTTCCCTGCGATCGTAGAACGGTCTTCAATAATGTAGTTTTATCTTCAATTATATACTCTAGCGCATTGTAATAATATTTACCGCCATTTTTCGCTTCATGAAAATATTCGTATGGGATGCATATAATGTTATAATTGAGTGTGTCTATTACCGAAGAATTTATATTCCTCAAGTCGACATAATTAATGTCCTTTAGCCTATTTCCGCTTTCAACAACTATAAAATATTTATGTGCCCACGTTGAATTAACAATCCAATCCTGTCCGTTCCAAACTGCTGCACCGTTAAAATTAGTATCACCTGTGGTTTTATAGATTGTACCATATCCTTCTGTGCGTACTTCAATTGTAATTGGCTGGGCAGCGCAATCTGCAAATAAATAGAGATTTACAAGTAGTGCATAGATCAAAATAATTTTTTTCATTTTCAAACTCATTATTTTAATAATATTAGCTTGATACTTGATTTATAATCTCCAGCTTCCATCCTGCAGAAATAAATTCCCGATGGAAGATTACTTGCGTTCCACTCTCTTTCATAACTTCCGGCGGGAAGGTAGTCATTAACGAGCGTTGCAACTTCTCTTCCCAACACATCAAATATCTCTAACGTAACATGTTGTAGAGACGCCATATATGGCGTCTCTACGGCGGCTATGGAATATTTTATTGTGGTTGTTGGATTGAATGGATTGGGGTAATTCTGATACAGTTCGAAAGAAGTGGGTAATTCGTATAAATTGACTTCGATAATATCCGAGTAAGAGAATGAACCGTCGATGTCAATTTGTTTTAATCGGTATAGAACACGATTAAGATCACGAATAAGAACAAGATTATCAGTAAAACTATATTCCTTTGGGGGAGTGTAAATAATTTTGTGTAAATGGTTAAATTAGAAAGAGAGGCTAAGCGGAGTGGAGCGTAGCGAAACGGAGCTTAGCCTCTCGAAAATCGCGCTTGCATTAGGCGAAAATATTTAACAAATTCTTTAACCATTATAAGGATTTACACAATGGAACTAACCGAAGAAATGA
>JAZDFC010000063.1:0-39651 GCA_043808235.1 bacterium
ACCGATATAACGATGATTATCCTTATCAGAGCGGAGAACGTACACGAAAAACATGAATGAAATAAAGAAAGTTTGAGGCGCCGGTCGGATTCGCCCGGCTGCAGACCTTCCCCTGAGAAATAAGATACTATTTACCAATTGAATCAAGAAAATCTCTGCCTTTGTGAGATTTGAAAAACTTTTCTCTTTTCATAGCTTCATGCTTGGTAGCAAACTCTTCAGTGTAGATTAGCTTAAGCGGTCTTCGATGTCGTGTAGCATCAACTTGTCCGGCATGATGTTCTGATAATCTACGTTCAACATTGTCGGAAAAACCGATATAACGATGATTATCCTTATCAGAGCGGAGAACGTACACGAAAAACATGAATGAAATAAAGAAAGTTTGAGGCGCCGGTCGGATTCGAACCGACGAATAAAGGTTTTGCAGACCTTCCCCTTAGACCGCTTGGGTACAGCGCCAAAAAACAAAATTTCAAAATGAAAAAAAAAATCCCGAATAAATCGGGATTTCTTCGAGCGGGAAACGGGACTCGAACCCGCGACATCAACCTTGGCAAGGTTGCGCTCTACCAACTGAGCTATTCCCGCAAAATTAAACAAAATCAAAAGAACGTTAAAAATTAGTGGTCAAATATAGTATTGTTTGTTTATTATTTCAACAGTATTTAGGAGAAAATTTCCGCTTCTATTTCCTCGAACCATGAATAAATCCTCTAAATGGTTTGGACTGTTGAATTGTCATGAAAACTTCTTTATCAATTTTTTCAATAATTTTTTTCACTTTTGCCAAATCCTTTCTCCGAATTATAACAATTATAAGTGACATACCTCCGGTGCCGCCTTCAGCTGGTAATATTGTAACACCGAATTTAGCTCTCCTCAAATCATCTGCAATTTTATCAGTGAAGAATTTGGAAATTACATTTACTTGAACATATCCCAGCGCTACCTTTTCTTCGACTGTTATTCCGCAAATATTTCCCAAGGCAAATCCTGTTGCGTAACCAATCAGATTTAAAACGTTATCCATGTGTTGTACAATGTACCGCATCGCAAAAATCCAGATTAAGACTTCGAAAAATCCTGCAAATGCAGCGAAATATTTTTTCCCGTGTACTACCAAGATTGTTCTAAAGGTTCCAATCGTAACATCGCAAATACGCATTCCCATAATTAGTAACGCGCCTATAAAAGTCTCGAGCATAAATTCTCCGGTTAATTACAAGATAATTATTATCAAAATATATTTTATTTTTAATTACTATTTTCATTTTTTTTTAGATGCGAGAACAAGAAAGAAAAGACCTTGTAGATTTATTGCGCCGGAAAGGAATTACTGACGTGAATGTTTTGGATGCATTCCTTAACGTTGAACGTCATTTATTTGTGCCGGATATAATGCAGCATCATGCTTATAAGGATGTTGCACTCCCCATCGGATACGAGCAGACAATTTCCCAGCCGTATACTGTTGCTTTTATGAGTCAAGCTCTCAATTTGAAAAAAGGCGTGAAAGTTTTGGAAATCGGAACCGGTTCGGGTTATCAGGCTGCCTTACTGGTTTATTTGGGAATGAAAGTATATTCCATTGAACGAAACGATAAACTCTACCAGCGTACAATAAAATTATTTGATGAACTTGGTATCAGGGCTGCTCTTAGATGCAGCGACGGAACTATCGGTTGGGAGGAGTTCTCTCCGTATGACGGAATTATTGTAACCGCAGGTTCACCCAATATTCCAGTGAGCCTCAAAAAGCAATTAGCCATCAATGGGAGACTCGTAATTCCCGTGGGAGACAAAACTTCTCAATCATTAAAAATTCTTACCAAAATTAAAGAAGGCGAATTCAAACTTGATGAAGTAAAACAATTCGCCTTTGTACCATTGATTGGAAGGGAAGGGTGGAAAGAATAGTTCTCGTAATTGTTGGGCCTACATGTTCGGGGAAGACTACGCTTGGACTGAAAATGGCTTCAGAGATTGATGGAGAAATTATTTCAGCCGATAGCCGGCAGGTATTCAAATTTTTGGATGTTGGAACTGCGAAGCCATCTCACCAAGTATTAAGTCAGATAAAACATCATTTCGTTGATATACTCAATCCGGATCAAGAATGTAATGCAAGCAAATTTGAACAGCTGTCGCTGAGTTTGATTGAAAAAATTTATCTTAAGAACTGCAATCCGATAGTTGTGGGTGGTTCAGGACTTTATATCTCAGCTTTGATTGACGGGATATTTAACTCGGTTGATACGGATGAGGATTATCGGGATGAACTGCTTCAACTTCGTAAAGAAAATGGAAATGAATTCCTTTATCAATTGCTAAATAAGGCTGATCCGGTAAGCGCCTCAAAGATGCTGCCTCAGAATTGGAAACGTGTAATGAGAGCTCTCGAAGTATTTCATTTAACGGGTGAGCCGATTTGGAAGCATCAACAAAATTATAAAAGAGAGAGCAATTTTGTTTTTAAACAATATGGGTTGATGTGGGATAGGGAAGCATTATACCAAAACATTGAAGCCCGCGTTGACCGGATGATTGAAACTGGTTTGATTGAGGAGACGAAGAGAGTATTGGAATTAGGTTATTCTCCTGAATTAAATTCATTGAACACGGTGGGATACAAAGAGATTATCTCTTACTTAAAAAATGAAATTACTCTCGATAGGGCTGTTGAATTGATTAAACGAAATACTCGTCGTTATGCAAAAAGACAATTGACGTGGTTCAGAAAAGATGAGCGTATAAAATGGTTTGATGTGAACGGGGAAGACGATTTGGAGATTATAGGTCGGAAAATAGTCAAGGAAATTAATTAAATTTGACTACAAGTCTAAAAGATTATTTAATAGTGATATGAAAGAAAAAATTAAAATAGCTTCCGGACAAGGATTTTGGGGCGACTTAATTGATGCTCCATTCAAGCAGGTAACTGCCGGGGATGTCGATTATCTCGTGATGGATTATCTCGCCGAGGTTACGATGTCAATTCTGCAAAAGCAGAAAAATAAAAATCCCGAACTTGGATATGCAAAAGATATTCCGGAATTGATGGATAGGATTATTGGGATTTGCTATGAAAAGAATATTAAAATAATTACCAACGGCGGCGGAGTTAATCCGCTGTATTGCGCGAAAGCCGTTCTCGATGTTGCAAAAAAACATGGAATAAAAAATTATAAAGTTGGGGTAGTTCTCGGTGATAATATCAAAGATATTATTGATGCGATTATCACCTCCGGTTGCGAATTAAATAATATGGAAACCGGTGAATCCATTCTTTCGGTTAAGGATAAACTCCTAAGCGCGAATGTATATTTTGGTGCGTTTCCGATTGTTGAGGCATTACAACTTGGAGCAGACATTGTTATTACGGGAAGGACGACGGACACAGGATTGACTCTCGCGCCAATGATTTACGAATTCGGATGGGATAAAAATAATTTTGATTTGATGGCTGCCGGTACTGTTGCCGGGCATATTTTAGAATGCGGCGCGCAAGCATCAGGCGGAAATTTTCTTGGTGGTTGGCAGAATGTCGAAAACATGGCTGACATTGGATTCCCGATAGCCGAAGCATATCCGGATGGGAATATCATTATTACAAAACATGAATTGCTTGGCGGTAAAGTGAGTTTCGAAACTATCGCCGAACAGCTTGTATATGAAATTGGCGATCCGAAAAATTATATCACCCCCGATTGCATTGCTGATTTTAGTTCAATCAAGTTGGAAGATGTTGGAAATAACCGTGTAAAAGTTTACGATGTGAAAGGTTTGCCGGATACTGAATTTTTCAAGGTTTCATGCTCATACGAAAGCGGCTATTCGGCTGTGGGAACACTTACATATTCGTGGCCCGGCGCATTATCGAAAGCCAAAGCCGCAGATAAAATTTTACGCGATAGATTATCCAAACTGAATTTGAAATTCGATGAAATACGGACTGAGTTTGTTGGATATAATTCATGTCATGGTCCGTTATCAAAAGAGATTGATGAAGATGAAATTAATGAAATTATGTTACGGGTTGCAGTGCGGTCAGATGATTACAATTCTGTTGAGCGATTTGGAAGAGAAATTGCACCATTGATTTTAACAGGACCGCCAAGCGTAACAGGTTTTGCCGGCGGGCGACCGAAACCGGCGAATGTCGTGGCTTACTGGCCTGCACTCATTCCAAAAAAACTTGTCAATCACGAAGTAAAAATATTGGAACTCAGAGATGAAAATTAAATTACTCGATATAGCTCATGGCAGAAGCGGCGATAAAGGCGATGCTGCAAATATCGGTATCATTGCTAATGATGATAAAGGTTATGAGATAATTCGAAAACATCTTACAGTTGAAAGAGTAAAAAAATATTTTGAAGGAATTTGCTTTGGTGAAATTGAACGGTATGAGCTGCCAAATATCAGAGCGTTGAATTTTCTTCTTCATAATACGCTTGGCGGTGGTGGAACGGTATCGCTCAAACTTGATGCACAAGGCAAAACTCTTGCAGCCGCATTTCTACGAATGGAAATTGAAATAGAATAATAATAGGAGAATATATGTACGAAGAACAAGTCAAAATCCAAAAAGGATTAAAAGAAAGAGTGGATCGATTACGAGGTTATCTTTAAATTAGATTCAAAAACTGATACTATACAATCGTTACGAAATCAAACCGAGGACAAGAACTTTTGGGATGACCAGAGGGAAGCTCAAAAAATTTTGCAGGGAATAAAATTACTCCAGGAGTGGGTGGACGAATGGGAGAAGTTAGATAAGCAACAAGTACAAATCCGGGAGTTCATCGAACTTGTTGCCTCCGAAAATGACGAGTCATTTTTATCCGAGATTGAAACTGAGCTAACCAAACTTGAGAGTGAAATTGAACGGGTTGAACTGAAAAGTATGCTTAGCGGAAAGGATGATTCGAGGAATTGCATTCTCACAATTCATTCCGGTGCGGGCGGTACAGAAGCGCAGGACTGGGCAGAAATGTTAATGCGAATGTACTTTCGATGGGGTGAACAAAACGGTTACAAAATGACTCTCGTTGATATGCTCGAAGGTGACGGTGCAGGAATTAAAAGCGCTGTGGTGGAAGTGGTTGGCGATTCCGCCTACGGTTATATGAAAGCCGAAAATGGCGTACACAGGTTAGTAAGAATTTCACCGTTTGATTCCAATAAACGGAGGCATACTTCTTTTGCATCGGTGTTTGTTATTCCCGAAATTGATGACACAATTGAGATTGAAGTTAATCCTGCTGATCTTAGAATTGATACATATCGTTCCGGCGGTAAAGGCGGACAGAATGTGAACAAAGTTGAAACGGCAGTTCGTATTACACACATCCCAACGAACACTGTGGCTGCATGTCAAAGTGAAAGGTCTCAGCTTCAAAACCGTACTAATGCGATGAAACTTTTAAAATCGAAATTATACCAGATTGAAAAAGAGAAGCAGGAAGCTGAACTCGACGAGATTGAAAAAAATAAAATGAAAATAGAATGGGGAAGTCAGATCCGGTCATACGTTTTCCATCCCTACAATATGGTTAAGGATCACCGAACCGATGTTGAGACTTCCAACACCCAGGGTGTAATGAATGGTGATTTGAATGAATTCATCAAAGCGTTTCTATTAAAATTTTCCCATCAAAATTAAGAACGGAACAAATGAAAACACACACCGAATATTTATGGTTCAATACTTCCAAGCATCGGGAATATATTAATATTACTCCTCAAGTGGAAAGCGCATTGCAGAAGAGTGAAATTAAAGAAGGCATGGCGCTTGTCTCTGCGATGCACATTACCGCCGGTGTTTACGTGAATGATGCGGAATCCGGGTTGATACAGGATATTGACGAATGGCTTGAACATCTTGCACCATTCAATCGGGATTATCGTCATCATAGAACCGGCGAAACAAACGGCGATTCCCATTTGAAAAGTCTTTTAATTCATCATGAGGTAGTCATTCCAATTACAGATGGCAGACTCGACTTTGGTCCGTGGCAGCAAGTTTATTATGCCGAGTTTGATGGGCAGAGAAGAAAGCGTTTGATTATAAAAATAATGGGCGAATAATTTTCCAATGCCCAAAGAAAAACTGTCGGTTACAATAATTGCGTTCAACGAAGAAAAGAATATCCGGGCTTGCCTCGAAAGTGTGAAATGGGCGGATGAAATTATTGTAGTTGATTCCGAAAGTACAGATAAAACAAGAGACATCTCCCAGGAATACACCCCAAATGTGTTTATAAAAAAATGGGAAGGATTCGCGCCTCAGCGAAAATTTGCCCTCGAAAAAGTTTCTCATAATTGGGCGCTCGCTATTGATGCCGATGAACGTGTGAGCAATGAATTGAAAGTTGAAATCGAATCGCTGCTTGAAGATATTCCGAAAGCGGAAGGTTACCAAATTCCACGAAGAAATTATTTCCTCGATAAAGTTATCAAAACATGTTTTTGGTATCCCGATTATCAACTCAGGCTTTTCCGTAAGGATAAAGTAAGTGTTACAGATCGAAAGGTTCATGAAGGGTACGAGGTTAATGGTGTGAAAGAACGGTTAGGGAATGATCTCATTCATTTCACACATCAGGATATTGGCGAAACGATTAGTAAAATTAATTCTTACTCATCACTTCAAGCAGAAGAAAGATATATTTCGAAAAAAATAAAACCTCGCGACATTATTATTCATCCAATAGCTGCATTCATGAATCATTTTATTTCAAGGAAAGGTTACAAAGATGGTGTTTACGGACTGATGGTATCATTGATTCATTCAATGACGAATATGATGACTTACATGAAAATTTGGGAACTGCAGAATGTCAAAAATAAAAACGAAGAAAAAAAATCCGGCTGACAAAAAGAAAGAAGATTTCTTTGATCGGGTATTTAAAATTGTGGCTCAAATACCGAAAGGAAAAGTTACAACTTACGGTGCCATTGCTGAAGTATGCGGGATTAAATCGTCAGCGAGGACTGTCGGTTGGGCAGTTAGTTCTGCGAAGTTATCCAACTTGCCCTGCCATCGAGTTGTAAATAGAGTTGGGGCATTAACCGGGAAGATGCACTTTGCTACTCCAACTTTGATGGAAGACTTATTGAGATCGGAGTTGGTTGAATTCGATAAAAATGGCTGCGTTAATATGAAAAAACATTTTTGGATGCCAAAAAAAAGCCCGCAGAAAAGTCCGCGGGCAACAAGAGGGGAGAGGAGGAGTTAAAATTTAATATCGCGTAATATGAATTTTCGAAACCCCGCCGTCAATATTTATAACCACAATATTTTTAGCCGCATCAAAATTATCTGAAACATAATAACCTGCTTTAGATTTTGTAAATCCATCAATATCTTTTGCAACTAAAACCATATCACCGGTGAGCTTGCATCCTGAATTTTCGGGAATTTTTATATCTACATCGGCGACGCCCATCTCGATATTCACATAAGTCTTTTCTAATTGTTTGCCAAATTTGATAGTAGTTTTTGAAGCGCCGGTGTTTAGGTTTACATTTCGAGTTTTTAGTTGGCTTAAATCAAAATTTGAGCTTGCAGCACCTGTGTTAAATTGAAAATCCCAGATGGGCGACGGATTGAGTTTTAATCTGATTACATTTTTACGTTTATTAAAAAATCGAATCCCGGTTTCGTTCATGCTGCATTCAATCCACGCTGTGCTGTCGGTAACTTCCGACGAAAAATCATTATCTTCAAATCTGCCTTTTGCCTTCCCCTCAATTAAATTTGAAGTCGTATCATCAATAACCAAAAGTCCGGCGCCGCCGCTTAATTCGAGACTGGCATATTTAATTCCCGGATTGTATTCGTCCGAAAATTCTGTTGAATATTTACTATCAACTTCGTCGAAATCAATAGAACAGAATAAATTCGAAAATGAACCGAAGATTAAAATCGCAAGCAACAGTGCCAGCAACACAATAAATATCGGTTTTACTTTTGAGTTTTTGAATATCACAAGGCAGCCCCAAATTATCAGCAAGAACGGCCAAAGATTCCAGATGAAACACCATTCTGATTGAATTAATTCGTACCTGGTTAATAAGAATAAACTTCCGAGTGCAAGTAAAAATACACCCCAAAATATTTGTCCGGTTTTCATTTTTTTATCCGCTTATTATTTACGGAATGAGTTAATTATTAATATGCCGCCAACAATCACTAAACCAATCGGTAAAATATCTTTGTAATCAAAATACGGAATAAACCTGTCCATTAGAAAAATAATTCCAAGCCCGATAAGAATTACTCCGAACACAAGATGCCCTGTATTTTTTTTAACCGGTGGAATAAACGGTTCGCCTGTTTTACTTTCTTCCGCGACTCCCGGTTTATCTTCTTTAGGAGTGTTTGGGAAATAAGTATAATCAAACGGAGCTTCGGGAATTACAATCCACAAAATGATATAAAGCAGAACGCCCATTCCGTGGGTAATGGTAAGTATTACAAAAATTATTCTTACAATAATTGGGTCGATGCCGAGATATTCTCCCAACCCGGCAGCCACGCCCCCGGCAATCCGGTCTTTCCTCGAACGAAATAATTTTTTTTCCATAGCGTATCAGTCTCATTTTGTTTTCGATTTTTTAGACGCAAAGGTTTTGGAAAGGTTTGAGAAAGATAAGTGGGGCATAAAGTTCTTCATAAATCGACCTGTTTATGAAAGTAGTAAAAAATTCTTCACCATTGATTTACCTGTATATCTTGTCTATTTTTTCACTTCAAAAAATTGATATTGAGTTTATTGCTATGAAAATTGCCTTATGCCAGATTGACCCGGTCATAGGGGACATCGAAGGTAATAAGGAAAAGATTAAATTAGGTTACAAAAGAGCTGCTGAAGATTGTGTTGACCTCGTTATCTTCCCCGAACTTGCTGTATGCGGGTATCCGCCGCTTGATCTAATTGAGAAGAAATATTTCCGCGAAGTTGTTCAAAAAACGAACGTCGAATTAGCTTCGGTAACAGGCGAGGTAGGTTTACTTTTTGGTTCAATCACAGAAGATTTTGATGATAAAATCGGGACAGGAGTTTATAACTCGGCAGTTTTCTGTTATGATGGACAAATCCAATTTGTACAGTGCAAATCTCTAATTCCAAACTACGACGTTTTTGACGAAGTAAGATATTTTGAACCGGCAAGGGATGTTGATATACATCCGTTCAAAGGGGAGAAATTAGGAATATCTATTTGTGAAGATATTTGGAACGATGCTGATTATTGGAAGCATCGCCGCTACACGTCTGATCCGGTGCAAATACTTGTTGATAAAAATGCGTCCATACTCATTAACATTTCCGCAAGTCCGTATGCATATGGTAAAAGAGAAGAACGGAGAAAAATGCTATCTGTGATTACGAAAACAGATAACCTGCCGCTTGCTTATGTCTGCTGTACCGGAGCTCAAACTGATTTGATTTTTGACGGCGGAAGTATGTGTTTTAATGCTGACGGGAATTTATGTATGCTCGGTAAAACCTACGAAGAAGATTATTTTATATTTGATACAAACCAATCTTATCCCCCGATTGAACAAGTTGAAGAACCGTTTGAAGAAGAAATTCTAAAAGCTCTTATCTGCGGTGTGAAAGATTACGCTGTTAAAAGCGGATTCAAAAAAGCGCTGGTTGGATTAAGCGGAGGTATCGATTCCGCGCTTGTCACTTACATCGCGGTGCAGGCATTGGGGAAAGAAAATGTACACGTTGTTATGATGCCGTCGCAATATTCCAGCGAAGGAAGTATTAAAGATTCTGAGAATCTTATTACGAATTTGGGAATCTCATATCATAATATTTCTATACAACCTGTGTTCGAGAAGATTAAAGAGCAATTACAAGACGCGTTTTGTGGACTGCCGGAGAATGTTGCTGAAGAAAATATTCAATCAAGAATTCGTGGTGTTTATTTGATGGCACTTTCGAATAAATTCAATTATCTGCTTTGCACAACCGGCAACAAATCCGAAATAGCAGTTGGGTATGCTACTTTGTACGGTGATATGTGCGGCGCGTTAGCTGTAATTGGAGACATTTACAAAACACAAGTGTATCAAATTGCCAATTATATTAATCGCAACCAAGAAATTATTCCAAGGGAAATCATTGATAAAGCGCCATCTGCCGAATTACGATATAATCAAACAGATCAGGATACTTTACCGCCATATGATACTCTCGACGAAATTCTGAAATTGTATCTCGAACATCACAAAGAATATGATGAAATTATTACAGTAATTGAGGAACCGGAAACCGTAGCAAAAACGTTAAAGATGGTGGACCTGAATGAATTTAAAAGAAAGCAGGCTGCGCCTGTAATAAGAGTATCTGTGAAAGCGTTTGGTTACGGCAGAAGATTTCCAATTGTTCAAAAATGGAAAAGAAAATAAAACAAGAAATAACAGGAATAAATAATGAAGTATTTTAGATTAACATATATTATCGCAGGGCTGTTTATCTTTCTCAACATAAATGCACAAGTGGGAATGGTAGAAGAACTTGTTCAGGTTCTCGTTTATAAATCTTACGATAAAGTGCAATCCGGCGGAGAATTCAAATTAGCTGTTAAGGCGCTTGTGGATGACGGCTGGCATATAAATTCAAACAAACCTAATGAGGATTATTTAATAGCAACGGCTGCAAAGTTTTCCTCATCAACAAAATTTAATTTCGGCAAACTTATTTACCCCAGAGCAAAAGAAATAAATTTTAGTTTTTCGGATAAACCCGTTTCTGTTTTCGAAGGTGAAATTTTAATCGGTTCACTTGTAAAAGTCCCTAAAGATATTCAGCCGGGTAAATATAAAATAAAAGTTACTTTTGATTACCAGGCTTGTAATGATGTGTCATGCATGGCTCCTGTTACAGTTGAAAAAGAAATTGATTTGGAAATTATAAGTAATCAAACTCAGACAAAAGAAATTAATCCGGAAGTTTTTTCGAAAATAAATTTGGCATATTCGGTTTCTGAAGTAGAGGTTGTTAAGGATACTGTAACCTCTGAACCGGTAGTAGATAGCCAGCAAGATACACTTCAAACCTTTTCGGGGAAAAATAGTAAAGAAGATTCGCTTGCCTCCACACTTGAATCGAGTGGTATTTTTGTTGGATTGCTTCTTGTATTCCTCGGCGGATTAGCTTTGAATTTAACTCCTTGTGTTTATCCGCTTATCCCTATTACGATAGGATATTTTGGCGGACAGAGCGAAGGGCGGACAAGCCGACTTTTTATGCTTGGTTTATTGTATGTGTTGGGTATTTCGATTACTTATTCGATTGTTGGAGTAGTAACTTCACTGAGTGGTTCGGTATTCGGTTCATTGATGCAGAATCCAATCGTAATAATTATTATCGCGTTAATATTTCTCGTGCTTTCATTAAGCATGTTCGGTGTTTACGAATTCAAACTTCCCGATTCATGGGTAGCAAAAGCCGGCGGAGCTAAATCCGGAATGTTCGGTGCGTTTTTTATGGGATTAACAATGGGCATTGTCGCAGCGCCATGCATTGGTCCATTTGTTCTCGGTTTGGTCACTTACGTTGCTGCGAAGGGCGATCCGTTTTTAGGATTCTTAATGTTCTTCATACTTTCTTTAGGATTAGGAACACCATATTTGTTACTCGCTTTATTCTCTGGTAAGATTAAAACTCTTCCACGAGCCGGATTATGGATGGAAGCTGTAAAACATATTTTTGGATTTATATTAATTGGCGCAGCTATTTATTTTATTGCACCTCTTCTTCCAAAGGAAGTGAATTTTTATTTATTGCCGGTGTTTATGATTATCGCAGCTTTATATCTGTTGCTCTTTGATAAAACTGCAAACAACATAAAAGGATTTAAAATTTTCAAAGTAATATTCTCCGTGATGGTTCTTGGATTGGCTGTTTATATGCTTTGGCCGGTTGAAAAGAATTCGCCTGATTGGCAGAAATATAGCGACCAAAATTATGAAAGCTCGATTTCGTCGAATCAAAAAATGATAATTGATTTTTATGCTGATTGGTGTATTCCCTGTAAAGAACTTGATGCAATGACGTTTTCCGATAAACGAGTTATCGAAGCGTTGAAAGATTTTACTTCGTTGAAAGTTGATATGACCAAATCACTTTCGGACGAAACTGAAAAAGTTCGAAAAAAATTCAACATAGTCGGCGTTCCAACTGTGTTGATAATTGATTCGCAAGGCAAAGAAGTTCATCGATTAACCGGCTTTGCGAACGCGGATGAATTCCTGAAATTAATTCATGGGGTGAATTAATAGATATAATCGTAATTTTGGATAGTGAATAATTGTTTTTATAATTCAAAAAAAGAATCATTTATTATAAATTAAGAGCGTTTTATATGGCAAAAATAGTCCAGGTAGTTGAAGAAGTAACCGTCCGGTTTGCCGGAGATTCCGGCGACGGTATGCAAATAACGGGTTCTCAATTCACCGATACAACAGCAACTCTCGGTAGCGATATAAGTACATTGCCGGATTTTCCCGCCGAGATACGTGCGCCCGCCGGTTCGCTTGCAGGCGTTAGCGGATTTCAACTTCACTTTAGCAGCACCGATATACAAACTCCCGGAGATTCACCCGATGTACTTATTGCAATGAATCCTGCTGCATTGAAAGTAAACATGAAAGATTTAAAACCAAACGCTTCGATTATCGTAAATTCGAATGCGTTCGATACTAAAAATTTGAGACTTGCTCAATATAATTCAAATCCGCTTGAAGATGGTTCGCTTGCAGGATATAATGTTGTTCCGGTTCCATTAACACAGCTTACAATGAAGGCTCTCGAAGAATCTTCACTTTCATTAAAAGAAAAGGAAAAGTGCAAAAACTTTTTTGCTCTTGGAATAATGTACTGGCTTTACAATCGTCCTATTGAACATTCGTTGAACTGGTTGAAAACCAAATTCAAGAATAAACCGGAAGTGTTAGAAGCGAATACAATAGTGCTTAATGCAGGTTACAATTACGGCGAGATCACAGAGCTATTTACTACACGTTATGATGTTGAAGCCGCCAAATTGCCAAAAGGCATCTATCGAAATGTATCGGGAAATGAAGCGATTGCACTTGGAATTATTTCTGCATCCTTAAAAAGCGGATTACAATTATTCCTCGGTTCTTACCCAATAACTCCCGCATCCGAAATTTTGCAGGAGTTGAGCAAGTACAAGGATTTTGGAGTTGTTACATTTCAAGCTGAGGATGAGATCTCCGGTGTTTGCTCGGCTATTGGTGCGGCATTCGCGGGTTCGTTGGCAATTACTACAACTTCCGGTCCCGGTCTTTCGCTTAAAACCGAAGGCATCGGACTCGCAGTAATTACGGAACTTCCTCTTGTTATTGTTGATGTTCAGCGTGGTGGACCAAGTACAGGTTTGCCAACAAAAACAGAACAGGCAGATTTATTTATGGCATTATATGGAAGGCACGGAGAGGCGCCGGTTGTTGTATTAGCTGCTAAAAGTCCTGCTGATTGTTTCTTCTGCGCAGTTGAAGCTGCGAGAATAGCAATCGAATTTATGACTCCCGTTATTTTACTAAGCGATGGATATCTTGCTTTTGGTTCCGAACCGATGAAAATTCCCAAGCTTGAAGAATTGCCTGAAATCAAAGTTAATTTCCGTACTGATCCCGAAGGATTTTATCCTTATCTCCGCGATGAAAATATGTCAAGACCGTGGGCTGTTCCTGGTACCCCGGGACTTGAACACAGAATCGGTGGATTAGAGAAAAAAGATATTTATGGAAATATAAGTTATGAACCGCTGAACCACGAGATAATGGTTAAGAACAGAAGAGAAAAAATTGATAATGTAGTTAAGTATGTTCCGGATGTAGTAGTTGAAGGCGAGCAAGAAGGCGAGTTGCTGGTTCTTGGATGGGGAAGTACTTATGGCGCCATCAAAGAAGCTACAAAGAAAGTAGAGCTTGATGGTTACAAAGTTTCGCATGCTCATCTCCGGTTTATCAATCCTTTGCCAAAAAATCTTGGAGATGTGCTCGGAAAATTTAAGAAAGTGTTGTTGCCCGAATTAAATACAGGGCAACTGGCAACGGTAATCCGTAGCACTTTCTTAAAAGACGTAATTCAATTCAACAAAGTGCAGGGGCAGCCGTTCAAAGTAGCTGAAATCCAAAATAAAATTATGGAAGCGTTAGGAGTTGAAAATGGAAGATAAAATAAATGAAATTGTTACAGAAGTTAAATACACAGCAAAAGATTTTGCTTCGGATATTGATGTAAAATGGTGCCCGGGCTGTGGAGATTATTCCGTTCTTGCACAGGTTCAGAGAACATCGCCTGATTTCGGGGAAAAAAAGGAAAATATCGTTTGGGTTGCAGGCATCGGGTGTTCGAGCCGTTTCCCATATTATATGAGTACATACGGATTTCATGGTATTCATGGAAGAGCCGCTGCAATTGCTACCGGTGTTAAACTTGCTAATCCGAAACTACAAGTTTGGATTGCAACCGGTGACGGAGACAATCTTAGCATTGGAGGAAATCATTTTATACAGGCGTGCCGTAAAAATATCAACTTGAAAATGCTGATGTTCAACAACAGAATTTATGGATTAACAAAAGGTCAATACTCACCGACTTCCGAACAGGGAAAGATTACAAAATCCTCACCTTATGGAACCGTAGATTATCCTTTCAACGCAGTTAAGATGGCAACAAGTTCCGGTGCATCTTTTGTTGCCCGCACACTCGATAGAGATCCGAAGCATATGCAGGAAATGATTTCGAGAGCGGCAAAGCATAAAGGATTTGCCTTCATCGAGATTTATCAGAATTGTCCAATTTTCAACGACGGCGCTTTCTTACCATATACTGAAAAAGAAACAAAACAGGATAATGTAATATTCCTTGAACACGGAAAACCTCTTGTATTCGGTGCGAACAGAGATAAAGGTATTAAAGTGGACGGATTCAATCCTGTTATCATTAATCTGAATGACGGTTATCATTCGGTTAGTGATTGCTTAGTGCATGATGAGTTTGACTCGAATCCAACCCGCGTGTTTTTTATTACCAGGTTTGTTGATATCCCCGGATTTCCTACACCAGTTGGTGTAATGCGCGATTTTAGTAAACCAACTTA
The DNA here is from genome assembly GCA_043808235.1 of bacterium. Classification (GTDB taxonomy): domain Bacteria; phylum Bacteroidota; class Ignavibacteria; order Ignavibacteriales; family Melioribacteraceae; genus JAZDFC01. Next base: position 15,160 of record JAZDFC010000063.1, read on the forward strand.
TGATGATGGTGTTACAGAACAGATTAAAAATGTGAAGACTAAAAAGGGTGTCGGCACTTACGAAAAATTAATGTTCGCCGGAAATACCTGGGAAGTTAATTAGTAAATACTAAAAATGATGAATCACAAAAGAAGGCGAAGGATTTCTTCGCCTTTTTTGTAAAGAAATAGTAAACACATATAAAATTAATTTAGATGAGATGATGATTGAATTCGACAAACTTCAAAAAGTAATTGAAGATAATAATTCATTTTTATTAACGACGCATGTTAATCCCGATGCCGATGCAATTGGTTCGGTAATGGCGTTTTATTATATCTTAAAAAAGCTGGGAAAGTCTGCATACATTATTAATCATAGTCATACTCCAGATTATCTTGGATTCATGGACAAGCAGGGAATTGTTGAGAAATTCAATCCTGGAAAACATGCTTCTTTAATTTCAGAAGTCGATATAATTGTTTTACTCGATATCAGTCAAACTTACAGAACCGTCGGCATGGCAGATTATATCCGCAATTCCGGTAAAACAATCATCGCTATCGATCATCATCAGGATGCTGAGCAAACACTGGATTATCTGTTTGTTGGAACCGACTATTGTGCGACAGGCGAAATTATCTATGATTTTATTCAATCAACCAAAATTGTTGAGATGGATTATGAAATTGCTTTTCAGCTCTACACAGCTATTATGACCGATACGGGTTCATTTCGTTTTGAAAGAACAACTCCCACAACTCATCGCATTGCCGCTCATCTGCTTGAATTTGGAATCGATCCAAAGACGGTTTATGAAGAACATTACGAAAAAGGTTCGATTGAGAAAATAAGATTACTTGGTCGTGCGCTCGACAGCATTAAGCTGAATGAAACAAAAGAAGTTAGTTACATGGTTATCCGTCAAAAAGATTTGATTGAGACTGGCTGCAGGGAAGAAGATGTGGAAGGTTATGTTAATTATACATTACAAATCGAGGGTGTGAAAGCCGGAATATTATTCCTCGAATTAAGGAACGGTTTCAAAGTAAGTTTTCGTACAAGGGGTATGATACCGGCAAATAAAATCGCTTCGGAATTCGGCGGCGGCGGACACATCAATGCAGCAGGTACAAGACTTTACGATAAAAAAATGGAAGAATTTTTTGAAGTAATGATTTCCAGAAGTCAAAAATATATAGACGAATATTTGGGAAAATAATTTCAAGAGGATTTATGTTATTCGAAATCAAATCAGTATCAAAACAAATTGAATATAAATTTGAAGATAAATCGGCAGCGCTTTTTTACATTGAAGAAAATGAATTTATGGAAGAAAGTCTGGGTGAAATTGAAAAGAACCTCGGGATCGCTTTCAATAAAAATCAATCGGACAGTTTCTTTAAAAAAGAAATTAAGCAACTTTGTCTCTATAACACTCCTGGATTTCCAGATATCGTCTATGTACAGCTCATCGAAAAAGAAAAACTTAATCTCGACTTTTTCCGGAATCATGCGGCAGGCTTCATCAAAAAAATAAAAGACGAGCCGCTTTCGTATTTGCATGTATTTGTGCCGGAGTATTCCAACTTTAAAGATTTGTTTCCTTCCGAGCAATACTTCTATCAAACCATTATTGAAGGCTTTCATCTCGGTAATTATACTTTCGACAAATACTTCTCGGAAGAGAACAAGAATAAGAACAAGAGCAAGAAGTTGAATATGATTTTTGAATCCGAGAATTTGATTTTGTTTGAAGCGGCTATTGAGAAGACGGAACATTTGATTGATTCAATAAATTTTGCAAAAGATTTGGTCAATGAACCTGCCATCACATTAACTCCACACGAGTTAGCAAAGCGCACAAAGAAAGAATTAGAAAAAATTGATGTGCATGTTAGAATTTTTGATGAAGATGAACTTGCAAAAAGAAATATGCATGCCATTTTATCAGTTGGCGGGGCGAGTGCAAACAAACCCCTTATGCTCGTTATGAATTATAAACCGGCAGGAAAAAATAAAAAGAAAATAGCCCTTGTTGGCAAAGGAGTAACATACGATGCCGGCGGTTTATCAATCAAACCAACTGCTGCAATGCTCGAAATGAAAGCCGATATGGCGGGCGCTGCATTAGTGATCGGCGCTATAAAAGCGGCAGCACTATTAAAATTGCCTGTGGAATTAATTGGGATTGTCCCCGCAGTTGAAAATGTTATTTCAGGCAGTTCATACAAACCCGGTGATGTTATCATTACTTCATCCGGAAAATCGATTGAAGTGAAGGACACCGATGCTGAGGGGAGAATAGTATTATCGGACGCATTAATTTATGCATCTAAGCAGAAACCGGATTTGATTATTGATTTTGCTACGCTTACGGGCGCTATAGCTGTAGCGCTTGGTTTAATTGCTTCGGGACTGTTTACAAAGAATGATGAACTTGCCGATGATTTATTAGCTGCGGGGAATAGGACTCACGAGAGACTTTGGCGAATGCCTTTTTGGGATGATTATAAAAAATCAATCGAAAGCGACATTGCCGATGTGAGTAATCTTGGACCGAAGTGGGGCGGGGCAATTACTGCCGGAAAATTCCTCGAACATTTTGTCGATGAAAAAATTCCATGGGCTCACCTCGATATTGCGGGACCTGCAATCAAACACGAAGCTACAAATTATACCGAAAAATACGATACGGGATTCGGAGTTAGACTTATGGTGGAGTATTTGCAGGCGCTCTAATTGCTTATCATTCTTTCTTCTTGTTATACCCCTTCTCACCATAAGGTTGGAGTTTTTCAAGCCATAGTTTTTCCAACTCTTTCAAATCTTCGGTGTAGTCGTATCCTGGTTCCTCTTTCGGATCCAGCCTGTCAATAATTTCGAAGATAAAATTCTTTTCACCGAATTCAGCGAAATCTTTTTGTAATGCTGAATTCATATGGCTGCCGCTATTTAATTGAAATATGTAACTGTTGGATTTACCATTTAAGTTTTTACTGCTGCCGATAAGTATTTTTCCGTTCATAAGATTTCTTATTTGATAGACTCCCATTGGCTGGACAGTCTGTTTGTACTTTCTAATTATTTCTTTTCTATCAATCATTTTTTCTCCATCATCTGATTTTTTTGTTAACCAATAATTACTACTGTCTCTTTCCATTATTCCTTCATCAATCAGCAGCCGGCGGATAGTGCAATAATCATCGTATAAATGAATTATTTTATTGTTCACTTCTTGCTCGGAATACAAAACACCCGGCTCAAACATTTTGATAAATTCATTCAACAAAATCATCTTCTTCTTTTTTTGAACCGGGAGTTTGGCGATTCTATCCTTCTTCTTGAAGGTCGTGATCACTTTTTGTCGATATTTTTCTATTCGTTTTTCCTGGAAATGCCTCTCCATGTTTTCGAATGAAATTATTTCTTTAAGAGAAAGGTTAAAGACATCATCATTGATTTTATAAATTATATAATACTGTTCTTTCTGTTTCGTAACAAGCCCGGCGCTTTCAAGTTTTTTTAGATGGAAAGATACTGTTGACACAGCCAGATTCAACCGATGAGCAAGTTCTTCGACATACTGAGGCTTTTCCATCAGTGAATTTACTACTTGCAGACGCGAGGAATCGGCAAGAGATTTAATTATTTCCACGCTTTTTGAGATTTCCATTACATTCCATATCTATTTCGATAATTGTCAAAACAAATTTAATTGAAAAATCCAAGCGAGTCAATCTGTTTCTATAAATGTCGAAATAAAATATCGAACAGCGAAGATTGCTTTCTGAAAATCATTAGGGGCGGTTACGAGAAAATAAAGCAATTATTTCTTTTGATGATAAATCAAGCCATCTTTCATTTCGTAAACAATTTCACCAAGGTTTATGAGCGCAGGATTGTGTGAGACTATTAGAAAAGTAAGGCCGAAACGGTCACGCAAATCAAAGAATAATTTATGAATTAATTCACTGTTTGCTGAATCGAGATTGCCGGTAGGCTCATCGGCTAGTACTATTTTTGGATTGTTCACCAGGGCTCTCGCAACGGCAATCCTTTGCTGTTCGCCGCCGGAAAGTTCTGCCGGTTTGTGATTGGCTCTTTCTTCCAATCCTACAATTTTTAAAAGGTCGGTTGCATGGTTCAAAGATTTTGAAAGGGAAGTGCCGTCAATCATTTTTGCAATCGCAATATTTTCGACAGCTGTAAATTCGGGAAGCAGATGATGGAACTGAAAAACAAATCCGATATTTTTTATTCTGAACCTTGAAAGGTCGTCGTCGCTTTGTTTAAAAATATCGGTACCGTTTATTCTTATTTCTCCATTATCGGGTCTGTCCAATCCACCGAGAATGTGAAGGAATGTACTTTTCCCCGCGCCCGAAGCGCCGAATATCACGGTTATCTTATTGTCTTCCAAATCTAAAGTTACTCCTTTCAATACGTCAATCTTTTTCTCTTTCGATTTGAAAAATGCTTTTTGAATATCATTTGCACTTATAATAAAACTCATCTGTTCGCCAATTTGTAATAAAATATTTTTATCTTAATCAACAATCGGAAATCTTGAATATGCAATTCTTTTATTCCCATTTGATTGATTCTGTAATTGATAACCTGGCTGCTTTTTTCGCCGGGTGAAGCGCGGCTATAAAACATAAAAATAATGCCATTGCCGCAACTGCAATAAAGTCGCTAACTCTCATTTCTACCGGTAAATAATCAATGATGTATTTTCTCGGATCAAGAGGATAGAAGTTATATTGAATCTGCAAATAGCATGTTACAAATCCGATAATTGTCCCGGCAATTGTGCCGATGACCCCGATCAAAATTCCCTCGAACATAAAAATCTTTAATATGGACTTTTGTATTGTGCCCATCGAACGCAATACACCAATATCTTTGCGTTTCTCGGTAACGCTCATCGTAAGCGAAGCGAGAATGTTAAACGTTGCTACCGCTATTATTAAGCAAAGTATGATATACGCAGACCATCTTTCAATCAACATCACGGAATATAAATCTTTATGCAGGTCGTACCATGTATAAACACTGTAATTCTTAACGCCAAGTTTAGATTGTAAAAATTCTTTCGTATCTATTGCATCATCAATATTATGTAGTCTTATCTCAATCCCGCTAATTTTTTTTTGCATCCCCAGTAATTTCTGTGCGCTTTTTAAAGTCGTGAAGACCATCGAGTAATCGTAATCTTTATTGTTCGATTCGAAAATCGCCGCTACTATATATTTTCTCGTTTGTGGTATGGCCAACGAAGTTATAGACCTTTCAATATTAGCCGCGGATACCACGGAAATTGTATCCCCAACTTGACACGACAATCGCAAAGCAATTGGGAGACCAATAATTATATGGTAATCGGAAAGGTATTCAACATCGCCCGAAATAATTGAGTTTTTCACTCCCCAATTTTCGTGGTTAATCGATTCGGACTCACCTTTAAGCGTAAGAATTTCGTAAGTGCTTCTATTCAATAAAATTACTTTTCCCTCGGCATAAGGTTTAAATGCATTAATTCTTTTGTCGGATTGCAGAAGAGTATAAACCGAATCGACGGAAGAATAACCTGCAGTTGAGGTCACGGTCATTCGAATGTGAGGATCAAAATTTATGAGAATTGATGTTACAAGCGATCCAAATCCGTTGAAAACTGAAAGTATAATAATTAAAGCTGCAACTCCAAGAGTAATTCCAAGTGTGGAAATTATCGAGATTATCGTTATGAAATTAATTTTGTGCTTGGAACGCAGATATCTTTTTGCAATGAAAAATTCAAACATATCAATCAAACCTTAACGCTGAAATTGGCTTTACTCTCGATGCGATGTAACTCGGAATAAAAGCCGTTATTATGCTCATAAAAAATGCAGAAGCGGAGACAATGGCGTAATGTTCCCAACGGATTGCTATTGGTACACTCGAAAGAAAATAGACAGTGTCCGGCAGCGATACGATTCCGAAATTACTTTGTAGGTAACTGAGAATGAAAGCTAAAAGATTACCTGCCGCAATTCCGATTAGCGCTAAATAAATTCCCTGTAAAAGAAAAATTCCTATTATCTGTTTTTTTACTGCGCCAAGAGATTTTAAAATTCCAATTGCTTCGGTCTTTTCAAGTACAATCATTAAAAGTGTTCCTACGATATTAAATACAGCTACGATAATTATTAATCCAAGCACAATCGGAATCGGCTCCTTTTGCAGTTCAAGCCAGGTAAAAATATTCTGATGGATTTTAAAAATTGAGCGGACATAATATGGATATCTGAGGAACTTCTGAAGTTCGATTGAAAGACTTTCAATTACCGCGATGTTGTTTACACGCAGATTGTAACCGGAAATCTTATCATCCATTCCAAATAACTCTTGTCCAACTTTGAAATCAATTATCGCATTCATGTCATCATATTCGGCCATACCGCTTTCGTAAATACCGGTGACAATAAATTGCTCAATAGCCGGCGGATTATCAATAGAAGGTACTTGATCATTTTTAAGTGTGAAAATTGTTAACCTATCGCCAACTTTAACAAAAAGTTTTTCGGCTAATTTTTTTCCGATGGTAATTCCATAATTATCGCTAACTTTTTCGTGATTATAATCTCCATCGAAAACCAAATTCTTTATATCGGAATTATCCATCTCTTTCATGAATCCCGTTATTAGTATCCCTTCCACCTTAGCTGATGAACGAACAATGGCATATTTCGAAACGAACGGGGAAATACTTGAAAGTGACGAATCTGCTTTTTCTTTAATTCCCTCTATTACTGATTGATAAGGAGGAAGATTTCTGTTGCCGAACCCTGTAATTTTTATGTGGGAATTAAATTGTACAATTTTTTCGGCGATACTCTGCTCGAACCCATTTAAGATTGCAAGCGCCATAATTAAAACTGCAACGCCAAGCGCAATTCCGCATATGGAAATGACGGAGATTAATGAAATAAACTTCGATTCCTTCTTAGATTTTACGTATCTGTTCGCAATAAATAGTGGTAAAGACATACGCGCTCGGATTTTGATATTAAAAATAAAGGAAAATGTTTTTAGGAAAAACTTATTTATTTCGGATTGACATTTAGAATCGAATAAGCTAAGTTTACAAGCCAATTTTGAATGATTTATTAATATTATTTACTAATTGGTTGAATTTTTCTGAAAAATTGTTCATTGGTCAATTGAGTTCTTTTTGGGCGTAGCTAAGCCCGGTTATCGCGTCCCGATTTTGATCGGGAAGATCGCAGGTTCTTTTTTTATTGCAAATAGTAAATTGTTCAATATGTGTCATGTTGATTGAGTTACAAAGCTGACTCTTTGAAGAATTTATTAAAATTAACGGAAATACTTCCGGGGCGTAGCGAAGCCCGGTTATCGCGCCTGCTTTGGGAGCAGGAGATCGCAGGTTCGAATCCCGCCGCCCCGACGAAAAGTTTTTTGAAAATATGAAAGGGAAGTCCGGCAATCGCGTCCCGATTAAGATCGGGAAGATCGCAGGTTCGAATCCCGCCGCATAAACAATAGTGTTCTTTATTTATTGATAAAATTTTGATATGTTTGTTTCAAATTTTGGATTTCTGAGTTGATGCGCCCGTAGCTCAACTGGATAGAGCATCAGCCTTCTAAGCTGGAGGTCAGTGGTTCGAGTCCACTCGGGCGTACAATAATGTACCAAATATAAAATTCCAAATAACAATCATTTGGATTTTGTATTTTGTTTATCGAAATTTGTGAGTGCATGGTGAGCGTAGCTCAGCTGGTTAGAGCATCTGGTTGTGGCCCAGAAGGCCGTGGGTTCAAATCCCATCGCTCACCCAAATAAAATTATGGCCCTATGGTGTAACTGGTTAACACATTACCCTTTCCAGGTAGAGAGTACGGGTTCAAGTCCCGTTGGGGTCACAAGAAAAGGCCCGCCATAGGCGGGCTTTTTTGTTTTTAAAAAATTCAAAAAATTGCTTATGTCATCTTTCTTGAGAGTTATGCTTTCGTTATTTTTTAAGAAAAAAATTTGCCGGAAATGAAAAAACACAAATCATATCCATATAATTTCGCTATAAATGACGAATACATAACTCAGCCCAAAAAACATTTTCTTTCATTTTTACCGCCTTCCTTACGGTTTCATGCCAATTTAATTAGAATAGTCCTGTATAGTAATATAAAAACCAAATTTAGAATTTACGATCGATACAACTGGTCGGCTTCTTCGTACGATGTAATTCATAGTTTGGAAAGAATAGGTGTAAGATTTCACATCAAAGGAATGAAAAATTATGCTGATAATCCGGGACCTTTTGTATTTATCTCAAATCATATGGGTACAACTGAAACAGTGGTTTTGCCTGCATTAATTCAACCGGTTAAATCCGTTGTATATGTGATTAAGAAAGAATTAACTACGTACCCGGTTTTCGGGCCGGTGGGGAAAGCTAGGCACCCGATTATTGTTGGTAGGCAGAATCCAAGAGAAGATTTACAGGTTGTTCTTGAAGAAGGAAGTAAACGACTTGCCGATGGCAGATCAATTATTATTTTTCCACAAAAGACCCGCGGAATAAACCTCGAATTGAAAACTTTCAATTCGCTCGGAATAAAACTGGCAAAAAGAAATAATGTTTCGGTTATTCCAATTGCGCTTAAAACCGATGCCTGGGCGAACGGCAAGAAAATAAAAGAATTAGGAAAAATCGATCCTTCGAAAGAAATAAAAATAGAATTCGGCGCCCCTATTCAAGTGAAAGGAAACGGCAGTGAAGAACATCAAGCCGTACTTGATTTCATCAAATCAAAATATATCGAATGGGGAATGGAAAAACATATTGTTGATTAGTGATTACGTTTATAATAAATCCGCTTTAAATTTACATTCCAATTATCGGAATAAGTTAAAAATCATTTTCATAAATTAACCGGAATTTAACTGCCAGCGTGTTTCCAATACAACTCGCCGGCAGTAATTAACTTGAATTATAATCGCAAAAGATCAACAAAGATTATGGAATTATTTCAGCATCAACATCTTTGAAGATTTCGAAAATTTTTCGTTTATACCGTTTAAGGACATTCCTTCGATACGATAAAAATAAATTCCGCTCGTTACATCAGCGCCTGAACTGTTTTTACCATCCCAAGTAATTTCATAATATCCGGGCGATTGATAATTGTTGGCATATTTTATCACTTCATTTCCAAGTACATCATAAATAGTCATTGAAATAAAAGATGCCGATGGCAACCCGAATCGAATTGTAGTCGTCGGATTAAAAGGATTTGGATAGTTTTGGTTAACGGTAAACTCTTTCGGGATATTTAATCCATCATTTTTTACATCCGATATTGTTTCGGTTTTAAATCTACTCAGCAAACAAAAATCGCCTTGCCCGAATTGGTTAGCCGCCTTAATCCGCCAATAATAATTTTTATTATTCTCTAAGCCGCTGATATTATAAGAGTTTCCAGCAATCAAACTATCTTCGGTTACTATCATTGAAAAGCCTAAGTTTTGTGAAAGCTGTAGATGGTATTTATCAGCTCCGTTCACCGGTTCCCATTCAAAATTGAAAGAGACAGGAATATCGGAGCTATTTGACGGTGGATAGATTAATCCAGGTATTCCGACAACAGTATTGAATTGCCATGGATTGTTGAAGGAGGTTTTTACTACATCATTCCTTGAGCTTACACGCCAATAATATTTGGTGAAATTTGTTAGTCCTTCCATTTCAATTTGCTCGGAGGTTACTAATGTATCCTCGAATAAAATATTAGTGAAGAGGGAGTCGGTGCAAATTTGAATAGTATAGAATTTTGTTCCGAGTGTTTTATCCCATTCAAAAATTGCCGGATCAATATCATGAGCCATTTCACCATTTGCCGGATAAACAAGTGATGGAGTCATTAGCGGGATGATTGAAAAGACCGATTTGCTTGTTTGATTCATGGATGGGTTTGATTTATCTGTAATTTTCATCAAACAATTATCAGAATAATTACCTGGAACATGCCATTGAAAATTATAAGTGCCTGCCGGTATTCCATCCGATAGATTTTGCCAGGATGTTCCATTATCGGTTGAAACATCTACTGTTACTTCGGGAATTTTATTGCTGAACCATGAAATATCTTCTATTGTACCTTCAACAAATTTTTCTCCACCGGTTGGTTTGATTAAAGTTATAAATGGATTCGCAGCCGGGGGCAATTCCAATTCATATATCGATCTTCCGTAAGTTCCCGCTCTCAACAAGCGGACGTCGCCATACTCAACATAATCTAATACCAGCACCGGCACAAAAGGCATTCCATTGTCGAGTCTCTCCCAATGCGTTCCATTATTGGTTGTCTGAAATACTCCCAAATCATTAGCGATATAAAGATATCCGGGGAATTTTGGATCGATAATTAAATCGCTGTGCGGGATGTCCGGCAAGTCACCGCTGATGTCTGTCCAATTTGCGCCCAAATCGGATGATTGATAAATCTTTCCCGAACCAAATCCCGATCGAACTAAATAAATAGTGTTACGAAGATAGGGATGTGTTTTAACACACGGTACAAATCGACCCGGTCCGGGAATGTTTGCAGAAACATTTGTCCAATTTACTCCTTCATCTGTTGAAACTGCGATAACCGGATTGGGAGTAAAATTACCGCCGGAACAAAGAACCATTACTTCGGGAAATGCTTTGTTCTGATGAAGGCTATTAATTGAATTTGGGAAAGTTGAACTTATCGGCGTCCAATTAGTTCCGCCGTTAGTTGAGCGCCATAATTTATGCGAGGCTGTATAAATAATATTATGATCCGTCGGGTGCATAAAAAACGGCACAGTCCAGTATGCATTGTCGTTACTTCCGTAATCCGGAGAAATTTCATATACAGTATTGAAACCTCCTCCGGCTGTACTTTTATATAACGCGCCATACTGAATACTATAATAAACTATATTTGAATTTGTGTGATCGAAAAAACACCTTTGTCCATCTCCGGTTGTTGTTAATTCCCAATTCGTTTGTCCACGGTCTAAGGTTCTAAAATTGCCGTTATCTTGCGACCCACCGATAATAATGTTTCTGTTTGTAGGATGGGATGCAATACCATATAACTGGATAGTTGATATCCCGTTGTTTTTATGCTTCCATGTTTGCCCGGCATCGGTCGATTTGAAAATACCTCCATCACTTGCAATATAAGCTATACTTGAGTTGGAGGGTGAAAATACTATTCTATGATAATCGCAATGCACAGGGCTGCTCCAGATAATTGGTTCGCTTTGTGATCGAAATACCGAAAAATTTTGACCGTCAATTGTTCTGTGCAGTTCAACATTACCTGCAAGTACATAATCCGGTTCATCGGGATGCACTGCGATGCACAAGTCGTAATAACCTTGATCGTACCAGTCAAGCGAAGGATGATATCCGCCGAGAGGATTGCTGGATGGGCACTGAGTCCATGCAAGTCCACCGTTTACTGTTTTCCATGCGCTTGTTGTATTGCCGTTGAAAATTATTCCGTAAAGAATGGATGGCGATGATTCACTTATTGTTATTTGAAATCTTCCTATCGAACCGGAGGCAGGCAATCCGCTATTACTTTTTGTCCATGTTTGACCCTTATCATTCGATATATAAAAACCTGCTTGTGCATCGGAACCGCCAACGGCAGCATAAACTTTATTTGGATCGGTTGGGTGAACAGTTATATCGTAAGCAGCAATTGCATTCAAAGTTTTTGTCCATGTATTTCCTCTGTCGGTGCTTCTCCAAACTCCGGTGTTTTGCAAATATCCTACGAAATAGTTTCCCTGCGCCATAGCCGCATAAACAATATTATGATCGTGCGGATTAACAACAATGTCGCCGAAGTGCGAATAATCTCCCAAATTATTTCCAATTTTAGCCCAGGAATTTCCACCGTCTGTTGACTTGTACATTCCATTTCCATAAAAGGTACGGGGATGTAAAATTGATAAAGCCTCGCCGGTTCCGGCATAAACTATTTCCGGATTAACCGGATCGATTGCAATAGCGCCGAAAGAATTTGCAGCAAAATCCTCACTGACCGAAGCCCAGCTATCGCCGCCGTTTGTTGTTTTCCAAATTCCACCGGTTGCAGCTCCAATAAAAACAATATTAGAATTTGTTGGATGCACATCTAACGCTTTCACTCTACCGCTGCTCATTTCCCAGTGAGCGGGATAATTTGATATTATCCCTTTTGGACCAACAGGCTGCCATTGAGGATCTTTGGTTTTTGATGAACGCGATTGCATTGATTTCGCTTTTTCAAATTCGCTGTTATATTTCACATAACTCATTGTGTCGTACGGGGCAGAGCGCTGGCGGTAAAACCATTCGGCTCTTTTAAAGTATTTCCTGGATTTTATGTTGTCAGGAAACTTATCCCATGCGCTTTGACTTTGCGAAAAAAGCATGGAAAAAGTTCCGGAGAGTAAAAAAACTCCAAGCAGCAATCTTAGTTTCATTTTATTTTCCTTATATGATGTTATTTCGTTAATAATATTTTAATTGTCTTTGAATAATTTTTTGTTCTCAATCTGCAGAAGTAAATTCCGCTTGGCATTGAAAATTGTTGAGTTGAGAATTTAGAATGATGAATTCCGGCTATTTGATATTCATCAATAAGTGTGGTTATTTCTATTCCAAGGATGTCGAAAATTTTCAGTTCGACATCACCGCCGACAGCTAACTGCCAACTGATCATAGTTTCGGGATTGAACGGATTTGGATAATTTTGATGAAGTATTGTTGAAGATGGCAGTTCAATATTTTCATTTGCAATATCTGTCAATGTGATCAAGTCCGAGGAGAGCACGCCATCAGAATCAACATTTAATTTGATATAATTATCGAATCCCGAATAAGTTTCGAGGCTGTTTTCGTTTAACGAAATTTTAAAGATTTTTTGATAATCCCTTTTGATTACGAAATACACATCATTATTGGCGGGATCAAAAACGAGAGAGCATAATGTTTTATAAGAACCGGAAGACTGCTTGCATTTTTTCAAAGTTTCGAAAGCATCTTCGAATGAAAAATCATTAAAATTATCCGAGATATATTGATATGCTGCTTTGTACCTGTCTGCGCCGAGTCCCGTTACCTGATTGTACGGCTTTCCCCAAAATTTGTGATTATTGAAATTCGCCATAACCAAAAAATTATTTTCGGGATATGTAAACATATTCGAATCAACTCCCGATTCGGCAACAAAAGCCCTGCCGTCCCGCGCAGCAATCAAACTGTGCAGCGAAATTGAAGGTATTTGATATAATCGATAATTAGTTGACGACAAATACTCTTCAAGGTTATCTGCATTTTCAAAATTTTCTATTGCAATGCGGTATAACTGCCCGAAGTCGATTGGAGTTTCGCCGGATAAAATATTTGGCGCAATGCCGGGCTCTACCATTTGAAAAGTACAAACCAATCCCTGTACGTTAAATCCAACCGAGTTAATCCAATTGCCATGATCGTAAAAATCCAATTGAAAATATTTAAATCCTTCGTTTTGTTGAATCGAAAACCGCAGTTCGGCATTTGGCCAATCGAGGTTCAATCCATAGTAGATGTTACTTGAATAAACCGCAAAACTTGTGCATGCTTGCTGCTGATTGCTTGAAAATATTAAAGTAATAATTATAAATATTATTAACCGAAATTGGCTGCGATATTTTGTCATCTTAATTATTCCTAACTAATTTTCATTTGTTTTTAACCTCATTCGAGTCCCCGGTTCAATGGGTAAAGATGAAATTAATAATTGCTTTGTATTGTTTCGTATGCATCCCAATCAATATCTCTCCCTGGAAAAACTACTTTTGAGAAAGGCCAATCATTTTTCATCCATTCTTTTACCGCGTCGTATAATTCGGAATCGTATCCCTTGTTAAAAGCATCGGTAGTAACCCAAAGGAATACTTGAGCCTCATACTCATTTGCATGTATGGGAATTATATAAACACACCCAAGACATTCTTGCTCTTCGTGATTCATAACAGCGTAAGTAAATCCAACACGTTTTTGAAATTCAGATTCATGATTTTTTAGCGCCCTAAGATCGTCTTCCATTGTAAGGTTTTCCTGCGGCCAATCATCATCCGGTCCAAAAACACCTTTCAAATGATCAATACTGCTCATAACCGCACGATAATCGAGTTCCACATCGGATGAAAGTAACGGACGCAGCAGCATATTCTTGGTGATAAGTTTTTCGGGAACGTTGAAATTTTCCGGCACAAAAGTAAGAAGGTCCAAAAACTGTTTTGATAATTTATGCTCCGGATTAATCTCAAGGCATTTTTTAAAATTCTTAATACATTCTGTTCGATTGAACTCGTAGTAATAAAATTGTCCCAGCACGGAATAAATTTCTATTCTATCCGGGAAAAAAGATTTTACTCTTTCTACCAACTCAATCGCAAATGGGCGCTCTCCCGTATTGAATTTTTCGGCGGCTAATCCAAAAGCAGAATTTAAAATTGCTTTGGTTGAATCCGGGTATTTTTCCTGATAAGAATTTATGACTTCGGCAATTTCATCAACATTTTTGATAGCCGTTATTTTTTCCGTTATTTGTTTTTCCAACTGTTGCGCATGTACCTGAATTGAAAGTATAGCGCACATGAAAAAAATAAATATTTCGATTCGTTTTATCATTTGAACTTTCTCTTAATATATATGATTGAATTATTTGCCTAATTTTTATTTCACGCGGCGGGTGATTATTCTATTTTCATACAAGGGAATTGATTTTCATTTTGCTGAATTACTATGCGGTTAACATTTCCTTCTATATCTTTAAGGAAATGAACCAATGCAACAGCCTGACGCAGAAAAAATTTTGAATTATTCTGAGCAATCAACGCGGCGAGGTTGATGTCGGGATCGGAATAAAATAATTTTCCTTTATCGAAGCTGATTGTAATTTCATAATTTTCATCAAGTTTGTATTTGCCGGCATATTGTTTTAAAACATCCTCATGCAATTCAATTCCTTCGGGAATTAATATAGGGTTGTAACTTTCGCCAAGCGCAATTGCCGCAAGACTCCGGTTTATTTCATTAACGAAAGGAGATACATAATTGAAAAGAGAAATCACAACAACATCATCATCAACAAAGCGTTGTATCATGGTGAGGAATCCGTTGATGCCGCCGCGGTGTTCAATCAGCTTTTTTCCGAACGCATCCCGTACAAACCATCCGTAAGCGTATGTGTCTTTATAAGGTGTAAACATTTTCTCAATCGATTTACGGGAAATAAGTTTATCGGTGTACAATGCTTTATCCCATTTGTACATATCATTTACGGTTGAATAAATCGACCCGGCGCCGTTTGTATACTGGACATAAAGATAATCAGCCTGAGTAATTCCATCGCCGGAATTATAATGACCGATAGCTCGATCTTTAATAATTTTAGTATGCGTATCTATCCCGGTATCGTTCATTCCGAGCGGTTTAAAAATATTTTCGGTAAGAAATTCCTCGTAAGGTTTTCCGCTTACTTTTTCGATGATTAAAGCAAGCAGAACATAACCAGAATTACTGTACTCGAACTTTTCACCGGGTTCAAAATTCAGCGGTTTATTTTTGAATCGATCAATCACCTGTTGAATTGTATGCGACTTAGTCCATGTTTCATAGTGATCGGGGAGACTGCTGTAATTAATTACGCCGGATGTGTGCGTTAAAAGATGATGAATTGTAATTTTATTTCCGTTCGGGTAATCGGGAATAAACTTGCTCAGAGTATCCTGTGTGCTGAGCAATCCTTTTTCTTCAAGCATCATTATTGCCATCGAAGTGAATTGCTTGCTGCACGAAGCGAGTCTGTATTTTGTTTCAGCCGCGCATTTTATATCGTATTCCCTGTTTGCAATTCCGTAGCCTTTGCTAATTAAGATCTGTCCGCCTTTTGCAATTAAAATCGAACCGCTGATTAAGTCTTCCGCAAGTAAAGGCGCTAAATAGTCATCAACCTTTTTCTCTATTTCAGACGAACCAGTTTCTTGGGCGGTTAATATTCCATAACCAATTAGGATAAAAATAAAAATTCGAATTATAATATTGTTTGGCATCTTGTTACTCTTCATTTTATTAATAAATCAGCTATAAATATTCCATTCCTCATCGCAAAGACAATCTGTTTGCCGTCCGGTGAAATATCCGGCATATTGCAATCGGTAATATCTTCAACAACAATAGTCTCATCATCCTCAATGAAATAAAATGCAGGATGTACTTTGTCGTTACTAAATCGTTCAAATAAAATAACTTTCCCATCGGGTGATAATCTCGGACGGCTGTCTCTTCCTGAAAAATTAGTTAATTGTCTTTTTTGCGAACCATCGACATTTATCATAAAAATATCGGAGATGTTATTCTGTGCCGGGTCGTATGAGTAAATTATCTTTGAGTCGTCAATACTCCATTCAGGTGAACCGGATTTTTCCGTACCGGGAATTTTTTGCTGTGCACCCGATGATAAATCTTTTATATAAATCGCGCCCGAATATTGAAAAGCTATTTTACTATCGTCATGTGAATATGAGGGTTGAAACGCCGCGGTTACGAAAGATGTTAGTTTGGTTGATATTCCCGTTGATAATTCAATCGTCCAAATTTGTGATATTCCGTTATTGTCATATCCGTCGAAAATTATTTTTTTACTATCGGGACTCCAGTTAGGTGTAAGATCGCCATCCATATTTTGAACTACAGAGTGTCTGCTGTTTGATGATTTTTCCCAAATCCATAACTCTACTTTGTTTGAGGATATATTCCAAATAGTGTAAACAATCATGCTGCCGTCGGGCGACCATCTTGGATGATAACCATCGTCCGTGATTTTTTGAAAATTATTTATCGTTACCGAATGTCCATCTTCAACTTTTGGTTCTGTTCCGTCCGAGCAATTTGTCAGCACTATTACAAGTAATAATATCGAAGCTGCTTTTATCATTTCAATTTCCCAAAAATTATTAAAATCATTTTTGTAACAACGACTTAATTACATTTGTGCTAATCCACCATATATCTCCATTGCGGGAGAAGAATAAAAATTTTCCGTCATGCGAAATTGTTGGGCTGCTTTCCAATGACTTTGTATTAACACCTGAACCAAGATTAATAGGATTGCCCCAGGTTCCGTCCGACTTTCGGAAAGTTACATAGAGATCGTTTGAACCGAAGCCTCCGGATTTTAATGCGCAAAAAACAATATAAGAGCCGTCGGGTGATATTGCGGGATGACTTCCTTTAATATCAGGTTTTAATTTCTGCGGTGATTTATATCCTTTATCTGTTTTCTGAAGAAAAACAATTCCCGATGCGTAGATATCTCCCGAAGCCGAGACAGATGGCGCATGCACTACCTGGTCCGTAACCGGTGAACCGAATGAATATGGCGTTCCCCATGAGTCATTCTTTTTATCGGAGCAAAAAAGATTTAGCGAATGTTTCGCCCCGGGACATGACCTCATTGAAACGAAATATAATTTTTTACCGTCTTTCGATAACGAGGGATGCGAATCATTTCCTTTCCCCGAGAACGATACCGGAATAGGGTTTGACCATTTTTCGCCGGTTCTTTTTATTACCATTATACTTGAAATATCTCCCTTCGACGAAGTGTAGTACAGTTCAGTCCAATCTGCATTTACCGCAACTCCGTATTGATCACCGTCGGTAGAAACTAAACTCGGCGCAAATTTTTCAGCCGTATTTTGCACCGCTTTTTGTCCGGGCAGGAAGGTATCTTTGATTTGTGAATAATATAGTGAGTTGAAAAACACGATTATTATTATTACAAATATCGATTTCACATCATCTCCTTTATTTAATGTTTGAATACGTAAGCGATATTCAGCTGTAATTCTATTATATCTTCCAGATCTTCAAAAGGCTGTTCTAAATCTTCAACGCAAATATCGGTTGTTAAAAATTTTTGTTTCCAAATTAATTCTGCTTTTAAGGAAAGGTTAAAAATATCATACCGGCTTATTGATAATGTGTAAAAGAATCCCGGCTTTGACTCATCAAATAGATTGACTCTTTTGTTTGAAGTGCTGCCAGTCCTGTACCCGGCAAACGTATTCCATTCATAACCGAATCCGGCGTTAAGAAAATTTTCTTCTACTTCCAGAATATCCGGAATTATCAAACTCAGATCGACCGCGTTATAGAATGAATGGCTTTTTACATTTTCCCAAACCGGTATATGATCGTAGCCAAAGAAACCATACAGTATCAGCCCATAATATTCACGTTCATTAACAGCATAAGTATAATCCAGTTTTAATCCAATCTTCCAAATCTTTTGATATATATTAATATTAAAACCAATGGGGTTTTGAAACTCATAATTGTTTGTCCAAGTTTTTACACCCGACAATCCGATTTCCTGAGCATTTAATTGGAATGAAATCAAGAGTACAATAATAAAATATTTTACATTTTTCATATGGAGTAAATTCATATTTTCTTCGAAAATCATTTTAATGACCATCCAATTTTTATTGCCACAGTTCCGCTAAAAAAATATTGGCTACCTTCTCCAAAAGGTTTATGATAAGAGAACTCATATTCAGTTACGGCAATTGGATTAGCGCTTACGGTTCTGCTTGAAATATAACGCAAGCCAACACCAGCTGAAAAGTCGGCTGTAAATCCGGCTACTGAAATACTTTGATATCCGTACTTTACATGAATAGCAAATTCATTTCTGAAAATGGAATATTCTTCAATTATATTATTACTGAGTTCCGGTTGAGTGTCTTTGATTATTGATTCCACCGAATGTTCTTTTTTAGCATCGAGATAGCGGTATAAAAAATCGACACTGAAATATTGACCCGTATAATTAAAAGTGCTTACATCTATGTATTTCCTTATCTCCGATTCAAAGGCAAATCCACTTGAGCTTTTGAGATTGATCATAAAAAATTCCGGTTTTCTGTTTACGTGAAATGAAAAACCAATTTCAGTATTTATAGAGATGTCGTTCGAAACCCCTTTTTCAAAACCGAATTGAATTGTTGAACTACTATAATAATATCCCGTTAGGAGATCCAAAGCGCTGAATTTTATTATATTATCATTTGCAGTGTCTTCTAGTTGCGAAAACAGAACCGAAAAACAATAGAAGAATATTAATAACGTCTTTTTGATCATATTAGCTCATTGATCTTAATTATTTGATTAACGAATGAGAAGCATTTTTTTTGTTTGAATCATATCATCTTTTGATAACTTATAAAAGTATACTCCGCTCACTAAATATGACGCATCAAAATTTACACGGTGTTCTCCCGCCGGCATGTATTCGTTCAAAATGTTTCTTACAATTCTCCCCAAACTGTCGTAAACATTCAACGAAATAAAATCACCGGCGGATAACGAGAACACTATGTTCGTGTTGGGATTGAATGGGTTTGGATAATTTTGCATCAACTTAAAATTTAACTCGGGCGAGTCCGAATCTTGAATTCCGGTTAATAACAATTCAATCGGAATTTTAATAAACAGCACATCGAATGCGCCGGCGCCGATGGAATTTGTATGTCCGGTAATAACTACAAATTTTTTATCTTTAGTCAAAATACCTTCCGAAGCCCATTCGGATTTGCTGTCCTTAATAATCTGTTTTTTGATAACATTTCCCGATCCGTTAATACCCAGCACATAAATATTATTATTAGTGGATGCGGATTTTGTAGTCCCGCAGACAATATAATTATCATCATCCCGTTTTAGAACCGAAGCGCCGTAATCATAAAATGTTCCTTCACCAAACCGCTTGTTCCATTTCATTGTTTCATTGGGTGTTGTTTTCATTACATATACATCATACAAATTCTGGCTTGTTATATCAGCATCGCCAACAATCATGTAATTTCCTTCATCGGCAGGGCATATTGAATTTCCCCAATTTTGATAGGACGATTCACCATAATTTTTGGTGAAATTGCAATTACCGGCATCATCCATTTCGAACAGATAAACATCGCGGTTACCCCATCCCTGCGAATTAAATACTCCAGTCGATCCGACAATTAAAAAATTTCCGTCATTGGTTTCAATAATGTCTTTTGCAAATTGCGATTTGTCATCCCCCTTTGTTTTTGTCCAAAGTGTATCGCCGTTCGAATCGGTATAAATAATGTAAACATCATCCTGTCCTTTCCCGAATGACTCGGTAAAGCCGGCAATCAAATAATTGCCGGTTGAAGTTTCAATAATTTTATTAGCTTGTTCCGAACCTGTTCCACCGTAATATTTCTGCCAAATTTCATTTCCATTTGCATCTGTTTTTATCAGATAAACATCATCATCGCCTGCACCGAAAGAAGTGGTGAAACCGGCAACAACAAAACCCCCATCGTCACATTCCGTAATTGAATTTGCATAATCGCTGCCGGCTCCGCCAAAAGTTTTTGTCCACAATTGATTCCCATCCGCATCGGTTTTTATGATAAGAACATCGGCGTAACCCTGCCCTTGCGAAAGAGTATAACCTGCAATAACGAATCCGCCATCTTCTGTTTCACATACTGCTCTTCCACCGTCAGAGAAAGTCCCGCCATATGTTTTAGAGATAACATCATCAGCAGAAAATTTAGGAATGTTTCCACTTCTCCAATCATTACTTGTAATCTTATTCTTGTTCTTAATCTTATTTTTACTCTGCCGGTCAACAGCTTTAGCAATTGCATTGCAGTTTTGAATGTTGAAGAAATCTCCCGCGGCAGTAGTGACAATATTGCCGTCAATCACCGGGTAGTGATTTTTCCCAACAAAATTTGCGCCGGCTGCGGTATATTCACCGCTGTACTTCGGATTTCCGGTAACATTCTTACCATTGATAACTCCTGCTGAGGCTAAAACTCGTACGCCGGTGCAAGTCGCTGCAACAACTATTCCTGCATTGACAGCAGATTGTATTAAATTAATGGCTGCTTGGTTATTTATTAAATCATTACATGGCGGGGTAGTTGTCCAGGTAGTTGCAGACATAACAACAACACAATCATATTCCGTTACATCAGTAATATCGGGAATTAGAATGTCTGTTTTTACGTTCGGGCAGCCCAGCGGACCTGCATATACGGGACAAGGTTGAACATAATTTGTTAAACCGGTGATTGTGATATCCCAACCGAATCTTTCGAAATTATCTTTATTTAGATAGTAGTTAGCGCCGTACTGCCCGGGTAAAACGATTAATACTTTTATTTGGTTTTGAGCATTCAAATTGGTTAATAGCAATAGTATCATCGATGTAATTAAACCGACATTTCTTAAAAAATTATTAGATGCTTTCATTTCATCCCCGCTTGATTTTATTATTTCACTATACCATTTGAAGAATTGTTTAATTCATCCAATAGAATGAACAAATACTGCCAAATGAATTTCTTTGTTCGATAATTAGTAAGAAAACCTATAAGGAGAATTAGGTAAATGACTAAGGGTAGAATTATATGATATCCGGTAACATTCGATCATTACGAAAGGTATTATTTCGGTATAATTTGATTTGTCAACATAAAGACTCATCATTCTGTTCTGAAGATGCGAAGGAGTGCTTTTATTAAAAGATTTAAAACAAATCGAATTGATACAGATTTAAGTAAAGAAAATAAAATCCGATAGTCAGTTAATTATTGTTTTTTTGTATTTTAGAAATGAAAATTCACTTTGAAAACCAAAATGCTGGATAAACTAAAACATCACTTGTGGAATTTGTTCTCGAGCGGCTTGCCGAAAGAATATGACATTGATGTGCTTCGTAAATTATTTTTAGTTAATCTGCTCATAATTTTCGGTGTATTTTTTCTTGGATTATTAGGCATTATAGCGTTTCTTCAACAAAATTATGCACTTGGAATTGTTGATTACACTGTCTTTATTTTTTTAATATGGCTCTTTGTTTTTATACGAAAGACGAAGAAATATCAGTTGTCCGTACTAATCGGTACATTAGTTACAGGATGCTTTTATTTTTACCTTATTGCTTCCGGCGGTGTAAATAATACAGCTTTTGTTTGGGCATTTACATTCCCATTAATTGCACTTTTTTTGCTCGGTACAAGATTAGGTGGGATCTTATCATTAGCATTATTAGCGATAGCGGGAATAGTATTTTTATTCGGGGGAAATGTTTCGTTTTTTACTAAATACGATGCCAACTTAATAATCCGCTTTATCCCGGCTTATTTAGCTGTTCTTATGTTTGCTTTAGTAATGGAAAAGATTCGGGGTATTGTGCAGAATCAGCTCAGAACATCCAACACAGGACTTGTAAAGGCAATCGGTGAGTTGAAAAGTGCTAATGATTTGAAAACTCAACTGTTATATATTGCCGCTCACGATTTGAAGAATCCGCTTAACACAATTAAAAGTGGTGCAGATTATTTGCTTCAAGAGGATATAGCAGCAGATGATCGCATAGAATTATTAAAAATGATCAGTAATTCAACGAACTCAATGCTATCAATTATCAGCGATTTATTGGACAGCGCCGAAATTGAAGCCAGTGAATTCACACTCAAATGGGAAGAAACTGATATCAACTTTATTCTATGCGGAATTATTGACGGAGTGGAGTTCTCTGCAAAACAAAAAAATCAAAAAATTATTTTTGAATGCCCGGAGAAAATTAAAGTTGTTGGCGATTCAAGTAAACTTAAAATCGCATTTCAAAATGTTATTGATAACGCGATAAAATACTCTCCCACGGGTACATCAATAAATATTTCGGTAAAGAATTTACACCCGAATTTGCTGGTTCAGGTTAAGGATGAGGGGGAAGGTTTTAGTGAAGAAGATAAAAAAAAGGTTTTTGGAAAATTTCAGAGACTTTCAGCCCGACCTACAGCAGGCGAATCATCAACGGGTCTGGGCTTATCAATAGTAAAAAGTATTATCGATCTTCATAACGGTTCTATCTGGATTGAAAGTGAAAAGGGAAAAGGTACTACCTTTAATATTCTTCTTAAAAAAGAGTAGCAACTAAACTAACTCTCATCTCATTTTCTCTTTCAGTTTTGCAGCGTATCGTCGGCTCATTATTAACGGTTTAGGTTCATTCTTCATAAATACTTGGAAAGAGGAGTTGAACCACTCCTCAACCCGATCAACAAATTCCAAATTGATAATTGTATTGCGATGAATCCTTGCGAATTGGGCTTGGGGCAATCGTTCTTCCCATTCTTTCATTGTTTTTAAAACCAATCCTTTTATATTGTTCGAACACAGCAATTCCGAATAATTACCAGCAGAAGAAATTTTTATAATGGAACTGATTTTTACGAACTGAAAAGAATTATTAATCATCACAAAGATATTCTCATCAGGCGAAAACCTTTTTTCAAATGCATCCTCAATTTCATGCCGATCTTCTAATCTTTCCAAAGCAAGCTCAAGTCGCTTTTTGGTGACGGGTTTCAAAAGATAATCCTGCGCATTAACTTCGAATGCTTTTATTGCGTACTCGTCAAAAGCGGTTACGAAGATAACTTTTATTCCTTTGTCGATAAAACGCAGAAGCTCAAATCCCGATTTCCCCGGCATCTGTATATCGAGGAATAATAAATCGGGATCTAATTTTTTCAATAGTACCTCAGCTTCGTCAACCGAAGATGCTTCGCCAATAATTTCTATCGCGCTAAATTCTTCGAGCATTGCTTTCAAATCCTGCCGCGCAAGTTTTTCGTCATCAACTATCAGCGCCGAATGTTTTTTCACGATACCTCCATATCAATTTCGAGAATTGCTTTTACAAAACCATCATCTTCAAATACGTTAAATTTATGTTTGTCGGGGTAAATAAGATTAAGTCTGTTTCGAATATTTTCCAATCCGGTTTTTGTGCTATTCTCATTCAAACCGGCTTGCGGCTCAAGCCATTTGCCCGAATTTGAAATTGTAACAGTTAGATTTTTATTTTCAACCGCCGCGTCAATTTTTATTTTAAGCGGTAGTTGCGATGTTTTCATTCCATACTTAATTGCGTTTTCGATTAATGGATGAATAATGAAAGAGGGTACAAGAAAATCTCCCGCCGCCGGATCAATTGAAAAATCAAATTCAATCTTGTCATCGAAACGGATTTTCTCAATCTCGGCGTAATACCGTATCGCTTCTATTTCATCGTTAAGCGCAACCTTAGAACCGCTTTTTGTAATCAAGGAATATCTGTAAAATTCGGATAGCTTACTTACCATTTCAACAGCAGCTTTGGGATTAGTACGAATGAGTGCACGCAGAGAGCTGAAAGAATTAAACAGGAAATGCGGATTTACCTGGTAACGAAGCATTTGAAGCTGGGCAGTCTGTGCAAGAAAATCAGCCTTTTGTGCCCGCTCTCTTTCGGTAGATATGTCAAACCAAAATTTTATTCCAAAATAAAGCATACTCCATGCTGTCATTATCGGAAAAAGCTGGGTCATTCGG
>JAZDFC010000064.1:0-3133 GCA_043808235.1 bacterium
TGTAAGGTTTGAATCTCTCGGAAATAAAATGTTCCCACACTTTTTCAACCAGAGCGGGGATTCTTTCTTCCATTTCTCCCGAGGCATGAACTTCGAGCTTGAATTTTGTCG
Organism: bacterium; assembly: GCA_043808235.1. Classification (GTDB taxonomy): domain Bacteria; phylum Bacteroidota; class Ignavibacteria; order Ignavibacteriales; family Melioribacteraceae; genus JAZDFC01. The sequence continues at coordinate 112 of JAZDFC010000064.1, forward strand.
AGTCTTCTCCAACGGGTGCGAAATTGTAAGTGCAGACAACCTGGACAGCTTTGCCGGAAAGCCCCAAAGGTCCATCGAAGCGTAACATCTTTCCGCGATCGGCATAAATAACCGTTGCGTGCAAAGCGCCGTTTCCTTCTTCGTCGAAGATTTCCCAGAAGCCGCCGCCGGGTTTTGCTTCGATATATAATTTTTTCGGATTCTCTTTAAACGAATGATCCCACCACCCACTGATGTCGCCGGTTATCGCATCATATATTACTTCCGGCGTGCCTGGGAGAATTAGTTCTTTTTCAAATGAGAAGACATCAAATTTGGCCTGTCCTCTGGCATTGGCATAAATGAAAATAAAAACAAAAATGAGATTGATAAAATATTTGTTCATTATGTTCCTTTAGAATAAGTTAAAAAGAAAAACCGGCTGTAAAATATATAACTTCGGTAAACTGGTCCGATAAAACAGAACTGCGCGATCCCTTGCTGAATATTAATTCGAACGGTCCCACTATTGAAAGGAGTTGAATGCCGAACCCAAGCCCGTATAAAGACCTATTAAATTCAGGACTAAGTGAATATTCACTAAGATTATAATTTCCAATGTTTGCAATTAATTTGAAGAATATATCTTTTTTGAATTCAAATCTGTAATCAATTCTTATGTAGCCGTAATTATGCCCCAACAACTGATTGATTTTCATCCCGACAAAAGTCTGTGCTCCCCCTTTTGCCGGCCATTTATAAGTGGGGAAGTCACCAGAATAATTACAGTAATAAGCACTCAATCCGAGAGTATGTTTTTTCCATCCGGTGGCAAATGCTTTAGCATCTATTTCATAGAACCTGTATTCTAGTGAGGAGTTAAAAGCTTTAAGACTGGCGTCGTAATGTGCATCAACAAACAATCCTTCACGCGGAATTATCGGGTCATCCAGCCTGTCAATAGCCAGCCTGGCACTGACAATACGGAGATTATCTTTCCACGAAGGAAAGAGGATCGGATCAAATCCGGTAAAGTTAGGATCGATATTAATATACTCATGATAATATTCGAAACTGAGAAGTCCTGTTTTTGAAATTATGTGGCCAAAACCAATTCCGAATTTCCATGATTTGTCATTATACTCTGCCATCCTTTCTCCGCTTACAAAATCATAAATATCTACCGGTACATCTTTGTATGCAATTCTTAAAAAGGGATATAGTGGAAGATCAAAAGTGCGGGAAGGGTAAAAGGCGGTATAATCAAATTTGAAAAGCCCTGCGAATTGTACCGTTGCTTCTGCCCTAAAGCCTACAACCGGAAAATTTGTTGTTTGAAGTCCGAGTATTCCCACCATTTTATTCCGATCGTCGTATCGGAACCCGAGACGGAGTTTTCTTAACGGCTTCTCTTTCAGGTTGATGGTAAGGTGAATATAATTATCCCTTACAGGCTCAATAACATATGTTATTTCCTGAAAGTAGCCTAGCGAAGACATATATTGGATTTGTTGAGAAAGAAGTTTTTTATCGAACGGATCCCCCGGCTTCATTCCCAGCAAGTTGATTAAAAACTCAAAATGAAGAGATTCATTTCCAACTATTGAAATCCCGTGAATAATAGGTTTCTGTTTTTCGATAAGCCGGAAATAAAGGCTCACACTTTCTTCATCAAGAGGTAGAATATCATATTCAATCTCTTTAAATGTTCCGGAGGTTTTCATTTCGGAAATTTTATCACGGAGTTTTACAACATCCAAAGTGTCGTTGGGTTTATGACCGGTGAGTTGGTAAAGATAATTCAATGTGTAAGAAGATTTTCCGGCTAAAAATATTGATGAAATAACTTTTGGGGAGGAAAGGAGCATGTCCTCTTCCAGAATAGGGTCGGAATTATATGCATACTTATTTTTTATTTCTATTAATTCTTGTCTGCTTTTTGCCGCCGCGTTAATGCCTCTTTGCAAAATTACTTTCACGCTTGCCGCATCAAAACTTGCGGTAGTGAAACCTTCAAGTTCGGGTTGAATAAAAACTTCGCAGAGTTTAAAATTTTCTTTTTGTTTGGCATAATCGGTAAGCACCATGGTTTGTTGAAGAACGTTGATAAGTGAGTTTAGTTCTTCTCTTTTTAACAATTGCGATCCGACGTTCACGCCGATAATAATATTCGCCCCCATTTCTTTTAAAACATCAGCCGGAAAATTATTTAAAACGCCTCCGTCAATTAGGAGAGAATCTCCCCATTCAACAGGGCTGAATACCGTGGGGATAGCCATAGTAGCGCGCATAGCTTTGGGGAGCGATCCCCTGTCTAAAACAACTTCATTCCCGGTTATTAAATCTATTGCTACACACTTGTATGGTATCGGCAGTTTATTGAAATCTTGTATTGATCCGACCGCACTTGTGAGTTCTGAGAATTTAAGCGAAATGTTTTGCCCGCCGATCAATCCGCTTGGAATAACAGGAGTAAATCCTTCAATACCCAGTTCAATTTGAAATTTACCGTCATCTCTTTTTTCCAGGTAAGGAATTTCCGACCTTGGGGGTTTATCAAGGAACATCTCCGTCCAGTCTGTTTCCAATACATATTTTTCAATTTCATTTCCTGAAAAACCGCAAGCGTATAGAGCACCAATAATGCCTCCCATGCTGGTGCCTGCGATATAATCTATGGGGATGTGGAGTGAGTCGATAAGTTTGAGAGTTCCAACGTGTGCAATTCCACGTGCACCTCCGCCTGATAGTACGAGACCTATTTTAGGACGGTCCTCTTGCGCATAGCTTGTCGAAGAAAATATTATAATGAATAATAATCCAATGAACCTTGCTTTTGCTTTCATATTTTTTTGTTGATTTTATTTGCAATGATAACATAAGATAAATGAATAATAATTTCCAGGATTCATATAACGCAAAATAACCTGTGACTATCGATTTAGAATTTCGTTATACCGAAGGGCCTTCATTCCAAATATTTTTTTAGCAGCGGAGAGATATTACCGATACCGATTTCTTTACTTAGCCATTTTGCCCTGTC
>JAZDFC010000065.1:0-2389 GCA_043808235.1 bacterium
TTGTTTGGTAAGTATCAAAGCTCAATAGTTTCTCTCCAACACGCATGCTGAGGGATAGATTTCTAATAAGATTCTGAACGTTTGACGGTTGATTGAAATCGAGTTTCGCACGGATAAGACGTAATGGACCGCCGGTGTTGATTGCCTTTATCACGATCACAAATTTCTCGCCTGGTTTTGCATCGCTGGTTAATAAAAATTCTCCATCCCACGGAAATCTTCCTCTTGATTCGCCGTTGATCCACATATAACCGTAATCATCAACAGATGTAAGAAATTTCAAAGCTCCCCTCACTGCAGCCCCCGCAATGTAATCCGGCACTTCAATAATTTTTCTAAACCAACATGAATCTATCGTCAAATGGTCGTTCAATTTCAAGTTCTGCCATTTCGAATCATCAAAATTCATGTCGGATAGATCTTCAGCTTTAAGTGAAAAATCTGTTGTGTATTTCCAATTATTGAAAGAAGCTTTACTCAATAAATCCAATTGCTCTGTTAGTCTTTTAACGTTTGATTGTGCCGATAAAATTATCGGCAAGCATAAGAGAAGTAAAAATATTTTCATGTTACACCTTTTTTTGAAAGTGACTGAGTGCCTAAGCTCCTAAGTGCCTGAGTATAATTTTTATTTTCTTAGACACTAAAGCGTTCAGGAACTCAATTACTCATTTATTTTTTAAAACTAATTTTTCTATTTCTTCCAAAGATTTTCCTTTTGTTTCGACTAAATATTTCCAGAAGAAGAATAAACTAAATGCAGTTGCGGCAGCATAAAAAATAAATACTGTACCAACTCCGATGCTGCTTGCGGCAATAGGGAACAAGAATGAAATCAAAGCATTAAATACCCAATGAGAAAAAGAACCGATTGACGAACCGCGCGCACGAATGTTATTAGGAAACATTTCGGAAAGGATTACCCATATAACAGCTCCTTGCGATGCAGCAAAGAAAGCAATAAATCCCATCACATAGATAAGCAATCCGTAACCTTCGAACGAATGATTTATATATGCGAATGCAAACAATCCCAAAAAGATCGACATTCCGACTGCGCCCATCATCAGTAAAAATTTTCTTCCGAGTTTATCTATAACAGTCATAGCAATAACAGTAAACACAAGATTTGTAACGCCGACAAGTACTGTTTGTAAGAATGAAGAGCTCTCACTGAAGCCGGCAGATTTAAATATTGTCGGGGCGTAATACATAATTGTATTTATACCTGTGAATTGGTTAAACATTCCGACCGCAATTCCAATGAGCACTAATTTTCGATATGGCTTCTTAAAAAGGATTACACTTTTACTCAAGGATTCTTTATTTATCGATTGAACAATATCATCCATTGTTTTTTCAATATCTTCATTCGGATTTAATTTAGTTAGAACTTCTTTAGCTTCTTCATTTCTTCCCGCCATTACAAGCCAGCGGGGACTTTGACTAACAAAAAATAATAGAACGAAAAAAATAACTGATGGAATTACGCCCGCTAGAAACATATATCTCCAATTACTTTCTCCGCTGCCCATTAATAAATAGTTCGAGAAAAACGCAAGAAGAATTCCGCTTACAATTGCGAATTGGCTTGTTGCAACCAATCGTCCGCGCATGCGTGCTGGGGAAATTTCCGAGATATACATTGGTGCTAAAACTGAAGCTCCGCCAATTGCAAGTCCGCCGATAAATCTTGCAATTACAAAGACAGTTAAGCTATCGGCTAAACCCGTTCCGAGTGCAGATACAAAAAACAGAACAGCCATTACTTTCAACATCAACCGTCTTCCAAATATATCGCCGGGTTTGCCCGCCGTAATTGATCCGATCAAACATCCGATCAAAGCAGAGCTGACAGCCCATCCAAGTAGAGTATCGGTAAGATTAAAATATTTTGTTATGTAAGGAATTGTTCCGGAAATTACAGCAGTATCAAAACCGAAAAGCAAACCGCCTAATGCGGCTACAAAACTTGTGAGAAAAAGGACTGTTCTAGAGATGCCTTTTGTTTGTGTTTTCATAATGTTTTCATTCGATTGATGGTTAGAAAATTTGTTGGCGTGAAGATGTGGTTTATCATTTCTTGTAGAATCGTTTTCGTTTAAGAAATGCCGTTGATTTGAATATTAAATTATGGATTGACGGGAATGGAAGCAATAAAGATTTTCCAAGATTTAATTATATGTAATGGAGTGAATTATTATTCATCAGTCTCCGTTTTTTAGACTACAACATCATCAAACGATGTATCAAGTGAATATGCAAGATTTTTGTAAGCGAATCACTTAACTATGTCAACAAATTTTCAAGCGATTATTTCTCTTTCTAAAACAGATCCTATTTAATTCTTATCTAAATCACTTGAGCACTATTAATTTTTTCGCAATAG
>JAZDFC010000066.1:0-2046 GCA_043808235.1 bacterium
TGCCGGAATAATAAATATTGTTAGTGCCGAATGGGCAACTGCCGCCGTGAAATATAATGACAATATTTTCAACGAACGCATATTACACACCGACGATGGATTTTTTGAAACTTTCACTTTCCCATTAACTACTGGAACAATAAATCTTAATACGGCAAATCAAATTGCTATTTCTGAAGAGTATACACAAAAATATTTCGGCACTACTGATCCCATTGGCAAAACGCTAACAGTAATATATCCCAATGGTTATAAAAAAGAACTTACTGTATCAGGGATTATTAAAATTTTTCAAAAGAATTCAAGTATTAGATTCGATTTAGTTACTTCTTCTCAATTATTAATAGACGCAGGCATTAATGATCCGGAAGAGTGGAGATTTGTCACGCATGCACTGTTTTTAAATCTTGAAAATCCTCTTTCAGCCGGAATTATCCAATCTCAACTAAAGCAATTTCTTACGCCGGAAATAACAGAAAGCTCTAATCCTGCTTATGTGGATTTTTTAATTGAGCCGTTAAAAGATGTATCACTTAATGCACGCAAGACAAGAAATAATAATCTGTTTCAGCCTTTTCCGGACAATAATCTTATGGCAATGCTTGTAAGCGGGGCGTTAATATTGTTGGTAGCATGTTTCAACTATATCAACACTTCCCTAGCCTTTGCTTCAAAAAGGTTCAGAGAAATCGGTGTAAGAAAAACTTTAGGAAGTTCGAGATTTAATTTGGTTTCCCAAGTAATGAGCGAGAACATTATTTTTTGTATAATCGCTCTCCTTTTTGCCATGGGACTAACTTATTTCATAGCTGTTCCGGGTTACAACGGTTTAACTAACGGCGATGCAATGCTCGAGTTTTCCCCTTTGAAAAATATACGGCTTGTTTTATTCCTTTTTGCTCTGCTTATAGGGACAGGAGTAATATCCGGTCTTTACCCGGCCTTTGTTATAAGTAAGTTTAATCCTATTGGAATGTTTCGCGGTAAACAAAAAACAACAAAGATAAATTTTATAATGCGCGGTTTATTAGTCATGCAATTTTCGATTTCACTAATTGCCGTTATTGCCAGCGTAATTTTTGCTCAAAATACCGAGTACACAAAGAATTTCGATCTTGGATATGAAAAAGAATCGGTTGTAACTATTCCGGTTGGAGACGGACAGAGCTATAATCTGTTTAAAAACATGATTAAAAATAATTCCGGCATTGAGTGTATTTCAGGAAGTCGTAATCATATCTTGACCGGCGGCAGACAAATTTTGATTAAAAGCACAGCAACCGAGAAAGAAGCTTTTGTTTTTGATGTAGACTTCAAATATCTCGAAACTGTGAAACTCAGGTTGAAGCAAGGGAGATCATTCGACGAAAATATCGTTACAGATGCGGATCTATCGATTGTTGTGAGCGATGAGTTCATTAGACTGATGGGTTGGCAGAATGCTATCGGCAAACCGGTAACGATTGATGATCACACATATACTGTTATTGGTACAATTCAAAATTTTTGGATTAGCGGAACATTTACCGATGCCGAACCGGCGTTATTCAAAATTACACCTGAAGAAAATTTTACACAGATGCAGATCTTATTGAACACAAACGATATCGAGTCAACTAATGCTTCTCTTAAAGAAGCATGGGAGAAGCTTTTCCCATTCAGACCTTATGAAGGTTACTTTTACAACCGGGCTTTAGCAGCAGGACTTCATCTCAGCGATGCTATTCAAAAGTGGGCAACTGCTGTTGCATTTGTTGCAATTATCATTGCCGGCATGGGTTTGTTTTCGATGGTGTCGTTAAAAATTGCCGGACGAACAAAAGAAATCGGTATTCGCAAAGTCTTAGGAGCCTCGGCATCCAACATGCTTACTTTGTTAAACAAAGAATTCGTTATCATGTTATTAGTTTCGATATTAATCGGAAATTTCGCGGGGTATTTCTTAATGAAAATATTGCTCGACAGCGTTTTTGTTTATCATGTTGCAATTGGATTTTTTGCTCTGCTTATAGCGGACATTTTGATTCTTCTTGTTTCAATTATAAC
>JAZDFC010000067.1:0-2146 GCA_043808235.1 bacterium
CCTGTAATGACTTAATGTGATCTTCCAATTCTTTAATCTTTTTTTTCATTTAATTCCTCCAATAAATCGCTTGCTTTGTCTTCGCCGTAATTTCTTACTGGCATAACCACTGCGAACAAATCAGATTGATGATAGCATTTGATAATGCCTTCGACATGTCCCTCTTGAATAACTTTGGTTGCGCCATACAAAAGATGGGCATACTTATCATCAACAAGAATGAGTTTTCCGGATTCCGATTTGAAACACGCGTAGAATTGTTTTACTTTTGCACGGTGAATAAGACAAAGCTGATTACCATCTGATGTTAAATTAGAAATCGGGTCATCTTCAACGTATTTACGCGGTTCACCATTGGGAAGTTTATCCAGAAAGTCCGACACAACCATTTTCTTTTGCTTTTCATCTTGTGGTAGTGGAACATAAACACCAAGGTATTTTTCATATCTGCCTAGAGGCATCTTCAACATGGCTCGCCATTCACGGAAGAAAGGTTTTGTTTGATTTTTTAGCCAATTATTCTCCAACATTATATGGCCATTACTAATCCAACCATCGAATACGTAGAACATTTTAACCTCTTTCTTTGAAATGTTTATCTATTTTTCCGTCTGGAGTTAAGGAATATCCATCCCATTCATACGATTCCAATGTGTGAGAATATTCCCCAATAAGATTGCATGGCAATTCATTTCCGTTTTTATCGAATCCGGTTTCAAGATATTCTTGTGTTTGAATTATGGCATCATTGTAATCAACAGCATCTTGTATTTCTATTTTTCTTGTATGTACTTCTTTTACATTAATCGCAAATTTGGTCATTATTCCCTCACTGGCATGATGATATGCCGATAGTCGGGATTATCATACATTGTTACGGCGCAACCCGCGCCATGATTTAACATCTTGATGTTACTGCTTTTGGCAATAGCATCAAGTAAATATTTACTATTAATTTTGACTTTTATTTCCGGAGAAATTCCTGACAATCTTTCACATGGCAATTCTTCTTGGTAAATTTTTCCCCCGTAATCTTGTGTTGACGAGAGAAAACAATTTCCAGCTTGATAATTAATGGTAATCTCTTTTGATTTGCTTCTCTTGATTGCTTTTTTCAAGACAAGAGAATCCAGACTATAGCAATCATAATCGGATTCCGGTATAACGCATTTGTAATCTGGGAACTTACCCTCAATGAATTTGGTAAAGAAAACCCAATTGCGATCATGTAGAGCCATGAATTCTTTTGAAATGGTTATTCCAATCTTTCCAGGAGAAATATTACTTATGAAATTTGCTGAAAAATATGGAATAATTTTTCCAGGAAAATTTAGATTGGTTTGTTCATCAGCAACAATAAGCCGATGTCCGTCAGTAGATACGGCAGTTATCTTGCCATTTTCTCCTTCCAGAAAAACTCCGGAAAAAGCCGGTCTTGTTTTATCAAAAATGCAAATATCTTTAGTTTGATTAAATAATTTTGATAAAATTCCAGCATCAACAACTTGGGCTTTTGATAAATCATATTCCGGAAATAGTGGATAATTTTCCAGAGGCATTGGACAACCTAACCTAAAAACACATTTATCTTTCCGGATGCAAAGTTGATTGTTTTCGTTGATATAAACTTGCAGTTGATCGTTCTTCTCAAAGGCATTGATTGCTTTCTGCAAAATTTTATGCCGGAAAGTAAACTTACCGGACTCAACGAAATTTAGATTGGTTTCGTTGACAAAGAGATAGGATTCTAAATTGGTTGTTTGGAGTTGGATTCGTCCGCCGTTTTTATCGCTACAATACAAGACAGAGATTTGTTCATCACGTAGAATAAATCCTGATGTTTTATCCAATAATTCAGATAGTATCTTTTGTTGGACTTGAAATTTCAAATTACCGCCTCCACGAAATTATGTTTTTCATCAAGTTTGTATTTCTTCCCCGCAGCCAAATTATTTTCACCGATATAGCCTATCTCTATTCGGTAACGGTCAATATCCCAATACTTAATCATGATGGTGCCGCCGTCTCCCGCCGTGGCGGTGCCGCCGTCTCCCGCCGTGGCGGTGCCGCCGTCTCCCGCCGTGGCGGTGCCGCCGTCTCCCGCCGTGGCGGTGCCGCAGTCTCCCGCCGTGGGGGGGGCGGCGTC
>JAZDFC010000068.1:0-86220 GCA_043808235.1 bacterium
CCACTCTATTTAAATGTAGTCTAACAATTCGGGATTGTTCTGCTAACGCCTGCAATATCGATTGTCGTATCCACCAAACAGCGTAGGAAATAAATTTAAATCCTCGTGTTTCATCAAACCGCCTTGCAGCTTTAATCAAACCCAGATTACCTTCATTAATTAAATCACCCAATGATAAACCTTGATTCTGATATTGTTTAGCAACGCTTACAACAAATCTTAAATTAGCTTTCACTAATTTTTCAAGCGCAGCGTTATCCCCCTGCTTAATCCTGATGGCAAGCTGAATTTCTTCATCAGGCCCGAGTAAATCTACTTTACCTATCTCCTGTAAATATTTATCTAAAGATTGATTTTCCCTGTTAGTGAATTGTTTTACAATTTTCAAAGTAAGCTACCTCATTTGCTGAGTATTGAATTTATTGAGTCAACTATTCCGACAATAGACGCATCCACCGGCGCCATATCAACTTCCATTGGAATTACGGCTTCGCTTGCAGTCACAAAAAAAATTATTTCGCCCGGACCGGCGCCGATAGTATCAACAGCTACAATAGGTTTTCCAATCTTTTCAAGCACGGAATTAACCGGTTGAATAAATTGAAGTTTATAACCCGCGAGGGTTTCGTATTTTCTTGTTGCCCATATTGTGCCGATAACTTTTCCCAGCGTCATCCTTCTACGAGTTCCCCGAGTTTTTCTTTAACGGAAATATCGAGTTTGTCCACGATCGCCATTATCACGGCATCGATCGGTTTGTTTTTTGTAAGATATGTTTGCCGGGCTGAACTGCCTTGCGCACATAAAACAATTTCACCAACACCGGCGCCCACAGAATCCACAGCTACGACAAAGTTTTTTTGAGGGTTATAATCGAGGTCTAATTGACGTACAATTAGGAATTTCGCTCCGACAAGATTTTCATCTTTGCGTGTTGACCAAATGGTACCAATTACTCGTCCTAAAATCAACAGGATCTCTTAGTTGTTAATTAGATAAAATTTTTATGTCGGCTAAATTATATTTTTCCATCTTCTTTGTCAAAGTTGCTTTCTCCAATATTTCAGTCATGTTCTTCGTCGTAATTTTTAATTAGATTAATTTCGCGAGGTGTATTGCCAAATTAAAATTGAAGTAGCAGCTCTCCAAATATTTTTTAATGTGATTATAAATGGGATTAATGGTAAATAATAAAATTAGATTAAAATAAATTCATCATTCATCAATCCGAAATCTAACCAGGCTTAATTCCCTAAAAGAAAACTCTTCCCTTTGAGATTATTATTTACTTTGAAGAAGTGAGCTGCTGTCTGCGCCACATCGGAGAAGGTTTGCCGGATTCCTAAATTTATTCCATCAACATTTTTTCTGTAATAAAGAAGCGGCACATACTCACGGCTATGATCGGTACTTGGTGTAGTTGGGTCATTACCATGATCTGAAGAAATTACCAATGCATCGGATTCGTCAAGCGCGTCAAGTATTCGCGGTAAATGAGTATCGAATAATCTTAAGGCATCATAAAATCCTTGCGGATCATTTCTGTGACCGAAGTAAACATCAAAATCGACAAGGTTGGTAAAAATCAAACTGTTACTGTGTGCAGCAGAACATTCGATTATTTTTTCAATCCCTTCCAAATTGGATTTAGTATGCAATGCGGTTTTGATTCCACGATGATTAAAGAGATCGTTTATTTTTCCGATGGCGATGGTTTCAATTCCAGCTTCGAAAAGCACATCGAGGATTGTATCTCCGAATGGATCGATTGAAAAATCTTTCCGATTGGTTGTTCTATTATATGAGCTGTTCGCGCCGATGAAAGGCCGAGCGATAACTCTGCCGAGTGCATATTCACCGATTAATATTTTTTCGCGCGTGGTTTTACAAATCTCGTATTGCCTGGCAAGAGGAATTATATCTTCGTGTGCTGCAATTTGAAATACTGAATCGGCGGAAGTATATACAATTGGAAATCCGGTTCGCACATGTTCATCGCCAAGTTCATTTATTATTTCCGTACCGGATGCGGCAAGGTTTCCGAGTATCCCTTTGAGATTATTTTCTTCTAAAAATCTTTGGATGATTTCATCGGGAAAGCCGTCCGGGTATAGCGGAAATTCTTTACTGACTTCAATACCGCCCAATTCCCAATGACCTGTCGTCGAATCCTTGCCGATGGATTTTTCATTCAATTTCCCGAATGAAGCAAGCGGATTGTCGATTCTATTCATCCCGGAAATTTTTTCAATATTCCCTAAACCCATTTTCTCAAGATTTGGCAGTTTAAGTCCACCAACTACATCAGCCATATTTACAAGAGTGTTGCTACCTTCATCATAATAATTAACGGCATCCGGTAATTCACCAATGCCGATGCCATCGAGCACTATGATAAAAAAATTATTCAAGGATTTTTCCTAATTAACGCTCTTTACGGAATTGCCGCCTTTTTCCACGGCTTTTTTAAGAGCTAACTCAGCATTGTGAATTATTTCGTCGGCGTTGGATTTATTGTTTGTGGCCGCAATACCTATGGATACAGTAAAAGTAGTCTGTTTTGAAATAACCGAAATTGGTTTTCGCGCAATTTTAATTCGCAATTTTTCAGCCCAAAGAAAAACATCTTTGGCGGATACATTGAAAAAATAAATAGCGAAGATTCTTTCCTTCAATCTCCCTACAATATTAATTGCCGTCATTTCATCTTTTATTGATTCTGAAATTGCGCTTAAAACTTTTGGAAAGGGATCGCCTTCGAATAAAGAATCCTGTTCGATAAAGTCGTCAATCTTTACCAACGCAACAGATCCGGAAACATTCAATTCTTTTGACTTAACTAACTCGGCTGATAACCGTTCTCTAAATTCTTTTTGAGATAACATCTTCGTATCTACATCCACAGTCAACAACGAGCGAAGGTAACTACCGGACGAATACGAATAAATTATAAAAGCAAAAATCTTTGTGGCATTCTTAAGGAATTTAACATCCTCGTTGGAGTAAACATTTTTCTTTAAACTTTCGAAACAAAGTACTCCGTAAATTTGATCGTCGTACATCAACGGTAAGGCGAGGAAGGAGCCGTCAAAACTAATGTTCTCCGATTTCGAAAATCGAGGTAACTCCATCGAAGATGTATCGTCAATTTTAATCGGCGCCGAAGTGAGAATCGATTTGCCAACTACTGTGCCCGGCAGCTCAACATCAAGAAATTCTCCGATGTACTTTAGCGAAGTACGGTTAACTATTTTTGCGGTTATAAATTTCTGCTCGGCGGGAAAGTAGTAAACAAATGTAAAAGCGTCCCACGTAATTAAATTCTCAACGGATTGTTCGAGCGTATTAAATAACTCTTCTTCGGTACTGAATTTTTTATCGGTACTTAGAACGCCAAGCAACGATTTCAATCTTTGTTCTGCCAGCGTTTCTTTAAATCTATCTTCGAACAATGAAATTATTATCGAGATTACACGGACAACTCTACCAAGTGAATATATTGTCTCAATACCAAACGCATCAGAAACTTTTGAATCGAGCGCTAATATACCGGTAAGAGATTTTCCGTAAAACAAGGGCACGCCAACAAAACTTTTTATTCCCTGAGCGCTCGAATAATATCTTATCACATCGGTTTCGGCTGTCATCGTAATATCGGTTAAGAGTTCGGGCTCTTCATTCAACACAATTTTACTAAGTATATCATTTTCAATCGGATACTTTTGCTCGGATATTCCATTCGAACTCGATACAAATTTTTCGAGTGTTAACCGATGCTTCTTGTTATTATACCAGAAGAACACTGCAGTATGCGCAAGAAAGGCTTCTTTGGCAACACTTAAAATCTTTTCAAGTACAAACGCGAATTGTTCATCCTGATTTATATCGCTGGGTATTTCTTCTGTAGCAATTACATTAAATGTGTTTTTAAAATCCTTGGGTTTAAAAAATCTTTTTCTATCAAGATGAGCGCCTGTGGATAATTCCTCTGAAACCGGTTCCAAATTTTTTGTTTGGGAAATAATTTTAAATTCTTCTCCCTCATCAGTTTCATATCCTTCCTTAAAAAAATCTTCATCGTGCTGAACAGGTCTTTCAATCTGCGCACCTATTTCTTCCCTCATGGAATCGCGCAAGAATATTATAAAGCCAACATAAATAAGTAAGATTAGCGATGCGATTAAACGCAAAACCATTTCGTCAGTAACAAATTGCACCGACAATAATATTGGCACAATCAGGAATATTAATAATCTACGTTTACTTCGTCCGCTGAACATTTTGTTTTATTTAATAAATAACTGTCGTAAAATTAGCAAAAAAAAGAAAAATTGTTCCAATGTTGGATATAGATAATTAACTATTATTGATTTAAAAGCTGCTGAAAGAAACTTAGCATCTGTTTTTTGCCTGTACCTTTTACTGAAGAATACAGAAACAGATTCTTTTCAAACTCTAATTCCGTAAAAATTCCAAATATATTCTTCTTCACGGCAGATATTTCGGACTGCTTCAACTTATCAATTTTATTTAGCACAACCGTATAAGGCAAATTCCTTTCGGAAATATACTGTCGCAATAAATGATCAAGTTCGGTGGGTTGGTGGCGGCTGTCTATCAAATGGATAGTTGAGATTATTCTGCGATCCGAATTTAAGAATTGTTCAATTAAGAGTTGCCATTTCTCTCTTTCGGTTTTCGAAACTTTAGCATAGCCGAAGCCCGGTAAATCAACAAAATAAGCACTATCGCCATAGATATAATAATTAAGCGATCTTGTTTTACCGGGAGTTGAACTCGTTTTAGCAAGACTTTTATTACTAAAAACAGAATTCAGGAATGAAGATTTACCCACATTGGATCTGCCGCATAGTATTATTTCTGGAAGTTTGGATGGGGGCAGTTCTTTTAAACTATAAACTGCTTTTAGAAATCGAATATTTTTCGTGTTAATCTGCATTTGAATTAAACACTTTCATTTAATAAATCAGATAGAATCGATCAAAGAACTTTCGCAATGTAAAAAAAAAGAGTAACCGCAATGCGACTACTCTTTAATTCAAATAACAATAAATTATTATTTCGCTTTAGTCGAAGTAGATTTCTTCTTAGCGCCTACCGCTTTGGTGGTGGCTTTCTTTGGTTTCTCTTTTTTATCTTCGACTTTCTTTTCCGTTTTCTTTGCAGCTTTTTTCTTTTTTTCTTCTTTTACTTCTTCAACTACTTGCGCGTCCTGAACATCTTTATCTTTATTTTTCTTAGCGTCTTTAGCAGCCAGTTTAGCTTTGGCTTTAGATGCTTTTTCCTTTGTCAACAATTCATTATAATCAACTAATTCAAGAATTGCCACTTGAGCGCCGTCTCCGAGACGTTGACCTAATTTCACAATTCGGGTGTATCCGCCTTTTCTTTCGGCTAATTTTGTGGCAATATCGCCGAACAATTCTTTAACTGCATCTTTATCATTAATGTGCCGGGCAATAACACGTCTTGAATGAACACTATCAGTCTTTGCTTTTGTTATTAGCGGTTCGACAAAAATACGCAATGCTTTTGCTTTTGCAAGTGTAGTCTTTATTTTTTTATGGTTAATTAAGTGGGTCGCTAACGATCTCAAAGTAGCTATACGATGACTCGCTGTTCTACCTAAATGATTACCTTTTACTCCATGTCTCATTCTACTACCTTCTCAGTATTTATTGTTTTTCGGTGGTATCTTTTGTGTATTTATCTACATCCATCCCAAAATCGAGACCGTAATTTTCTACGATTTCGATCAGTTCGGCTAATGATTTACGTCCGAAGTTTCTGAACTTCAGCATTTCGTTTTCATCTTTTCTTACAAGGTCGCCAAGCGTTTTAATATTGGCCGCTTTCAAGCAATTATGAGAGCGCACGCTTAATTCAAGATCGTCAACGCTTGTTGTTAATATTTTTCTCAGTCTTTCTGATTCAGCATCTTTTTCGCTTTCAACTTTTTCAACTTCAGGCTCTTGCTCAAAATTGATGAACATATTCAAATGATCTTTCAAAATTTTGGCTGATGATGAAAGAGCATCTTCCGGTGTAATGGAACCATCGGTGTTTATTTCAATCGTTAATTCTTCGAAGTCGTTACTTTCGCCAATACGAACATTTTTAATATCATAACGCACATTGGTAATGGGAGTGAATATTGAATCAACCGGGATTAATCCGATGGAATGTTCTGTAAGTTTTTGTTCGTTTGCAGGCACATAACCTTTGCCTATACCAAAACGAATCTCCATATTTAGCTTGGCATTGTTATTTAAAGATGCAATGTGTTTTTTCGGATTCAGAATTTCAATATCCGGACAAGCTTTTTGCAAATCTGCGGCAGTAAAATCATACGGGCCTGTTAGAGAAAGATCTAACTTGTAGGCTTTTTTATTTACGATTCTCATTCTAACTTCTTTGAAGTTGAGAATCATCTCCGTAATGTCTTCCACTACTCCGGGGACAGTTGTAAATTCGTGAAGTACGCCGTCAATTTTAACTGCTGTAACAGCAGCGCCTGTTAATGAAGAAAGAAGAATTCTTCTTAACGAATTGCCAATTGTAACTCCGAATCCACGTTCGAAAGGTTGAATAGTAAACCGGCCAAACGAAAGGCTGGAAGTGGTTTCGTCTTTTACTACTTTTTCAGGTATCTTAATAAAAGGATAACTCATCTATAATCCTCAACAAAATTACTTAGAATATAACTCAACTATTAATTGCTCATTTGCCGTTAACGGGATATCTTCCCTATTCGGCACGTTTAAGAAAGTACCGGAAAGCGTTGCTTTATCAATTGTAATCCAACTATAAACACTATCCTTTGTTCTGCGCAGGGAATTATGAATCGCATCCAATTTCTTGCTTTTTTCTTTTACTGAAATCACATCGCCGGGTGATAACAAGTACGATGGAATATTCACAAGTTTGCCGTTTATCTGAATATGGCGATGCAAAACAAGCTGCCTTGCAGATTTACGCGAAGGTGCGAATCCCAATCTATACACCACATTATCAAGACGTCTTTCCAATAATTTAAGTAGATTTTCACCGGTAACGCCTTTTTGTCTGTTTGCAATTTCAAACGTGTTGTGAAATTGTGTTTCGATAAGACCGTAAATTCTTTTTACTTTTTGTTTTTCTCTTAATTGAACTCCAAATTCCGAAAACTTTGCACGGCGCGATAATCCGTGTTGACCTGGAGCATAGTTTCTTTGCTCAAGGGGGCACTTTTCTGATTGGCACTTGGAGCCTTTAAGAAACAATTTTTGCTTTTCTCTTCTGCAAAGTTTACAGCTTGGACCTGTGTATCTTGCCATCTAATTTCTCCTATTAAACTCTTCTTCTCTTTGGTGGTCTACAACCGTTGTGCGGTATAGGTGTTATATCTTTTATAGACATAATTTGCAACCCGGCAGTGCTCAAAGCTCTAATTGCGGCTTCTCTACCGGCACCCGGACCTTTTATAAAAACTTCAACTCTTCTTAAACCTAAATCGTAAGCTTCTTTACCGGCAGCTTCGGCAGAAACCTGAGAAGCGAACGGAGTATTTTTTCTGGAACCTTTAAACCCGTTCTTACCCGCAGAAGACCACGAAATCGTATTCCCGTATATGTCCGAAACGGTTACAATAATATTATTGAATGATGCTTTTACATGAGCGACGCCAACAGCATCAACATGAACTTTCTTTTTAGTTTTTTTAACAGCTTTTGCCAAAGCTAACTCCTGTTTATATTAAAATCTTATTTCTTAGTCGGTGTTTTTTTCTTGCCGGCAACAGTTTTACGTTTACCTTTCCGGGTACGCGAATTTGTTCTGGTCCGTTGTCCGCGTGCAGGAAGACCGCGTCTGTGTCTCAATCCCCTATAACTTCCAATATCCATTAGTCGTTTGATATTTTGCTGAACTTCACTGCGAAGCGCACCTTCAACTTTATATTCGGATGTCATTACGGACCGTATTTTCGCAACTTCTTGTTCAGTTAAATCGCCGATCTTTTTTTCGGGATCAACTTCAGCTTTTGTTAAAATATCTTTTGCGGATTTTTGTCCGATACCAAAAATATACGTTAATCCTACATAGGATTTTTTCTGTTTAGGTAAATCGATTCCAGCTATACGAGCCAAACTATATTCCTCCTAAGTTTTTAACCTTGACGTTGTTTGTGTTTTGGATTTTTGCAAATGACTCTAACAACGCCTTTGCGTTTAATTATTTTACAATTCTCACATATTTTTTTAACAGAAGACCGAACCTTCATTTCATTCCCCGTTATTTGTATCTATAAGTAATTCTACCTTTATTTAAATCGTAAGGCGATAATTCAACAGCTACTTTGTCGCCTACTAAAATTTTTATAAAATGCATACGCATTTTTCCTGAAATATGAGCAAGTATTTCATGTCCGTTTTCGAGCTTTACTTTAAAATTTGCATTTGGTAAAGTCTCCGTAACAGCTCCGTCAATTTTAATCGGTCCTTGCTTTGCCATAATTAACAAATACTCAATATTTCAGCTTTGCCGTCAATAACGGCAATTGTATGTTCAAAATGTGCCGAGGGCGAACTATCTGCAGTTAATACTGTCCATCCGTCTTCGGCTGTTATAACTTTATATGTACCGGCATTTATCATCGGCTCAATTGCCAACGTCATACCGTTCTTTATCGTTGCCCCGGAATTCTTTTTTCCGTAATTGGGTATCTGCGGATCTTCATGCAATCTTTTACCAACTCCGTGTCCGCATAACTCCCGAACAACCGAAAATCCGTAGCTCTCAACGTAGGATTGAACTGCAAATGAAATATCACCGATTTTATTTTTCGGTACCGCTTGCTCAATCCCAAGGTAAAGTGATTTCTCCGTTACTTCCATCAGCTTCTTTTTTTCTTCAGAAATTTCACCGACGGCAACCGTTAATGCTGCATCGCCGAAATAGCCGTGTTTTTCAACACCAACATCGAGAGAAACAATATCACCTTCTTCAAGAATTCTATCCCCGGGTATCCCGTGAACAACTTCATCATTTACAGAACAACAGATTGAAGCAGGAAAATTTTGAGAAACCGATTGCGAATAACCTTTGAAAGCTGGTATTGCGCTGTTACTCAAAATATAATCTTCAGCAATCCGATCTAATTCGATGGTATGAATACCGGGTCGAATTTTACTTTTTAACAACTGCAAAGTTTCGGCTACAATTTGGCAACTGATTCGAATGAAATCAATTTCTTTCTTAGATTTAATAAGAATCAAATTATTAGCCTCTGCGACCCCGCAACTTTCCGGATTTCATAAATCCGTCATAATGCCTCATCAACAAATGAGATTCTACCTGCGAAAGAGTATCGAGAGCAACACCAACAACGATGAGCAAACTCGTACCGCCAAAGAAAGAGGCAAATCCTTGTGATACTCCCATTCTCGAAACAAACGTTGGGAGAATAGCAATAATCGCGAGGAAAATAGAACCCGGCAAAGTTATCTTTGTTAAAATATTATCAATGAACTCGGAGGTTTGTTTACCCGGACGAACACCCGGAACAAATCCACCTTGCTTCTTCATATTTTCTGCTACGTCCTGCGGATTGAAGGCAATAGCAGTATAAAAATAAGTAAAGAACACAATTAAAAGCGCATAAATAAATGAATACGTATACGAAGTATAACTAAAATACCCCGCCATTGTCTGTGCAAATCCACTATCCGGGAAAAATGAAAGGATAGTATTTGGAATAAACATAATTGCCTGAGCAAAAATGATTGGCATAACTCCGGCTGTATTCACACGAAGCGGTATATATTGTGTAACACCGCCGTAAACTTTTCTACCAACAACTCTTTTGGCATATTGAACAGGAATTCTACGAGTACCCTGTGTAACAAGTACGATTCCGGCAATAATAAAAACTAACAGAATAAAGAATATCAACTGAATGATAATATTACTTGTACCCGATAAAATTAATCTTGCCTCATCAAGCATCGCAAACGGGAATCTATCAATGATACCAATAAAAATTATTAAAGAAATTCCGTTACCAAGTCCTTTATCCGTAATCTGCTCGCCCATCCACATAAGGAACATTGTTCCGGTGGTGAGAATAATAACCGATGAAACAATAAAACCAATACCTCTAATTCCATCCGGTACTATCGGCATTCCATTGTGGTTCATGTTCATCAATACACCGGTTACAATTCCTAAAGCATTGAAACCACCAATTAATACAGTACCGTATCTTGTTAATTGATTAATTTTCTTTCTTCCGTCTTCCCCTTCTCTCTGTAATTTTTGGAAGTAGGGAATAACCGCTCCTGCTAACTGCAGAATAATAGATGCACTGATATAAGGCATTATGCCAAGAGCGAAAATTGCGGCATTATTAAAAGCGCCGCCAACAAACAAATCGTAAAGTCCGAATAAAGTATCGGAAGAACGGTTTTCCATCGCCTGGGCTAATAATGTAGCATCGATACCCGGAAGTGTAATGTGTGAACCGACTCGAACGATTACTAAAAGTGAGAGAGTATAAAAAATTCTCTGCCGTAATTCGTGAATCTTAAAAATATTTCGGAATGTGTCTTGAAATCGTCCCATTAAGCTTTTATCTCTTTAATTGATCCGCCTGCTGCAATAATTTTTTCTTTAGCAGTTTTTGTGAATGCATGCGCTTCAACAGAAACTTTTGCTTTTAATTCTCCGTCGCCAAGTATTTTATAAGGAGCTGCCGCTTTGGCGATCAGTCCGTTTTTAAATAAGGCAACAGCATTTACAACATCGCCGTCGAATTTCTTTTCTTCAACCAATGTCTGTAGCGATGAAACATTAATAACCTGGTATTCAATCTTGAATATATTTGTAAATCCTCTTTTCGGAACACGTCTTTGAAGAGGCATCTGACCGCCTTCAAACCAAGCGCGGAATTTAGCGCCCGAACGGGATTTCTGTCCGTTCTCGCCGCGCGTAGATGTGCCGCCATGGCCGGAACCTTCGCCGCGACCGATTCTTTTTGGTTTTTTCTTTGAGCCTTTTGCGTATTGTAAATTGCTTAAAATATCCATGTGTTTACCTTACTCTTCAATTTCTTCAACAACAACTAAATGATGAACTTTATTTACCATTCCTCTTATCTGAGGAGTATCATTATGAATCTTCCAATAATTTGGCCTTCCAAGACCAAGAGCTTCGATAGTTCTTTTCTGATCGACAGGCCTATCGATGATACTTCTAATTTGTTTGATTTTTATTTTCTTCACCTTACTATCCTCGATTAGCTTTGAAATAATTCAGCTATTGACATTCCGCGTTTTCTTGCCATCGTAAATGCATCAACTAAACTTAATAACCCGTTCAATGTTGCTTTAACCTGGTTATGAGGGTTACTTGAACCAAGAGACTTGGTTAAAATATCCTGAATACCTGCAGATTCCAACACTGCTCTAACACCACCGCCGGCAATCAGTCCGGTTCCGGGAGTTGCAGGTTTTAACAATACTTTACCTGCGCCAAACTTACCGAGTATTTCGTGAGGGATTGTACCTTTAACAATAGGAACGCGATAAACATTTTTCTTCGCATCATCAATTCCCTTCGAAATTGCGTCAGTTACTTCATTGGCTTTACCAAGACCGACACCTACATGTCCGGCACCATCGCCAACAACAACAATGGCGTTGAAGCTGAAGCGGCGTCCGCCTTTAACAACTTTTGCTACACGATTAACGTGAACAATTTTTTCTTTTAAGTTTTCTAAACCGGAAACCTTTTTTGCCTTTAATTTCATAAAAATAAGTCACACAACTTGATTAATAAAATATTCAATTAACTTTGGCTGCCGAGAGAGGATTCGAACCTCTACAGACGCCTCCAAAGGGCGTAGTCCTACCATTAGACGACCCGGCAAAACTCATATTACAACTCCGCCTTCTCGGATGCCTTCAGCAATAGCTTTAACTCTACCATGATATTCATAACCGCTTCTATCGAAAACTGCTTTTTCAATACCTTTTTCTTTTGCTTTTTGAGCAAGAAGTTTTCCAACTATTTTACTTTTTTCAGTTTTTGATTTTGCAATTTTTATATCATCAGCAATCTCTTTCGATTTACTCGATGCGGCAACCAATGTGGTGTGCTTCGAATCATCGACTATCTGAGCATATATCTGAGTAAGACTTCGATAAATAGAAATCCTGGGTTGTTCAATTGTACCGAAAATTTTCTTACGAATTCTAATTTTCTTTTTTTCTCTTTTGGTATAATCTTTTTTAACCATAAGAATCGAAACTCCTAATCTTATTACGAACCTGCAGTTTTACCAGCTTTGCGAACAATAATTTCGCCAGCGTATTTAATTCCTTTACCTTTATACGGTTCCGGTTTTCTGAATGATCTGATTTTGGCTGCCATCAAACCAACTAATTCTTTATCGATACCGGTGATTTTAATTTGTGTCGGTACCGGAACTTCCAATTTAATTTCATCCGGAGGCATCAAAAATATCGGGTGCGAATAGCCAACAGTAAGCAATACATTTTTTCCCTTCAACTCAGCCTTGTAACCAACTCCAACAATTTCAAGTCCTTTCGTATATCCTTGTGTTACGCCAACAACTGCATTTTGAAGTAATGCTCGTGTTAATCCGTGCAAAGCTCTTGTATCTTTCAAGTCATCCGGACGGGTAACAATAATTTCATCACCTTGAACTTCGACTTTAATTTTAGGATGAACATCAACTTTAAGTTCGCCTAATTTACCTTTTATTTTGAATGAACCGTTTTCTTGAGTAACGGTAACATCTTTGATATTTATAGGTTTCTTACCTACTCGTGACACTTCGGAACCTCTTAAAATCTAATTACCAAATATGGCAGACAACTTCTCCGCCGACGCCTTCTTTTTTAGCTTGTTTATCTGTAAGCAAACCTTTCGAAGTAGAAAGAATTGCCATACCAAGACCATTATATACTCTCGGCATTTCATCCTTATTGATGTATCTTCGTAAACCGGGAGTGCTAATTCTTTTAATACCCGATATGGATGAAAGACCGGTAACATACTGAAGATGAATTCGCAAGATATTTTGTTTATTATCTTCAATAACATTATAGTCTTTTACAAAATTGTTTTCCTTCAAAATTTTAGCGATAGTCACCTTCATCTTCGAAGAAGGAATATCAACATATTTTTTTCGGGCATTAACAGCATTTCTAACTCTCGTTAGTAAATCGGAAATCGTATCGTTAACACGCATTAATATTAGCCTCCCTTTTACCAGCTTGCTTTTTTAACACCGGGAATTTCACCTTTCAAAGCCATTTCTCTAAAAACGAGCCTTGAGATCCCGAATTTTCTATAATAACCTCTTGGTCTTCCCGTCATCAAACAACGGTTGTGCAAACGAACAGGCGAAGAACTTTTTGGTAATTTCTGAAATCCTTCATAATCGCCATTTGCTTTTAACTCTGCGCGGATGGCCGCGTATTTGTCAACCAACATTTGCTTATGATCTTGTCTTGCTTTTAAACACTTTCGTGACATCGTTTACCTTATTTTCCTGTTTGAATTTCTTTCTTTCTAAATGGAACTCCGAATGCTGCGAGTAATTCGAAAGCTTCGTTATCCGTATTAGCTGTGGTTACAAATGTAATATCCATTCCCCTTACTTTCGTAATTTTATCTACATTAATTTCGGGGAAAATAATTTGTTCTTTTAATCCAAGTGAATAGTTTCCTCTACCGTCGAATGATTTATCTGAAACTCCGCGAAAGTCTCTTACACGCGGTAATGCAACCGAAATAAATCTATCAAGGAATTCATACATCATATTTGAACGCAGTGTTACCTTGGCTCCAATTTTCATACCTTCACGCAATTTGAAATTCGAAATTGATTTTTTCGAAATTCGGATGCTCGGTTTCTGTCCCGCAATTGCTTCGAGTTCTTTAGCAGCACCATCAAGTGCTTTTGAATCTTGAACAGCTTCGCCAACACCAATGTTAAGAACAATCTTATCGAGCTTTGGAACTTGCATAATACTTTTATAAGAAAACTGTTTCATCAGTTTAGGAACTATTTCCGATTTATAAACACCAAACAAACGAGCTGGAATTTTTTCAGCTGGCGCTTTCTTTTCAGTTTTTTTTGCTTCAGGTTTTGCCGCTTCTGCTTTACCTTGCGTCTTTTTCGTTTTTTCCGGTGTTTCTGTTTTTGTTTGCTTTGCCATTATAAAATTTCATCCTAAAAATTAATGTGACAACATCTCGCCGCTGCGTACACTAACTCTAACGCTGCGTTTTTTACCTGTACGGTCATCTATTATTATTTTTTTTCCAATTCTTGTAGGTTCACCCGATTTTGGATCGAGAACCATTACATTTGTTACACTAACCGGCGCTTCTTTTTCTACAATACCGCCCTGAGGATTTTTCTGGGACGCTTTTGTATGTCTTTTACGAAGGTTAACTCCTTCAATTATTACGCGTTCTTCTTTGGGAAACACTTTCAATACTTTTCCGGTTTTTCCTTTATAGTTTCCAGTTGTAACCATAACCATATCATCTTTACGAATTTTCATTTATAAAACCTCCGGCGCTAAGGAAATTATTTTCATAAAATTTTTATTTCGAAGTTCCCTTGCTACCGGTCCGAAGATACGGGTTCCGATAGGTTCGTTCTGAGCATTCAATAATACAGCCGCGTTTTCATCGAATCTTATATATGAACCATCTTTTCTCTTAACTTCTTTTTTTGTACGAACGATTACCGCACGGGAAACGTCGCCTTTTTTAACCCCGCCGCCAGGAGTAGCAGCCTTAACAGCCACAACAATTACATCTCCGACACTGGCATATCTTCTACTGCTGCCGCCGAGTACGCGGATGCATCTTACTCTTCTGGCTCCCGAATTATCGGCAACTACTAAATTGGTTTCTTCTTGAATCATTTTTAACTACTCCTTACAGAAATCGATTGCTACTTAGCTTTTTCTACAATTTCGACCAAACGCCATTTTTTATGTTTGCTCAACGGTCGGGTTTCCATAATTTTTACCACGTCGCCAATTCCACTTTCATTCTTTTCGTCATGCGCCATAAGCTTTGTGGTTTTCTTAAAATATTTTTTATAGATGGGATGAGCAACCCGTCTTTCAATTGCAACAACGATGCTCTTTTCCATCTTGTTTTTTATTACTATACCAACTTTGGTTTTTCGTGTTCCCCTTTGTTCCATAGAGTCAGATTATACTCCTATTTATTTTCCGCTGATTTGGTCTTTAATTCTCTTTCCATCAAAATTGTCTTCATCTTTGCGATGTCTCTGCGAACGTTTTTTAATTTTGCCGTGTTCGCAAGATTTTTAAGTTCATGCTGAAAACGAAGATCAATTAAATTTACTTCTTCTTCTTTTATTCTTTTCTGTAGTTCTTCGCTATTCATTTCGCGTATTTCATATATTTTCATGTTGATCCTCGCTCTATTTATTTTCGTAGTCGGGTCTTATCACGACTTTAGTTTTAATAGGCAGTTTATGCGATGCAATTCTAAATGCTTGTTCGGCGATTTCTTTTGAAACGCCGGCAACTTCAAACATAATTCTACCGGGTTTAACAACAGCCACCCAAAATTCCGGTGCGCCTTTTCCTTTACCCATACGAGTTTCGAGTGGTTTCTTTGAAACCGGTTTATCCGGGAATATTCGAATCCAAACTTTTCCATCTCTTTTCATTTCCCTGCTCATCGCAACTCTGCATGCTTCAATTTGACGGCTCGTAATCCAAGCGGCTTCCATTGCCTTCAAACCGAAATCTCCAAAATTAACCAGGTGACCACGCGTAGCTACGCCCGCTCTTCTTCCGCGCTGGCTTTTTCTAAACTTAACTCTTTTGGGCATTAACATAAATGAAACTCCTGAAAACCTTTATTCTGAATATCTTTTACCTAATTTTTCACCACGGCAAATCCAGACTTTAATTCCGATTGAGCCGTAAATTGTTTGAGCGGTAGCAGTCGAATAATCAATATCCGCTCTTATTGTATGAAGAGGAATTCTTCCTTCTTTATATTGTTCTGTTCTTGCCATTTCAGCGCCGCCTAATCTACCCGCGCACATAATTCTTATTCCTTCAGCTCCCATTCGCATTGATGATGTAATAGCTGATTTCATAGCTCTTCTAAATGATATTCTACCTTTTAACTGATTGGCTATATTTTCGGCAACTAAATATGCATCTAATTCAGGTCTTTTAATCTCTGTAATTTGAACCTTCACTTCAGTGTTCGAAATTTTCTTTAATTCTTCTTCCAACTGAGCAATTTCTTTTCCGCTCTTTCCAATAACCACACCGGGTCGGGAAGTATGAATTGTAAGAATAATATTCTTGGAAGTCCGGTTGATAATAATTTTCGATATACCTGCTTTTTCCAATCTCTTATGTATATACTGGCGAAGTCCTTTATCTTCCAGTAATTTTTTCGCATAGCTTTTACTTTCATACCAATTGGAATCCCAGCCACGAATGATTCCTAATCTAAAACCTATTGGATGTGTTTTTTGACCCAAAATATTCTCCCGGATTAACTTTTTGTTGCAACAACAATTGTTATATGATTCGAACGTTTTCTAACTCTATAGGCTCTTCCCATTGGAGCAGCCAATACTCTTTTCACCATAGGACCGGCGTCAACAAATGCTTCTTTAACAACCAGGTCCGATGTTTCGTATTTAGTATCCTGATCTTTATTAAAAAGATTTGATACTGCACTTCTTAAAGTTTTCTCGGCATCCTTTGATGCATGCTTTGGATTAAAATGTAAAATCTCAATCGCTTTATCAACGGCAACACCGCGTATTAGATCAATAACCAAACGCATTTTTCTTGGCGATGTTCCGATGTATTTATGTTTTGCTAATGCTTCCATAATAATTTTCCTATAATATCTATGCCTTTACTTTGGATGCTTTTTCTGCTTTAGTTCCCGGATGTCCACGGAATATTCTTGTTGGTGAAAACTCGCCGAGTTTATGACCAACCATATTTTCCGAAACGTAAACGGGTATCATTTTATTCCCATTATGCACGGCAATTGTATGCCCAACAAATTCGGGAGAAATAGTACTGGTACGAGACCATGTTTTAACAATTTTCTTTTGATTGGACTCGTTCAATTTTTGAATCTTCTTCAAAAGCTTGTAGTCGATATATGGACCTTTTTTTACAGACCTTGGCATAAATTAATCTCTAAATTATTTTCTACGTTTAACAATATATCTATTAGAAGGATTTTTTCTTTTCCTTGTTTTCAAACCTTTGGCTCTTTGTCCCCATGGTGATACCGGGTGACCACCGCCTGAAGTTTTACCTTCCCCACCACCCATCGGATGATCTACCGGGTTCTTAGCAACACCTCGCGAAAACGGTCTTCTACCAAGCCATCTGCTTCTGCCAGCTTTACCCAGACTAATATTTTCATGATCTGCATTTCCAACGGATCCGTAAGTAGCCATACATTCAAGCTGCACTAATCTAACTTCGCCCGAAGGCATTTTTAATTGAGCAAACTTTCCTTCTTTAGCCATTAACTGTAAAGCTGATCCGGCTGACCTGCCTAATTGACCACCTTTACCTGGTTTCAATTCAACATTGTGAACATAACTTGCTAAAGGTATATCTTTTAGTTTTAAAGCATTTCCAATTTTTATTTCTACGTTTGGTCCGGATACAAGCTGATCACCAACTTTCAAACCGTTGGGTGCAAGGATATATCTTTTCTCTCCATCTATATAATGAAGTAAGGCAATTCTTGCAGAACGGTTAGGATCGTACTCTATAGAAAATACATTAGCGGGGATTCCGTGTTTATCTCTTTTGAAATCAATAATTCGATACATCCTTTTATGTCCGCCGCCGCGATGACGAGCTGTCATTCTTCCATGATTATTTCTGCCACCCGAACTTTTAACCGGCACCAACAATGATTTTTCGGGAGTTGTCTTTGTAACTTCCTCAAACGTTGAAACCGACATGAATCTCGTCCCGGGTGTAACCGGTTTAAATTTTCTTAATCCCATTGTTATTTAATCTCCAGTATACGCATTATGCTTGACCGAACAAATCTATTGTTTGACCTTCTTTTAAAGTAATTATTGCTTTTTTGTATTGCGGTGTTTTTCCGGTAAATCTGCCGCGTTTTGTAAATTGTGTTCTGGATTTACCTTTGTGTTTAATTGTATTCACAGAAACAACATCAACGTTAAATTTTTCTTTAACAGCTTTAGCAATTTCAATTTTGTTAGCGGTGATATCAACAAAGAAACCATATTTCTTTTTCGCTTCGGTAATCGCCGTCATTTTTTCTGTAACAAGTGGTCTAATTAGTATATTTCGCATTTCACTACCCGCAATTCAATTAGTTAAAAGTGCCGACAAATTTATCGACGGCTCCTTTTTGCATCAATAAAATCTGATTATTTAAGATATCATAGGTGGATGCTTTATCAGCTTCCATGATATTTATTTTTGGAATATTTCTTCCCGATTTATAAACGGTTGCTAATGTTCCGTTTGTTAAAAGCAGAGTTTTCTTCCCTTTGATATTCAATGCACTCAATACATTTACAAATTCTTTTGTCTTCGGGGCTTCGAAATTAAAATCCTCTACTATCATTATCTGTTCTGCTTTGGCTTTATAAGTCGCAGCTGATTTTCTAGCTAAGCGAGCTACTTTTTTATTAATTTTTTTGCTGTAATCTCTTGGTTTTGGACCAAATACTCTTCCACCACCAACCCATAGAGGCGACCTTGAAGTACCTGCTCTTGCTGTACCGCGACCTTTCTGACGCCATGGTTTTTTACCGCCGCCGGAGACTTCACTTCTTTCTTTCGATTTATGAGTTCCCTGTCTTTGGTTTGCCAAATGCCCAGTTACGGACAAGTAAATTGCATGATCATTTGGTTCAATCCCGAATATTTCATCGGATAATTCCACAGTCTCGCCAGACTTTGTTCCGTCTATTTTATAAACATCAAGCTTCATTTTTTAACCGGTTTACTTAATTATTTCAACAATTGTATTAATCGCTCCGGGCACAGCGCCGTTGAGCATTATCAAATTCTTTTCAGGTACTATTTTTACAATCTTTACATTAGGAATAGTAACATGAGTAAAACCTTTACGTCCTGCCATTCTTGTTCCTGGGAACACTCTCGAAGGATAAGAGCTTGCACCAATTGAACCGGGAGCTCTTAATCTATCACTTTGTCCATGTGTAGTACCGCCGACACCACCAAAATTATGTCTTTTAATTACACCCTGAAAACCTTTTCCTTTGCTTTTAGCGGCGACTTTAACTTTCTCACCTTCCTTAAAGAGCTCAGTTGTAATCACATCGCCAACTTTATAATCGGCAGTATTAAAATTTCTAAATTCTTTAAGAAATTTTGAAGGTGTAAGCTCTATTTTTTTAAAGAAACCAGCCAAAGGTTTATTTGTATGTTTTTCTTTTCTTTCGCCAAAACCTAATTTTACTGCTTCGTAACCGTCGCGTGTTTTGGTTTTAATATCAACGATAGGGCAAGGACCTGCTTCAACCACGGTAACGGGTATTGAATCGCCGTCTGCAGTAAAGATACTTGTCATTCCCAATTTTTTTCCTAATATACCAGGCATTTTATAAATTCCTATAACTTAATCTCGATATCAACACCCGCCGGAATTTCTAATTTGCTTAAGGCATCGACGGTTTTGTTGTTCGAGTTATGAATATCGATTATTCTTTTATGAGCTCTAATCTCAAACTGTTCTCTCGATTTTTTATCAACGTGCGGAGAACGTAGTACTGTAAACACAGTTCTTTTGGTTGGAAGCGGAATAGGTCCCGATACTACCGCACCAGTACTTTTGACTGTTTTGATAATCTTCTCAGTTGATTTATCAATCAAAATATGATCGTAAGATTTTAGTTTTATTCTTATCTTCTGACCGGGCACTTTCTTTCTCCTAAAGCTAAAAATGGGGAGTTTTTTTTGAACTCCCCGTTATAAATTGTTAATTATGCAATAATCTTTGTAACAACACCAGCGCCAACAGTTCTACCGCCTTCGCGGATAGCGAACTTCAATCCAACTTCCATAGCAATTTCTGCAATCAAATCAACTTTCAGTTCAACTCTGTCGCCAGGCATAACCATTTCAGTACCTTCAGGTAAGGTAGAAACACCGGTTACGTCCGTTGTTCTGAAATAAAACTGTGGTCTGTAACCATTGAAGAACGGGGTATGACGACCGCCTTCTTCTTTGGAAAGGATGTAAACATTTCCTTCGAATTTTGTATGAGGTGTAATGCTTCCTGGTTTAGCAAGAACCATTCCTCTTTCGATTTCTTTTTTATCAACGCCTCTCATAAGAATACCAGCGTTGTCACCAGCCATAGCTGAATCAAGTTCTTTTCTGAACATTTCAATACCGGTAACAACTGATTTCTTATGAACACCGAGACCTATTAATTCAATTTCTTCGCCTAATTTCAATTGACCTCTTTCAACTCTTCCGGTAGCAACTGTTCCACGACCGGTAATTGAAAATACATCTTCAACAGGCATTAAGAAAGGTTTATCGGCATCACGTTGTGGAATTGGAACATACGAGTCAACTGCATCCATAAGTTCCCAAATACAACTATATCTTGGATCATCGGGCTTAGCATCGCTTACACCAGCTTCGAGAGCTTGTAAAGCAGAGCCTTTAATAATTGGAATTTCATCACCTGGGAATTCATACATGGTCAATAATTCGCGCAATTCCATTTCAACGAGATCAATTAGTTCCTGATCGTCAACTGCGTCAACTTTATTTAAAAATACAACTATTTTAGGAACGCCAACTTGACGTGCCAATAGAATGTGTTCGCGTGTTTGTGGCATAGGACCATCGGTAGCGGCAACTACTAATATTGCACCATCCATTTGAGCAGCACCAGTAATCATGTTCTTTACATAGTCTGCGTGACCAGGACAGTCAACGTGAGCGTAGTGTCTGTTCGCAGTTGAATATTCAACGTGCGCTGTAGCGATAGTTATACCTCTTTCTCTTTCTTCCGGAGCGTTGTCAATACTATCGAAGGTTCTGATCTGGGACAAACCCTTTTTTGCTAAAGCCATTGTGATGGCCGCTGTCAGGGTTGTCTTTCCATGGTCAACGTGTCCGATAGTCCCAATGTTAACATGGGGCTTACTCCTATCAAATTTTTCTTTTGCCATCGGGTTCTCCTTTTAATTGTTTTTGATTTTTCTCAATAAACTTTAATTAGTTTCTGCTGATCTACGCGACTGACTCTTCTCCGAAAGTTCATCCGTAATCGATTTAGGCAGTTGTGAATAATGTGAAAATTGCATTGTATAAATCGCTCGGCCTTGAGTCATAGATCTTAACGAAGTAGCGTATCCAAACATCTCGGAAAGTGGTGCTCTTGCTTTAATGACCTGAGCATCCTTTCGAGCCATAAATCCTTCAATTTTTCCACGTCGTGAATTTATATCTCCCATGACGTCACCCAAATATTCTTCAGGTGTAATAATTTCAATACTCATAACCGGTTCGAGAACTATTGGATCAGCTTTTCTTGCGCCTTCTCTAAATCCCATAGAACCGGCAACTTTAAAAGATATTTCATCGGAATCGACATCATGGTACGAACCATCAAATAATTTTACTTTCACATCAACAACTGGATATCCTGCAACAACACCGTTTCGCATTGCTTCTTCAATACCTTTCGAAACAGGAGTTATATACTCTTTGGGTACAACTCCGCCAATAATTGCGTTTTCAAATTCAAAACCTTTACCCGTCTCATTGGGTGAAATCTCAAGCCAAACATGCCCGTATTTACCGCGACCACCAGTCTGTTTAACAAACTTACCTTCTGCCTGTACAGTTTTGGTAATTGTCTCGCGATATGCAACCTGCGGTTTACCAACATTTGCTTCAACTTTAAATTCGCGCTTCATTCTATCAACTAAAATCTCAAGATGAAGCTCACCCATTCCACTAATAAGCGTCTGTCCAGTTTCATCATCAACTTTAACTTTGAATGTAGGATCTTCGTCTGATAATTTAGCTAAAGCATCAGATAATTTATCCTGATCCGCCTTTGTTTTTGGTTCAATCGCAATTTGGATAACAGGTTCAGGGAAAGCCATCTTTTCAAGAATTATCGGATCATCTTCTGAACAAAGTGTGTCGCCGGTTTTGGTAAATTTCAATCCAACAATTGCCGCAATATCACCTGCCTGAATGCTTTCCAAATCCTCACGATGATTTGCGTGCATCAACAATATTCTTCCAACTCTCTCTTTTCTATCGGAAACGGAATTCAGTACATAAGAACCAGCTTTTAATGAACCGCTATAAACACGAATAAATGTCAATTTCCCAACAAAGGGATCGCTCATAATTTTAAATGCGAGAGCAGTAAATTTTGCATTCGGATCAATTTTTCTTGTAACTTTATCATTTTTGTTCAAATGATGGGCTTCCAAATCACCTGCGTCAATAGGTGAAGGTAAAAACTCAACAACCGCATCAAGGATTTTTTGAATACCCTTATTTTTAAAAGATGAACCGCAAAGAACAGGCACAATTTTCAACTGAATTGTTGCTTTCCGCAGAACTCTCCTAATTTCTTCCTCTGTTATTTGTTTACCTTCAAGATACTTTTCTAATAGCGAATCATCAACGTCAGATACAGCTTCCAGCATCAAAGTCCTGTATTTATTTGTCATCGGCATTAAATCGGCAGGGATATCAATATCTTCGAAAATAGCGCCTAATGAATCCTCATGATACATCCTGGCTTTCATCGATATTAAATCTATAACACCTGCAAACAAATCACCTTCACCAATCGGCAAAGTAATTGGAACTGCATTTGCACCCAATCGAGTTTTCATCATACTAAGCGCATTATAAAAATCAGCTCCAACACGGTCCATTTTATTCACAAACGCAATACGAGGAACACCGTATTTATCTGCTTGGCGCCAGACGGTTTCTGACTGCGGTTCAACACCACCAACAGCACAGAATAGAGCAATAGCCCCATCTAAAACTCTTAAAGATCTTTCAACTTCTACTGTAAAATCGACGTGACCCGGAGTATCAATAATATTTATATGATGGTCTCTCCAATATGTAGTAGTAGCTGCGCTTGTTATCGTAATACCGCGCTCTTTTTCCTGTTCCATCCAATCCATCGTAGCAGCACCGTCATGTACTTCTCCCATGCGGTGTAATTTTCCGGTATAATACAAAATTCGCTCGGTAGTCGTAGTTTTTCCAGCATCGATATGTGCCATAATACCGATATTGCGAACTTTTTGTATGTCGACTCTTTTAATTGCCATTCTTAACTTATTACCATTTATAATGTGCAAAAGCTTTATTAGCTTCGGCCATTCTGTGAGTATCATCTTTCTTCTTTACTGCTCCGCCTTCACCGGTGGAGGCTGCTATTAATTCGGCAGATAACTTTAATGCCATCGATTTATCTTTTCTATCACGGGCATAATTTTTTAACCATCTGAAAGCTAATGCTGTTCGTCTTTCGGGTCTAACTTCCATTGGTACTTGATATGTTGCACCACCAACTCTACGGCTTCTAACTTCAACGAGAGGCGCAGCATTTGAAATAGCCTTTTTGAATACCTCAATAGCAGGTTTCTTGGTTTTCTTTTCAATCATATCGAATGTATCGTATAGAACCTTACGAGCTGTGGATTTTTTACCGTCAAACATAAGAGCATTAATGAATTTCGAAACCAAGACATCGCTATACTTTGGATCTGCTTTTAAATATCTTTTTTCTGGTCTTCTTTTTCTCATAATTACTTCGCCTTAGGTTTTTTAGTTCCATATTTTGAACGACTTTTTTTCCTATCCTCAACACCGCTTGTATCGAGCGTACCTCTTAAAATATGATAACGGACTCCAGGTAAATCTTTCACCCTACCGCCACGAATCAATACTATTGAGTGCTCTTGTAGGTTATGACCTTCACCAGGTATATAAGCTGTAACTTCTATACCATGCGAAAGTCTAACTCTTGCAACCTTACGCAATGCTGAGTTAGGCTTTTTTGGCGTTGTCGTATAAACTCTTGTACATACTCCTCTTTTCTGAGGACAGCTACTCAAAGCCGGAGCTTTGCTCTTATATACTACTTTCTTTCTACCTTTTCTAACCAACTGACTAATTGTTGGCACGCAAATCCTCCATAATTTCAATTAAATTCAGACTTTTAATATAGATATATAGAAATTTATTGTCAAGTTTCACAAATAAAACCTGCAAAATATTTCGTTTTTCTAAACATTTTCTTTCTCTTTAACTGTAACTTCTTCCGCATTTTCTACTATTCGCTCTTCGCTTTTTACAATTATCCGTTCATATTTCCTTAAACCGGTCCCGGCAGGGATTAAATTACCCATTACTACGTTCTCTTTTAGTCCCAAAAGGGTATCAATTTTAGCTTCAGTAGCAGCATTCGTTAATACTTTTGTAGTTTCCTGGAACGAAGCAGCAGAGATAAAGCTTTCAGTTGATAAAGCTGCTTGTGTTATACCTAATAGTATATTATCGAATGTTGCCGGCTCGGCATCTCGCACAACGAAACCACTTTTACCTTTTCTAGTCATTTCATTTTCTTGCTCGCGGAATTTGGTACGTGTAATTAATGTACCAGCTTTAAGATGCTTGAATGGTCCCGGGTCTTCGATAACAACCATGTTTTTAATTCTATCGTTTTCTTCAATCAATTTAATACGGTCAACGTAATCTTCTTCAATGAAATTTGTATCACCCGATGTTACGATTTTCAGTTTCTGAAGCATCTGGCGAACAATAATCTCAATGTGTTTATCATTGATTTTTACACCCTGCAACCTATAAACGTCCTGAATTTCGTTAACCAGGTATTCCTGTACAGCATTTGTACCTTTGATTTTTAATATATCATGAGGATCGATTGGTCCATCAGTAATTTTTTCACCGGCAGGAATTTCATCATTTTCTTGAACCAAAATATGTTTTCCGTAAGCAATATTATAAACACTTTGTTCGATTCCGTCCAGAGATTCAATAATAATTTCGCGTGAACCTTTCTTGCGAACTCCAAATTTAACTAAACCTTCGATTTCGGAAACAACCGCAGGGTCGTGTGGTCCACGTGCTTCAAATAATTCCGTTACTCTTGGAAGACCACCGGTAATATCTCTGGTTTTAGCCATTTGACGCGAAATCTTTGCTAAAACAGCTCCCGGTTGTACTCCCTCATTCTCCTCAACCGCTAGATATGCCCGTGTGGGTAAGTTGAAGATTTTCTCATTCCCTTTAGCATCAACGATAACGATACTTGGTGTTAAAGTTTTATCTTTTGATTCAATAACGACTTTTTGAACGTGACCGGTTTGTTCATCGGCTACGTGTTGAATAGTCGATCTGTCAATTAAATCAACAAATTTTACTCTACCGCCTATATCGGTTAAAATTACTGCGTTATATGGATCGTGGTTATAAAGAGGCTGCCCTTTTTTAATTGACTGACCATCACTAACTAATAATTCCGCACCATAAGGAATTTCGTATTTCTTTATCTGTCTATTATCCTGATCATATAAACCAATATATCCTCTTCTACCAATAACAATCTTTACTTTACCAAAGAAGTCTGTTTTATCAACATAATTTATCTTTTCAAATTTAATTTTACCTTCGATAGCCGAATCCACCTGCGATTGACTTGCAATTCTCGATGAAGTTCCGCCTAAGTGGAATGTACGTAATGTAAGCTGTGTACCCGGTTCACCAATTGACTGTGCTGCTATTATTCCAACAGCTTCGCCAATCTCAACAATTTTTCCGGTTGTTAGATTACGTCCGTAACATTTAGCGCAAACACCTCGTTTTGATTCGCAGGTTAAAACTGTACGAATAAAAACAGCATCGATACTTGCATCATCAATTCTTTCCGCAATATCTTCTGTAATTATTTCACCAGCTTCAATAATAACTTCGTCAGTTCTCGGATCGTATACATCTTCTTGAGCAACACGTCCAGTAATTCTTTCAGCAAGCGGTTCTCTTTCAAGTTCTACATCTTTCAAAGCAGTAATATATACACCACGGATTGTACCGCAATCTTGTTCGGAGATAATCACATCCTGAGCAACGTCACATAATCTTCGTGTTAAATATCCGGCATCAGCAGTTTTAAGAGCCGTATCAGCTAAACCTTTACGAGCACCGTGTGTAGATATGAAATACTCTAATACAGATAAACCTTCTTTAAAATTCGCCACAATCGGATTCTCAATAATTTCGCCTGATTGACCGGTTAAACTTTTCTGAGGTTTCATCATAAGACCTCTCATTCCGGCAAGCTGACGAACCTGTTCTTGCGAACCTCTCGCACCGGAGTCAACCATCATATGTAGGGGATTAAATCCAATCTGGTCACTTTTTAGTTTTTCCATTAGGGACTTACTAACGTTATTCGTTGTATGAGTCCAAACGTCTATAATTTTATTGTATCTTTCAGCGTCAGTAATAAGACCCTGCTCATGCTCATTTAATATCGTTGAGACTTTTTTATTTGAATCGGTAATCAAGTTTACTTTTTCTTCCGGAATAATCATATCGCTGTAGCTAATTGAAATTCCGGCAGCAGTTGCATAACGATATCCCAAATCTTTGAGGTCGTCTAAAAATTTGGCAGTTACTTCATTGCCCATTTTTATGAACATTTTATAAATAAAGCCGCTGAAAATCTTTTTAACGAGCAATTCATTGAAGAAGCCCATCTCTTTGGGCACGATCAAATTAAAAATTACTCTACCGGTTGTTGTATCAACAAGCTTTCCATCAATTTTTACTTTGATTTTTGTGTGAAGATCAACAACCTTTGAATTATATGCAATAATTACTTCATCCTTGGAACCGAAAATCATCCCTTCACCTTTGGCGCCCGGCATTACTTTTGTCAAATAATAACAACCAAGTACTATATCCTGTGTAGGAACAACAATCGGAAGTCCGTTTTGCGGGGACAGAATATTATGGCTTGAAAGCATTAATAAAGTAGCTTCCAATTGAGCTTCATAGGATAATGGTATATGAACAGCCATTTGGTCGCCGTCAAAGTCCGCATTGAATGCAGTACAAACCATTGGGTGAAGCTGGATGGCTTTTCCATCAATTAAAATTGGTTGAAAAGCTTGAATGCCAAGCCTATGCAATGTAGGAGCGCGGTTAAGTAAAACCGGATGGCCTTTTATTAATTTTTCTAATATGTCCCAAATAATAGCATCTTTTCTATCAACAGCTTTACGAGCGCTTTTAACAGTTTTGAAGAACCCTCGTTCAATTAATTTCCGAATAATGAAAGGTTTGAATAATTCCACGGCCATGTCTTTGGGCAGACCGCATTGATGAAGTTTTAACTCCGGACCGACTACAATAACAGAACGACCGGAATAATCAACTCTTTTTCCAAGCAAGTTTTGACGGAATCTTCCTTGCTTTCCTTTCAACATATCGCTAAGAGATTTCAATGGGCGATTTCCATCGCTTCTTACTGCGCTTGCTCTTCTTGAATTATCAAATAATGCGTCAACGGCTTCCTGAAGCATACGTTTTTCGTTACGTAAAATTACTTCGGGAGCTTTGATATCAATTAATCTTTTTAATCTATTGTTACGAATGATCACTCTTCTATAAAGATCATTCAAATCGCTTGTAGCGAATCTACCACCTTCCAAAGGAACAAGTGGTCTTAGTTCCGGTGGAATAACCGGGACAACGCTTAAAACCATCCATTCGGGTTTGTTCGGCACTTTCAATTCATGTTCGCGGAAAGCTTCAAGAACGCGAAGACGTTTTAGAATATCATTTCGTTTCTGTTGAGATGTTTCCTCGTTGAGCTGGGCTTTCAATGCTAAGAATGTCGGCTCAACATCGGTTCTTTTCAATAATTCTTTGATGCCATCGCCGCCGATTTTTGCAACAAATTTCTTCGGATCGTTCGCATCCAAAGCATCATTATCGTGAGGCAGGGAATTTAATATTTCAAAATATTGATCTTCCGAAATCAAGTCTTTACCGCTTAGTCCTGTTGGACCAGGGTTAATAACCACGTACGATTCGTAATAAATAATCTTTTCGAGTTCTTTAGTCGTCATTCCAATAATATTACCAATTTTGGAAGGAAGAGCTTTAAAGAACCAAATGTGAACAACGGGAACGGCTAAACCGATATGCCCCATACGTTCTCTTCGAACATTTTTTAATGTAACCTCAACACCGCATCTATCGCACACAATACCTTTATATCTAATACCTTTGTACTTTCCGCAAGCACATTCCCAATCTTTTACCGGTCCGAAGATTTTTTCACAAAACAATCCGTCTTTTTCCGGTCGAAAAGATCTATAGTTAATTGTTTCTGGTTTTGTAACTTCTCCATGAGATCGAGTCAAAATATCATCAGGACTTGCTAAACTGATTGTTAATTTTTCAATCTGTTTTAGTGCCATTTCTTGAGATGATAATCTCATATAATATATCTCCTTAGACCATAAAATTAATTTATTTTGATATTGAGACCGAGACCTTGAAGCTCTTTAATGAGAACATTAAATGCTTCAGGTACACTTGGATCGGGAATATTATCCCCTTTCACAATTGCTTCGTAAGTTTTTGCTCTACCGGTAACGTCGTCGCTTTTTACTGTAAGAATTTCTTGCAGAATATGCGCAGCGCCATAACCTTCGAGAGCCCAAACTTCCATTTCACCAAATCGTTGACCCCCAAATTGGGCCTTTCCACCCAATGGCTGCTGGGTAATTAAAGAGTACGGGCCAATTGAACGAGCATGAATTTTATCATCAACCATGTGGCCTAATTTCATCATATATATGTAACCACATGTTACTTTTTGGTGAAATTTTTCGCCTGATCTTCCATCGGTTAATAAAGCTTTTGAACCGTTCGGTAAACCGGCTTTTGCTACCAGTTCTTCAACATCATTAATTGTTGCACCATCGAAGATCGGGGTTTCGAATTTAACACCGATTTCCTTTCCGACCCAGCCGAGAGCAGTTTCATAAAGTTGCCCTAAGTTCATTCTCGAAGGTACGCCAAGTGGATTTAATACGATATCAACCGGGGTACCGTCTTCATGATACGGCATATCTTCAACAGGAACTACTTTTGCAACAACACCTTTATTACCATGGCGCCCGGCCATTTTATCGCCAACTGTTACTTTACGCTTTTTGGCTACGTAAACTTTGGCAAGTTGAACTATTCCCGGGGGCAACTCATCGCCACTTTGAATTTTTAATTTTT
The DNA here is from genome assembly GCA_043808235.1 of bacterium. Lineage (GTDB taxonomy): Bacteria > Bacteroidota > Ignavibacteria > Ignavibacteriales > Melioribacteraceae > JAZDFC01. Next base: position 29,421 of record JAZDFC010000068.1, read on the forward strand.
CTCGTTTAAATTCCTCTTCATTATCTGCCATAAGTGCAAAATAATTTACGAAGAGGGCTTTCACCATTTCATTTGTTTTTTTATGCGAAAACCATTCCTGAGTATAATCGAGTTTTGTTACATCTTCAATAGTTGTGAATGTATTTTCTTTAATTACAGTACCGCTTCGCAATACTACTGAGCCGTCAAGATCACGTACACCGGTTGAGGTCTTCCCTAAACCGATCATAGTCAATTTACTAACAAGCTTACTGTAATTGTTATCTCCTTTAACTTTATGATCATGTTCTAACTGATCAATCTGTTTCTTTTCAATCTTTTTCGAATCAGCATCTTTACGTTTTCTACTAAATAATCTTGTTTTAATTACCGTTCCTTTTAATCCCGGAGGCGCTTTTAAAGAAGCATCTTTCACATCGCCTGCTTTGTCCCCAAAGATGGCTTTCAACAATTTCTCTTCCGGAGTTGGATCGGTTTCACCTTTTGGTGTAATTTTTCCAATTAGAATATCGCCTTCAGTAACTTCAGCGCCTTCTCTTACGATACCATTCTCATCGAGATTTTTAGTTGCTTCTTCACTTACATTAGGAATATCGCGCGTAAGTTCTTCTTCTCCACGTTTTGTTTCTCTTACCTGCAGCTCAAATTCTTCGATATGTATGGATGTAAACACATCCTGCGAAACTACTCTTTCACTAAGAATTATAGCGTCTTCAAAATTATATCCGCGCCAGGGCATGAATGCAACAAGTACATTTTTACCGAGGGCTAATTCGCCATTTTGAATAGCAGGACCGTCGGCTAAGGTATCACCCTTTTTTACTTTTTGTCCGGATTTTACAATCGGTTTCTGATTAAAACATGTTTCCTGGTTAGTACCTGAAAATTTGGTCAAGTTGTATTCTACTCTTCTCTCATCACTAAATGTTGTGATTGCTTCAAAACTATCGGGATCTAATTCATATTTAACAATTATTTTTCGAGCATCGCAATATTCTACAACACCATTGTCTTCAGCTATAATTACAGAACGCGAATCGCGTGCAATCTTTTGTTCCATTCCAGTACCTACGATTGGGGCTTCCGGTGTTAAAAGTGGAACCGCCTGGCGCTGCATATTCGAGCCCATTAAAGCACGGTTAGCGTCGTCATGTTCAAGGAATGGAATCAGAGCAGCCGCAGCAGATACAATCTGAGCCGGCGCAACATCCATTCTGTGGATAAATTCCGGGGCAATAACAGGGAATTCTCCTTTTAATCTGCATTTTACTCTGTCATTAACAAAACGTCCCTGTTCATCGAGCTTTGCGTTTGCTTGTGCAATTATGAATTTATCTTCTTCATCAGCAGATAAATATTCAATTTCCGTTAATGCTTTGTTGTTTTTAACGAGTCTATACGGAGTTTCTAGGAAACCAAAATGGTTTACTCTCGAATAAATAGTTAAAGAGGAAATAAGACCGATGTTTGGACCTTCAGGCGTTTCGATCGGGCACAATCTTCCGTAATGTGAATGGTGAACGTCACGAACCTCAAATCCTGCTCTTTCTCTTGTTAGACCGCCAGGACCTAATGCTGAAATTCTTCTTTTGTGAGTAAGCTCGGAAAGTGGATTGGTTTGATCCATGAACTGCGACAATTGGTTGGTACCGAAGAATGCATTAATTACACTTGTGATAGTACGTGCATTTACCAAATCTTGCGGCTGCATATTTTCGTTATCGCGCATATTCATTCGTTCGCGAATTGTTCTTGCCATTCTTGCTAAAGCCACATTGTACTGCTGTTGAAGCTGTTCGCCAACAGTTCTAACTCTTCTGTTTCCAAGGTGATCAATATCGTCAATCGTAACATTTCCGTTTTTAAGATTGATGATATTTTTCATAATAGCAATAATATCTTCTTTTGTTAAAATCGTAAGATTCATCGGGATATTAAGCCCAAGTCTGTCATTCATTCTATAACGACCGACCTCGCCAAGATCATAACGTTTATCATTGAAAAACAACTTTTCAATTAGCGCTGCTGCAGTATCTACATCGGGTGCTTCACCTGATCTTAATTGGCGGTAAATTGCATATAAGGCTTCCTCTTTTGTTTTTGCAAGATCTTTTTTTAATGTATTTAGAATAAGATCTTGATCTGGCGATGTTCCCGAAGTTATTAATTTAATAACACCAACCGACGATGCTTTTATATTTAATATTGATTCTTCGGTCAAATAATCTTCTTTTGGAGTAAAAATTTCACCGGTTGCTGTGTCGATGATATCCTCGGCAGCCATTCTACCAACATGTTCTTCAACCGAAAGTTTTTTAACATGAAGTTCTTCCACTAAACTAAAGAGATTTAAAATTTCTTCGTCAGTTGTAAAATCCAACGACCTTAATAAAGTTGTTGCGGGGAATTTCTTTCTTCTATCAATGTAAACATACATTACGTGGTTAATATCGGTAGCAAACTCAACCCAAGAGCCACGGAAAGGAATGATTCGGGCAGAGAATATTGGAGTACCGTTTGGATGAACTGTTTGATCAAAAGCGACGCCCGGTGAACGGTGGAGCTGGCTAACAATAACTCTTTCCGCGCCATTAATAACAAATGTACCGGCTCCGGTCATAAACGGAAGGTTGCCAAGGTAAACTTCCTGTTCAACTGAATTTACATATTCATTCGTTTCTTCGTCTTTAGTAGATAACCTAAGCTTTGCTTTTAACGGTGCGTTATAAGTGAGGCCGCGTTCTTCACATTCAGCTAAAGAAAATCTCGATTTTTCGACATAATACTCTAAAAAATCCAATCTGTAGAATTCTTTATTATCGAATATCGGGAAATTGGCAGTAAAGACAGCCTGCAGACCTTTATTCTCCCTTTTAGCAGGGTCAATTCTTAATTGAAGAAATTCTTCAAAAGAATCTAATTGAATGTTTAAAAGGTCGGGAACTTCAATAACATGGCTGATATTCGCAAAGGTTATCCTATTCGTCGACTTATTGATTTTGCGGTTCTCCAATCCGAACCTCCTCAAAAAATTAATTTATCAAAAAAAATGAATAAAAGTGGTAAGACATACTTCACCATCTTACCACTTTGGTATAAAATAAACTTATATTTATTTGTTTTCAGCTGCTTACTTTAATTCTACCGTAGCGCCAGCTTCTTCAAGTTCTTTTTTTATCTTTTCAGCTTCGTCTTTTGAAACTGCTTCTTTAACAGCTTTTGGAGCAGAATCAACCAAATCTTTTGCTTCTTTCAAACCGAGACCGGTATGAGCGCGAACAACTTTAATAACGTTAATTTTATTTGCGCCAATAGTAGCTAATATTACATTGAATTCGGTTTTCTCTTCAACCGGTGCAACTTCAGCAGCAGCGCCCGGCATCATCCCAGCAAATGCCATAGGTGCGGCAGCGGTAACACCAAATTCTTCTTCTAAAGCTTTCTTTAATTGCGAAGCCTCTACTAACGTGAGTCCTTTAATTTTTTCAACAATTTCAGTTATTTTTTCTGACATTTTTATACTCCTTAATTATTTACTTTTTTGAAAATTTAAGCCGCTTCTTTCTTACTAATTTGATCAACAACGCTAACCAAATCTCTAATGACCGCATTTATAGCGCCAACAATTCCGGAAGCAGGAGCAGCAATACTTCCTATGATGCTCGACATCATTTCTGCTTTGGTAGGCATCGATGCCAATTCATCCAATTGGTCTTTTCCGTAAAAATCCTTTTCAATATAGCAGCCCTTGAATTTAAATTTATCCGAGGTTTTTGCATATTTTTTAATGATTTTTGCGGGGGCAACAAAATTCTCTTCAATAAAAGCAGCGCCGGTCATGCCAACGAGTAAATCATTGAATTTTTCGTAACCGCCAACTTCATCAATAGCTTTTTTGAAAAAGGTGTTTTTGAAGACTTTATAATTAACACCCTCTTTCCCAAATTCACGACGTAAGTTGCTTATATCCTCAACTTTAATTCCGTGATAATCCATAAGGTAAATCGATGAAGACTTGCCAATCAGATCTTTAATTTCACTTATTATCTCAGCTTTTTCAGTTTTATTCATCTTGTACCTATCAAATATGACTTTTTATTTTATAATAGAAGCATTATAATAAATAACTACCCCCGGGTACAAGCCGGGGATGAGTGCGTAATTTTTATTTTACTGTAACAGAAGTTTCGTCTTTTGTTATCGGAAGACCAGGTCCCATAGTTGTTGAAAGGAATAGACTTTTAACATACTGTCCCTTTGCTGTTGATGGTCTCATCTTAATTATTGTATTTAAAAACGCTTTTACGTTTTCGGTTAACTGTTGTTCACTGAACGACATTTTGCCAAGTGAAGTATGTACAATCCCTGTTTTATCAACTCTAAACTCAATTTTTCCACCTTTCACTTCTTTTACAGCATTAACAACATCATTAGTAACTGTACCACTTTTGGGATTTGGCATCAACCCTTTTGGACCTAAAATTTTACCAAGTTTACCGAGTTCCGACATAGTATCCGGCATAGCAACAATAACATCAATATCAGCCCAGCCTTCTTTAATCTTTTCAAGATATTCCTCGAATCCGGCATAATCTGCACCGGCATTTAATGCATCCTGAGCCGCAGCGCCTTTTGCAATAACAAGTACTTTAACTTGTTTTCCGGTTCCATGAGGTAAAGATACCGTACCCCGAACCATTTGATCGGCGTGTCTTGGATCGACACCAAGTCTGATTGCACAATCTAAAGATTCCGTAAATTTTACTTTAGAAGTATCTTTCAAGATTTTAATAGCATTGTCAATTGTATATTCTTTCTTTACATCAACTTTTTTCTTTATCTCGGTAACTCTCTTTGAAGCTTTCATTTTATTATCCGCTATTAATTTGAATTATTCAACTACAGATATTCCCATACTCCGGGCGGTTCCTGAAACCATACTCATCGCATGTTCAACATCGTTGGCATTTAAATCCTTCATTTTTAACTCGGCAATCTCTTGAACCTGAGTTTTAGAAACCTGCGCAACTTTAGTTTTATTGGGTTCCGCAGAGCCCTTTTCAACTTTAGCAGCTTTTTTCAATAAAACCGCGGCAGGAGGTGTTTTTGTAATAAATGTAAAAGATTTATCCGAATATACTGTTATAACAACCGGAATGATAAGTCCTGATTTATCGGCAGTACGCGCGTTAAATTGTTTACAAAACTCCATGATATTTACACCTTTTTGACCCAAAGCAGGACCAACGGGTGGTGAAGGATTTGCCTGACCGGCAGAAATTTGCAATTTTATAAAGCTATCAATTTTCTTAGCCATTGATTAACCTAAGTTTATTAAAAATTATTTTTCCAATTCAGCTTGCACAAAATCAATTTCGACCGGTGTTTTTCTACCAAAGATCGAAACCATCACTTTTATTTTCATTTTCTCTTCGTTTACTTCCTGGATGAATCCGGAGAAATTATTGAACGGACCATCGATGATTTTAACAAAATCACCGGTACGAAATATCGTATCGGTCCTTTCGGATTCATCACTTTTCGAAATTCTGCCAACTATTCGTTTTACTTCGTCGGGTTGTAATGGATTAGGTTGGTTTTTAACTCCTAAAAATCCCATTACAGAAGGGGTGTTGGAAATAAAATCTTTGACTTTATTATCCATCACAGCGTTCACTAAAATATAGCCAGGGAAGAAATTTTTTGTTTTTGTACGTTTTTTACCATCTTTTACTTCAAAAACCTTTTCAGTTGGGACTAATACTTCGAAAATTCTTGCTCTTAAATCCTCATTATCTTTCAATTCAGATTCAATTAAGGTTTTTACTTTGTTTTCATGACCTGAGAATGTCCTGACAACGTACCATTTCGTGTTGAGTTCTTCCAAGCTTAGAAAATTCCTTTGAAAATTTGTGAAATTGCCATATCAATTACATAAGTAAAAGCGGCAATAATCAAACAAACGACAATAACAACATTTGTTGATTCTTTTAATTCTTGTTTTGTCGGCCAGGTAACTTTCTTCATTTCCTTCACGACATCTTCAAAAAACTTGATTATTTTTTCTTTCATAAGATCAACTTTTTATAATTTAATGGCACGTCAGGAGGGAGTCGAACCCCCAGCCTGCGGTTTTGGAGACCGCTGCTCTGCCAATTGAGCTACTGACGTGTTTATTTAGTTTCCTTAAAAACAACGTGTTTACGAACTACCGGATCATATTTTTTGAATTCAACACGATTCGGATGATTTCTTTTATTCTTTGTGGTCGAATAACGATAACCTGTTCCAGCTGTGCTTTCCAAGATAATTATCTGACGTATATTTTTACTTTTAGCCATTTTTAGTTACCTCAATTACCTTACTATATTCAAAAACCTTTTATAAATGACAAAAAAAATGGCAATTAAGCCAATTTATTTATGTAGTCGGGTTATTTAATTAATCATTACCTTTTAGCAAACAAAATTTAAAATCTTAAAACAGTTCCAATATCAACACAACATTTTCAAACGAGCTGACGACCGGGATTGAACCGGTGACCTCATCCTTACCAAGGATGTGCTCTACCAACTGAGCTACGTCAGCTTTCAGTAATCTATCATGTAAGAAAAGCTAATGATTAAAAAACATCAATTTTCTTAATTTTCTGTAAGCTGAGCACCTTAGCTTTTCGTAGAGCGGGAGACGGGACTCGAACCCGCGACCAACAGCTTGGAAGGCTGTGACTCTACCAACTGAGTTACTCCCGCATTAATTTTTAAATCCGGTGTTACCGGAATTTTGATAATACGGAGAAAAATTTAATCTCCTATAACTTACAACCAGCATTAAAAGAACAAGTGGGCAGGGAGGGAATCGAACCCCCTCAGGCTTTGCCAACGGATTTACAGTCCGCCCCGTCTCTCCTACTTCGGCGCCTGCCCGGATATTATAGTATTTCAAATGAACGATTTTTGACGAGCTACAAAAATAAACGGCTTATCTTTAAAAAGCAAGAATTACACCACATGATTTTTTTATATAATATCTTTTATCATGAAATTACTGTGAAAAATGTTGGTCTAATGGTTCCAAAGCTCTCTATCGAGACTTCGATACTGGATTGCCTCGCTTATGTGCTGCGGTAGGATTTCGGTTTCGTTCTCTAAATCCGCGATAGTTCTACTCACCTTTAGAATCCTGTCATAAGCTCTGGCGGATAAACCGAGTTTTGTCATTGCCATTTTCAGTAATTCCGAACTTGCAGAGTCAAGCCTACAAAATTGCCTTACTTCCCGTGTTCCCATATCGGCATTATTATAAATATGTCTCATGCCGGTAAATCTTTTCAATTGTATTTTTCTTGCTTTAATTACTCGTTCGCGGATCTGAAGAGAGGTTTCCCCATTTACTTCGGATGACAATTCCTTATATTTTACGGCAGGTACCTCAATATGAATATCTATCCGGTCAAGTAACGGACCTGAGATTTTCGACATATATCGCTGTATCACCCCAGAATTACATGTACATTCTTTGTTTGGATCAGTAAAATATCCACATGGACATGGATTCATAGCCGCAGCAAGCATAAAATTTGCAGGAAATTCAATTGACATTTTGGAACGACTTACCGTAACTTTATAATCTTCCATAGGCTGCCGCATTACTTCCAGAACATTTTTTTTAAATTCCGGCAGTTCATCCAAAAATAAAACTCCATGATGTGCATAAGAAACTTCGCCAGGACGTGGAAAAGATCCACCACCGATTAACGCCGCATCTGAAACAGTATGATGCGGGCTTCGAAATGGTCTTTCAGTGATTAATGCTTTTTCTTTCGGCAGAATTCCGGCAACAGAGTGTATTTTCGTCGTTTCAAGAGCTTCATCAAATGATAATGGTGGTAGGATTGATGGAAGTCTTTTTGCAAGCATAGTCTTTCCAGAACCCGGAGGACCGATCATTAATATATTATGTCCGCCTGCTGCTGCAATTTCGAGTGCCCGTTTTACATTTTCCTGGCCTTTAACGTCCGAGAAATCGAGCTGGTAAGTGTTTATCTCAGAAAATATTTTATCACGATCAGTTTTGATTGGCTCTAACCGCAAATGTCCATTAATAAATGAAACGACATCGGATAATTTCCTAATCCCATATACTTCGATATCATCCACAATTGATGCTTCCAACACACAATCTTCAGGTAAAATAATTCGTTTTATACCTTTTTTCTTCGCTTCAACTGCAATCGGCAATGCACCTTTTATCCTTCGTAGTGCCCCATCAAGAGATAGCTCGCCTAATAATATAGTATCATCCAATTTATCGCTATTAATGGTTTCAAAAGCAGATAGAATTCCAATAGATATCGGGAGATCAAATGCACTGCCTTCTTTTTTAATATCTGCGGGTGCAAGATTTATAGTAATTTTCTTTGATGGAAATTCAAAGCCACTATTTTTGATGGCGGCTGTCACCCTTTCCCTGCTTTCCCTAACAGCACTATCCGGTAATCCTACAATTGTAATGGATGGGAGTTGTTTCTCAAGATGAGTTTCAACTTCAATCAGAAAAGCATCTATGCCGCACGTAGCGCTCGAAAAAACTTTTGAAAGCATTTTATAGTTCGATATTGATTTTAGCCTATTTTGCGAGCAACATCTTTTTAACGACTGTAGAATTCGGCGATTTTACTTCACAAAAATAAATACCTGACGGATAATTGGAGCCGTCAAAATCAAAACTATGCAATCCTTCGTTAATCCGTCCTTCATGCAAAGTAACAAGCTTTTTGCCTACAACGTTAAATACTGCAATCTCAATAAAAGTATCCTCAAGAATATCAATTGAGATAGTGGTAAACGGATTGAAAGGATTGGGATAATTCTGTTTTAAAACAAATAATTCTTTCTCGCCGAGACCTAACTTAACTTGCGGTGAATATACGACTGATCCATCATTATTAATTTGCTTAATTCTATAATAAACGATCTCGGTTCCCGGGATAAGCGGATCGGAATAATAATATGTTTCCGTTGGATCATTTTTATAATCAGTAAAATGAATCTCTGTATATTTATTTCCGTCCACAGATTTTTCCACAACAAATGATTTGGCGCTATTGCCATCCTGAGGATCCCAATCGATAGCATAATAAGTGGAATAAACTGCAGCATTAACTTTCGGCGATCTCGAAAATATCGGGGCGTTGGATTTTACATATTGAATATTGCTTTCTTCCAAATTAAAAGTGGAGCTCTCTTTAAAAAGATTTTTCCCGGTCTCATCATTAAAATCCAAACTTAGAATGCATCTCGAACTATCGGCATTATAAAATGAGTAATTTTTATTTTTTAATGAAAGATTAATATCGTTACAAAAATCCCAAATTTTTATTTTGTCAACCTCGGTTGAACCATCGGCTCCATCATTCTTAAAAACAAAATTAAACTTTTTAAAATCGAGCAGAGGATCAACCGGCATATCTAATATAAGTCTATTATTAATGTATGCTTTCAGTAAATAATCACTGCTCGAAATCTCAATACAAATAAAATTCCATGAGTTTTCACTTAGGAATTGATCACTGTAGTAATTTATTTTTTCTTGAGGATTCGCTGCAAGATAACCAAATTGATTTCTAAATAATTTAATAATTGTATCCGAAACCGAAGAACTTGTAACTGTAAAGAATTCATTTTTCGATGAATTAATTTTTACCCAGAATTCAGTCATAATATTTGCAATGGAATGTTGTTCAGAGAAACCAATATTACATTTCGAGCCATTTATTAATTTCAGTGCATTACCGGCTATATTCTGTGGAGAATAGAAAATTAATGATTCCGTAACCGGGAAGAATTCCCTCCTTGCAGATTTTCTCGAATAATAATGTTTTACAATTTTTCTGTTTTTAAAATAACTTACGGCAAAATCCATCTTTGAAGATAGTACATCTGCCGAATGAACGCTGTAAACTAATTGAAACACCCTTTCGCCTTTCAAAGCATCATCTTGCAAATTGACATTTATTTTATACACGTTACCACTATAATTTTCATATTCGGTATTCTCAAATGAAATACTTTTCTCTGTGTTGTAGGTTTTCAATCGAACATCTTTAATCCGTACATCTTTGTCGAACATAAGATAGATGTCAAGTGAGGAGTATTCAATCGACTTTAAATTAACGATTACCGAAATCTTGAAATCGGAATTTACCGGAATAAATGAAGGGTAATCGATATTAAAATAAACTGATTGATTTTGCCCGCAAACGATTGCTGAAAGCAAAATAAAAATTGGAAGAATAAACCGTATTTTTATAAAAGATACCATTAGTTTCATAAGTTTCATTAGGAAACTACTTAAATTTCCTCAGAAATTCCAGCCGGTCCTTAAGTTGTTCAACCGGGATAAGTAATTTGTCTTTTCCGTATATAGCATCTTCCCGGTTTGAAAAAACGAGTTCGTAATCTTTGCTCATTACAATCGCTTCTTCCGGGCACACTTCTTCGCAGAATCCGCAGAAGATGCAGCGCAGCATATTTATCTCAAATTTTGCAGGGAATCTTTCTTTTTCAAACTCGGTTTCATTTGCCTGTACTTCGATGGCAAGGGCCGGACAAACACGCGAACACAATCCACAGGCAACGCATCTTTCAACACCATTCTTTTCCTGAACAAGAACAGGTCTGCCGCGGTATGAAGCCGTAGGAATAAATTTCTCTTCGGGATATTGCATTGTTACGTTTCCGCGCAACATGCTTTTAAAAGTTAATACGAGACCTTTTAAAATTTCCGGAACATATATTTTTTCTAAAAATGTTAAGTCTTTCTTTCTCTTTTTAACAGGCATTTTATTTCCTTTAGAGATTGAATAACATAATTAATACAGCAACCCAAATTATATTCAACAGCGAAAGCGGAAACATTACTTTCCAGCCAAGATTCATTAGCTGGTCATATCGGAATCTCGGGATAGTCCATCGAATCCAAATAAAGAAAAATAATATCAAAGCCATTTTAAAAAGGAACGAACCGATTTGTATTATTACGGTGAGGGTTGTCCCCAAACCTAATTTATCTATATAAGGGAATTGCCATCCGCCGAGATACAGAGTAACAATCATGGCGCTCGCGATTATCATGTTTGCGTATTCGGCCAGGAAAAACGAAGCGAATTTCATACTGCTGTACTCGGTATGGTAACCGCCAACTAATTCCGGTTCGGCTTCGGGAAGATCGAACGGAAGCCTGTTGGTTTCAGCAAATGCCGCAACGGTAAAAGTAATAAATCCTATCGGCTGGACAATTGCATTCCACATCCATCCGTATTGTGATTCGACTATTTTAACCGGACTCAGCGACTCGGCCAGCATTATTACCCCGGCTATTGAAAAGCCCATGGATACTTCGTATGAAATCATTTGTGCCGATGCGCGCACCCCGCCGAGCAAAGAATATTTACTGCCCGATGACCATCCGGCAAAAGTAATCCCATATACGCCGAGAGATGTTAACGCGAGAACATAGAGAACTCCGATGTTAACATCCGCAAGAACCAATTTAATATTATAACCGAAAATCTGTATATCGGGTCCAAGAGGGATAACAGCGTAAGTAGAAAATGAAACGAAGATTGCAATAAACGGTGCGAGCGAGTGCATGAATTTATTTGCTCTCTCGGGAACGATATCTTCCTTTAATAATAATTTGCCAACATCAGCGAACGGTTGCAAAGCGCCATGCCATCCTACCCTGTTCGGGCCAACTCTGTTTTGAATCCAAGCGCTTATTTTTCTTTCGAAGTAAACCATGTACGATACGGATAAAAGCAAAACCGTTACAACGAAAAGAATTTTGATTGCCGAGATTATTATTATTTCCCAAATGTTCATTCTTTAATTCCGTTAAACAGTTATCGGTTTTTTAATATTTTTTAATTGAACGCCGCTTTCGCCAATTATATCGTAATCCAATCCATCAAACAATTTTATATTTTTTGCAATATCCGCAAATACATCTTCCGCCATTTCATATTGGAATTTTAAACCCAACTTAGCTAACAACATCGCAATAATTTTCCAAGATGGTTTTGCTTCGTACTTTTTTCCTTGCGCCCATCTGTCGTATTGTGTTCCGAATTTATCGAGTCTGCTTCGAGACATTCCGTCGAGCGCTCTATCAGATTCCGCCGTGGCAACAGCCGGACGAATTCTTTGTAACCTTCCATTAAAATTTATAAATGTCCCGTTCTTCTCTGCAAATGTTGCTGAAGGAAAAACTATATCCGCTGTTTTCGAAACATTGTTCCATGAAGCTGCGTGAATGATTAATAATTCCAATTTCGAAAAAGCACTGATAATTTCTTCATTAAAAATAACAGGATTTTGCTCAAGAGAGTAAACTACTTTTATTTTTCCTTCGTTTATCGAATTTATAATCTCATTAAAATTTTTGCCATCAATCCTGGGATTAATTCCAACAATCTCCGCACCTAAAGTGTTTGGAGTTTTATCCTCATTAATTAATATTGTGTCGCAGTCGCCCGGGATAGAATATCGTATAAAATCAAGATTCTTAATACCGAGTTTTTCTGCCAATTTAAGGAAAAGATAATTATCTTCAACAGAGGCGAATGCAGAACCAATAAAAGCAATCTCGCCCGGTTTGTAAGATTTTAATTTTGCCGCTGCAAATTCAACAGCTTCATCCCATGAACATTTTTCCAAAGCATCATTCTTTTTTACGAACGGGCCATCAATGCGTTCGCTCTGATTTACAAACTTGAAACTATTCAATCTACCGTCGTCGCACATCCAGTATGAATTAACTTCATCATTCTGCCTCGGTGTCATTCGAAGAATCTCATTATTACGCACCCATATTTCGGAATTGCATCCCCGTGAACATCCGACACAAATTGATTTTGTGCTGGACATGTCCCATACTCTCGATTTGAAACGGAAATCTTTACTGGTAAGAGCGCCAACCGGACAGATGTCCGTTGTATTTAATGTGTAAGGATTATCAAACTTCTCACCGGGGAATGTTGAAATCGTAACCCGGTCTCCCCTATTAACAAAAGTAAGCTGATTCTTCCCTGCAATCTCTTCGGAAAAACGGATACAACGCGAACAGGAAATACAACGCTCACCATCGAACATAATATTAGGTCCGAGCTCAACACGTTTTTCTTTCCGCTGTTTAATTTCCTCAAATCGGCTTTCACCAAGTCCATGCGAAAAAGCGTAATCCTGTAATTTACATTCGCCAGCTTCGTCGCAAATTGGGCAATCAAGCGGATGGTTTATGAGAATAAATTCCATCACGGCGTTTCTTGCCTTCAAAGTTTTTTCGGATTGGGTGTTTACAACCATTCCATCAGCTGCAAGAGTGGAACAGGAGATAACCAGCTTGGGCATCTTCTCAACTTCAACAAGACAAACCCGGCAGTTGCCCGAAACCGATAATTTCGGGTGCCAGCAGAAATGAGGTATATCAATGCCGGCTAATCTTGCCGCTTCGATAATGGTTTGCCCTTGATTAAATTCTATTTCATTTCCGTCAATAATTATCTTCGGCATTTTTAATTCCTTGATTTATTAAGCCGCAACCCGATTCGAGGAATCCTTTGTACTAATTATAACGCGGGAGAAAGCATCATCGACCAAAATTTCCTCCGCAATTTTCAGGATATCGTTTCCGAAAACCGAATCAATTTCTACGATTGTTTCTTCTACCTCTTTAATTCTGTTGTGATGAATAATGGAGTGCGCTATTCTTAACATTCTGTTTGATGTACTTTCAAGGCTCATTATTATCTGACCTTTTAAATACTCTTTTGCTTTTTTTAATTCCTTATCCGATACTTTTTTACTACGAAGACTGTCAAGTTCTTTATATGTCAAATCGAGCGCTTTATTCACGGTCTTTTCGTTTGTTGAAAAGTAAACTCCAAATGTAGAGATATCATGAAAAGAATTAAGGAAAGAATTTATTTGATAAGTAATACCATTCTTCTCGCGAACCTTTTGGAATAAACGAGAGCTACTACCTTCGCCAAGTATATGCGAAAGCAAACTGACTTTTATACGCTCGCTGTTATTATATCCGTATGTCGTTCTGCCAAGAATAACATGAACCTGCTGAATATCTTTTGGCACATGCAGATCGCCGGTATTTTTTAACCGAACAGGTTTCCGTTTGAGATTTTGTTTTCCAAGATCCTTAATAAAATATTTGTATGTGTATTCAACTAATTTATCATGGTCAACAGCGCCGGAAGCTATGATATACATGTTGTTAAATTTATAATGCTCATCGATGAATCGAAACAAATCATCCCGCCGAAAATTTTTAATATTTTCTTCGGTACCGATGATAGGTAACGCAAGATGGTTTCCGGCATATATATTTGATTCAAACTTATCGAAAATCAATTCTTCAGGCGAATCCTCGATGTCGTATAGTTCTTCAATAATCACCGAAGCTTCTTTTTTAATTTCCTTCGGATCGAATACAGAATTTTGTACCATGTCGGCAAGGACTTCGAATGTTTTTTCAAGGTGAAGGCTTAATCCCCTTCCGTAAAAACATGTACTTTCTTTGGAAGTGAATGCATTCAGATATCCACCGAGAGATTCTATTTCATCGGCAATTCGCTTTGCATTTCTTTTCTTCGTTCCTTTAAAAACCATGTGTTCAATAAAATGGCAGATGCCGTTGTTTGTTGGAGTTTCATCCCGCGAGCCGACTTTAAACCAAACACCGAGAGAAAATGATTTTACATATGGCAGTAATTCAGATACAATTCTTATACCGTTCGGTAACGTAGTAATCCGGAAATTATTCATTAATACTCTTTCTATAAAAAATTTTGATCAATCTTCATTTTAAAATAGATCAGGGAAAAGATTTGCCCATTTCCCATCATCCATTTTACATTTAACATCGCGGCTTGCAGCGCACGTGTTCAATTTTGCGGTTCAAAATATAGATAAATGGGGATAGGTTAGCAAGGAAGATAGCAGATTGCAGCAGGCAGTTGGCAGATTGCAGTAATTAGTTGTCAGTAGTCCGTTTTCAGTTGAAGAAAAGAAAGGATGAGATAGTAAATTGATTATCGACGGTAATTTTTATAGTTTGTAGTTGAGTAATTTAACTTCATCAATAAATAGGGAATATTGACTGAAATAAATTAACAAATCAATTGGAGGCAAAAATGAAAAAGGCAGTATTATTTTTATTCGGGTTTTTAATTGCAGTTGATTTCTCACTTGCGCAAATCAATCGAACCGATCCAATCGAATTTAAAGTGAATGAAGACATATCTCCATCCCAAATTATTCAGGACAATGCAATGATTTACGGGAGTGACGACGGACGATTAATTGCATCATGGCAAGATTACAGAAACGGATCGAGAAAATTTTATTCGCAAGTATTCGACAGCAATAAGCACAAGACCGGAAATAATTTTTTAATCGATGCAAATTCATTGATAACGTTTACTCCAGAAAATAAAATCCTTGCAATGGCTGAATCAGCAAACAGTTATGGAATTTCGGGTTCTTACTGGTTGGAGGGAAAACTATTTGATGCTGCTGGTAATTTTATTAAACAGTTCCACATATTGGATGCCGGACTCAGCATTGATACATTCTCAGATATGGATGTGACATTTGAGCTGCTTCAAGACGAAGAATTCTTTTATTGGTTTTTCAGTGATTATATTTATTTTTTTGTAACAAAGGCTGATTTTAACGGTATTGTTATCTATAAAAATAAGATACCAATGAATTTCCCCACTGATGCCTCCAGCTTCGGTTCAGTAATGATTGGCGGGACGATTTATCTTGCTTGGTACAATATGGGTTTGATGAATGATTTACCTGAGGGTGTTTATATCTCCTCATTCGATAGTGAATTAAACACAATTAAAGAAACCATACTATTAAAACTTTATGGCGATAGTTATGAACACCATAAAATTATCGTTAATAATTTAAAGAACAACCTCATAGGCGTTTATATTCTTGATACGAAAACCGATTGCATAGAATTCACTACCTTCGACCAGGATTTAAATATCATCGGCGAAGTTAAAACGATTACTCTCAACTTCCCGGAATGGTTTGAGCACATTCCTAAAATCGAAGGTCTCTCAATTTCAAAACCATTTGAAGATGTCTTTGCATTATTTTGTTCGGTTGGAGATTATAGTTCCGGCAATAGTTACCGAATAATGAACTATATGCAATACATATCCACGGATAGTGAATTAATTAGACCGGTTATTTCGAAAGAAGATGTTGGAATTAAACTCCCAAGATTTGTACAGCCAAAGGATATGACAAATTTTTATATCGGGCAGACTATTGATTCGGATGTTTATCTATCAACAATGGAAAATTTTCAAATTACTACCGGGGAAAAATTAAATGATGATACTGCCGGCAGTAACGAAAATCTTCCATTGATTAATAAAATTGATGATGAAAGATTTTTCATTAATTATAAAGATGAGAAAAAAATTAGAGGCAAAGAAATATCAGCCGCAGGCAATTATTCGAACACCGAATTTTACCCGGCAGCTCAAAACTGCGTTTTCTTCGACGATGGAAACATATTATGCATTCGGGAAACCGATACTTACAACTATGGATATCAATTCTCCGGTTTTACTCTATACAACAGCAATTGGGAATTTATTAAACAAATTGATTTGCCTTCCGAGAAAATTATGGATTATTACCTGGCTGAAATAGATGGAGCCAGCTTAATTGTTCTTCTCAAAAAGGATAATCAAATTATCTTTCAAAAATATAATAGTAGTGGCGAATTGATCTTAGAGAAAAATGTTGGTTCTGCTTCTTCCGGCGAATTAAAAATTTTTCCGGAAAATCCAACCTCATTCTGGGCAGCATTTAATTCCAAATTACAATTATACTCTATTGAATTTGAAATACTGTCAGATGCATATAATTCATTTGCCCCAATGATATATCTAGGGAATAATAAATTCTTATTTGTATATGGTGAACTAGACCCCTCATTTATTAGTCACAACATGAAAGGATATATCGCAGACCAGTGTCATCAAAAAATAGGTGAGGAATTTTTAATTACTCAAGACATTGCAATAAACGACTACCCCGTAATACAAGCTGTTTCTTTAAGTAATAACTTCTTTATAATTACAAATGAATATTACGGTACAAAAATAGAAGCGAAAATATTTGACGTAGCTGGCAATTTAGAAAAATCATTTGATATTACGGGGGCAATCACCGGTACTAATGATATTAGAAAAATCGGAACACATTTAATAGTAACGTGGGATGAAATTCGAAATCCCGAATTTGGTTACGATATCTTCTGTAAGATTTATGATATTGATGATTTAATAACAGGTATCAATCCGGAAGAATCTGTTCCAAATGAATTTCATCTCTATCAAAACTATCCCAATCCGTTTAACCCAACGACAGTAATTAGCTGGCAGCTCGCAGCCAGCAGTAATGTCTCGATTAAGATTTTCGATGTGCTCGGCAGAGAAATTACAATGCTTGTGGACGAATTTCAAAATGCAGGATTTCATCAAATAGAATTCGATGCCGGGAAATATAAGTTAACGAGCGGTGTATATTTCTATAAAATAATTACGGGCGAACATTCGGATATAAAGAAGTTTGTACTGCTGAAATAATTGGTAACTTCGGTACGATATTGTAAAAAAAGCCGCTCAAGAATGAGCGGCTTTTTATCGGGACAGTAAACTACAGGTATGTCACATGTAAAATGGTAAATGGAAGATGTTAAACAACCACAGATATCGTCAAAGCTTCATTTTACGTTTTCCATCTTACATTTGACATGACACTACCTATTAATTTAAAACCTTAAATTCAATTCTTCTGTTCATCGATCTTCCCTCCGGCGAATTGTTATCAGCCAAAGGACGTTTCTCGCCAAATCCAACAGTTCGCAACCTGTTTGCAGCAATTCCCCTTGCAACAAGATAATTTCTAACTGCTTCGGCCCTCTTTTCAGATAGCCTTTGATTATACTGTTCGGATCCGATATTATCTGTATGTCCTTGTATCTCGACAGTCATTGTTGGATTTTGCAATAGCACCTGCACAGCATGGAACAGAACCGGGTATGATTCAGTTTTAAGTCGATGGCTATTAAAATCAAAATTGACTCCCACTAAAACCCAATTTTTCGCTTGCTCACTAACCGGTCTATCAACAACAATTTCTTTGGTAATTTCGCGCGGGATGTGTTTCTTTACAATGTTTTCAATACGTTCATAATCAACTTCGGGTACTTCAGTAATTAATCCAGTATAAAGCTGGCAATACTTTGAAGGTTGTCCTTTCTCAAAAATATAGATGAACCCGATATCGAATCTCATATATGCGTCTTCAGGCGTACCGAGTAATCCTTCACCGGATACTCCCGGGACTCCTTCAAACCAGTTATTCGACATTGTATGATAACCTAACTCGGTTTTTAATCTCCAGTCATCTCCAAGATCCCAATCCGCACCAATGCTCATGGAAAGTTCGTAGTCAGAATTATAATCTTCTTTAACCGGTGCATTATCGAATGTAGTATATCCATATCCAACACCCATTGAAAAAAATGGGGAGACTGGTTCACACGGAACCAAGTAATACATTAAATCAATATCACCGATTATCGAATTTGCAACTACTTCATTCGCGCTTTTATTCGAAGCTCCGCCAGAAAGATCGGTGGTAAGACTGAAATAACTACCCATAATTCGCAAACTAACATGTTCCGAAAAATTTCTCTGGATTGATAAAAATCCGCCATAATTCTTGTCCTCAAGTCTGAAAGCAGCTGAATTTATCAACCTAGGATAAATTCCTCCAAAACCAAAACCCCAACTATCGCTTGCTAATTGTGCATTGGTATTAGTGGATAAAAAAATCAAAATAAGAAAAAGACATTTTATTATTATTAATCTCTTCATTATCTCTCCTCCAATTGTACTGTTTATATTAAGTATCACTTTAATTTCACAGACTTTACTTATTTAATTACTTGTAATTACGAAAAAAAGTTATAAATTGCAAGAAAATTTTTATTACCGGACCCAGCCTGATGCCCCTAAACAAGTATTCGAAAATGGATTCAAGTGGAAATAAATCCGTTTTAGAAAATTGATTTTTCATGTTGATTGTTGGATATTTGAATCCGCGTTTTTGAAATATTGGAATTCGGGGCGTGGCTCAGCCCGGTAGAGCGCCTGGTTCGGGACCAGGAGGTCGGAGGTTCAAATCCTCTCGCCCCGACGAAATTCTGAGTGAAGCGAAGAATCTCTTGATTCTTGATATTCACATTATCAAATCCAAATATCCTTTCTCTTGTTCTTAACCGTACCCTACAATTATAAATAAGCCCGTCTCAACTTCTCTTTATCAAGCGAGTTTACAATATCAAATTCTTCTTCGTAAACTTTTTCCACATCGCCATAGTAGTTGTGTTCGGAACTATCCTTTTGTGTGAACGACCGAATTTCTGCCGATGAGAGCACCTCCAGCTTATCGACAACAATGTTGTTTCCGTTTGCCATGTCAACTCTACCCTCAAGGAAATACGGCCCCATCGATATAGTTTTCTCGGCGCACTCCTGGTAAACCTTAGGGAACAACACCGCTTCGAAAGTACCAGTTAAATCTTCGAGGGAAAGAAATTTCATTATATCGCCCTTGCGTGTTTTAATCCGCTTCGAAGTCATATACCAGCCTACCATTTTAACTTTTCTTCCTTCATACTTCACCAAGTCGGCAGCCTTTACAATTCCCGGCTGTTCAATTACAACTGAAAAAAAATCCAGCGGGTGCCGGCTAACCATGTAACCAAACGTTTCATATTCAATCGAACAAATTTCTTCAATACTGTATTGTCGTTTTGTTACAACTTCTTTTTCGAGTTTAAAAGATTCAAATGAAAAAAGCGAGTTGTAGCTTTCATCAATAATTTTACGGTGATGCATGTAAACATCGAGCAGTCTCATAAGCGAAGGACGCGTTAAACCGAAACAATCAACAGCGCCGCATTTTATCAGCGTTGCAGGTTCTTCGTAACCTATTTTAGTTCTAACCAAAAAATCCGCGAGCGAAACATATTTACCGTTGGACACTCTCTCGTCAATTATTTTATCTATCGAATTGCGAGAAAGATTTTTAACTGCCATCAAACCGATTCTGATTTGTTTTCCTTTCCCGGCATATTCATATGCACTTTCATTAATGCACGGCAGCAGTACATTAAGTCCAAGCCGTTTACTTTCCTGTATATACACCGCCGCCGAATAATAGCCACCCCTGTTGCTGAGTACACTTGCCATAAATTCCGCAGGATAGTGTACCTTCAAATAAGCCACCTGGAATGAGAGCAGTGCAAACGAAGCGCTGTGAGCTTTGCAGAAAGCGTAACCAGCAAAAGATTCAATTTGGCGCCAGAGTTCTTTTGTTATTGTTTCGCTGAATCCCTTTTCCATGCACGACGAAAAAAATCTATCGGCAATTTGTTTCATTGCGTTGTGCGATCTCATTTTGCCGCTCATTGCACGGCGCAGCAAGTCGGCTTCTTCTAATGTTAAACCCGCAATGTGGTGCGCTACTTTTATAACGTCTTCCTGATAAATCATTACGCCGTAAGTTTCGCCAAGGTGTTTTTCCATTTCGGGCACAAGATATTTGCGGCGGGCCGGATCTTTATGACGCGCAATAAATTCATGCATCATTCCGCTTTCAGCCACACCGGGACGAATAACCGAACTTGCGGCAGTAAGCATTTCGAACGTATCGCAGTTGAGCCGCTTAAGCAGCGAGCGCATACCGGGCGACTCGATGTAGAAACAGCCGATTGTATCTCCGCTTCGCATGATTGAGCGTGTGCTGTCGTCGTTAAAAAGCATTTCGTAATCGTAAATATCAAAATCAATTTTCTTGCTCAAGCCTTCGCTGTTATTGGTCGGGCGCGGCAGCGGCGGATGAACGCTATACAAATCCACCCGTTTATTTTTAGGCGGGGGCAGACGGTATTCATGCATATCAAGAATAGGGCTTATTTCGTTTTTATTTGAATTTTTCATTTTATATAGTGAACAAATGAGCACTATAAAGATAACAATTCATCGAGAAAAAGCAAATCATTTCTCCAAAAGTTGAAGGATAAAAATTTGAGAAAAGCAAATATTTTAAAAAGAATATTGTTGTAACTTTTCTAACAACATTTCTTATATTTGCCAAGTTGAAAAGAGAGTAGTGCTTTATTAATACACATTAAATCTCGAAAAAAAAATTCGCCGGCTGGATGAGAAAGACAGATTCTCCATCATCAAAAATAAATTCGTTTACTTTTAACACATCTAACTTTACAAGTTTGTCTTTAAATTTTAATACTGATATACACAGTGTTAAGAAATTATTAATATGTCTTTCATTGGCAGATATTAACTGCCAAAAGCTTTATAATTGTAAATACAATTCATTATTAATTAACCATTCACCAACAAATTAAGGGGATGCTTTATGTCTAAGATTTACAAAATCCTATTCACGATGGTGTTGATGACAGCAACACTATTTGCGCAGGACTACACTCTATCAGGTGTAGTAACCGGCGCCGCAACAGGCGATAAACTTATCGGTGCTAATGTGGTTGTTAAAAATTCAACTGCTGGCGCTGCAACAGATACCGACGGTAAATACGCAATAACTCTTGCAGCTGGAACCTACACAGTTGCTTGCAGCTACGTTGGTTTTGAAACACAAACAGTATCAGTTCAAGTTACAGGAAATACAGTACTTGATTTCAGATTGGCTGAACGTGAATTCTCACTTTCGGTTACAGTACTTGCTAACCGTGCGAAAGAAAGAGAAACACCGGTTGCATTTACAAACGTTGATAAAAGCGACATGCAATTGAAACTCGGCTCGCGCGATATTCCATTGCTATTAAATACGACTCCATCAGTATATTCGACAGAAAATGGCGGTGGCGCTGGTGATGCAAGAATTAATATCCGCGGCTTTGATCAGAAAAACGTTGCAATAATGATCAACGGTGTGCCCATTAATGATATGGAAAACGGCTGGGTTTATTGGTCAAACTGGGACGGACTTGGAGATGCAACTTCATCAATCCAGATTCAGAGAGGATTGAGCGCAGTTAATCTTGCCACCCCATCCATCGGCGGCACCATGAACATTATTACCGATCCTACAGCTTTGAAATTCGGTGCAAAATTCAAACAAGAATTCGGTAATAAGAGCTTCATGAAATCAACACTTTCGTTCAACTCGGGATTGATTGATGGAAAGTGGGCAGTAAGTGCTGCAATAGTAAGAAAACTTGGCGACGGTGTATTCGATAAAACATGGACCGACGCGTGGGCGTATTATTTTGGAGCTGCATATAACATCGATGAAAACAATAGATTGGAATTATATCTTATTGGCGCTCCACAGCAACATGGACAAAATAGCTACAAACAAAACATTGCTACATACGACAATGCGTATGCAAAAGAATTAGGTTATTCTGAGGATGCGTTGAGTCAATTCCCGGAAGCTGGTAAAAATTACAATCAGACTGTATATCCGGTAACTGAGTCATATGCAGGTAAGCAATGGTACACAGGTCTTTTTAGCGCTGAAGGTAAAGAGTTCGATAGACATGATAAGAGTTATATTAATGAAAGAGTAAATTATTTCCATAAACCAATCGCTAATTTAAACTGGTATTCGGTTCTATCGCAAGATTTAAGCCTTTATACTACCCTGTATTGGTCAGGTGGACACGGTGGTGGTACCGGTACTTTCGGTTCGATGAAATGGAATTATGATTATCCAAGCAGCCGAAGAGTTGATTGGGATGCAACAATAGCAAATAACGTAAGTAATACACCCGATGCTGATGGACAAATTGCAGCCAAAGGTATTTTAAGAGGCAGCAGAAATAACCAGTGGACCATCGGACTTATCTCGAAGGCCTTTTATAAAGTCTCAAATAATTTCACAGCTTCTATTGGTCTTGATTGGCGTACAGCTTCAATCGACCACTATAGAGATGTAGTTGATTTATTAGGAGCGGATTATTGGTTAAGTAAAGACAATGACTTTGCAAGCGCTGACGGTGAAAAACTTGGATTGGGAGACAAATTCAATTATTATAATACAAACGATGTTAATTGGATTGGCGGATATGTTCAAGGCGAATTTTCTCAGGATATGTTAACCGCTTATGGTACTTTCGGTTATTCAATGATAAAGTATAATTATACAGATCATTTTACAAAGGACGATAATGGTAGTGAACTTAATCTCGAAAGTGATAATATCGGTGGATACCAGATGAAAGGTGGAGCTGATTTAAGATTAACTAACGATCTTGAAGTTTACGCGAACGCTGGTTATGTATCCAAAGTTCCTACATTCGATCAAGTTATTAACGATGCTCGCGGTGTATTTATTGAAGATCAAAAGAATGAAAATTTCATTCATGTTGAAGCAGGTTCAAACTGGAGAGGTCTCGAAGGTCAATTAAGCCTCAAAGGTAATGTTTACTTCACTAAATGGTCCGATCGTGCATCTACTCAAGTCGTTGTTAACGCTGACGGTTCCGAAGGTTTGATTACTCTTACCGGTATCAGCTCGCAGCATATGGGCTTTGAACTTGAAGCCGCTTTTCAACCTGTTGAATTCGGTAGATTAGATATCGGCGCTTCATTCGGTAATTGGAAATATACTGAAGATATCAGCGGTCAGTATGAAAACTACAAAACCGATGGTACTATTGAAGTTAAAGATTATAACTATTATATCAAGGATCTAAAAGTTGGCGATCAACCGCAAGCACAATTTGCAATCGCAGCTTCCGTATTCCCGGTTGAAGGTTTAGTTGCTGTTGTAGATTACAAGTATTTCGCAAATCATTATGCGTTCTTTAATCCATTTAGCAGAACTAAAGATACAGATAGAGAACAAAGTTGGAATATTCCAAATTATGGAATTCTTGATTTTCACTTTAGCTACGATCTTCCAATTGATATTGCTGGTGTGAAACTGCAACTATTCGGACACATTTTCAACGTGCTTGATGATTTATATATTACAGATGCTGTTGATAATAGCTCCTATGTTGCGTACAAAATTGATTCTAATGACGATGGAACGAGAGACAAAATTGCTGAATCTCACGGCGCTTCTGCTGCTGAAGTATTCATTGGGTTGCCAAGAACTTTCAATCTTGGTTTAAGCCTCGCTTTATAATATTTGTATAAGTCTCAAAAAGGCTGCTCATCCGGGCAGCCTTTTTTATTTGCATACTCATCAATTCAGAATTACAAATACACAAAACTCCCAACTCATAGAGAAAATTTTTATATTTTAGACAAGATTTTAAATCATAATTCAGAAACCGCAATGAAAAAATTCTTTGTTACAATTTTTATTTTCTTTACAATTTTAATAAATATTTTTCCCCAGCAACCCTATGTTATATTGGTCTCATTCGATGCATTCAGATGGGATTATCCCGACCGGGGAATATCGCCTGCAATAGAAAAGATGAGGCAGGAGGGAGTATCAGCTTTGTCATTTCAGCCGTGCTTTCCTTCAAAAACTTTTCCTAACCATTTATCAATTATCACCGGGATGTACCCGGAAAATCATGGAATAATTTTAAATACATTCATCAATCCATTTACAAAGGAATTGTACCGGCTTGGCGATCGTTCCCAGGTAGTAAATCCCGAATGGTATCTTGGTGAACCATTTTGGGAAACTGCAAGACGGAATGGAATAATTTCTGCAAGTTATTTTTGGCCCGGCTCCGAAATTGATAATGAACAAGAGAGACCGAATTATTATCTTCCTTTTAACGATAGTACCCCGAATATGGAGAGAATCGCCTCGGTTATTGATTGGCTAAAACTGCCTTATGAAGAGCGGCCTCATTTTATCACGCTTTACTTTGATGATACGGACGACAAAGGTCATGAATATGGACCGAATTCACCCGAAATTAATGACGCCATAAAAACTCTCGATGGTAATTTGGATAGTCTTTATAAAGGTATTACTGCCCTTGGCTTGAAGGATAGTATAAATGTTATTCTAATTTCAGATCACGGGATGACGGAAGTATCATTAGACAGGTTGATAAATCTTGAAACCATTCTTTCGGGGTTGGATTTTTCCGCTTATGATAATGGTCCGGTTGTAATGATTTTTCCGGATGAAAGTTCTACATCGGAAATTTATGATCGGCTCAAACAAAATGAAAATCATTATAAGGTTTACCTTAAAGATAATATTCCCGACTACTATCATTTTTCAAAACACCCGTTTATTGCACCAATAATTTTAATTGCCGATTTAGGCTGGACTATTGTTGACAATTTAAATTTTATGAAAGAACATTTTTATTCTGCAAAAGGAAATCATGGTTATCCCGTTGACGAAATTGATATGCACGGAATTTTTATTGCTGAGGGTCCAGCTTTCCGCAAGGGATTGAAAACCGGCACACTTTGGAATATCGATATCTATCCCCTTCTCTGCAAAATTTTCGGAATTGAACCGAGATCGAATATCGACGGGAATTTGGAACGAATTGAGTTTATTTTGAACACTCCTTAAGATGGCATCCCTTCAAGAGATGACATCTTTTATCTTTTCACTCTAATTCAAGATTCCATCTTTCCGCCTCCGTCTTACTCACAAAAGATGTAATCTTGCTGGCAATTAATTATAGGATAGTTATTATTCATCCTCAATCAAATAATCATCAGCATGATCAGCTGATTTATAATCTCTATGGAAATTAATAAAAGACTTTCTTCCGCTAAACCAATCTAAAACATCGTTTCTTTGTAATTCTGTCTTTTTATCTGCAATGACAATTTTATACGAACTAAACTTATATTTTTCTAAATCCATTTCTATTTTATGATGGACGGGATTCGCATGAATATAGTATACAGCCTGTAATAGATATTTTTCATCATCAATAATTTTCCTTTTAAAATTTGATTGGAAAAGATTTCCTTTTCTTTTCAGTTGTAAATTTATCGACATTGAGTATGAGATAAAGAATTTCCTGAATTGTTCAATAATGATTTCAGAGGAATCGTGTATAGAAGATATCAACAGATGAAAATGGTTTGGTAGTAAACAAAACGAATAAGCTTTTACATGATTGTGCAGATAGTAAGAATATCTCTTCAAAAAGTATTTATAATTCTCATCGTTATAAAACAGCTTATCATGCCCCACTGCTCTGTTATAAACATGATAATATCGGTTGACATAAAAATCCGGATGATAGTCAATTCTTTTCGACATATATCCACCTTGTGTTGAAAAATCATTTCAAAAATCTAATCGTATTTCGACAAATTCCATCTTTCTGTCTCCACCTTACTCGCTAAGATGTAATCTTGTTCACCTTACTAAAGATGGCATCTCTAAAAGAGATGACATCTTTTATCTTTTCACACACATCCAAAGATTCCATCTTTCTGTCTCCATTTTACTCACAAAAGATGTAATCTTGTTCGCCTTTCTAAAGATGGCATCTCTCAAAGAGATGACATCTTTTGCCTTTTCACATACATTCAAAGATTCCATCTTTCTGCCTCCATTTCCCCGCGGAAGATGTAATCTTGATTCACTCTATAATTCCCCTTCCTTTGCAGTAATAAATGTGTTCCCTCTCTTTTTAAAGTAGTCAACTTCTCCGGTAATATTTAGAAAATTCTCGCTAGTAATAATTAAATGGAAAACACTATTTGTATCGCCGGTTTCGCAATAAAATTTTAACAACGATTTCACTTCATCAATATCTGTTGTTGTTAAATCCTTGAAATGAGCTTTTGAAATTATTTTTTTATGCTGCTTTTGGAATTCATCGCGGATAAAGCTAAACACTGGCGACTTTGAAATCTCTGAAGCATTATCGTAAACACAATACTTGGCATCAGCAAAAACAGTGGACACGGCTTTTACAGAGGAGGAGAGTCTCTTTCTATCAAAGGATTCATCGAGCTTGAAATTCGATTCCGTTATTTCATCGCCAATTAAAATTACGAAATCATGTTTATATTCTTTCAGCTTTTTAATATCGGTTTCCGAATTAAACGACGGCAGTAGCGCAATTGTAAAAGGATAGGTTATTCCTAACAACTCATCCAAATTTTGGTAATCAATAATTATCATCAGTATTTTCGAGCGGTTGCGTTGTAACTGTTTATTATAATTGATGTCGGCGTTTAATTTTAAATATCCACCCGAATAAATTTTGAGTGACGAACCTCCGTTGATTGCCTTTTCCTCGTTCAAAATATTAATTTCATTCTTAGAAAATCTGTCGGACAATTCCTTTAAAATCAGTGGAATAGGAAGATCATAAGGCAGATTGATTTCGAATTTTGAATTTATCGAATCATCATCTGCGGGCTTATATTTTTTTGTTCGTATCCATTCTTCTTCGATGCCATAGTCATCTAAGATTTTTAAAAAACCTTGAGTTATTTCCATTACCGAAGAGTCAATCTGTTCCGGCTTCTCAGCCTTCTTTTTGAAGAGACTAACAGCAACATTGCCGAGCAACAAAACAATTGCGATAATGAGTAAAACGATGACTAAACGATTCTTATTCAATTTACACCGAATTAATATTCATGTTCAATATGCTGAAATGAGACTACTTATTTTTGAATTGAGGTTTTCTTTTTTCGATGAAAGCAGTTGTGCCTTCTTTAAAATCCTCGGTGCCACAACAGGCAGCGAATAACGATGCTTCTATTTTTAAACCTTCCTCTTTAGGAAGTTCAGCAGCAGCAACTGCTTGCAGAACCATTTTTACCGCAACTTGACTCTTAGATGAAATTTTAATTGCCAATTCTTTAGCCATCGGCAATAACTCTTCCGGTGGATATACTCTGTTTACGAGTCCCAGATTAAAAGCTTCGGTAGAATCAATCAAATGCCCGGTTAAAATATATTCAAGCGCTCGTCCTGAATTTATAAGCTTTGTCAATCGCTGTGTGCCGCCGTAACCCGGTATAATTCCAAGATTTACTTCGGGCTGTCCGAATTTTGCTTTTTCGGATGCGAGCCGAATATGACAAGCCATTGCAAGTTCGCAACCACCGCCAAGAGCGAAACCGTTCACGACTGCTATCACAGGCTTACCAAGGTTTTCAATCAAATTAAAAACTTCCTGCCCATTCTCCGCAAAATTTTTCCCGGTATTCGAATCAAGTTGATTGATTTCAGCAATATCAGCTCCGGCAACAAAAGCCTTTTCGCCTGCGCCAGTAACAATCACAACATTTACTGAGTCATTAGTTTTTATCTTTGTAAAAAGCTCTCGCAATTCAGCAAGCATTTCAATATTTAAAGCATTGAGTTTATCTGTCCGGTTTATCGTAATAACCGCGACTGAATCAGATAAATCGAAAAGCAAGTATTTATATTCCATTTATTCCTTCCTTAAAATTTTACAAATATTGGAATCCTAACTGATAAATCGAAAGAGAGAAATTGATCCTTTTCGAAATAATTATAATAACCGGCAACATCCATCAGAAACATTGAGAATCCTCCCCCAATATGGAAACCGGTTTTAGCAACTTCCTCAACAAAATTATCGCGGCCTATACCAATTTTAAACTGATGGTAGTTTTCAAAATACCCAAAGGAGAATCCGCCCATTGCAACCGGCATTAATATTACAACATCCTTTATTATCGGCGGGAAAAAATATTTAATACCCGCATCAAGAATAATACTATTGCTGGAGTAAGATGAATAATCGGTCACTTTATAGAAGCCTTGTTGACCGGGATTATGCTGGTACCCGATTTTCATATATATGAAAACCGGGAGATATTCATTATCCGTATAAGAAAATTCGAAATCGAATCCCGCGCCGATATTAACATCATCAGAACCATCGCCAATTGGGAACCGCGGACCGACGCCAGCCGCGAGAAATAATCCTTTCGCTTCGCCGAAACGAAATTGCCCAAATGAATTTACTGCTAACAGCAGCAATATTAAAAATATCTTTTTCATCTCTATATACTATTGTAAAATTTTTATTCCAATCCCGTATTTATAAACCAACTCCGCGCCATAATTTCCAGTCAAATATAAAAAGTAACAACCAATTAAACCAAGCACTGAAAAAATAATTAAAAAAGTCTTCGTTAATTTCTTTTTCATCACAATATACGTTCTAAAAATAAATAGTAATAAAAAATACCACAAAGTAACAGTAGCAAATTGTTCGTGCAAAGCGATAATCTCGTTAGGGAATTTCTGTTGTAATCCAAAAATCAATTTAGCTGTTTCATATGCCTGGTTGCCGGTAAGCACGGCGGCAACTGCAGATAAAATTCCAAACGATAAAATCAAATGCGCTGATTTTGTATAGGCGTCTTTCTTAAATAGAACTCCGAATATTTCCATAAATGTATAGATAACAAAAAGCGCTATAGGGAAATGAACAATTTTAGGATGAAGTCCAGCAAAAAATTCCATTTACATATTTTCCATCTTTATTTTTCTAAATAACTCATTTTCCATTTTCTATTTTCCATCTTCTATCTTCTGAGTTCCAAAATGAAATTCCAAAATCAACCGCACAATACACTTCCGCCATTCACATTTAATATTTCTCCATTTATATGTCTTGCAAGGTCTGATGCTAAAAATAAAACTGGTCCGGCAATATCTTGTGCAGTAGCTATTCTACCAATCGGTATATCTTTCCGTATTTTTTCCATATAATTTTTATCAGCAAATACTTCATCATTCATTTCCGTATCCACCCAGCCTGGCGCAACTGAATTTACAGTAATATTGAATGCGGCTAACTCTACCGCAAGCGATTTTGTGAATGAAATCATCCCGCCCTTCGACGCAGCATAATGAGAATGAAACGCTTCGCCTCTTTGCCCGGCAGTTGAGGAAATATTAATAATTCTTCCGAAATTATTTTTTTTCATCACCGGAATTACAGCTTTGGCGAAAAGGAAAGTCGATGTTAAATTTATACGCATTAACTTTTCCCAATGATCGAGTGTCATCTTTGTTATATCGCCATCGTTCCATATTCCCGCATTGTGAACCAGAACATCGATTTTTCCAAATTCATTTACCACATCTCCAACACACTTGTTTATATCCACTTCCGATTCCATATCAACTTTGTAGGCTGCAACTTTTGATACTGATTGCATATCATTAATCAATTTATTTTTTCGGGCTTCGGCGCTAATGTAAGTAAATGCTACCTCAGATCCTGCAGCTGCGAATAAACGAACGCAGGATTCACCAATTCCTCTTGAACCACCCGTTATTAATGTTACCTTATTTTTTAGATTGATCACTCAATACCTCACTTTATACAAAATTAATCCTTGAGCGGGAACAGAACGACCCGCAGCATCGCGGTTTTTTTGCTCGAATATTTTTTCAATTGAAAACTCATTACTGCGATCTTCCACCCGCTCCAACATTGTACCAACAATAGCCCGTACCATCCCGCGTAAAAATCGATTTGCCTCTATATAAAAAATTAGAAAACTATTTTTTCGATTCCAGCGGGCAAACGTTACATCGCAAAAATTTGTTTCAGTTTCCGATCCGGTTTTTGCAAAGGAGGAATAGTCTTTATTTCCAATTAGATATTTTGACAACTCATTCAACTCATTCGCATCAAGTTTTTCAGAGCGGGGATAAAAGTAAGAATACTTTTTATAAAATGGTGACTTGACGGAATTGAATATATAATAATAACTTCTCGATTTTGCGTCAAACCTTGAATGGAATTTTTCATCAACTTTTTCCATTGATAACACTGCAATACTAAATGGAAGCATCGAGTTCAGCGAATATTGGAATTTGGGGACTTCAATTTCCATCTGCGTTCTAAAGTTGGCTGTTTGTCCAAGCGCGTGTACACCGGCATCCGTTCTCCCAGCTCCAATTAAAGTGATATCTTCGCGAGTAAGAATTTTGAGGCAGCGAGTTAATTCATCTTGAATTGTATCCGCATTTCTCTGCATCTGCCAGCCGGCAAAATCAGTTCCGTCGTATTGGATTGTGAATTTGTAGTTGTTCAATATTTTCCGGTAATAACTTCATCACAAAGTTATAAAAAGTTACGGACTAATATCATGGAAGGATTTTAATTACAATGCATTTAGCGTAATGAGCTACACTAAGAAAAAACACTTCGACTAAAATTTCGTTACAAAATTAAAAGTAAACTGCGCCGGTAAAGTCGGTTGAGCATCCACCCCAAAATTCACATTCCAGCTTACTTCTTCCGCGAGGTTTTTGTTGTACTTCGAAACCAACCGTACTGCATTGATCGCGCTTATAACTCTGTTGAGAAGTAACGCACCGGCGGCAAATCGAATATTATTGTAAGCTTGTTCGCTGGAAGACCACATGTTTCTATATTCTCTTCTTTCGGTAACATTATCCCATTCCCAATAATATTTCTCGCGATCCAGCATTTCTTCATAATTTCTATGCAAGCTTTGGTACTCGTTGTATTCATCGATGCTGATATAATCTGTTATCGTTGCAAAATAATCTTCATCCTTTCCTTCCAGATTTACGTTTCCATTAGAAGCGGCGAAAGATTTATAATTATCCATCTGCCAATTACCGTAAATATTTAATCCCGCCAATGTTGACCAAAAAACACCATCGGCAATAGTCAAGTACATTCCGGTACTGTAATCGCCCGCGTATAATTCTCCCATACCCGGTAACAATAATGAGTAAAGAATTGCGATTCCCGCACTCTTCTTTGGTTTGGCATCTTCAAAAAATACATTGTTTTGATTTATCTGCGATGGAATAATTTCCTGTTTTAATTCAATTACACTTTTTTCGGTTTGAGTTTGGCTGAATATTGCAGAAGCAGTTAAAAATAGGATTAAAAATTTTTTCATCGTTTATCCGGCAAGTACATTTAATGAATTTGATTGAATAATGTCCGATACACAAAGATTATCGGCGACATCTGAAATTTGAATTTTTTTGAATTTATTCACAAGGTCAAAATTATATGGATGAGTCACCCTCACATAATTTGACGAGAACCCACGCATCATTCCATCGTGATTTTCATGCTCAAATAGCACTTCCAATTCATGCCCGATCATTCTACGGTAGAATTCATCTCTTCTTTTTTCGCTTAATGCTCTAAGAATTTTATTGCGTCTTTTCCGTTCGGCTATATCCACATTTCCTTCAATCGAAAGCGCTTTTGTATTCGGACGTTCGGAATAAGTGAATACATGCAGATATGAAAACGGTAAGCTCATTAGATAATTCTGAGTTTCGAGGAATTCATTTTCAGTTTCACCCGGCGTACCAACAATCACATCAATCCCAATTCCTACTTCCGGAATTTTATCAACAGCTTTCAATATCAAATCCCGGTACAATTCTGTATTGTATCTTCGCTGCATCAATCTTAGTATTTTAGGACTACCGCTTTGCATCGGAATGTGAAAATGTTTGCACATCTTTTCGCTATCACCGGTTAGCGAGAGAATATCATCCGAAAGTAAATTTGGTTCAATCGAACTGATTCGTATTCTAAAATCTCCCGGCAACGCTACAAATTTTTTGAGTAATTGAAAAAGATTTGTTGAATATGCTTTCCCGTAATCGCCAACATTTACACCGGTAAGAATTATTTCTTTGTACCCCTCATCCAATAGTTCTTTGAATTTTGCTGCCGCGTCATCGGGAATCATGCTTCGTGATTTCCCTCGCGCCAACGGTATCGTACAAAATGAGCAAGTATAATCGCATCCATCCTGAATTTTGAAGAAAGCGCGTGTTCTGTTGTCGGAATCGGTTGAAGATGCGGTAAAAAAAGAATTCATATCATCGTTTGGCGAGATATAAATACATGATATATCTTTCTTCTCAAATTTTTCGATAAGCGAAAATATTTTGAACTTATCATTACTGCCGAGGACTGCATCAACACCTTTTATAGAAGTGATTTCTTCGGGACGAAGTTGGGCGTAACAGCCGGTGACTGCAATAAATGCATTGGGATTCTCGCGCAATGCGCGGCGAACAATCTGCCTGCATTCTTTATCGGCAGTATCGGTTACAGTACAAGTATTGATAATATATACATCAGCGGCTTCCTCCTTGAACTCAACGATTTTATAGCCATTATTTTTAAATTGCTCGGCAATCGAAGATGTTTCGGAAAAATTCAGTTTGCAACCCAATGTATGAAAAGCCACTTTTGGCAAAATATTTTCCTTTCATAAAAAAAGGGCTGTATTTTAAAAAACAAAATACAGCCCCGTAATATTTACATACTTATTCTAGTTTTCTTTTGTTTCGATTTCGGCTTCGGGTGTTTCATCTTTCGTTTCTTCAACAATCGGTTTGACTGCCGGAGTTTCGATTTTTACCGCTGCCGGAATGTTTACTTTTACCTCCGGTTCATAAAGATTGAATTCGGAAGAATCAAATTTACCGAGGTCGGAATTCTTTATTGCATCAACAGAAACTTTTTCAAGTTTGTGAGCGGCAATATATTCTGAAATTTCTTCGTCGGATTTTTCTTTCAACGCTGCAAGAGCGCTGAGAACGATCTTCTTGTTTTCCTTATCGAATTCAACTACTTTCAACGGAAGTTTTACATCCATCGGATAGCTGTACGATAAATTTTTAATCTTCGAAGTGGATAGCTGTGTTGCAGGAACAAATCCGTCAACGCCTGAAGGCAATTCGATGATTAATCCCTTTTCGATAATCCGAACAACTTTTCCTTCGGTTTTAACTCCAACAGCATAATCTTTTTCGAATGATGTCCATGGATTATCTTTTACTTGTTTATGACCGAGCGAAATTTTTCTCTGTTCGGTATCAACGTTAAGAACAACGACTTCGATGTTCTCTCCTTTTTTAACAACTTCGCCGGGATGACGTATTTTTTTCGTCCATGATAAATCGGAGATATGAACAAGTCCGTCAATTCCAGGTTCCATTTCAACGAACACGCCAAAGTTGGTAAGGTTACGAGCAATACCGCTGTGCTTTGAGCCAACAGGATACTTCTTCATTAACTCTTCCCAGGGATCGGGAGTTAATTGTTTCATTCCAAGAGAAATTTTCTTTTCGTTTTTATCGAGACTTAAAATTATAGCTTCGATTATTTGCCCCATAGAAACGAACTGCGATGGATGGCTGATGTGCTGTGTCCAGCTCATTTCGGAAATGTGAATCAAGCCTTCAATGCCCTTTTCTATTTCGATGAACGCACCGTAATCGGTTAATGATACTACTCTGCCGGCTACTTTATCGCCAATCTTATATTTCTGCTCAATGTTTTCCCACGGATGCGGAAGTAATTGTTTCAAGCTAAGCGAGATACGTTTCTTTTCCATATCGAAATCGGTAACAACAACTTTAATCTGCTCGTCAAGTTTAACAACTTCGCTTGGGTGATTAATTCTTCCCCAGCTTAAATCGGTAATGTGAATTAAACCGTCAACTCCTCCAAGATCGATGAACACACCGAAATCGGTAATTGCCTTAACGGTACCTTCAAGTATCTGACCTTTTTCCAATCCTTCCAGAATTTCTTTTCTCTGATCATGAATGGTTTCTTCGATAAGAACTTTATGTGAAACAACAATATTTTCAGTAGGAATATTAACCTTCACAATTTTAAAGTCCATCGTTTGACCGATGAGCGCATCAAAATCGCGGACAGGTCTAATATCAATTTGCGAACCTGGTAAAAAAGCTTCGATGCCGATAATATCTACAACCATACCGCCTTTGATTCTCTTTAAGATTTTACCGGCAATAACAAGCTCTTTTTCAAAAGCTTCCATAACTCTTGCCCAAACCTTAAGGAAATCAGCGCGCTTTTTACTTAGTACCAGATTACCTTCTTCATCTTCAACGCTTTCGATTACTACATCAACTTCTCCGCCTAATTTCAATTCATCAGTCGATGTGAATTCTGATTTGGGAATAGAACCATCGGATTTGAAGCCGACATCGAGAACCACATTGTCGCTTGAAATACCTACTATTTTTCCCTTGATTATTTCGCCTTCTTGAATATCTCTAAAAGACTCATCATAAAGCTTTGAGAGTAAAAGCAATTCTTCCTGCGAATATTCATCACTGTTTAGAAACTTAACAGTATCCCTGGGTTTCTTCTTAGGTTCCTGTTCAACAGTTTCTTCTTTTACTAATTCGGACATTAATCCTCCAAAAATAAATTACAGACAGTTTCATTCAGCGCCATCAACCAAAGGCAACCGCCATTTTTTTTAGTTTAACATTTTGTTTAAGATGGCTAAAAAATTATTTCAAAATTTTATTTACAAGCTCTGATAATCTTTGCAGTTCTTCTTCAACAGTTATATCCGATGTATCTATTTCAATCGCATCATCAGCTTTCATCAGCGGGCTGATTTCTCTTCCGCTGTCAATTTTATCACGCTTCTCAATATTGTTTTTAACTTCAGTAAAATCTATTTCAATGCCTTTATCTTTATATTCCTTGAACCTACGCTTTGCCCGTTCGTCAACCGAAGCGGTCAAATAAATTTTCAAATCAGCATTAGGGAAAACCACAGTTGTGATGTCTCTTCCTTCTGTTACAATACTGCCTTGTTCGCCAATCTGCCGCTGAAGTCTTACAAGCTCTTCCCGTACTTCGGGAATAATGCTTACTTCACTTACAAGCGAGGTAACTTCTGGAGTTCTAATTTCCTCTGTAATCTCGTCGCTGTTTAGAAAAACCCGTGTTTTTCCATTCTCATACTTCAGCTTCAAATCGATCGTCTTTATCAGTTCAATAATCTTATCGTTCTGCTCGTAAATTCCTTCCTTCAATACCAAATAAGTAACGGCCCGGTACATAGCGCCGGTATCGAGATAGAGAAAACCGAATTCATTTGCAAGATTTTTAGCCGCTGTACTCTTACCGGAACCGGCAGGACCATCTATTGCAACAATAATCTTTTTCGACATAGGGTGCAAAAATAAGCAATGAAATCCCGCAATCCAAAAAATAAATACTGCTTTATAGCTATTAAATCATTCCTAAACAATAAGTTAGAAAGATGATTGGAGGGTCTGAACGGCTGTTCATCGAAAAGCCGCAAAAATCAGCGTAATGACAATTTTTCAATCATTGCGTCATGTACTTTTCCGTTCGTCGCAAGTATCTGTTTGGAATAAATCGGGATTTCCTCCCCGGTAAAATTCGTTACTTTCCCGCCTGCTTCTTCCACTAACAGCTTGGCTGCACAAATGTCCCAGGGATTTAGCGAAACTTCCCAAAATCCATCGAACACTCCTTTGGCTACATAACACATATCAATAGCAGCAGAACCGAGTCTGCGTACGGCACGCGATGAAACTACAAAATCCCCGAATCTTTCAATCGCGGAATCAGGGTTATTTTCGATATCGTACGGGAAACCCGTAACTAAAAATCCGTGTGCCAGATTTGAGTTCTCACTTACGTACATTTTCACATTATTACAATAAGCGCCGCTTCCCTTTTCAACTGTGAATAATTGGTTCATCATTACATCGTAAACAACGCCGCAAATAATTTCTTCCTTTTTCATTACGCCAATTGATACTGAAAATATCGGGAGTCCATGCGCAAAATTTGTTGTGCCGTCGATCGGGTCAATTACCCATGTATATTCAGAATTAAATTTCTGTGTACCGCTTTCCTCGGCTAAAATGCTGTGCCCGGGGAATTCCTTTTTGATAAAACCAATTATTGCCGCTTCACTCTTTTTGTCAATCTCGGTAACAAGGTTTGATGAGTTGGTTTTAAATTCGATTGAAAAGTTCTTTCCGAATCCGTCCCGGATAATTTCTCCGGCTTCACGAGCTATTTGAATTACTTTGTCGAGCATATATTCCTAAAATTTTTCGGGCAAAGATACGAAATTGTCAGGAGAAGATTAGATTGCAGCAGGCAGATGGCAGCTTGCAGGTGGCAGATTTTTTCTCAGCGTCTCAGCGGAGAGAGACAACCGCGGAGATGCTTAAGCATGGAGAGTTTTTTTAGGCTCCATATTTTACTTTGGGAGGGTGAAATACTCAACTTCTCCGCCCTGTTTTTCTTTGGTCAAAGTTTATATGCTA
Source organism: bacterium (assembly GCA_043808235.1). Taxonomy (GTDB): domain Bacteria; phylum Bacteroidota; class Ignavibacteria; order Ignavibacteriales; family Melioribacteraceae; genus JAZDFC01. Next base: position 66,650 of record JAZDFC010000068.1, read on the forward strand.
TCAACCTTATTTCCTATTTATTCTGATCTTAAACGAGCGATTTCTTCTTTAAACTGATCCAGCACAGAGGTGTTACCTATTTCGCCATCAAGACTGAAAACAATGAAAACTTTTCCACCAAATCGCTCTATAAAATCATTAAAACTTTCTTTCATTCTTTCCGTTACTGAGTAGTTCCCAAAATTTGATTCGGCTGTAATCGGTTTAATCTGAATACCAAACGCTTTATCACCAACCCAACCAAAATAATCAATGTCCCCACATAGTTCAGGGTCGTGTTCCGCTTCGAAGGAATCAAACCTAATGTGTGGAAATTCTTTTTGAATATTTTTAATTACAGTCATTAGTCAATTAATTTAGAATTAAGATTCATTTTACTTTTTTTTATCTACAAATCCATATTGAATATATGATTCACTTCAATTAAAACATTGTATATCAGTAAGAAAGAGTACGAGATATATAATTAAAAAATATTCAGTTGATCTTCTTTCGATTTTTTTGTAACAATTATCTTATCTTCAACCATCCCTGTGGTTCTAGCAGCGGCACAAACTTCAGCCCAGTTAATAAAATAATCATCAAAATACTTCATTGGATATTTACTATATTTTTCAACTTCCTCTTTAGTAGGAATATGACCAAGAATTTGGGATATCGTTTTAACTTCGAGTTGCAAAATTTTCTTACTTACAATATACTTTTGTTTTTTTTGACGGGGGACATATGTGTTTTTCGATAGAGGAGTGCCATTCCGTTTACCAAATGGATCAATACCGCTTCTTAATTCTGCGTGCCTTTTTAATGATAAATTAAAATAGTTCTGTGATTTTTCGATTCCAATAAATTTTCTATTTAGTATTTCAGATGAGAGAGTAGTTGTTCCAGAACCATTGAAGGGATCAAGAACTAAATCATTCTCGTTTGAAAGTAATGAAATTAATCGAAACATTAATTTTGGCGGCAGTTGAGTTGGATGATCTACTCTTCGAGTATTATGTTTCAGACGATGAATATCCCACCATAAATTAGTAATCGGGACTTTATCAATTATATTATTCCTATTTCGATAATTAATGCAATTGGAACGGAGACAAAAATTTTCTTTAAGTGAATGAAGCGACTCTGCTTCAAAAGTGGAATGCTCGGTTCGAATAAAAGCAGGGTAGACAATGGGAGAACCTTTCGAAAATACTAAGATAGAATAATGAGATGGCATTATCATACGTACTGGCATACTCAGGCTTTCCCATACTATCCAATCGACAAATTGATAATATTCCTTGAGAATAGAGTAATATCGCATTGTCCATAAAGGAATATTTAGCAAAGCTAAAAATTTCCCCGGTTTTAAAACTCTCATTAATGCATTAATCCATTTGTTGCACCAACTAAAATACTCTTCAAGTTCTAAGTCATCTTCCCATAAATCATATTTCTTCGAAAGATTATAAGGGGGGTCCGCAAAGCAAAAATCAACTGACGAGTCAGGTAATTTATTAAGTGCGTTTATACAATCATCGTTTATCAGTATTGATTCAGTCTGAATCATTGGGTCGCTTTCAATATATTTTGGTAAAAAAGAAATCTGTGATTCATTTACGAATAAAACCGAACTTTTAATTTTATTCAAATCATAAACATCTAGCTTAGTATATGCTTCAAGCCCAAATAAATCGCAGAGCCGATCAATAATATTATTTGGAATCTCATTCGGATCATACGAGATATCTCGCCATACATCAGAGATTATCGTTCCGTATTCATGATATAAATGTTTTTTCCCTCCGTAATCTTTTGTCGTTTTCTCACATACGGGACAATATGTATAACCGATTCGTGTTTTTGTATGTTTTAAAGTACTTTGGTACGCTGAAAGAATTAGAAGAGACACGTGCTCTCCAGGTAAAAAACCATTTCTCTCAATAGGTTTTACAAGCTTGATAGAAATGAAGAGTTGATACTTTAACTGAGAATGTAGCTTGATATAAATATCTGAAATGGTTACTTCGTCAGCTAAAAAACAGTACAACTCACTTTCTTTTATTGCTGATATTTTTTTGTTAATTACTTCGATCAACGTACTAAAAATAACATTACCAGTAGTTGTACTTCTATCAGAGAGAATAAATAGACTGACCGAAGATTTAGTAATAGTAATATTCTTTAACTTACTTAATGAATTAATATTATGAAAATCATATGATAATTTTTTCGAATCTTCGCTGAGATGAGACATAATATTTATTTTCTTCTTTCGTATTCTTCTAAAAATTTTTTCAACTTATTGAATTCGTTAAAAGTGATACAGCAATGTGAAAAACGTAAGATTGTGGATACAGCTGATTTACGCGAAAAGTTACCTGCACCATCTATTACATAAGCTATTTTATAATTATTTTTTTCAAGTTGATAAAATCTTGATTCTGCTTGCCCGGCTTTTCTTTCTATTACACTGTTTGTTGTCACTTGGAAACTCACCTCTATTGCACAATATTTATTAGATGGCGACTTCGCAATAATATCAAACTTTGTTGGAGTTCGCCCATCATTTTGACTAACTCCTTTAATACTGTTAGACCTAAAATCCCAATCGACAAGATGATTTTCTAAGTATTTTTTAACATAACTCTGAGCTAATTGACCTAAAGAATTGGAAGTAGCTCCACCTGTTATTCTACTTACCCAGATATACCTTTGTTTAACAAATGTCTCTAACTCATCATTTTTGCCTAGAAGCTCTCCAATTATACATTTTTCATAAATTACTTCAGGAAGTTCACAATTAGTTATTGCTCCTCCGAATAGTAATAGCATTGCAACATCTTCCATAATCTCAGTCAGTTCATAGCCATTTGCAAGCGATTCACCATCTAGAAAAAGGTTTTTATTTGACCAAGTTTTTGAATCATATAATGTTTTGAAAACATATTCGTATGAATGCGAATTCCAAATAAACTGGACTTTGCCATTAATTATAATTTTGGGTAATTCGGTTTTAAAACGATCTAACTTTTCACCTCCAATATCAGACAAAACCATTAAATGTTTCAGGAATAAATTCGATGGTAAATTTTTCGTACCTTTGAGCGTTTCTTTCCATGCTGAGGGATTTGCATCGGAAATATTAAGTAGGCTAATAAATTTATCCTGCGAATTTATTAGTATCGGAATAATACTGGAATCTTTTTCTAGATCCACCAACTCTTTCGTCCAAAATTTCACGCCGGACATTTGAAGGTTTTGGAAAGTACGCATTTACAACTCAAATTTTTCTAGTCGCAAAATAGTGAAAATATTTATTCAAATTTAGATTTTGCTTAAACCAATTCTCCTTATAAAAATATTAGCTTAATCAGAATGCTCTATTGGAATCAATCGAATATGTTGTAATTTTAAATAATTGGAATATTCTATCTTACCGAAAAGATTAAAAGTAAGATAATGATTAAGAAAAGAATGCGAGTTATCCTTTACTGAAAACTGATTACTGAAAACAATTTACTGCCTTCTGCCGGCTGCTAAAATTCCATCCTTGATAGCCCAAGCTCAATTTGGTATATTTTGCAGCCCTTTTTTGAAATTAAAATATGAGATATATGGAAAACAATTTAGTATTCGATAAGTCGATAGTGGAGGATATTCCGCAATTAATGCCCGTTTTACCGTTAAGGGATAACGTGATTTTCCCGTACATGATATTCCCCGTTCTTGTCGGGAGAGAACAGTCGATACGCGCAGCAAACTATTCGCTTGATAATTCAAAGTATATATTTCTTTCAGCTCAGAAAAAAGCAAACATCGAGGAGCCGACCGAAGAAGATATTTATCGAGAAGGTACAATTGCAAAGATCATTCAGATATTGAAACTCCCAAACGGATTAATGAAAATTTTAGTTGACGGCGTTATTCAAGGACGCATTGTAAATTTTGTAGAGAATAAAAGTTTCTTCGAAGCCCAAGTTGAAGTTGTAATTCCGCAGCCGGAAGACCTTCGTGAGTTGAATGCGTTGATTCGCCAAACCGGTTCGCTGTTCAAAGATTATGTTAAAATAAATAGAAGCATTCCACCCGAAGCAGTTAATGCTTACGAAAACATCGAAGAGCCGGATAGAAAATTATTTTATGTTGCCGCGAATATAAATCAAAGTATCCAGGTAAAGCAATCGATACTGCAGAAGTTTTCTCTTAAAGAACAGCTTTACGAACTAATAAAAATTTTAAGTTCTGAGATTGATATTCTGAAGGTGGAAAAGGAAATTGAAAGCAAAGTACAGGAAAACATTTCAAAGACGCAGCGTAAATTTATTATTGCAGAACAGATACGAATATTGCAGGATGAACTCGGCGAGGAAGAAGAATTATCGCCGGAATTCATAAAACTGAAAGAGAAACTTAAAAAAGCTAAAATGCCGAAGGACGTTGAGGAAAAAGCGCTGGAGGAATTTAATAAATTGAAGAAGACGCCTCCCAGTTCTCCCGAATCGACGGTAATTAGAAATTACTTGGATTGGATGAGCGAAGTTCCATGGAATAAAAAAACAAAAGATAATCTTGATATTGAAAACGTTCGTAAAATATTAGATGAGGATCATTTCGGATTAGATAAACCGAAGGAAAGAATTGTCGAGCACATTGCAGTGCTGAACCTGGTAAAACAAATGCGCGGACAAATTTTATGTTTTGTCGGACCTCCGGGAGTGGGCAAAACTTCACTCGGTAAATCGATTGCGCGCGCGCTCGATAGGAACTTCGTTCGCATTAGTCTTGGTGGAGTAAGGGATGAAGCTGAAATACGAGGACACCGCAGAACGTATATAGGTTCAATGCCCGGCAAGATTATACAATCGATGAAAAAAGCTAAGACAATTAATCCGGTAATTCTGTTGGATGAAATTGATAAAATGAGTATGGACTTCCGGGGCGATCCTTCGGCAGCGATGCTCGAAGTTCTTGATCCGGAACAGAATCATACATTCAACGATCATTACCTCGATATCGATTACGATTTGTCACAAGTGTTATTTATTACAACGGCAAATGTGCGATACAATATTCCACTTCCACTTCAGGATAGAATGGAAATAATCGACCTTCCCGGTTATCTTGAATATGAAAAGCTTGAGATCGCGAAGCGGCATATCAATCCAAAGCAGTTCAAAGCACACGGATTAAAAAAGGAAGATGTGGAATTTAAAGATGAAGCGATTCGAAAAATTATAAATGAATACACACGCGAAGCCGGCGTTAGAAATCTCGAAAGAGAAATTGCATCCTCGCTACGAAAGACAGCGAAAGAAATAGTTTTAGATAGACAGAAAAACGGTGGCAAGGCAAAGAAAATAAAACTTGTAATCGATCCTTCAAAGATTGAAAAATATCTCGGTGTTCCCCGCTATCGTTTACATAAAGCTGACACAGAACCGAAAATCGGCAGCATTACCGGTTTAGCATGGACGAGTGTCGGCGGAGAAATCCTTCCGGTCGATGCAACAATAATGACAGGAGCGGAACGGCTTACATTAACCGGGCAACTGGGCGATGTGATGAAAGAATCAGCTTTGGCCGGGCTTAGTTATTTACGTTCGCACTCAAGACAACTTGGGCTACCGGAAAATTTCCACAAGGGAAAGGAAATTCACGTTCATATTCCCGAAGGAGCTATTCCGAAAGATGGACCTTCAGCAGGAATCACATTGGCGCTTGCAATATACTCGGCATTAAGCGGAAGAGCCGCGCGGGCTGATGTGGCGATGACCGGCGAGATTACTTTACGAGGGAATGTACTTGCAATCGGTGGATTAAACGAAAAACTTCTTGCTGCAAGTCGAAGTGGAATTAAAACTGTCATTATTCCCGCAGAGAACGAAAAAGATCTTGTTGAAATTAAAGATGCGGTTAAAGAAGGATTGACAATTATTCCGGTTAAATTTATCGTCGATGCGATGAAATATGTTTTTGGAAATTTTAAAAACGGAAAAGTAAAACCGAAGGGGAAGAAAAAATAAATGTCGGTGAATATTTCTTTTGTAGATAATCTTTCGGACAAGGAGAAATATGAACTGCTTCTCACTCAAATTAAATCGCTGTTGAATGCGGACGAGCCAATAATTTCTAATCTCGCAAATGTAGCTGCTGCATTAAAGCAAACTTTTTCGAAAATTAGCTGGGTAGGCTTTTATATTTTACACTATGATAAATTGTATTTAGGACCATTCCAGGGAAATACAGCATGTACCGCAATTGAAATGGGGAAAGGTGTGTGCGGAACAGCTGCTGAAAAATTAGAGACTTTAATTGTAAAAGATGTTCATGCATTTCCCGGACATATCGCTTGTGATGCGGGATCGAATTCGGAGATTGTTGTTCCGATAAAAACCAAAAAAAAAATTTGGGGCGTACTGGATTTAGACAGTTATCAATTATGCGCCTTTGATGAAAACGATAAATTATATCTTGAAAAAATTATTGCGATAATTGCCGATTCGCTAATTCTTTCTAAATTTATTATGAATTAATTCTTGGTGACTTTGTGTCTTTGTAGCTATATTTCATATGCGACAACGGCACCAAGGCTCAAAGTTGCATAAAAATAAAAGTTGAAGAAGGATTTTTTAATGAGTTACATTGTAACTGCTCGAAAATGGAGACCGCAGATATTCGATGAAGTTGTCGGTCAGGAACATATATCGCGTACAATTAAAAATGCTATACGCAATAACAGAATTGCGCATGCTTACATATTCGCTGGTCCGCGCGGAGTAGGAAAAACGACTACCGCCCGAATATTCGCCAAGGCAATCAACTGCGAAAATTTAATCGATGGAGAGCCATGCAATAATTGCGAGATGTGTAACTCCTTTCTCGCTTCCCAATCTCTGGATATAATTGAGATTGACGGTGCATCCAACCGCAGAATAGAAGAAATTAGAACGCTTCGCGAATCGGTAAAATATGCGCCCACGCGTGGGAAGTATAAAGTATATATCATTGATGAAGTTCACATGCTCACAACGGAATCGTTCAATGCGTTATTAAAAACTCTTGAAGAGCCGCCATCGCATACAATTTTTATTTTCGCTACGACTGATATTCATAAAGTGCCTGCAACAATAATTTCCCGCTGCCAGCGCTTCGATTTCAGAAGAATAGAGCTTCACGATATAAAAGCATTGCTAAAGAAAATTTCAGATGCAGAAAGTATTTCCATCGATGATCAATCATTAACTCTCATTGGCAAAAAAGCCGATGGAGCGCTTCGCGATGCGCAGAGTCTTTTCGATCAGATTGTATCTTACTGCGGAAATAATATTGATGCGGCAACAATTTCTCAAATGCTGAATTTAATCGACGAGGAAATTTTCTTTACTATTTCCGATTCGCTATTGAGTAAGAATTTCAAAGCGGCTTTCGAAGTGTCGGCTAAAATTTATGAGAACGGCTGGAACTTTATCGATTTTATGAACGGATTGGTTGAGCACTTCAGGAATATAATGACGGTTGTAATTCGCGGCAATACCGACCTTGTTGAGACAGCCGAGATTTACAAAGACAGATATATGAATTATCAAACACAATTTTCCGAAGGCGATGTACTAAGATTATTAAATTACCTAAGTAAAATTCAATACGAATTAAAATCCTCCACGAATCAAAAATTAAAAATAGAAATTGCGCTTTGTCATCTGATCGGACTTGAGAAAACTTCAACTCTTACTGAGATTCTTGAGCAAGTTAAAAATGCCAAGGGAACAATTTCATATCAAGCGCCGCAAACCAGTATTCCAACTCCATTAAAAAGTCAAGCTCCATTAAAAACTACCATTGTCGCCGAACCGGCACAAAATATCGAAGTATCGAAATTCGCCGCTCCGGTTGTTACTACCAGCGATTTAAATTTTGATAAGGTCGAAGCCCAATGGAAAAACTTTCTCGAAGTTGTAAATTCAGAAAAATTCACGCTTGGCTCTATATTGGCTCATGTTCGTCCGGTGGATTTAAACGGTAACACATTGAGGTTGAACCTTTCCCATGACGAGGATGAAAAAATAATTTCCGGCAGCGGAGAATATCTATCCAAAAAAACAAAAGAAATTTTTGGAAAAAAGTTGGACTTTGAATTTGAGAATGAGAAAAGCGCTTCAAAAGGAAAGAATAAAAGGAAGGGGATTTTAGATTCTGCTAATCCGCAGCATTCGGAGAATAAAGAAACCACCCCATTAATTGATGCAATAATAAATCAACTTGGTGGTAAAGAGATTACGTAATATTTGCCTTTGATAGGCTATTAAATAAATAATATTTTATTTCGATAATCGGATAGACCAAATTCTATTCGGCTGACTATCAATGATGGATAAGAAAAGAATATTATTTTTCCTAAGTATTTGTTTAATCCTCACTGCAAATTATTCCAAGTTTGCAGCCGGTGGTTATCATGAAAACAGCACACCTTCGAATGATAATAATAAAAACGATCAGGCAACAATTCAGAAATTAAAAAACGATCTGCAAACCGCCCGCCGTATTCACGACAATAATAAGCTTTCCGATGCAACATTCAAAATTGCCGAAGAATATAAAAAATCCGCTGTTACTGATTCTGCAATCAGTTATTATAATCAATACATAAAAACAGCCGAATCGTTAAAATTGACGGGGACTGAAAAGGAAAAGAATATTCAGTTGAATGAGAGAATCCTTTCGGCTTATGAAAATCTTTCTTCTCTATACCTTTATAATAACAATCACAACTCAATGCTTGATGCATCGTTGAAAGCATATTCGCTTTTAAAGGATAAAAGTCAAATAGAACGATTTTGCAATACAGTTAAGATGATTGGTTTTGCTCACTTCCTTCTTGGTAATTACGAATCGTCCCTTCAATATTTTCAGGAAGGAATGCAATATACCGATAAAATTTCCAACAGCTTAAAAGCGGATTATTTTAGAGGAATGGGTTTTGTTCATCGCAATCTCGGCAATCACGAAAAATCAATTTATTATTTTGAAGAATGTTTGCATGTCTCCCAAATAACTAAGTTCCCTATGATACATATCTCCGCCACAAACGAAATTGGCAATGTTTATTTTCTTCAAAACAATTTCCAAAAATCGCGAGAGTATCATGAACGCGCGCTGAAACTTGCCGAAGAAGCCAAGGATACTTTTGCAATCAACTATACAACTAACGATCTTGCCAATGATTATACTGCTCTCGGCAATTATTACAAAGCGATTAGTTTTTACAAAAAGGCAATTAAACTTGAAGACATTATAAAAGATAATCGAGGTAAAAGTATCGGTTATCAAAATTTGGGTTCGTGCTACTTGAGGATAAAGGACTATGAAAACGCAAAATATTATTTATCGAAGTCATACGATTTGGCTGAACAATATCAATTTAAAAGTGAGATGAATGCGGCGCAAAATTGGCTTGCTGAATTATATTTCGAACAAGAAGATTTCGAAAAAGCGGCGATATATTTCCGCAAATACGCTCAATTAAGAGACTCACTCTTGAACAACGATAATCTAAAGCAGATTGCAGAAATGGAAACCAAGTATGATTCGGATCGAAAGAACAGGGAAAATGAATTATTGAAAAAAGACGCCAGGCTGAAAAAATTGGAATTAGATGATCAAATTAACTTCCGCAATTATTTAATTTTTCTCTCCCTGTTAATAACCGGTTTTTTAATAATACTTTGGAATCGATACCGCCTTAAGGTTAGAAGCAGTAAAATTATTGCTGCGCAGAAAAATGAATTGGAAAAACTGAACCGGGAATTGTCCGATCTCAATTTTACTAAAGATAAATTTTTCTCTATCATTGCTCATGATTTAAGAAATCCGTTTAACTCGATCATTGGATTTTCGTCAATGCTGATCGGCAATTTTGACGAAATGACAAAAGATGAAAAGCTCGAATCTATAAATGAAATAAACAAATCTTCCTTGAAGACTTATCATCTTTTGGAGAATCTTCTTTTCTGGGCAAAGTCTCAAACAGGCGCTTTGAAAGTTGAGAAACAAAATGTGGACTTGAAAAAAGTTGCGGAGGAAAATATTAAATTAGTTTCCGAGACGGCTAAATCGAAAAATATTTCCATTAAAAATTTAATTAGAGATGATTGCCGGGTATTTGCAGATGAATTCATGATTTCGACAATCCTCAGAAATTTGTTGAGCAATGCAATAAAATTTACAAATGAAGCCGGATGGATTGAAATAAGCGGCGAGCGGGTTGAATCCACAATAAAGTTATTTGTAAAAGATAATGGGGCTGGAATTCCGCCGGACAAACTTGAAAGCATTTTCACTCTCGATTCGGGAAAATCGCGCGAAGGAAAAGGATCCGGGCTCGGTTTAGTTTTATGTAAGGAATTCGCCGAAATGAACGGCGGTTCTATTGAAGCGAAAAGTGAACCGGGAGTTGGAAGTGAATTTATTGTTTCTTTAAAATCGTTATCATGAATTCAGGTAAAACAAATATTCCTATTAATTTTATTCGGAAATCATTGTTCCCCAGCCATCAAATAGTGAAGAATGTTTACCGGCTATTCCATACATTAATCCGGTCCATTCCGTAATCACATCAACATCCAATTTCATAAACGGAGTAATTCCGATAATACTCCATTCATTTTCACCGGGAGCTTTTTCAACACCATATATCTCGTAATTCAATTTGTATAAATCCACAGAAAGATTCGCTGCATTATTTTCATCATGAGAATAAAAGAAAAATTCTATCCGGGCTTCATTTGAGGAATTAAAACCGGATTCTTCTCGCAGATCAAGCACTCTTTTATTCAACTTTCGTTGGAATTTTTTATCAGGTTCCGGATTGGGATGCACATAATTCTCAAAATTTTTTTATTAAAAATAATAAACCTCCGAACGAAAATCGAATGAGGATTAATATTTGAATTACACTTGCCGAAGCTGTGCCATGAGACGAACAGACTTCATCCGGCTTCGTTGGACTTCTCCTTCCAACTTTGCTGGATCGAAATGACAGACTATATTTTTCCAAGATCTCTATTCATCATTTATTTCAGGTAAATCATCTTTTTAATTATCGTTTCGGATTTATAATTATTCTCGATATTTCCCCCGGTCATTAATCTTGCAAAATAAATTCCTGAGGTGATATTTTCCGGAATCCATTCAATTTGATACTCACCCGCAGTTTTAAATTCATCAACAAGTGTGAAAACTTTATCACCTAATACAGAATAAACTTGTAATCTAACGTGACAAGGTTCATTCACAAAATATTTTATAGTTGTTGCCGGGTTGAACGGATTGGGATAATTTTGTTGAAGTATAAATGCCTGTTGAGTTGGCTTAATTGATGAAACAGAGAATGTATTGTATGTATCCAGGTAACTCACTAATTGAATATTATGATCTACAATGGTTTGTTTAATGCGGTCGCTGCAGAGTGCATCGGTTTCGGCTTGCCTATGAACAGACATGCGCACGTTAGGATCCAAATTTCCGCTTCCTTTAATAGCCTGAGTTTCAGCGTTATCAAGTGATGGATGACAAACAATTACAGTCAATCCACGCTGAAGATTTTCAAAAAGGGCGTTCATTGCATTTTCTTTGTTATCTACAGGTACTCCCCAAACATCAACCCACCGTGGCTCACCGTAAGGAACCATGGGTAAATTATATTCAACTGACAGGTTATAAGTGATCTCGGTCCATTCCGCATTATAAATCGCCGTTCCCATGTGAAAGGACAGATGAGAAACGGTTGGGATATGTTCGATCGCCAGTTGGATCTGCCGCCTTAGTTCCATTTCAATTTCCTCGGATGAAGGATTGAGTGCTGCAAAACTATATTTATCAAGCGGGAAATAACCGTCCTCATCTACAAGAGACGATGAATTTGTTATTGGTCCCCATTTGTAATTAGCCCATTCACTTGTTAAAGTTAAATGAGCCCCCACATCCAGGCCGGGATTATCGCAAAGCATTTCGGCCGCATCCAAAAACCAGGGACCGTTCACCAATACCTCGGTTGATGTTAGGATCCCTTCCTGATATGCTTTAATGCAAGCTTCGTTTGTAGCGTGACAAAACCCCATGTCGTCGCCGCGTACGATTAATTTTATGGCTTCTTGACCAATTGCCGGAATGGTAAAGGTCAAGATAATTACTAAATCGAAAGTCAAAATACATTTTAGCAGCTTCATATTTTTCTCCTGTTTAATGGATTTATTTTTGTAAAACAAGTTTTATTGTTTTTGATAGAGAACTTACGCGAAGAAGTGCCAAATATACTCCGCCGGATAAATTATCCGGGGTCCAATTTATTTGATGTTCGCCCGCCGTTTCCTTTCTGTTAATAAGAATTTCGATTTCTTCACCAAGCAGCGAAAATATTTTCAAGATTACATGACACGATTCCGGCAGACTGTATTTAAAAGTTGTTGAGGGATTAAATGGGTTGGGATAATTTTGAAATAATTCAAAAGTCACCGGCAATTCGGAATTTTCTATTTCTACCGAAGTGGTTATAATAGGATTTTCAAACCAAACAATTTCCCCGATTGTCTCCGGGAATAAGTTCCCTCCGCCCGCAAGAATATCTTTATCACCGTCATTATCAAAATCCGCCGTACAAATAACACCTGGATTTAAAAGAGAGTTATTAATTATTTGATATGAATTAAATGTTCCGTTCCCGTTATTGAAAATTGCATTTACTCTATCTATACTATTTGCCCATAATAAATCCACATCATTATCATTATCTATATCATCTGCAAATACAGTCCCCAGGTAAGTTTGAGCTACAGTGATTGAAGGTGCAAAAACAGTCTGTCCGTTGGAATTTTCTAAATATAAAATACCGTTTTCGGTAGCCGCTAAAATATCGGTAAAAGAATCGTTGTTAATATCTGCGCCACAAATTGACTGAATTCCGGAAAATTCTTCTAAAAAATCCGGACTATCAAATTCAGCATTCCCGATATTTTTTAAAAAATATAATTTTGAGATCTCCAATGTATTTATCAATGCGACAATATCTATATCGCCGTCAAGATCAAAATCATCAACTATTAAATTTTCGGCACCATTCCATTGCGAAGTATCGGAATACAAAATTTTTATCCCGCTGAAACTTCCACCACCGTCCAGATTTTCGAACCAAAAAACCGAATGAGTATTGAAATATGATACACAAATTATATCCGTATCGCCGTCAAGATCCAGATCGGCTGTTTTTATGCAATTAGTATGCGCCGAATTATTTGTAAGAACTTTTGTGCCGCTGAAATTACCCTGTCCGTCCAAATTTTCGAACCAGGATATTTGCTCGCTGTCATCCGATGCAATAATATCAATATCATTATCCCCATCTAAGTCGGCAGCGTGGATAACTGTCATCATTACAAAATTTTCACATTGAATATAATTCGCGGTGCTGAAAGAACCTTTTCCATCCATATTTTTAAATATAATTATTTGGTTATTTTGGGTTCGAACGCCTGCGTAATTTGCAACCAGCACATCTTTATCACCATCTCCGTCAATATCTGCCGTACAAATATTATATGGCGTTCTGTTATCAAAATCAGTAGAAATAAAATGTTTTTCGAGATTGCTGAATTGTCCTTTAACAACATTACAAAGAAGAAATAGAAAAGTAATAAATGATAAAACTGAGATTTTCATAACCGCTCCAATTAAAATTACTTGATTATCTATCTCTATTAAAAAATCCTCTTTTGTATCTGTATTTCGGATGAAAAGAGGAATTGCTCCATCTCATCTGCTTTATTTAGAATAATCCTTTTACGAAATACTTCCTTATTTCTATGTGAATGCTGGAAACGCGATTTATTTCAAGTATTCCATTTTTTTCGTATTTATAAATTGACCGGATTTTATTCGGTAAAAATAAATTCCACTCGGTAAATCTTGTGGCTTCCATTGTAATTGATATTTTCCCGCTGTTTGAAATTCATTCACTAACGTTTCTAATTTTTGTCCAAGCACATTGAAAATTTCAAGTGTAATCAAACCGGCTTGAGGTAATCTGTAACAAATTGTAGTAACCGGATTAAACGGGTTTGGATAATTTTGTTCAAGCGAGAATGATTCCGGAATATTTTCATCTGGTGTTTGTACAAAAGTATCGGTGCTTTCAATAATGTATCTGAGTGCGTTAAAAACATTACTTTTAATACAGTAGTGAAGGGAAATCGGACCAAGCGGCGGCGAATCCGAACTCATACTCAACGTACCGTAAATGAGATATTCATTGTTGTTTGTATAAAAAATTGAGCTTCCGCTCTGACCGAGGAATGAAGGGAACTTATAACCCAGTCCGAGGACATCCCCGAAACTATCTACATCAATTAAGCCGTAATTGTAATACAATGTATCGCCGCAATGTTCGGGATATTGATCGTAATCATTACCGGGATAGCTGAACTTATGCAGCACACGGTCATCGAAATAATTGTGATCGTTGTTAAATGCTATGCCCATCCACCCGCAAGAATTACCGATCGGTTTTTCTAATTCAATAATAGCGATGTCCTCCCAGCCTGTGTTAAAATACCAACTAATAGGAATATAAAATTTTGTGCTGACGGCTGTACCGTACAAAGAATTGTCTTCATTGTTGTCGTAACCCGGTGCAGCCAAAAGACTATCTACAAACTCGCTGTTATTTATCCAAATACCGTGTGCGCAGGTGAGTACCAGTTTTGGCGATATCATCGTCCCTGTGCACCAATTTAGTAAAGATCCGTTAACGAACCTTTTCAGATTTACGATTGCGCTTAGCGGAAATTTATTTTTATCAAGTTGCGGTTGCGCTTTACTGAAATAAGTAAATCCGGAATTAGGATAAGTATCGGTCGGAGGATTTGTATTCAGGTACTGTAACTCATTAGGGTAATGCCAATTTGTATTATCACCCGTTCCGGTTGAAAAATTTCCGGAAGGGATTATAATACTTATTTCTTTTGTTCTGCAATTGTAAGAAATTAATGTATCCGCCTGGGCAAATATTTTTATTGCTGAAAAAAGAATAACAGTCAGAATGAATCGTATTCTATTCATGAATCACTTACCTTTACTTCAATAAAATAATTTTGATTGCTTCTCTGTAATGTATTTGGTTTCGAGAACCCGATGCCGACATCATGATAAAATGAACTCCGCTTGACTGAAACGAATTTGCCGGTATTGCTAATGAATGTAAACCGGTTTGTCTAAATTCATCTGTTAAAGTTGCCTGATCTTGTCCAATCATATTAAATACTTTTAAAATAATATGACAGTCAACCGGCAAGTAGTAATTTAGTGTCGTTATCGAATTAAACGGATTTGGAAAATTTTGACTTAATTTGAACTCCGACGACGGTTCAATTTCTGTCGCCAAGTCAACCGCAGGCGAATTCTCTATAATATATTTAAATGCGTGGAAAATGTTTTTTGTTATCGGGCTGTGAAAAGTAATATTATTGCCTTGTTCACCAAGATCGGTCGTTCCATGTAAAATAGCTATCGAGTACCAATATGAATTATTACTCATAATAAGCGAGCTGCCGCTTTGACCACCTGAAGCCTCGCCATGATAACCGATGCCCCATAATTCTTCATAAACATCTAGGATTCCGTAACCGTAATACATTATATCGCCATTGTACGGAGTTTCTTTCGGATAGCCGAATTGATGCAGAACTTTCCCCGGATGTAATTCATCCGGTTCGGAACTTGCAATTCCAATCCAACCAGTTTTTTCACCCAATGGCTCGGATAACTCAACTAAGGCTACATCATCCTTGAAAATCATTGTGTTTTCATAAAAACTCTTAAGGATATAAAACCGTTTACTTATACAACTTCCAAATTCAGGATTAATTATGCCGTTATCAAAAGCAGGCGCAATCAGTAAACTATCACGAAAAGTTTTTGTTTGCCGGTCAAAAACTACGTGTGCAGCAGAAATCACAAATCTTGAACTTATTAATGTACCGGTACAATAATTTTCTCGATATCCTTGATCAACTTTAAAAAAACTAACAATTGTCCTTAGCGGGAAATGTTCTATATTAAAAAGAGAGTAAGCTTGTGTTATTTGTGTAAATCTTGAATTTGGTAAAGTATTTTCCGGAGGAGTTGTATCCAGGGTAGCGATTTCTTCGGATTGCCCAAGATTCCAACTCAAATAATTTGATTCGTTGCCCGGTGGTATTTCAATTGAAGGGATCATCAGAATTGTTTTTGTTGAGCAATCGTATGAAATGATTTCAGCTGATTGTGATAGGACGTTGATTTCAAAAATACAAATAAGCAAAAATATAAAAACAGTTTTATTCATTACCACTTCTCCTAAAAAAAGGAATGCAGTTGAAAATATTTTTATGTTTCTAACTTTTGTTGCTGAATATCTATATCAAATATTTTATTCTTTCAGAAAATTGGGTGATTTGATATAATACGATTTTTCGAATGATTACCCTACCAACCGATTTAAAATAAAAAACCCTCAAACGAAAATCGAATGAGGGTTAGAAAATTAAATCCTGGCGACGACCTACTCTTCCACGCAGTTGCCCACGCAGTACCATCGGCGCGGCAGAGCTTAACTACTCTGTTCGGAATGGGAAGAGGTGTTTCCTCTGCGCTATAGCCGCCAGAAAACTTTTTCAGATATTTCTGTCAAAAAAAAATAAAGATTGGAAGAATGAATCTACAATTCGAATTTTAATAAAATTTTTATGGTTAAGCCGCACGACCAATTAGTATTACTCGGCTCAACATATTGCTATGCTTACACCTGTAACCTATCAACCTCGTAATCTACGAGGAGTCTTTAGTTCCTTACGGAAGGGATACCTCATCTTGAAGTTGGCTTCGCACTTAGATGCTTTCAGCGCTTATCCGTTCCGCACATAGCTACCCAACGATGCCACTGGCGTGACAATTGGTACACTAGAGGTGCGTTCGCATCGGTCCTCTCGTACTAGATGCAACTCTTCTCAAGTATCCTTCGCCCGCATAGGATAGGGACCGAACTGTCTCACGACGTTCTGAACCCAGCTCACGTACCGCTTTAATTGGCGAACAGCCAAACCCTTGGGACCTTCTTCAGCCCCAGGATGCGATGAGCCGACATCGAGGTGCCAAACCTTACCGTCGATATGAACTCTTGGGTAAGATCAGCCTGTTATCCCCGGAGTACCTTTTATCCTTTGAGCGACGGCTCTTCCACTCGAAGCCGCCGGATCACTAAGTCCTGCTTTCGCATCTGCTCGACCTGTATGTCTCGCAGTTAAGCTCCCTTATGCCTTTGCACTCGACGCATGATTACCGACCATGCTGAGGGAACCATTGAGAGCCTCCGTTACATTTTGGGAGGCGACCGCCCCAGTCAAACTACCCGCCTAACACTGTTCCGGATCCTGATTCAAGGATCGCGGTTAGAATCCAAATAAACCAAGGGTGGTATTTCACCATTGACTCCACCGAACCTAGCGGCCCGGCTTCAAAGTCTCCCACCTATCCTACACATGACTTATCCGAACCCAATGTTAGGGTGCAGTAAAGGTTCACGGGGTCTTTCCGTCCATATGCGGGTAACCGGCGTCTTCACCGGTACCACAATTTCACCGAGCTCGTGGCTGAGACAGTGCCCAAATCGTTACACCATTCGTGCAGGTCGGAACTTACCCGACAAGGAATTTCGCTACCTTAGGACCGTTATAGTTACGGCCGCCGTTTACTGGGGCTTCGATTCAATGCTTCGCTTGCGCTGACATCTCCTCTTAACCTTCCAGCACCGGGCAGGTGTCAGTCCCTATACATCGTCTTGATTGACTTCGCAGAGACATGTGTTTTTGTTAAACAGTCGCTTGGGCCATTTCACTGCGGCCTCTCTCAGCTTCATCAGTAAATAATGTCACCTAATAGAGGCACCCCTTATCCCGAAGTTACGGGGTTAATTTGCCGAGTTCCTTAGCCACGACTCACTCGAGCGCCTTAGTATATTCAACCCATCTACCTGTGTCGGTTTGCGGTACGGACTGATAAAACTCTCCTGTACGAAGATTTTCTCGGCAGTATGATTAAAGCCAGTTTGTGTCCAAAGGACTCCCGTTCGTGCCTCGGTGTTAAGAAAGAGCGGATTTGCCAACTCGATCCACCTACACACTTAGACCACCTAATCCAACAGGTGGCTGACCTTCACTCCTGCGTCTCTCCTTACAGTCGAACGAATTTTACCAGGTACGGGAATGTTTGCCCGTTTACCATCACCTACGCCTTTCGGCCTCGGCTTAGGATCCGACTGACCCTGAGATGATTAACATTGCTCAGGAAACCTTAGACTTTCGGCGCAAAGATTTTCCATCTTTGTTATCGTTACTTATGCCAACATTTGCTTTTCTGTACGCTCCACCATACCTCACGATACGGCTTCGATGCCTACAGAATGTTCCTCTACCGATCAGCTTGCGCTGATCTCATAACTTCGGCAAGTGGTTTGAGTCCCGGGTATTGTCGACGCTAAGTCGCTTGACTAGTGAGCTATTACGCACTCTTTAAATGAATGGCTGCTTCTAAGCCAACATCCTAGTTGTCTGAGCAACTTAACATCCTTTATCTGTTAACCACTGTTTTGGGGCCTTAGTTGATGATCTGGGTTGTTTCCCTTTTGGCAATGAAGCTTATCCCCCACTGCCTGACTCCTGGAGAACATGTGACGGGAATTCGGAGTTTGTCTGGGTTTGGTACCGTTGTGACAGCCCTAGCCCAATCAGTGCTCTACCTCCCGCACACTATAGTCCAAGGCTAGCCCTAAAGCTATTTCGAGGAATACGAGCTATTTCTCAGTTTGATTGGTCTTTCGCTCCTACCCTCATCTCATCCAAGTGGTTTTCAACCCACATTAGTTCGGACCTCCAGGCCGTGTTACCGGCCCTTCATCCTGGACAAGGGTAGATCACAAAGTTTCGCGTCTGCCGCATGTTACTTAGTCGCCCATTTCAGACTCGCTTTCGCTACGGCTACTCCGCTAAGCGGATTAACCTTGCAACATACGAGCAACTCGTTGGCTCATTATCCAGAAGGCACGCTGTCACCCGGCAAGCCGGGCTCCAACTGCTTGTAAGCACATGGTTTCAGGTACTATTTCACTCTCCTGTTAGGAGTGCTTTTCACCTTTCCCTCACGGTACTTGTTCACTATCGGTCACGGAAGAGTATTTAGCCTTACCAGATGGTTCTGGCAAATTCCCACAAACTTCCACTTATTCCGTGGTACTTGGGAATACTTTCAAGGAAGTTACATTATTTTCACCTACAGGACTATCACCTTTTAGAGTTGAACTTTCCAGAACATTCGATTAATAATGTAATTTATAACTTCCCGACTTATTCGTAATTCAGTCAGAAAATATCCCATGACACCGTTAACACAACGATTACGATCTTATACATGTTAAACGGTTTAGGCTGTTTCCCGTTCGCTCGCCACTACTTAGGAAATCACTGTTGTTTTATCTTCCTCCGGTTACTTAGATGTTTCAGTTCACC
>JAZDFC010000069.1:0-2128 GCA_043808235.1 bacterium
GAAATCTGTTCCAAATACTGCATTCTCTTGCGGGGTACTTGCAAATTCAACCGATTCCATATCATCTTTACCATGCAAATATGAAAATCCCAACTGCCAAGTTTCACCCGATCCAAACGAAGGACGTAGCGCAAAAATCTCTCTACTGTAAGTGCCAAGGCTTACACGGCCAAATGGCTGGCCATATTTAACTGAATCGACTGCGAGAACATCGGAACTTAGCAGTGCCGTTGTATTTGAACGGGCAATCGCTTCCAGAAATTCCCCTTCAATATTTCGTAGGGATTCTCCAAAGCTTGCTTGAATATTGAAAAAGCCCAAATTAACTTCACCTGTAAAACCTCTTATCCTTTTTCCATCCATAATTAAATTCGGATATCTGGGATAACTATCCCCAAGTTTTAATATCATCCACTCATTTTGTACCGAAGCTGAAAATCTATTTAGCGGCTGCAAATAGTTTTTCTCTTCGGAAGTTATGTAAGCATTACCGCTAAACTGCCATTCACCGTAGGTAGCGTTTACATTTGCTTTAATATTATTGTACCAGGTAGATTCTTCGTCATAAATTTCATTCCTCGATTCTCCCTCAAGATTGGCTTTGAACACCAGCTTTTTGCTAGCCGCCTCAGCATACTCGGAGGTAACAAGTCGAAAATCGGAACCAATTGTATGATACAATTCACCGTCAGTAGTATACACCTCAATCCGTAAACCATGTGGACCAAGACTAATTGCGGAAGGAAAATTTTCAGCGTAAAAAATTATGAGGTCGCCAGCAAACAATGCCATAGAAGTAATATCGTTTCCATCAAGTAAAATTTTAGTTGCGGCTTTATTAACATTATCGGGAGCTTTAATTAACGAGATAGATATGAAAAGATCTTTATTGATTACCAACTCACCCCTTTCAGGACTAAGCAATAAAATCTCTTTATCTTTTTGCGACATTGCACGAACGCTAATTTGCTGCGGTGTCCCCTCGTCGGGCACTCCGTAAGGGTAAGTTTCGATGCTTCCGTCTCTTGTGTGAACAATCAGATAGTATTCCAAATATGGAACCGTAACATCCTCGGCAGGAATTGTAATAATTGCGCTCATGGAGCTTAGATCCATTTCGCGCCGAACAAATTCAGTTTGCCCGAAAGTTTTGTAGGCAAGAGTTACACTTGCTACATTAGTGGCCTGTAAAAGATCAGCTTTCAAAATAATCGGTTGACCTTCAAGCGCCGATTCATAGCTAACTTGCGAAACGTAATTACTAACTTGCTGTGCAAACAGTGAAGAAGAATTCATCAAAAAGACTGCACATGCCAAAGATATTGTTTGAAATATTCCGAAACCCGTTATTCTTTTCCCCATCTCTCATTCCTTCAATTTTTTTAAAAAAGGAATCCCATAAAACTATTTATTTATTATTCCCGTTCCGATTATTCCGGAGGGAAATATTCTATTTCAATTTCGTGAGAATCGGATTGAATCTTCAGCTTTTCGGTCTCAATCTGTAACGATTGTGTAAATTCATCCATAGCCTGTTGAGTTGCTTCAATAATATTTACATTGCCTGTAGAATCAATCCTTACTATTTGGTTTGCTCCTACAGTACCGTTCTGTTGCGAGCCCATTGTAGCTTGAAGAAAGGCGCTTCCTCTATGCAAGAAAAAGTCTGTTGTACCGGAAGTAACATTGATAAGGCCTTCGGTACCACGGATAGACGCCACAACTGTCGGAGTAGTAAATTTGAATTCTTCATCTTCATCCTGCTTACTAACTTCGAAACTTATCTTACCCTGTTCAATGAAAGTATTTTTATCCATGCTCTTTTCTTTTTTCTCACCATAAATATGGAGAATCGAATTCTCACGAACACGGAGAATTCCTGAACCGTCTGTAAACAGAACTAAGGCAAATGATTTGAAACCGGTTTTTACTTCCTCGCCGTCATTTAGTGCAATACCAACTTTAGCTTTTTCCCAATCATCCATACCTTGTGTTTTATATGTTACATCTTGGACTACTTTTTTGATTAAAGCTACGGGTGTATCACTTGGTCCCGAATTGGCGGCAAGTGAACCGATTCCTATTAACCCGGCTAATAATATTGCGATATAAATTATATTTTTTTTCA
>JAZDFC010000070.1:0-152085 GCA_043808235.1 bacterium
GTGCAGAATCTCGGCGAGACAAATCAGCTCGTTGTTAAATATGATGTTTATGACCCGAACAAAGATGTATCCGGTGATGAAATAGGGCAGAGCAGCGGTGCAAAACTTACCGCAGGCGATTTGAAATATTCCACACTCGCTCTTGGTCTTGTTCACTACTGGAGTGAGAACGTAAAATTTGTACTTTATTATGATATGGTTCAGAATGAAAAATCAGCTAACCTTAGCGCTTACAAAGAAGATTTGAAAGACAACGTTGTTACATTCAGAGTACAATATAAATTTTAATTTGATGGGGACGACAATCGTCTCCAAAATTTTCAAGAAAAATTATGTTAATTAATAGAGGAAATAAAATGAAAAAAATAATAGTGTTTGCATTTATTGCGGCTTTAGCTTTTGGCTTTATTTTGCAGAACAAAGTGATAACTGTAAAAGGTTCGGATACATTAGTTATTCTCGCTCAGCGATGGGCTGAAAAATATATGAATCAAAATAACAATGTAACCATTCAAGTTACCGGCGGCGGTTCAGGTGTTGGAATTGCAGCGTTAATTAATGGAACAACCGACATCGCGAATGCTTCCCGTCCGATGAAACCGAGCGAAAGAGAAAAATTGAAGCAAAGATATAACACTCTCGGTGTTGAAGTTAAAGTTGCAAAAGACGGATTGAGTCTTTATCTAAATGAAAAGAATCCCGTAAAAGAATTATCAATTCAACAAATCAAAGATATCTATACCAGTAAAATCACAAACTGGAAAGATGTTGGCGGCAAGGACGCAAAAATCATCGTGTACGGTCGTGAAAACAGTTCCGGTACTTATGTTTATTTCAAAGATAACGTTCTTGGCGGAGCTGATTTTACTGCATCGATGCAGAGCATGCCCGGTACAGCAGCGGTTGTAAACGCGGTTGTTAAAGATGCAAATGCAATTGGATTCGGCGGCGCTGCTTATGCGAAAGGTATTAAATATGCGGGTGTAAAAAAAGACGCAAACTCAAAAGCCTTTTTGCCAACAGAAGAGAATATTAAGAACGGCGATTACCCAATTACAAGATATCTTTTTATGTATTTAAGAAACAAGCCGACAGGCGAAATCAAAGAATATGTTGATTGGATTTTAAGCCCTGAAGGTCAAAAAATAGTTACCGAAGTCGGCTACTTCCCGGTTAAATAAAACATAATGACTAAAAAAGAAAATATACAGCGGGACTCGCTTAAGCGCAAATTTCGGTTAAGCGAGTTTCTTGCTGAATACATAATCAAATCTGTAGCCTTTATTTCCTTTGCAGTAATCATTCTGATTTTTGTTTTCGTTTTCCGCGAAACATTGCCGATCTTTTCTCCTGCCGAAACAAAAACAAGTACGGAAGATTTCTCGCAATCGGAGAGTTATGGCGAAGAAGAATCAACGACTGAAATTCCAGAAGAAAATTACAACTCATTCTCAAGCGGTAAAAAAGATGAAGCGAATATTGCGAATCTGACAGGCAAAGATTGGCAGCCTGTTGGTGAAGAACCAAAATACGGACTAATGCCTTTGATAATGGGAAGTGTGAAAGTCACCGTGATTGCAATCTTATTCGGCGCACCATTAGCGATCCTCGCAGCAGTCTTTTCTGCATTCTTTGCACCGCCAAGACTTAGAGAAATTATAAAGCCGGTCATCGAACTTTTAGCAAGTTTCCCCTCTGTTGTTATTGGATTTTTTGCACTCGCAGTATTCGCCACAATATTTCAAGATGTTTTTGGATATGGATACAGGCTGAATGCATTCGTTGGAGGTATTGCAATGGCTTTGGCTGTTATCCCTATTGTTTATACGGTTACAGAAGATTCGTTAATGGCAGTCCCCAAATACATGACTGAAGCGAGTTACGCATTGGGCGCCAACAAATGGCAAACAGCGCTTTTCGTTGTTTTGCCTGCTGCAACGCCTGGAATATTTGCCGCACTGCTTCTCGGTTTTGGAAGAGCATTCGGCGAAACGATGATTGTACTTATGGCTACCGGTAATGCGCCTCTTACTTCGCTCAATCCATTTGAGCCGGTTCGAACCCTATCTGCAACTATCGGCGCTGAAATGGCGGAAGTTGTTTTCGGCGATACTCATTACACCGTTTTGTTTTTAATCGGGTCGTTACTCTTCATAGTTACGTTTATTATCAATGCAATTGCCGAGTTTTATGTGCGTGCGAGATTGATGAAAAAGTTCAGAGGCGAATGATGATGAATAATAAATTTCTCGGGAAGTCCACGATTATCTTTTCTGCAATTTCGGTAGTGCTTATTATTAGCGCATTACTTTATATGCTGTTCGAAATTTACTGGGGAGGCAGGCAATACCTCACCTGGGAATTTATCTCGCAGTCTCCTCGCGAAGGAATGACCGAGGGTGGAATTTTCCCGGCAATTGTCGGAACAGTTTTACTCGTAATAATCATGTCGATTGCTTGCGTACCGATTGGGACTATCACGGCGCTGTATTTGAATGAATACGCGAATAGAAAATCTTTTTTCACAAAGATGATTCGTTTTGCGGTGAACACTTTATCCGGCGTCCCTTCAATCGTGTTTGGTTTATTCGGGCTCGGATTTTTTATTCAATTCATTGGCACGGGAATGGACAAAGTATTAAATCCTTCCGGGCAGTTGCAATGGGGACAACCGAATATTTTATGGGCGAGTTTTACGATGGCGTTTCTTACGATACCGATTGTAATTGTGTCCGTTGAAGAAGCGCTCAAAACCGTACCCGATGATTTACGCGCCGGCGGACTTGCGCTCGGAGCTACCAAATGGCAGGTGATTAGAAAGATAGTTCTGCCGAATTCAATTTCGGGAATACTTACCGGTTCGATATTGGCAATCGGGCGGGGAGCCGGGGAAGTAGCGCCGATTTTGTTTACCGGCGCAGCCTATTTCCTACCGGATTTGCCATCGAAATTGACAGATCAATTTATGAATCTCGGTTACCACATTTATGTAATGACTACGCAATCCACCGATGTGGAAGCAACCAAAGGTATCCAATACGCCACCGCATTTGTTTTACTGGCTTGCACATTTGCACTTTCTTTTCTGGCGATAATTGTTCGATATAATTTTAGAAAAAAATTAAAAGCTTAGGATAAGTAATGACCGAAACACCGAAAATAATTACGCAAGGATTGAATCTTTACTACGGTAAAAAACAAGCGCTTAATAATATTACACTCACAATCCCTGAGAAAAAAGTTACCGCGCTTATCGGACCTTCGGGCTGCGGCAAGTCCACATTTCTGCGTTCATTAAATAGAATGAATGATTTGATTGATGGCGTAAGAATCAACGGGAATGTAACTATCGGTGATAGAAATATATACGATAAAGACATCGACGTGGTTGAGTTAAGAAAAAAAGTTGGGATGATATTTCAGAAATCGAATCCGTTTCCAAAGTCTATTTATGAAAACATTGCGTTTGGACCGAAAATAAACGGGATGAATGACAGGAAAAAACTGGATGAGATAGTGGAAACATCATTAAAACGTTCAGCGCTTTGGGATGAAGTAAAAGATGACCTCGGCAAAAGCGGTTTATCGTTAAGCGGGGGACAGCAGCAGCGTTTATGTATTGCCCGTGCACTTGCAGTCGACCCGGATATTTTACTGATGGACGAGCCTGCCAGCGCGCTCGACCCGATTTCAACAACCAAAATAGAAGACTTGATTTTCGAACTCAAAGACAATTATACAATTATAATTGTTACGCATAATATGCAGCAAGCCGCGCGCGTTAGCGACTATACAGCTTTCTTTTATATCGGCGATATGGTCGAATTTGATGTCACAAAAAAAATATTTACAACACCATCGCAAAAACAAACGGAAGAATACATAAGCGGACGTTTCGGATAAGAGGAGAAATAAATATGAAAGATCATTTTACACAGGAAATAGAAAACTTAAAATCGAATGTAATTAAAATGGCTTCGCTTGTGGATGAACAGGTTGACCGCGCGATTCGCGCTCTCGAAACCGGCGATATTGAATTGTGCAAGGGAATTAAAAATAAAGACCTCGAAATAGACGCCTATGATAATTTGATACAGACTCAGTGTGAAAACATGCTTGCATTGTTTCAACCTTTCGCTTCGGATCTCAGATTTATTATGTCCGCTTTAATGATAAACAACCAGCTCGAACGATGCGGTGACATTGCAGTGAATATTGCTCAGAGAGTGAAGAAAACCTTTGAGCATAAAAATATCATTGAGGAATCGCAGCTAATAGACATGGCAAAAAAGGCAAAGGAGATGCTTCAAAAAGCAATTGATTCTTTTATCAACAGCAACAGCGAACTCGCAAACGAAGTGTTAAAAAGTGATGAGATAGTTGATAAATACAATCGACTGATTTTTAAGTTTTTTGTTGAAAAGATGAAGACGGATAGTTCTGTTATTGAGCCATGTTCGCATTTAATTATTATGTCCCGTCATATTGAGCGCTTAGCCGACCATGCGACGAACATTGCCGAAAATCTTGTGTTTTATGTGGAAGCCAAGATTGTAACCCATTATAAAAGACTTCATGATTCCAAAAAGGAATAAATTGTAGTAGCTCTCTAACTTAATTTCAAGTACCTTTTGTCGCCTCTTTCCTGTAAATTAGGGCTATAAAAATATTGTTCGGTTCTTTTGATAAAATGGCTCAGCTTGCGTTAAAAAATATTGCTTTTTCCTACAACCGTGAAGGTCGGGATTCGTTCAAACTTGACAACATTGATTTTTCGGTTGAAAAGGGAGAATTTATTACTATAATTGGTCCCAATGGCTCCGGTAAATCCACACTTCTAAAAATTATCTCAGGACTTTTAAAACCTCTCTCTGGTTCAGTCGCTTTGAATGAAAAGATACTTAACTCCTTTACCCCAAACGAAATTGCGAAAATGATCGCTTTTGTCCCGCAGAAAAACAATTCTATTTTCCCATATTCAGTTTTCGAAATTGTAATGATGGGACGGACTCCACACCTGAACTTTTATGGATTTGAAAAGAATTCCGATCATGATTTTGTGAATGAAGCCATTGACTTAGTTGGAATATCGGAATTAAAAAACAAAGGGATCAACGAAGTATCCGGAGGAGAAGCGCAGAGCGCATTTATTGCAAGAGCATTAGTACAGCAACCCGAACTCCTATTACTTGATGAACCAAACGCCTTTCTAGATATTCAGCACCAGATTACTATTTTTAATCTGCTTAAAAAGATGAATAAAGAAAGAGGATTAACAGTAATAGCCGTGTCGCATGATCTTAATTTATCCGGGCATTACAGCGATAGAATTGTATTAATGCAGAAAGGGAAAATTTACCTTGATGATAAAAAAGAGAATGTGCTAACAGAGCTGAATATTAAAACGGTTTTTTATGTGAATAGCTTGGTTGATTTACGAAGCGATGAAGATATTGTTCGGGTTCTTATAACTCCAGAGAGTAATAGTTATCTGCGGAAAAATTGAAAAAGAAAAATCTAACATATTACCTTTCGCTAATATTAGTCCTAATAGACGCGCTGATTCTGTTCTATTTAAAATATACTATGAATGATTTGCCGCTTTCAGCTTTCTCGATTTCCTTTATCGGCAATATCTTAAATATTATTTTCACCCTCGGACTCGTTATAGGTCTCATTATCCTGATAGTATCGAAGCATGATATTCCTCGCTATCGCCAATGGATATTATTGATTTTTTGTCTAATAATGTTGATTCCGCATTTAATACTTTTATTTAAAACATCGTCGGGCTATGTGCTTCCGGATAAATATTTTTTAAATTATTCATTAGATAAAGCGTTTATCGGTTTTCTTTTTATCCTTAGTGAATTTACAAAAATATTAACTCTATTTTATGCCTGGAGTAAATTTACGGCGACAGGCGGATTAGTTTTTCTTAAATCACTAACATTAACTGTCTCGACTATTTTGATTTTATCAGTACTCTCATTTATCTATACAATAGGTTTCAAAGATTCCTCAATCGATTTTGGATCGAGTGAAAAGTACGATGTTGCAGTTGTTCTCGGCGCTGCGGTTTGGAGTAAAAACCGTCCAAGTACAATTTTCCGTGGCCGCATCGAAAAGGCCTTCCAACTTTATAAAATGGGTGCGGTAAAAAAAATACAGCTAACCGGTGGAAATGCACCTGGCGAGTTGAGTGAGGCTGAGGTCGGATTCGATTTCTTAAAAACACTCGGTATGAATACCGATGATATCTTTGTTGAGACTTATACTTCTACATCATCCGACCAGGTGAAATTTATTAAAAGCCGATTAGTTGAGAAGCTTGGATTCCGGCGGATTCTCATCGTTACGGATCATTTTCATATACGCCGTGCAATGGAGATGTGCAAATTTTTCAAAATCCAGGCAAGCGGCATCACTTCGGGTTATAACATGAAACTCGAGAATTTGCTTTATTACAGAATACGGGATAGCATTGGATTACTTCTATTTTGGTTTTTTGGTATTTAACAAAATGTGTAATTCATGAAATTTAGCCGGGAAAAGAAAGTCAGATATATTATTGTTTTTTAAATTGAGCATAAATGTTAATTTTGTGCTGAGTATTAATGAAGGAAATTAAATTTAGTTTGTTCTTATTTATTTGTGCTAAAAACTAAAAATTGGAAAAGATGGCTCAGAAAAAGTTTTTAAGAAGAACGCTTCGCGAAAAAAGTTTGCAAGTATTATACGCATTTGAATTGAATCCGGATGCGTTAACAGTATCGATGGAAGGAATTCTGGCAGATATCCCGTTAAGCGCTGATAAAGAATTCAGTCGTAACCTAATAAATAAAGTGATAATTAACGGGGCGGAATTAGACGATCAAATTAGGAAACGGGTAACCAATTGGGAGATGGATAGAATTGCACTAATAGACAAACTCCTGCTGCGTATGGGTATTGCGGAGTTACTTTATTTTCCTGACATTCCTCCCAAAGTTACAATAAATGAAGTAATTGAAATTGCTAAAGATTATTCAACGTCTAACA
This sequence comes from bacterium, assembly GCA_043808235.1. Classification (GTDB taxonomy): domain Bacteria; phylum Bacteroidota; class Ignavibacteria; order Ignavibacteriales; family Melioribacteraceae; genus JAZDFC01. The sequence continues at coordinate 7,042 of JAZDFC010000070.1, forward strand.
GCGGTAAATTTATAAACGGTATTCTGGATGCTCTTCTCTCGGAATTGAAGACGGGCAACCAGCTTAAAAAAACCGGTAGAGGATTGATTGACAATACCATCGCAAAAAAATCAGCCGAGTGACCTGTTAAAGAACAGATTTAAAATTTTTGTTTGGACTCTCTTTGATTTTGCTAATACTTCGTACTCGATTGTAGTTGTAACATTTCTTTACGCGGTATATTTCAAAGAGACCATTTGTAGAGGGGAATCTGTCGGCGATTTATATTGGAGTATTGGTATCAGTATTTCGATGTTGATAACGGCGATCATCGCACCGATTTTGGGCGCTATCGCAGACTTCTCCGCCGGGAAAAAACGCTTCTTATTATTTTTTACTTTATTGTGTATTGTTTCAACGGCTTTACTATTTTTTGTTGGCGAGGGAATGATATTTTGGGGTGTAGTTCTCTTTATAATTGCCAATATTGGATTTGAAGCCGGACTCGTATTTTACGATTCGTTTCTCCCGGAACTTACTTCACCAAAAAATTATGGACGTGTAAGCGGCTACGGATTTGCATTAGGATATATGGGATCGCTTGCATCGTTAGCAATTTTATTCCCTTTTATTAAAGCGGAAATGATACGCGAAACTTTTCCTGTATCGGCAGCTTTCTTTATAATTTTCGCCACACCCCTCTTTATTTTTTTAAAAGACAGCCGAAAAAATATTCAAAAGAGTCAGTCTTATATTGTAATTGGATTTAATCGTGTAAAAAATACTTTGACTCATCTTAAGAGTTATAAGAATCTCGCTTTATTTCTTCTCGCTTTCTTTTTTTATATTGAAGGAGTGAACACCGTTATTTTCTTTTCAGGAAATTATGCAACTTCCACATTAAATTTCTCCATTGGAGAGTTGATCATATTTTTTATTATTGTACAATCCACCGCTATTATAGGATCGCTGATATTTGGAATTCTTTCGGATTCTATTGGTCAAAAAAAATCCATCATAATTTCTCTTATTATTTGGCTTGGTACAATCGCACTTGCTTATTATACCAGCAGTGCGGATAATCAATTGGTAGTTCTTTTCTCTGATAAATTCAAAATAACAACAGCCGACACACAGAGATATTTCTTTTATTTTGTGGGTCTTTTAGCCGGTAGTGTTATGGGGGCTACTCAGTCCACAAGTAGAAGTTTGATGTCGAAGCTGACTCCATTCGATAGGAAGACAGAATTTTTCGGTTTCTATTCCTTCTTTGGGAAAAGCTCCGCAATATTGGGCCCGCTCGTTTTTGGATTTGCAAGCTATATTTCAGGAAATCAACGATATGCTATCTTATCGATTGCGCTTTTCTTTTTGATCGGGATTTTTTTCCTATCATTTGTAAAGGATGATAAAAAAGTAAATGCCAATCTTACTCAATAGGCAATGTTACTGATTTATATCCTTTCCTCAGTAATAAATAAATCGTCAGCGCTGCAATAAATAACCATAGAGTAGCCCATATAAAAATAGGGATGCCGGTTAAAAGAAAGATTAACTGTGCATCAGTCTGCCTTTCTGCCGAGGCAAACAGATCATCTTTAATATCGAATAACACATAGATGCAACTAGTTAATCCAATCAACTTCATTATAAAACTGTGAATTTCCCATTTCAAAAATTTTGCAGATAAAATTAAAAAAACTGCGAATAACAGCGACATTATTATTTCGAATTTCCCAACTAATAAATTAGAGGTAATAAGTATAAGTAAAGCTCCATACCCTATGCAAACCCAATAGCTCAAGTACTTTTTAAAAGAAGAAATGAATAAGATGGATCCCAAAATTAAACTTCCGATATAACCCGCTGATGCAACAATGAATTCATTCCCGCCCTCAATTATACACATACCGCCAAGATTCGGATCAAACTGTATCATTAATATTTGTCCACCGCTTAATATCCCGGCTATACCATGACTAACTTCATGAAGTATAACAGTAAAAAGCTTTATTGGGAAAACAAGAAAAGTATCCCAGAGAAACAGAAATAAAATCAGTATAAAAGAGAGTGTGATGACCTCGAATCTACTGTAGTATTTTTCTTTTAACGGCATTAATATTCTCAATAAAATTAGTTGAAAAGTTAAATAAAATTCAGTTGAAATAGATGATGGGAATTGATAATTTAGCAATGCCGACTGCGGGCGTAACTCAGTTGGTAGAGTGTCAGCTTCCCAAGCTGAATGTCGCGGGTTCGAATCCCGTCGCCCGCTCGAAAATGTTCTTGTAATTTTGTTTTTAATATCCTATAATTGTGTCCGCTTTTTGAAAATTTTAATGTAATTATCGGGAGCTTAGCTCAGCTGGTTCAGAGCATCTGCCTTACAAGCAGAGGGTCATTGGTTCGAATCCATTAGCTCCCACAAAAGGAATCCCATTGCAAAAGTGTTGTGGGATTTTTTGTTTTTAAAAACAATCTAAATCAAAGCATATCAACATAGTTGTGAAGTCTAATCGTACTTAAGAAATCATCTTATTCCTGAATTGAACTTTGAATAAGATGACATTTCATCGGGTGGTGAATATGAATGTTCCGTTGGAAAGTTTTATTGATATCTAAATTTCCAGCATGTCTGATTTTTTGAAATCAATTTTTAAAACAAAAACACTTCTTGTAAAAGGATGCTCCATCGAAATTACGAATGAGCATTTAAAACATTACCCCTTTCTTCTCTCAAATATTTTTAGTATTCTAATGCAGCGGGAATAATTGAGATGCCCAAATGCATCGAGAGGTAGATTCACAGGCATTCTACAAGTAGAAACATGAATATTGTTCAAAACATATTGTAACTTAATCAGGATGAATAGACTAATAGTATATTCAAATCATGTATCAAATTTTGAAAAATATTTTCACACGGATATACACTTTACGAGCCAAAGACCAATACATTAACTATTTCTTTTTATAGCGATAATATTATTGGCAATGTAAGAATTGAGCTATTAATTTTTTTCGGAAGTGATTATGAACAAAAAGGATATCTTTCGAAAATTATACGATAATATTGATGCAGCCGCTTTTATTATTAACGATGACTGCTGCTGCAAATTCAGAGATAAAAACAATTTTCCTGCCTTTGTGCACATCTGCATTTCTCAAAACACCAAAACTTTTAAAGATGTTGAATACACGATTATACCAATTGATAAAAATAGAAAAGCAACCGGACCTCCAAACGATATAGCTCAATCCAAAAATCGCGATCTTTTTCAGAATAATCGTTATCAAATAAAATCAGTGTTATTAATTAATAAATTCATAATTAACAATGTATCTGATTTTTAAGAGGAGGATAGATATGATTGATCTTGTTATTCCAAAGTATAGAGAAGCTATTTTCGATACAGATAAAAAAAAGGCTCTCGAAATTATTCACGAAGCACTTGCCGGAGGTGTTCAAGCCGAGGATATTGTTTTTAAAATTGTCGTGCCAGTGGTAGAATCCATGATGAAATCTGTGAGCGAAGAAAAGAAGTATAATCTTGCACAGCATTTTATCGCCGCTCAAATTGCAGCCGAAGTTACGGATGAAATGATACCTAAATTCAAACAATCTCCTAAAATAATCGGGAGGATTGTTATCGGCACTTCTGTCGGCGATCTTCATGGGCTCGGGAAACGGATAGTAATCGGCTGTTTGAAGGCTATGATGATCGATGCAATTGATCTCGGTCTTAACGTGCCGGCAGAACGATTTGTTGAAGAAGCTGTCAATCATAAAGCGCATGTCATCGGCATTTCTTCGATGATGGTGCATACTGCGAGAGGAGAAAAAGCAAGTCTCGGCGTTAGAAAACTTCTTCGCGAGATGAATCTTGAAAAGAAAATTAAAATTGCTGTCGGCGGCGCGCCTTACAGGTTCGATCACAATCTATATAATATAGTGCAAGCGGATGCATGGGCTGAGGATGGAATAACCGCCGGAAAAGTGATTGCGAATTTAATTGAGGAGGTGAAAAATGCTGCATAACGGAATGGAACGATTAGTAAGCGCCATTAACGGAAAAGCTTCTGATCGAATTCCAGTATTCTGCAATATGCTTGATCAAGGAGCTAAAGAACTTGGCATTTCCCTTAAAGAATATTTTACAAACGGGGAGAGTGTTGCCGAAGCGCAATTAAAAATGCAAAAAAAATACAAACACGATAATGTTTGGAGTCTTTTCTACGTTGGCAAAGAAGCCGAATTACTTGGCTGCAAGAAAATATTATTCGCAGAAGATGGACCGCCAAATGTGGAAGACTTCGTAATAAAATCTTTTGAGGATATAGAAAAATTACAAACGCCCGGGGATATTGCGTCTCACCCCGCTTTCGAAGAAGCTGCGAAATGCCTGAAAATTCTTAAAGGAGAAGTTGGCGGTAAAAGCCCTATCTGCGCATATATATCTTCTTCAATGACAATACCCGTAATGTTGATGGGAATGGAAAAATGGTTAGAATTGATGTTCATTGGTCCATTCGAATTGAGAGATATGCTCCTGGAAAAGTGTAATGATTTCTTTATCAAAGAAGTTAAAGCTTACCGCGATGGCGGAGCCGACGTGATAGTATATTCAAATCCTTTTGGTTCTACTGATATTGTTCCAATGAGTTTCTTTATGGAAACTTCGCTGAAATGGATTAAAAAGGATATAAGCGGAGTTGGAACTTCGGGCATGGTTTATTATTGCGGTATGGCACGTTTCAACGATGTAATTAATACAGTGATAGAACAAACCGGAATCGGTGTGTACTATATAAGTCCGCTCGATGATCTTGCCGAAGCGAAACGAATAATTGCCGGACGAGCATTAACATGCGGCGTATTTAACGATATTAAACTTATCGATTGGAGCGAATCGGAAATCAAAGATGAAGTAAAACGCATTATTGATGCCGGAATGCCCGGAGGAAAATTTCTCTTCGGAACCGGAGTGATGCCCTACTCCATTCCGGAAAAAAATATAAGAATCATGCTTGAAGCTGCTTATGAATATGGCGCCTTCAAATAGGAATGAATATATGGCTGACGAAAAACTTTTACTGATTGGCTGCGGTATTTTAAAGAAGGAAATTAATTTCCTTATACGAAAAAATAATTGGCCGGTCGAAACACAATTTTCAAGTTCGCTGCTGCATCTGGATTTTTCTAAATTATCCAATCATCTTGAATCAACTCTCCATAAAAATAAAGATCGAAAGAAAGTGGCGTTCTATGGATGCTGTCATCCAAACATTGATTCTATGCTAAGCAGGGAAAATACGCCAAGAACATTTGTTCAAAATTGTAACGAAATATTATTGGGAAAAGAAGTTTTCAATAGGGAACTTGAAAAAGGCGCATACTTTTTATTAGAAGATTGGGTAAAGAATTGGCAATTTGTAATAACTAATACATTCGGCACTAAAAATTTGGAATTAATTAAAGAGATATTTCACGAGGACAGAAAATATCTTCTTGGAATAAGGACTCCATGTTCAAATGATTATACAGTCGAAGCAGAAAAAGCGAGCGAGATGGTTGGACTGCCGCTTGAATGGATGGATGTTACGCTTGATTATCTTGAACATACTTTAAATTTAGTTTTCACTTCTAAAATGAAGGAGTTTGAATGTCAGAATTAAACAATAATGAGCTGAGCCAAATTGAGGAATTAGAAGAACGTGTTAAGCAGCTTGGTCTCAACAAAGCCTACCTTGAACTCATTATTCAGCTGATGAGTAAGATGGGTGAGGCTCAAGGTTTGGAAAATACAATCGACGCTTTGCTGAACAATATTCTAAATGTTATTGGCGGCGACAACCTCATATTGTATTATAAAATTGACGATGCTATTTACTACTCCGATGTTTATGGAAAGAAAACTAAAATTACACAAATAGAAGATGCCGATGTTCAAAAAGTTTATGTATCTCATAAACCAATTGAGTTTGAACATGATTTTATTGATACCAAATTAATTACCAGGGAATTCACCAAGGCTTACACCTGGATTTATCCGCTGATGGTTGGGCGTGAAATAATCGGCGTATTCAAAATGGAAAGTTTGCATATTAATCTGCACGAGTTTTATCAGCAGCTGCCGGTATTTTTTAATTACGTTGCGCTTACATTAAAAAATGCGATAGTCGAATACACCCGGCTGAAAGAAATTAACGCCGAACTTGAACGTGAAATTGAAATACGAAAACAGACCGAAGAAGAACTTAAAATTATAAACGAGGAACTTGAAAACAGAGTTGAAGAAAGAACGGCAGAACTGCATAGCGCTAATTTACTTTTGGAAAGAGAACTGGTTGAACGCGTGAGAGCAGAGGAACAAATTGCCTCGCAATTTACATTACTTTCTGCGTTGATAAACAGTTCCGGCGACATGATAATTTTTTCGCTCGATAAAAATTATTGCTACACGGCTTTCAATGAAAAGCACCGCATTGAAATGAAACAGATTTGGAATGCAGATATTAAAATCGGGACGAGCCTGCTTGACTGCATGACGATACCGGAGCTAAAGGAACTTGCTAAAAAGAGCATAAACCGCGCATTGAACGGCGAAGCATTTTCGGAAATTCAACATCAACTGGACGCAGATATATATTACGAGTTCTTTTGGAATCCAATATTTCAACACAACGAGATTATTGGCGTAACTGCTTTCATTCAGGATATTACATACCGCAAACGTGCCGAGAATCAAATACAGAAACTCAATCGTATCTATGCCGTACTAAGTAATATCAATCAATCAATTGTAAGGATTCATGATACTAAAGTACTATTCGATGAGGTATGCCGCATAACAGTTGAGTATGGTAAGTTTAGAATGGTATGGATTGGATTATTGAATTCCGCAACAAACAAAGTTGAAGTTGCCGCTTCAAACGGATTTACCGGGGACTATCTGAAAAAAATAAATATCGATCTAAATGATGAACTGCTAAGCAGCGGTCCTACAGGTCAAGCAATCAAATCGGGTAAATGTAAAATTTCAAATAATATTGAAACTGATAAAAGCATGCTGCCCTGGTTGGAAGATGCAATAAAATACGGTTACAAATCATCCGCTTCGTTTCCAATAATTGTATTCAATAAAGTAGTTGGAGCGCTAAGCATATACTCGGATGAAATCAATTTTTTTGAAAAAGAAGATATTAACCTTCTCATTGAAATGGCGCTGGATATTTCATTCGCTCTTGAATTCATGAAAACCGAAAACAGGCGAAAAGACGCTGAACTTGCTCTAAGAGAAAAATCGGAAGAATTGGAACGTTACTTTACTCATTCACTTGATTTATTATGTATTGCTGACACTGACGGATATTTTCGCCGCTTAAATCCCGAATGGGAGTCAACTCTTGGTTATTCTTTGAAAGAATTGGAAGGTAGACGTTTCCTCGACTTTGTTCATCCGGATGATTTAGAATCCACTTTACAAGCAATAGCAAGACTTGAAGATCAGAAAGAAGTATTGCGGTTTACTAACCGGTACCTTTGCAAAGATAGTTCCTATAAATGGATTGAATGGAATTCCTTCCCATCAGGTAAATTAATTTATGCTGCCGCTCATGATATTACCGAACGGAAACTTATTGAGCAAGAACGGCAGACGAATCTCCGCTATTTCGAAAGCGTGGATAGGATAAACCGGGCTGTACAAGGAACTAATAATCTTGAAAAAATGATGAGTAGTGTGCTCGATACTGTACTTTCCATTTTCAACTGCGACCGGGCATTTTTACTATATCCATGCGATCCAAATACTGACACATGGAAAGTACCAATGGAAAGAACAAAGCCGGAATATCCCGGTGTTCTTGAATTAGGACTTGAAATTCCGTTGGATCTGCAAGTTGCGCAAACATTCCAAACATTACTCTCATCGGATGGCGTTGTACAATTCGGTCCTAATACTTCATATCCACTCCCGGCAGGTGTATCGGAACAATTTGGTTTCAAATGCCTAATGTCGATGGCAATTTATCCCAAAATTGGTAAAGCATGGCAATTTGGAATTCATCAATGTTCGCATGCACACATTTGGAATGCAGAGGAGGAACGGCTTTTCAAAGAAATAGGTCGCCGTTTGGAAGATTCACTCACAGTTCTTATTGCAAATAGCAATCTTAAAGAAAGTGAAGAGCGTTTCAGACGAATTGCTGAAAATGCACGTGACATTATTTACAGAATGACATTGCCGGAGGGGAAATATGAATATGTAAGTCCGGCATGCTTATCTATGCTTGGCTACACTCCTGAAGAGTTTTATGCCAATCCAATTCTTTTTCAACAATTAATTCATCCCGATTGGCACAACTACTTTAGAGAGCAATGGGCAAATCTTATTAAGGGCGAAATGCCTCCGTTTTATGAATACCAAATAATTCATAAATCGGGTGAAGTCCGTTGGCTTAACCAACGTAATATTTTAGTATGCAGTGATTCCGGAAGTCCGGTTGCAATTGAAGCGATTGTTACAGACATAACTGAATCTAAATGCACAGAAGAAGCGCTCCGGGAAAATGAACAAAGATTGAAAGATGCTGAACACTTAGCTCATTTAGGCAATTGGGAATATGATATAGTAAATAACTATCTCTTAGGGTCAGATGAAATTTATAGAATCTTTGAACTTGATCCGGAGAAATTTGATGCGACATTTGAGGCATTTCTGGATACAGTGCACCCTGAAGATAGAGAAGCAGTCAAATTTGCTTATACTAATTCACTAAAAACAAAATCACATTATTCTATAGATCATCGTATACTTTTTGCAGATGGAAGAATAAAATATGTACATGATCAGTGCGAGACCTTCTACGAAGGTGATATTCCGATAAGATCAATAGGAACTGTGCAAGACATTACCGAGCGCAAACAAGCCGAAGAAGCGCTGCGAAAAAGCGAGACTCTGCTGAACACTACACAACAATTAACCAAAGTAGGCGGCTGGGAATTCGATGTTAAGTCGGGTAAATCGTTCTGGACGGAGGAACTCTATCGCATTCATGAAATTCCGAATGATCCTAACATAGATCACATTAAAGAAAGTTTATCATGTTACCGTCCTGAGGACAGTAAAATAATCAGCGATGCATTTAAACGCGCTTGCGAGAATGGCGAATCCTACGATCTTGAATTTCCATTTACAACATTCACCGGAAAGCAAATATGGATCCGTACAACAGCCCAACCGGTTTACGAAGAAGGCAAAGTGGTACGTCTTGTTGGAAACATTTTGGACATAACCGAACGGAAACAAGCCGAGATCTCGCTTCGCGAAAGCGAATGGCGATACCGCGAGATATTCGACAATGTGATGGACGGTCTATATTTACTTGAAGTAACTAATGACGACAAGTTCCGGACAATGGAAGTGAATCCGGCTTTGGAAAAACTGACAGGTGTTCCCCGTTCTTTCTCCGTTGGAAAAACTCAGGAAGAAACCGTTCCTCCTGAAGTTGCTGAAATTGTAAATGCAAAATACCGTCGATGCTTAAAAGCAGGCCATCCAATAGAAGAGGAGTTGGAATTAGAATTGCCTACCGGGCGGCGCTATTTTCATTCGTTCCTTATCCCTTCTCGTGATGAAACTGGAAAAATCCATCGCATCGTAGGTATTTCGCGTGATATTACCGAACGCAAACGAGCTGAAGATGCGCTGCGCGAAAGTGAAGAAAGATATCGGCTGCTTCATGAAAGTGCCGGTGTTGGAATTGGCTACTACACCACAGATGGAATCGTAATATCATACAATAATCTTGCAGCGAGCCATATGAATGGAAAACCGGAGGATTTCAACGGTAAATCAATTTATGAGATTTTCACCAAATCGGAGGCGGATTTCTATTTGAACAGGATAAAGCTTTCTGCTGCTTCCGAATCGAATATTATTTATGAGGATTTAATTAATCTGCCCTCCGGAGATAAATGGTTCTTAAGCATTTTCTCAAGAATCTGCGATTCCCAAAAAAATGTTATCGGTATCCAAATAATCAGCCAGGATATAACAGAACGCAAAGTGGCCGAACAAGAGCTGAAAGAGCAAATGGATGAAATCAATCGTTTTAACAGACTAATGGTTGGAAGAGAAGAAAAAATGATTGAGTTAAAAAAAGAAATAAATGCGCTTCTTGAAAAAGAAGGAAAACCGAAAAAGTATAGCTCGATATAAAAAGTAAAATATTATTTTTTTTTAGCTGGTTATGCAGAATATAAATTAGGAAATTAAAACAGTTTGATAAATACTATTTATTTAATTAGCCCAGCGATTAATCGCGTGTTGCAGAACTTTATAAGTATTTTGAATAGCCGCGAGCTTTAGCTCGCGGATCTGAAAAAGAAGAAATGTTTGGCTTTAGCCACATTTATTTGTTTTTTATTTGGCTAAAGCCAGTTGTTCTTTTCGTTTTTAACCACCGACATAAATGTCGGTGCTATTCAACAGTTATGTAACAGATTATTAATCGTGGAGTAAATTAGTCATAAGTTGATACGTCAACCGTTTGAATGGTTTTATGTTCTAATTAGCACAACGAATTTTTGTGGTTCTTAAATACATTTAATCTGGAATGAATAAAAGAGGAGAACCATTTACATGGTAAATCATAATCTGCTTGTTAGTATTATCCTTGGACTTTCGATTACCGTTCAGGTAATTGCCGCTTACCTTGCGCTGCGCCTAATTAAAGTTACAGGTAAAAAGACTGCCTGGAATCTAATAGCAATTGCTCTTGTATTTATGGCAGTAAGACGCGTTGTACCTTTTATCCATTTGGTAATGGGAGATGAATCATATTCATTTGATTTGCTAAATGAAAGCGTTGGGCTTATACTATCAATCTGCATGGCATCTGGTATTTCACGCATCGCTCCGGTTTTCAAAGAACGAAAGAGAATAGAAAACGAATTCCGGGAGAAGAAAGAGGAATTGGATCTTTATTTCAACAAAGCCCTTGATCTACTTTGTATCGCCGATACAGATGGTTTCTTTCGAAAGCTAAATCCCGAATGGGAAAACACGCTTGGATATTCAATATCGGAACTAATTGACAAACCAATACTGGAATTTGTTCATCCCGATGATAAAGAGGCAACCCGGGACGTCCTTTCCAAACTGGCCGTTCAAAAAGAAGTGCCGGGTTTCGTAAATAAATTACTGTGTAAAGATGGTTCATACCGCTGGATTGAGTGGCGCTCTTTTCCTTCGAACTCAACCATATATGCAGTTGCCCGCGATATTACGGAACGCAAACTCGCTGAAATTGAATTGCAAAAACAGATGGACGAAACCGAACGTTTTAATAAGATATTTGTTGGTCGAGAAGAAAAAATGATTGAGTTGAAAAAAGAAGTAAATGCTCTGCTTGAGAAAGAAGGAAAACCGAAAAAATATAATCTGCCCTAATTGCATTTAGATAACATAAAAATGGAATTACTGTATATGATTAATTTCAAGCTGTTAACAATTCTTATCCTGGGATTATCAATTTCTATTCAAATATTAACCGCTTTTCGGGCGGTAAAACTTATTGAGATTACAGGTAAACGGACGGCGTGGAGTTTTATTGCCGTTGCTTTGGTATTGATGGCTCTTCGGCGCATAGTCCCTTTCTTCCGTTCGATTATTGAATTCAACAACTATACACCGGATATTATAAACGAAACTATTGCGCTGATAATTTCCATCTGTATGGCTTTTGGCATTTGGCGTATAAAACCGCTTTTCATCGAACGAAAAAGAATTGAAAATGAATTGCGCACAAAGACTTTGGAATTAGATCAATATTTTACCAATGCATTGGATTTACTTTGCATTGCCGATACCGATGGTTTTTTTAGAAGATTAAATCCCGAATGGGAAATTACATTAGGATACCCGGTTTCGGAATTAATTGGAAAACAATTTATCGACTTTGTTCATCCGGCCGATAAAGAAGCGACTCTCGAGGCATTATCTTCACTTGCAAAGCAGGAAAAAATTAGAGGATTCGTAAACCGTTTTAGATGCATCGACGGCTCATATCGATGGATTGAATGGCGTTCATTTCCATCGGACAAAGTTATATATGCAGCTGCGCGAGACATTACCGGGCGCAAACGGATGGAAGAAGCATTAAATGCATCCGAAGCGGAATTGCGAACCTTAATAAACACTATGACAGATATTATATTTGTGGGCAACTCTGAAGGACGTTACCTTAAAATCGTTGAAACCAATTCGTCACTGTTATATAGGCCGTCAGCAGAATTAGTAGGGAAAACACTGCATGAAGTATTCCCTAAAGACCAGGCCGATTTTTTTCTCAACCAGATAAGGCAGGTTCTTAACACCAGGAAATCAGTCAACTTTGAGTATAGTTTACCCATTGAGTATAAGACGATGTGGTTTTATGCCACTATTTCTCCAATGACTGAAGACAGGACACTAATAGTCTCTCGTAACATCACAGAGCTCAAACAAGCAGAAGCAGAATTGAAAGAACAAATGAATGAAATAAATCAATACAATAAACTTATGCTAGGAAGAGAAGATAAAATGATTGAGTTGAAAAAAGAAATAAACAACCTTCTTGAGGAGGAAGGGAAACCAAAAAGGTATGATGTTTAATTCTTATTTTTGTAAAGGAGATGAAAAAATGAAATCGAAAAAACACAGCATAGTAATTAATACTATACTCTCTTTGATATTTCTTTTATCTGTATTTCCAATTGATTTATCAGCCCAGGAAAAAACGCTGGAAGAAATGACAATTGAAGAGTTGATGAATATTGAAGTTATTTCTGCTTCTAACAGGATGCAAAAATTGACCGAAGCTCCGGCTACCATCTATGTTATCACAGAAGACGACATTAAACAATATGGTTACCGGGATCTGAAAGATGTTCTACAGCATCTTCCGGGAATAGAGTATGGTTTCCCACAAACTCACGTTCAGGGCGGGCAGAGGGGCTTTATCGGAAACTGGTCATTAACGAAAATATTAATTAATGGCCGCCCGGTTAACAGTTTGTTTTCAGGTGAGGCATTCATTTCTTATCAATACACCCTAAACAACGTGAAGCAGGTTGAAATAATTCAGGGACCGGCTTCTGCTTTATATGGCGCCGATGCTTTTATCGGCGTGATTAATATTATTACAAAAAACAGTGAAAACACGGAAGAGGACACTGATTTTTCTTTCTCTTTAGGAAAGGGGGATAAAGCATTTGATAATAAACAAGTTAGTTTCAAAATAATTACTGAAAAGCAGAATCTGGGTATGGCTTTAAGCGGAACAATTGTTGATAAAAATGGACCAGACTTTACTGATTTTATAAGAACTGCAGAATATTCTGAAACTGATCGTCAGTTAAGAAATGAAATGCTGGATAATGGAAATCCCTATAGAGATGTTAGCGGGGCTTATAATGCGAATGCCGATTTCAGTTATTCTATTAATGATAATTCTAAAGCCACAGCAGGCCTTCATTTTCTAAGAAATGAAAACTGCGCAGGTATGGAGAGTCCCGAAATATCATATACCAATACTAATGTGATTCAAGAGACTATGTTAACCTATTTAACATATGGTAATAATTTTTCTTTCTATCCTGTAAAATTAACAATTGACGCCTTTCATGAAGCTTCTTCTTTTTTTGCTATATTTCAAAATCGGACGGATGAAGGTAATATTCCTCCCTACCTTGCCGCGATGGTTGTTGAAAATTGCAAATTAGACCAGGTAAACGCCCAATTTGACATTACACCGGAGGACATTCCCAATTTTCTGATTGTCGGTTTTGGTTATACCGAGCTCAATATAGGTGAACCCGCATTTACCGGTGTGAGCAGCTCCGATTCCACTTTGGGTGATCCGATGGTAGGTCATTATCTTTATCCGCCAAAAGGATATTTTTCCCATTTAAGACCCTATCTGAGTCAGAATAAAAAATACGCCTACCTGCAGGACCAGCATTCTTTTTTTGATGATAAACTTCAGATAACTTTAGGCGCCAGATATGATTACCATAGTATTTATGGAGGTATAACCAACTTAAGAAGCGGCCTGTTTTTTCAATTACTAAAAGGTTGGGCAGTAAAAGCTCTTTATGGGGAGGCATTCCGCGAGCCCACTATTTGGGAATTCACTTCAAATCCTGATCTGGTGCCGGCTAAAATGGAGACATGGGAGTTGTCACTACATTTCAGTCCTACAGAAAATATTGCCGGACAAGTAGTTTATTATCAGAACCACGCCTCCAAAATTATTCAAGAACAGCGCGGAACAGGCAGCATAGACGGCGTGCCGGGTAACATCGGCAAGAAAAATACAACGGGATTAGAGAGCCTGATAAAATGGAAGCTCGATAGATTTCGAGGGGATTTCTGGTATAATTACGAACATAATCCGAATGATCCCGACTTATTTAATATTGCAAAAAACAAATTGGGATTTGGAGTAATTTATAATATCACAAATAACATATCTTTGAGTTTGCAGGGAAAGTATACTGATAAAATTAAGAGCAATGTATGGGATGAGGATGGAAACAATATCATCATTACCATCCCGGAGTATGTATCTTTTAATTTAACATTCCTGGCACAGAAGGTAAACATTTCCGGGTTTCCGGAGATGGATTTTTCATTTTCCATCTATAATTTATTTAATAGAGAAAATCTATTCCCTAATATGAGAGGACCAAATCCGAGCCGTTTTTTAGCAGAAGGCAGAAGTTTTTATGTAAGTGGTTCAATTCATTTTTAAATGGTGCAAAACAATTAAAATTGTCAGTTAAAAATTGTTATTGATATGCAGGTGACGAGATAAGAACTATGATAATTAAAAAAAGTATTATAGCATTATTTATTTTCTTGGTGCCGTTTTGTCTTTTTGCTCAATCGGAAACTTTTAGTGAGTATGAGGTGAAAGCTGCATTTTTAGAGAAGTTCACTCGCTTTATTGAATGGCCGTATGAAGAGCATATTGAAGATGTGAATAAACCATTTGTATTAGGTGTAATTGGTGAAAATCCTTTTAAATCAATTCTTGAAAAGATGTATTCTCAACAAAAAATAAAAAACAAGAAAGTAGAAATTCGATACATTTCAACGCTGTATGAAATTGATGGTTGTAATCTTTTATTTATCTCGCAATCAGAAAAGTACCGTATAAACCGAATATTATCCTATACAGAGAAAAAGCCAATCCTTACAATCTGTGATGAAAAAGAATTTTCAAAAAAAGGTGTGTTAATTACTCAATTTGTTGAAAGCAACTATGTCCGTTTTGAAATTAACAAGAACGCTCTCCAGAAGGCTGGTTTGTTTGTAAGCAGCTTGCTGCTTAATCTGTCTAAAGATATCAACACGGCGGAGAACTGATATGAAAATGTTCCTTAATCTTTCCATTAAGAGCAAAATAATACTTATAATATTAATCGTTACTTCAATAACTATTTGGATAGGGTTTACAATAATCACTATTAATGACATTAACACATATCAAAAGGACCTGGTTAGTAGTACAACCGTAAATGCTAAGTTAATTGGTGAGTATTGTATTGTGCCTCTTACATTCAGAGATCATGAGGAAGCTACAAAGATTATTGAAAAAATTAAGTCGTTACCTTCCCTTACAACCGTTTGTATTTATGATGAAAATGGCGATTTATTTGCTTCGTTTCAAAAGATGCGGGAAGAAGATATCCCTGCCTCCATCATCCCGGAAGAAAAATTTGTATTTGAAAATGATAATTTAAAAGTCTTCACTCCTATCAAATTTAATGACATCATTTACGGTACCGTATATATAAAAGTATCTACAGATTTATTAAGTGAAAAAATCAATCAGCATCTAATTATAATGCTATTATTGATGCTTGGCTTAATGATTTTTTCATATTTCATTGCTTCCAAACTTCAAGCGGCTATATCAAAACCAATATTAAATTTGGCTAGGACAGCAAATAGAATAACACAAGTTGCAGATTATTCAGTTCGGGTTAAAAAGCAGGGAGAGGACGAAATCGGTTTATTATATGACAGTTTTAACGGGATGCTTAAGCAATTAAGTACGCGCGAAGAACAAAGAAACAAAGCCGAGAAGTTGCTGCTGGAGAGCGAGGCTAAGTACCGCCGTATTGTGGACACTGCTACAGAAGGGATTTGGTTACTTGGCGAGGACACTTTAACCAAATTTGTTAACAACCGTATGGCCGAGATGCTCGGATATTCCTGCGAAGAAATAGAAGGGCGTCCGGTAACAGACTTTATGTTTGAGGAAGATGTACCCGATCATCTGAGAAAAATGGAAAACCGCCGCCAAGGAATATCGGAAAATTATGAGCGTCGATTTTACCGTAAAGATAATCAGACTGTTTGGACTCATGTTTCAGGTACGCCTGTCCTTGATGACGGGAATCATTTCAAGGGCGCCATTGCAATGTTTACTGATATTACAGAGCGCAAGCTATCGGAAGAAAAAATCAATTCCTTTATTGAAGATGAAAAATTAAGAAATGAAGAATTAATCTTAAAAAATATTGAGCTTAAAAAAGCCCGTATTGCTACGTTAAATATTATTGAAGACCTTTCCTTAGAAATTGCTGAAAGGCAGCAGGCGGAACAGCGCATTGCGCAACTCGCAGCGATTGTGGAATATTCCGATGATGCAATTATCGGGAAAGATTTGGATGGTAATATAACCAGCTGGAATAAGGGTGCGGAAAATATTTATGGTTACTCTCAGGAGGAAATTATAGGTCAACCCGTTTCGATTATTATTCCGGAACCGTACCAGGATGAAATTAATTTAATATATAAACGTATTAAACAAGGCGAGCATATAAAGCATTTTGAAACAATGCGGCTTAAGAAAAATGGAATATTATTCAATGTATCGCTTACAATCTCGCCTGTTTATAATTCCGATGGGGAAATTATTGGAATCTCAATTATTGGACGCGATATAACCGAACGCAAACAAGCCGAACAAAAAATAAAAGAAAATGAGGAGCGGTTGAGGGCGTTAATCAATTCCACGCCTGATATTATATGTTTTAAAGACGGGAAAGGGCGCTGGCTTGAAGCGAACGAATCAGATCTTGAACTATTCTGTTTGAAGAATGTTGACTATCACGGTAAAACAGATTCCGATTTAGCTGAATTCACAGATCCAATTTATCGAGAAGCCTTTCTTACGTGCGAGTCTACAGATGAAAAAGCCTGGCTTTCTGGCGGAATAACGCAGAGTGAAGAAACTATTCCCAGATCCGACGGCGTTATTAAAATTTACGATGTGATAAAAGTCCCAATATTTGAATCGGATGGTTCCCGAAAAGGGCTGGTAGTGCTTGGCAGAGATATAACCGAACGAAAACAAGTTGAAAAATCGTTGCATTTACTTAATCGCAGACTGCGTGCAATAAGCGATTGCAACCAGGCTTTGTTACATGCCGAGGATGAATTGATATTACTTAAAGAGGTATGTGAAATTATTTGTGATAAGGCAGATTACAAAATGGCGTGGGTGGGTTATGCAGAAAATGATATTGACCAAACCATAAGACCAATTGCATGGGCAGGCGATAACAGCAGTTTTATTGTTAATGCAAAACTTAGTTGGTCCGATGTTACAGAACATGGGCAGTGTCCGGCAGGAATTGCAATTAGAACCGGAAAAATAGTTTCGGTACAGGATTTTGAAACAGATCCTATTACAAGGGTTTTGCCTAAAAGCGAACTGAAGCGAGGTTATCGATCATGCATGGCTTTACCATTAAAAGATGAAAATGCTAATGTCTTCGGAGCTCTATTAGTATATTCTACCGAGGTAAATAGTATAACCCCCGATGAAATAGAATTGATGGATGAATTATCTAACGATCTGGCATTTGGAATCAATTCTTTAAGAGCGCGAGCCGAGCGCAGAAAAGCTATCGAAGCTTTAAAAACAAGTGAAGAAAGATTTGCTGCTGCTTTCAAACTTAGTCCTATTGCAATTGCGATCTTTAGCGCTGCAAACGGGGAATTTATAGATGTCAATGAAACTTTCGTCAATTCTTCCGGTTACACCCGCCATGAAATTATCGGGCATACAACAAGTGAACTTAATCTGTTTGCCGATCCCGGTGATCGTGAAATAATTCTTCGCGAGCTCATGGAAAAGGGATTATTAGAGAATTTTGAATTTAGGACTTTAAATAAATCGGGTAAAATAGGCTATGCTCTAAACTCAACGACCATAATTAATATTGGAGGCAGCCCTCATTATCTCTCATTAATTCTCGATATCACCGATCGTAAACGTGCCGAAGAAGCGTTAATTGAAAGCGAAGGAAGATATAGAATGGTATTCGAAAATTCACCGGTTTCAATTTGGGAAGAAGATTTTTCGAACGTAAAAATTCTTTTTGATAATTTGAGAAAAGAAGGGATTACAGATATCGAAGCGCATCTCGCTAGACATCCTGAAATTGTTGCGCAGTGTGCCGGATTAATTAAAATTATAGATATAAATAAAGCGGCACTCGAGTTGCATAATGCTAAAAATAGGGAGGTATTAGTTAACAACCTTGTAAATACATTTACTACGGAGTCGTTCGATACTTTTAAACATGAATTAATATGCCTTTGGAGCGGTAGAACCGAGATGCTGAGAGATGCTAAAGTAATGACCCTTACGGGAGAACCGAGGAATGTTACTGTCTATTTTTCTGTCGCCCCAGGATACGAAGAATCGCTTTCGAAAGTTATTGTTTCCATAATTGATATTACGGAGAGAAAAAAAGCGGAAGAATCATTACAACATATTAATGAAACCCTGCGGGCAACACTTGAAGCCGCACCGGTTGCAATATTCGATCTTGATACTAAAGGACATGTAAAAAGCCTATGGAATAAGGCAGCCACTCAAATGTTAGGATGGGAGCGTGATGAAGTGATCGGAAATTATTTGCCGACTGTAACAAAAGATCAAAAAGAAGAATTTAAAAGTTTCTTAGCCATAATGCAGGAGGGAAAATCAATCCTTGGATTAGATGTGGTACGGCAGCGCAAGGATGGCTCTCCAATTGAATATAGCCTTTTTGCGGCTCCGGAGTATGATGACAAGAATAAAGTGATAGGAAATGTGGCTGTATTAGTTGATATAACTGAGCGCAGAAAATCCGAAGCGGAATTAAGACGGGTTTTACATGCTATCGAACAAAGTCCGGTATCTGTAGTAATGACCAACTCTGAGGGTAATATTGAATATGTAAATCCAAGGTTTACAGAGAATACAGGTTACAAAAAGGATGAAGTTCTTGGGAAAAATCCGCGCATATTAAAATCGGGAGAGATGGATGCTAAAGCATACAAGCATTTATGGGACACAATTTCAGCTGGAAAGGAATGGCACGGCGAGTTTCATAACAAGAAAAAGAACGGCGAGTTATTCTGGGAAGTTGCATTAATATCTCCGGTTCGTAACGATAAAGGAATTATAACACATTATGTTGCCATTAAAGAAGACATAACCGAACAGAAGCGTGTGCAAAAAGCATTAAAGGAAAGTGAAGAACAGTATCGCATATTAGTTACAACCGTACCGGATATAATTATAAGAACAGATATAAACGGGGATATTATTTTTGTGAATGAAACTGTTCTATCCACATTTTTTAATAAATCTCCGGAAAAAATCATTGGCCAAAATATACTCTCATTTGTGTGTCCGGAAGATAGGGAACGCGCAATACAAAACACCCAGTTAATGTTCAACGAACCGCTGGGGTTAAAAGAATATAAGTTAAAATTCGACGACACTGAGATAGAGTGTGAAGTAAATGGAGATATTCTGCGAGACAGCGAAGGAAATCCAAACGGGATGGTGTACGTTATGCGCGAAATAACCGCACGCAAGCGCGCGGAAAAAGAACTTGAAAATTATAGGCAGCGTCTTGAAGATTTAATAAAAGAAAGAACTCATGAACTTGAGGGTGTGAATAGACTGCTTCAGGATGAAATTAAAAAGCAGATAGAAGCAGAAGAAAAAGTAAAACTTGCTCTCGAAAAGGAAAAGGAGCTGAGCGAAATGAAATCCAAATTCATTTCGCTTGCTTCTCATGAATTTCGTACTCCATTAACGACTGTCTTTTCTTCAACCGAGTTACTCGAAAGATACGGCCGGGGATGGGACATTGGGAAATACACCAATCAAACCGAAAGGATAAAAAAATCGGTTAAGTATCTTACTAATTTAATGGACGATGTTTTGACGATAAGCCGGGCCGAAACCGGAAAAATAAAATTTGAGCCGACTCTAATTAATTTGGAAGAGATTTGCAAAAACATACTTGACGACATAAATTTTATAATTAGTCCAAATCACAGAATGAATTATTCAATCGAATTAAAAGAAAGTTGGATTATTATTGATGAAAAACTTTTTAAGTTTATTGTCATGAATTTACTAACAAATGCAATTAAATATTCACCCAATGGCGGTGAAATTGTTTTCAAATTAAAAGCGAAAAGGGGAAACTTAATAATCGAAATAAGCGATGAAGGAATGGGCATTCCGGAAATAGATCAGCGTCATTTGTTCGAACCATTCCACAGAGGGAGCAATGTGGGAGAAATCCGCGGCACAGGTTTAGGAATGTCGATAATAAAAAGATCGGTGGATATGCATCAAGGTACAATAGATTTTATAAGTGTTTTAACAAAAGGAACTAAATTTACAGTATCCCTTCCCTTCAAAAAAGTAAGGAAAAAATAATGAAAGAAAAGATTCTGATAGTAGAAGACGAGGAAGATATTCTTGACAATATTAGAATTCTGCTTGAATCGGAAAAATATCAAGTGTTCACGGCTAAAGATGGAATAGCAGGTTTAGAGTTAGCCAGATTACATCAGCCCGATTTAATAATATGCGATATTATGATGCCCGGTATTGATGGTTATGGCGTATTGACCGAATTATCCAAAGATAAAAAATTGTGCTGCACACCATTTGTTTTTTTGACTGCCAAAGTTGAAAGAAAAGATCTTAGAAAAGGAATGGAGTTAGGTGCAGACGATTATATTTTTAAACCTTTTACTTATGATGAAATACTTATCGCTATTAAAACGAGGTTGAGCAAGCATAATAAGATAATTGCTAGTGTATCGTTCAGCAAGAATGAATCTCTCGATGAAAATGATTCTCGAGTTAATTCCGACGGAAGTGTTTTCATAAAATATCATGATAAAACACTTCCCGTAAAAGTTAAAAGAATAAAATATGTGCTTGCTGAAAATCAATACTCTCAATTGGTTTGTGAGGATAATAGAAGCTTTTTGATTAGAAAATCTTTAGAGCGATGGGAGAATATTTTACCGCTGAAATATTTTATCCGTATTCATAGATCAACTTTAATAAACATAGACTACATCGATAGGGTTGAAAAAACCGAAGACGGAAAGACAAAAATTATAGTGAAGAATACGCAGACAGAATTTGAAATAAGCAGAAGATATTTAAGAAAATTTAAAACAGCTATGTATCGGTAACTGCTATTGAAGTCCCGATAACCGCTTGCAACATAATACTGTATGTTTGCAACAATTCACTTTACAGTTTGCTTACTAAATTTAATTTTAGTTAAGGAAAAGGAAAATTGTCATGAGTAAGATTCTTGTTGTTGAAGACGAAAAAGATATTCGGGAGAATCTCGAATTATTATTAAACTCCGAAGGGTACGATGTTGTTTGTGCTGAGGATGGATTAAAAGCCTGGCAAATGCTTGGCAAGATCACACCCGAATTAATTATCTCTGATATAATGATGCCTTATATGGATGGACTCGAATTATTTCAGAAGGTGCGGGAATGTGAAAAAACTAAAATTATTCCGTTCATATTTCTGACGGCTAAAAATGATATGTCTTCAATACGAATGGGGATGAATCTTGGCGCCGATGATTATATAACAAAACCATTTTTATCGGACGATCTCCTTGCTGCAATCAAAATACGACTCGAAAGATACGATTCATTTAATAAACAGATCGAAAACATTTGCGACAACATCTCCAAATATGTGCCGCATGAACTTCGAACTCCTCTTGTTGCTATCATGGGTTATTCTCAATTAATTATTTCGGAAGAGGAATCATTAAAGAAAACCGAAATTATGGATATGATTGATAGAATTAATTTTGCGGCAAAACGTCTGCATAATCGGATTGAAAAATTTATTCAGTTCGGTGAGTTGGATCAGGTTTCGATAAAAATAGAATCCGGTGAGACTTATTTCTCCGAAATAGATAATGATTTAATAAAAGAGATACTTCTAAGCAACTATTTAACAAAAGAGAGGAAACAAGATTTTGAAGTATCCATGGAAACAAATTTTGTAAGAATTCCAAACAGATATTTAAAATTGTTATTAAACGAACTGATTGAAAACGCGGTGAAATTTTCTGAGACCGGAAAATCCGTTATTGTCAAAGGTGCATCCAAGGATCATATATACAGCATAGATATTACAGATTTCGGGACAGGAATGACAGCGGATGAGATAAATTTATTAGGCGCCTTTAAACAGGTGAATAGAGAAATTCATCAGCAGGAAGGAAATGGACTTGGTCTGGAAATTGTAAAAAACATTATAAAATATTTCAACGGCCAAATAAAAATAACCAGCGCTAAAAATAGTTTTACTACTATATCTATTACCCTGCCTACTTACATAAAAGAGTAGTTTAGCTATTAGCAAACCGTTTGCAACAAAGAATTAACCATATTCAACTTTACTCCAAACATATTTCAATATCAAGTCGATTATGATGCTGAAAACAAAATAATTTTTATTTGGAAAAAACTTTGAAAGAAATTAATAATAATAGAATTGGTAAGATGCTCGATGGATTTAATATTGCGGTTGGCAGCATAAAGAATATAGTTGGAAAGATAAATGAAACTGATCTTACAATAGAAAGTCTTTCAAACCGGATAACTTTAAACAAAGAAGAAATTACTTTTGGAAACCAGCATATAGAAAAGATCTTAGAAAATTTAGATCTGCTTACTAATAATTTACAAAACATCATAAGACAATTTGAAATTGGTAAATCGGTTGAATCCGGGAAAAGGTCGAATGGCACGTTAATAAAAGTCTAATAAAACCCAACTTTCTCTCTCTCTCCCATCACACAAAGGGAACCCATCAAGGTATTAAAATGAGTTCCCTTTTCTTTTATTCTTCAAAATAGAAAATAACGAACTTAAGAGTGATTTTAGTTTTTATTAATTATTAATCATTGAAAAAAACATAACCCATTCGAAATATTTAGAAATTATTTTTAATTGTATTTTCTATTTGGAAGGTAACCCACCGAAGCAATCAAATTAAGTTTTTTACACAACAATCCTCTCCCAACATAAAATTAACCGCTTACAATTAAATTACAAATTTATATTTCTTGATACTCGATTATGATGTTGAGAATAATTTAATTTCATAAGGAGCAATAAAAATGAAATGGTTCTATAACCTAAAAATAAGTGCAAAACTTCTAATCGGATTTTGCTTGGTGGCAGTTATTGCCGGTATTATCGGTTATGAGGGAATTAGCAGCTTAAAATCTGTCGAAAATAGCGACACAATGTTGTATGAGAAAAATACTGTCCCCTTATCTGTAGTAGGTAAAATTTCCACTGCCTTTCAGAGACAAAGAACAAATATTCTTGAAGTAATATTTGCTACTGACGAAGCTCTTAAAGCCGACCAGCACAAAAGAATTGTCGACAGAAATACAGAAATTCATGGGCTTATTAATGAATACGAAAAATCCATAGTAGATGAAACCGATAAGAAACTCTTTGATGATTTTATGGCAGGTTTAAATGCATTCGAATCTCTGAGAGAAAAAGTATTGTCGCTTGCCGACCAATATGAAACCGAAGGCGCGAAAGCATTATATAGAGGAGATATGGAGACAGCGCGTAAAAATGTACAGATCGAAATTGATAAATTAGATGAAATGAATATCAGCGAGGCAAAAGCAAGATCTGACCAAAATACAGTAGAAGCAAATGCTTCCATAAGACTCATGATAATTTTGGTTGTGTTTGGAATGCTTTTAGCAATTGGCGCCGGAATATTTGTTTCTCGTTTAATTAGTAAACCGGTAAATCAATTAGTTACTGCTATAGATAAATTTACTAAAGGCGAACAGAATCTTGAGGTAACGGTAAAAGCAAGTGACGAAATCGGCGTGCTTGCAAAAGCATTTAACATGATGATTGATAAAATATCCGAGCAGCTTCAATATCTTGATAATCTGCCCACACCTGTTATGCTCATAAATAAAGAATTCAGCATTCAATATATGAATAGAGCCGGGGCAACCGTACTTGGTAAAAATCAAAATGAATTGATTGGTCAAAAATGTTACGAAAACTTTAAAACCGGTGATTGCCAAACAGAAAAATGTGCATGCGCTCAAGCTATGAGTAGAGGTGTTACAAGAGGCGAAGAAACTGTTGCAAATCCGCATGGAAAACCTATTCCAATTATGTACACTGGTGCGCCGATTAAAGATAAGACCGGAAATATTATAGGGGCTTTAGAATTTGTTACTGATATTACTGAAATTAAGAATGCGCAGAATTACTTAGCCAATAAGACCGATGAAATGCTGGAGGTTATGAATCAGTTTGCCGAAGGTGATCTTACCGTTGAACTCGACATTGAAAAGGATGATCAAATTGGAAAACTATTTGAAGGATTTAATAGATCTGTAAAGAAAATAAAAGACATGCTCGAAAAAGTAAACGAAGCCGTTCAGGCAACTGCAAGCGCTTCGGCGCAAATATCATCAAGCTCCGAAGAAATGGCTGCCGGCGCTCAGGAACAAAGCGCTCAAACAAATGAAATAGCAAGCGCAGTTGAAGAAATGACAAAGACAATTATTGAAACGACAAAAAATGCGAGCGTAGCTGCGGATAATTCAAAAATAGCAAGCAACAATGCGCACAAAGGAGCCAAGATAGTTGAAGAAACAAAGAAAGGTATGGATAAGATAGTATCGACAGCTAAAGAAACTGGAAGGTTAATATCTTCTTTAGCCAACATGACAGTACAGATTGGAGAAATCACGCAGGTAATAGACGACATCGCCGATCAAACTAATCTGTTGGCGCTGAATGCAGCGATTGAAGCGGCACGCGCCGGCGAACAAGGCAGAGGTTTCGCGGTAGTAGCCGACGAGGTAAGGAAGTTGGCCGAACGAACGACAAAAGCAACCAAAGAGATAGCCGATACAATAAAAACAATACAGCGAGAAGCACAAGCGGCAGATGATTCTATGACGGAAGCCGGAACGTCAGTAAAACAAGGAATGGATTTAACGGAACAAGTAGCGGATGCGCTAACTGAAATATTGACGGTAAATGCAAAGGTATCGGATATGGCAAATCAAGTAGCAGCAGCCAGTGAGGAACAATCGGCAACTGCGGAACAGATAAGCAAAAATATTGAAAGTATAAGCAGTGTAACTCATCAATCAGCCGCCGGAACACAGCAGATAGCGCGTGCAGCAGAGGATTTGAATCAACTTACAAATAAATTACAAAACATGGTAGAACAATTTAAAACAGATAAATCAACAGATTACGCAGTGAGATCTAACGGCAAATTAGTCAGAGTATAATTTTACATAAATATTTTCTCTCTCTTCTCTCCCATTAACCAAAGGGAACTCATAAATCAAATATATGGAGTTCCCTTCTCTTTTTTTATTTTATAAGATAATCAACCGGAATCGTACCGGCGCATCGGGTTAGATTAAATTTTGAAATTCTACCCTTGATAATTTTTATTATTAGGTATTCACTTTCGGCTGCGTTATAAAAGACTTATTTTTATTCTGTCATTAAATTTTTTTTGAGTAAGCGCACCTTATTATCGGAGTTCAGATAGAAACGAAAATGGCGATGATATATTTCTTATTCTTATCAACTTCAGAGAATTAGAATTTTTAATACACGAGAATAATATAAAATCAATAAGCAAGTTTATATAAATCAAACAACGGTGAACCTATGAAATTCTCTCCCTTTATCTTCAGGCAGTTACGGATTTGTTCGATACTGCTATCAATTATTATTAGTAGTACTAACTTGATTGCACAATCTTCTTTGCTTGAAAACAGTGCGACTCTTGATGTTGGTAAAGCGCGTTATAAAATAAGCAGGAATATTTACGGACATTTCTCAGAACATCTTGGACACTGCATATACGGGGGATTCTGGGTTGGTGAAGATTCCCAAATTCCAAACGTGCGTGGAATTCGCACTGATGTTGTTGACGCGATGAATAAAATTAAAGCGCCGGTATTAAGATGGCCCGGTGGTTGCTTTGCAGATGAGTATCATTGGAAGGATGGTATCGGGCCTCGCTCGCTTCGGCCGACAATGATTAATACAAATTGGGGAGGAGT
Organism: bacterium; assembly: GCA_043808235.1. Taxonomy (GTDB): domain Bacteria; phylum Bacteroidota; class Ignavibacteria; order Ignavibacteriales; family Melioribacteraceae; genus JAZDFC01. The sequence goes on from JAZDFC010000070.1 coordinate 33,524, forward strand.
GACCGAAGATAATAGTTTCGGTACGCACGAGTTTCTCGATCTATGTGAGCAGATTGGATGCGAACCATATTTTAGCGGGAATATTGGCAGCGGTACGATTCAAGAATTATCGCAATGGGTAGAATATGTTAATTCCGATAACGTTAGCCCGATGACGGAATTGAGAAAGAAGAATGGACGGGATAAATCATGGGGAGTTGCTTACTGGGGTTTAGGTAACGAGACATGGGGATGCGGCGGAAACATGAAGCCTGAATATTATTCCCAGCTTGCCAACCATTTCAGCACATTTATGAAAAACTTCGGCAGCAATGAATTATATAAAATTGCAGTAGGACCAAGCGGTGGAGATTACAATTGGACCGAAGTAGTAATGCGCGAGATGGGAAACTCGATTTGGGGATTGTCGCTGCATAATTACACATGGACAAATGAACGGCATGCAACAGATACTGACCAAAAAAGTTGGTACAGTATTTTAAGCGGTACTTTGCATATGGATGAATTTATAGCTAAACACTCTGCTATAATGAATAAGTATGATCCGGGCAAAAGCGTTTCGCTTGTTGTTGATGAATGGGGGACATGGTATCAGGTTGAACCGGGCACAAATCCCGGATTTCTTTTCCAGCAAAACACTCTCTGCGATGCATTGGTTGCCGGTATCAATCTGAATATTTTTAATAACCATTGCGATAGAGTTAAGATGGCGGCAATTGCGCAGGCTATTAATGTTTTACAATCGGTTATTCTTACCAGGGATGACAAAATTGTTTTAACTCCTACATATCATGTTTTTGATATGTACAAAGTGCATCACGATGCGGTGTTGATTCCAACATCATTACAGACGGACAGTATCGAAATAAATGGAGGCAAAATTCCTTCGCTCAACATTTCATCATCATTCGATAAAAATGGGAAGATGCACATAACTGTTTGCAATCTCAGCGCGACCGAAGACAAGAATTTGAACTGCGCAATTAATGCATTTACAGTTGGCTCAGCTGTCGGACAGATAATTACAGCCGATGAATTAAACGCACATAATACATTCGAGAGTCCGAACAATGTGGTTATCAAACCATTTGGAGATTTTAAAACCTCCGGGCATTCAATTGAAATTGTTGTTCCAAAACATTCAGTAGTTGCTTTAGAAGTTATAGGTGAATTGGAAATAAAAGCGCCGGAAGTAAATGAAAAGAATTTAAAACCCGGAGTGCAGTATCATTACTATGAAGGTCAGTTTCAACGCTTGCCGGATTTTTCAAATATTGAGCCTATCCGTACAGGAGTGATAAAAAATATTCTTTATCCTGAGGGAATTGCTGCAAATAATTTTGGACTGAATTACTCCGGCTATATTAAAATTGACAACGATGGGATGTACGAATTCTTTTTAACCTCCGATGACGGCTCTAAATTGGCAATTAACGGTGAGACTGTTGTATTGAATGATGGCTTGCACGCAATGATTGAAAAATCGGGTTCAGTATATTTAAAGAAAGGTTATCACGCAGTCGAGCTTTCCTTCTTCCAGTTAGGCGGCGGAAGCGGATTGAGATTGATGATGAATCCGCCTGATGGATTGAAAGAGGAAGTGAATGACGAAAGTTTGTTCCATCTCGAAAATTAATTTTATAAATACTTCGTGGAGTTGGAGTTGATTAGTAGAAAAAATATTCCGTTAATTCTATTTATTGTCGTTATCATATCTGCAAGTAAGCTGCAATCTCAAACGGAAGTAATTGAGATCTGGAATGGGAAGGTTCCGGATTCATTTCATAATCCCGAATTCAAAACCGTAATCGATTCCGATGAGTTTTGGACATGGACACGAGGTATTACAAATCCGACTCTTGAAATGTATGCGGCGCCGGTTGAGAAGGCAAACGAAACAGCGGTTATAATTTGCCCGGGCGGGGGGTATTGGGCACTCGCATTCAAACATGAAGGTTCGCAGATAGCTGCCTGGTTTAATGAATTGGGAATAACGGCTTTCGTTTTGATTTACCGTCTTCCTGATAATTCTATAATGATTGACAAAAGTATCGGTCCTATGCAGGATGGGCAGGAAGCAATCAGAATTGTGAGACGTAACGCCGCAAAATGGAATATCAATCCAGATAAAATCGGGATAATGGGTTTTTCAGCAGGCGGACATTTAGCCTCCACGCTGTCAACACGTTTCGATGAAAAGGTTTACGAGCCGGTTGATTCTGTAAGCGCCCGTCCTAATTTTTCAATTCTCATTTATCCTGTTATCTCGATGGATTCATCTATTACGCATTTGGGTTCGAGGGAAAACCTTATAGGAAAGAATCCATCTTTCGAAACAATCAAACAATTTTCAAACGAAATTAGAGCGAACGAAAAAACTCCTCCGGCTTTTTTGGTTCATTCGATTGATGACGGTGCTGTATCGGTAATGAATAGTATCAATTATGCATTGGCGCTTAAGAAACATTATGTTCCGTGTGAATTGCATATTTATGAAAAGGGAGGTCACGGTTATGGATTGGGACGAACCGAAGGAACGGAATCCTCCTGGCCCGCGGCTTGCAGAAAATGGATGGCAGCTAATGATTTGATAAAATGATTTCGGAACTGGTAATTATCTCTTAGTATTTCCTGTAGTTTTATTTTTCTATGTTTATCGAATTTTTTTTGAATAGATGCCGCTTTATTTCCTAAGTTTGTTTTATTAAAAAATATTTTCACGATTAACATTATTTTTAATTAGACATTGCTGTTGATTTCTGCAAAAATGAGACTTTTAAAAGAAGGAATACCAAATGCGTTTATATCTTTTAGACTGGATAATCATTGTAGCTTCACTACTTATCTGCTTTGTCCCTTCATTATTCTTCGGCAAGCGCGCAGGTAAAAATACTTCCGAATTCTTTGCATCAGGTAGGTCAGTGCCATGGTGGCTGGCTGGCTTATCGATGGTGGCAACAACATTCAGCTCCGACACTCCGAATCTTGTAACAAACTTTGTACGAACACAGGGTGTTGCGGGTAACTGGCAATGGTGGGCATTTGTACTTACCGGAGTTGCGACCGTATTTTTTTACGCGCGATTATGGCGACGTTCAGGGGTTATGACCGATTTGGAATTTTATGAACTTCGTTATTCCGGCAGAGCCGCAAGTTTTGTGCGCGGTTTCCGTTCCGTCTATTTAGGATTTTTCTTCAACGTGATGATTATGGCATCAGTCAATCTTGCAGCATGTAAAATTGCAGGCATCATGTTTGGCTTGGATAGATGGCAGACTCTCCTAATAGTTGGAACTCTTAATGTAATATTTGCCACGTATTCAGGTTTATGGGGCGTGCTTGTTATTGATATGATTCAGTTCTTTATTATGATGACGGCTGTAATTGCAGCAGCTATTTTTGCATTATATTTACCGGAGATAGGAGGACTTACAGGCCTCGTTGATAAATTATCCAACCTTAGCGGTCCGGGAGGAATTAATTATTTAAACATGCTTCCGGATTTTTCAAACAATTGGGATATAGCGGTTGCGATTTTTATAATGCCCATTGCTGTCCAGTGGTGGTCGGTTTGGTATCCTGGCTCTGAACCCGGCGGCGGCAGTTATATCGCACAGAGAATGCTTGCTTCAAAATCCGAAAAAGATTCTCTCGGTGCAGTTTTATTTTTTAATGTGGCTCATTATGTTCTTCGTCCGTGGCCATGGATAATTGTTGGTTTGTGTTCAATTATTATTTACCCCCAGTTATCGGATATTCAAAAAGCATTTCCCAATTTAGATCCCTCCTTGCTCGGACACGATATTGCTTATCCCGCCATGCTTAAATTTTTACCGATAGGATTTATGGGCTTAATGGTCGGAGGCCTGATGGCTGCAAACTCATCAACGATACTAACTCACTTAAATTGGGGCGCATCATATTTAGTGCATGATTTTTACAGACGGTTCATTAAGAAAGATGCGACTGAAAAACACTATGTTCGAGCAGGTCGTTACGCTACTGTTCTGATATTTGTTACTGCATCTGTAATGGTGTTCTTTCTTGATACCGCTAAAGATACTTTCAACATGATTCTTCAAATAGGAGCCGGTACAGGATTGCTGTATTTACTTAGATGGTTCTGGTGGCGCATTACCGCCTGGTGCGAAGTAGCCGCAATGGCAAGTTCTTTTATTATCTCGATTGTATTACTCATTCTAAGTAAAAACGGAATTCAATTTAATACTCATATTTCACTCATCATCACAATCGCATTCACAACGTTGAGCTGGGTTTTAACTGCATTTTTAGGTCCACAAACTGATAGGAAAGTATTAGTAGATTTTTATAAAAAAGTCAATCCGCTTGGTCCCGGATGGAGAGCGGTTCGTAAAGAAGCCGGAATTACCGAAGAAAGAGCCAAACAAATTGCTTCGCGCGAAAACATACCGTTAAGTTTGCTGGGCTGGTTTCTCGGCTGCACAATGATTTGGTCTGCATTATTTACCGTTGGTAACTTTTTATACGGGCGTTTGAATTATGCATTTCTTCTGTTAGCAGTTTTCATTGTAAGCAGCGGATTTCTTATTTATGTTGTTAATATTCTTTGGACTGACAAAGGAAGCGAAATTAAGAAATAGTATTTTCAAAAGGGGTTGTATAAAAATCTGAGTGTCCATGGCGGGCACTCAGAAACGCTAAGAAAAATTAATTTTTTATACAGCCTGTTTTAATTTGTATTGGCTGTGGATAACATTATTTGAATTAACTGAAATTCCAATAGGAAAATAAATTGCACTTCATTTCTGTTTGATACTTCGGTAGGGTTTTGTAATTTGGAATTAAAAGTTTTCGATAGATAATTTGATTTCATTAATGAAGAAATTCATATTCATTATTCTTTTTACTGCATCTCTTTGCATAGCTCAAAAAGCTGAGACAATATGTAATCCCCAATCTTCAAGGCAAACTCTTATTCATCTCTGGAAATATTGTGAAGGTGATAATCCAGAATGGTCTCAAAATAATTTCAATGATTCGAGCTGGACTCTTGTTTCGAAGGGAGGATTCTATACTGAAAATAAAGGCTTTCACTGGCTGCGTACAAAAATTATTTTTACTGAGGATATAAAAGGTGTACCTGTTATTTTGAAACTCGGAAGAATACAATCTGCGTTTGAAATTTATTGGAATGGAAAGCTCATCGGTTCAAATGGAAAAGTTGGTAACAGCGAAGTGGAGGAGAAACCCGGCAATTTGTTTTTTGCCGCTTCACTTGATACCTTAGCTGAAGTAGGGGAGAATATTCTTAGTGTTAGATTTTCTAATTATCATAATACTCCGCCGGGATATTTTTTCTATGCTAAAATAGATACAAATTTAAATCCGAATTTTTATTCGTACCATGGATTATTAAAAAACACATTTAACCTTGGAGTACTACTAGCGGGTATAGCTGTCGGGTTGGCTTTGTTTTTCAGCGGACAGCGATATAAAAATTATTTTTTCTATTTCCTATTATGCATTGCTATGCTGGTCTCATTGGGATTTCAATTTCTAATGCATTATTACAATATTTCAATGGGAGTTCTTAAAATATTCGAGCCGATTTATATCGGAGGTTTTTATCTAACCGAAGTTGCAATTGCCTTATTCATTTTGTTTTCTTTCAATTTATCATACAAAAAATATCACATCCCTTTTATAATTATTTTCACTCTCCCATTTTACTTGGCAAGTTTTAGTTATTCAACGGTGTTCAATCTTAATTATGAACATTACGGACCATTGATATTTTTCTACACAATTAGTTTAATTATCTATTCTTGTTATAAACGAAAAAAGGGTAGTATAATTGCTTTGATAGGATATATTTTATTTGGTTTTGATAGGTTTGGAATAAGCAATCTGTATTTGTTTTCCTGGTTCCCTGCAGATTTTTACTTACCACTTTTTAGTCTTATTTATATTATGGTTGCGAACCGCCAGGTTCATGAGCAGCAAAAGATTCAAAAATCAATTGAGTTGAAGGCTCAAAAATTGGAGACCGATTTGCTCAAAAAATCTATTCAGCCGCATTTCATAATAAATACCCTTGCCTCTATAAAATCGTTAGCGAAAAGGAAACCAGCTCAGGCTGAGGAGCTTATACAATCGCTTGCCAACGAATTCAGAATTATAAATAAAATATCTATGGAGAAGGAAATTCCTATTTCGCAGGAGATAGAGTTGTGTCGTTATCACTTGAATATTATGGAGCATCGGTGGGATGCCAGGTACGAACTGATAACTGAAAATATTTGCGAGGGAGAAAAAATTCCTCCCTTGATTTTTCATACGTTGATTGAGAACGGATTCACACATGCGTTCAAACCAAAGGAGAACGGAAAATTTTGGCTGTACTGCGAGGATGTAAATAATCAATTAATCTTCACACTTAAAAATGACGGCTCGCTAATTCAGGATTTTAGTATGGACAAAGATTTTAATATTGATGAAGGCATGGGAATAAAATATATTAAGTCGCGTCTTGAGGAAAGATATCCCGGCAAATGGGAACTCGACTTCGGAGTTCGTAATTCATTATGGCAAGTAATAATTATCATTAACAGATAATACCATGAAAATACTAATAATTGAAGATGAGCCTCCTATCGCTGAGGATGTTAAAGATTTGACCAAGTCAATTCTTGGGGGTAAAGTTGAAAAGATTGATGTGAGGCACAGTCTTGCGGAGGCATTCGACTATCTCGATAAGCACCAAATCGATTTGTGTTTACTCGATTTGAATTTGAAAGGAAAGAACGGTTACGAGATTTTGCAAAGATCGATAGCCGGATCGTTCCACACAATAATTATTTCCGCTTATATCGATCAGGCAATAGAAGCTTTTAATTACGGAGTTCTGGATTTTGTGCCCAAACCGGTTGAAGAAGTACGGTTGAAGGCAGCTTTTGACAGATATCTCGGTAAACTGAAAAACCGTGATATATTTACCAAATATCTTGTCATCCGTAAAAAAAACTCGAACCACATTATTTCAATTGATCAGATTATTTACTTCAAAGCTCTCGGGTATATTGTTGAAGTCCATCTGGAAAACGGAAAAGTTGAAGTCACCGATAAGCCGTTAAATTCACTTGAGCAAATCTTACCTTTAAATTACATCAGGGTTCATCGCTCTTTCATTTTGGATATTAATCATCTCGATCATTACTCTCACAAAGGAAGCGGCGTTTACGAAATATATTTAAATAACGGTGAAACCATCCCTTTAAGCTTTGGAAGTTATAAGAATTTGAAGAGTAAACTCGAGCCTTTCAAAAAATAAATACTTGCACTCGCAAGTTGATTTTCGCTTTCAGAGGAAATCCCCATCCTCTTACCAACAATTCTCTAATTTATCACCTGTCAAGAAGTATTATTTAAAGCAGTGATTTTTTTATGAAGAATGAAGTAAACACCATCAAGGAAGAAATAATTGGTGAAATACTTAACTTGAACAATGCTTGCTTGAATAAAAATTTTCATGAAGCTGAAAAGGTTTTGAGCAAAAATTTTGTATTTAACTTTTATGAGGGTAATACAATGGAAAGAACCCTTCAAAAAATAATTGGTGCAAAATCTCTTCCAGACATCTTTGGTGAAATTGATATCAAACGATTCGATCAAATCGATTACTCAATTAAAGTAATAAATTCTACTATTTGCATCGCCAACAAATTCTATATTGAATATATAAAGGAACATCAATTGCATGTCCGAACCGGGACTGAAACTTTTGTACTTCATAAAGAGCCAACCGGCTGGAAATTCGACAGCCGGACGATGAGATTCGAGAACGAAGAGTAATTAAATACCAGATCGACTTAGAACTGTGACGCATTAAAATGGAATTTAAATATTATTTGTATCTACAGGAATTATTTCGCATTCAGAGCTTATTGAACGATAAGTAAGCGCAGAGTTGATACTTAATTCGTCTTTCTATGTTGAGAAAAAGATTTATTCTGCAAAAATTCTTTTGTGTGTAAGATGGCGAAGCTGTGTACGACATGAGATAAAAATATGTAGGTAATTAAAATAGAAGTTTGGAAATGAAGTATACCAGTAATTAAGAGTTCTAGTTTTAAATATATTTTTACAATAATTAAAAGGAAACTAAGATGAAAAGAATAATAGTCTATACCGTGTTTTTGTTCACAGCAACGCTATGCAATGGTCAATCATTTGAAGCGGGAGTTATCGGCGGATTGAACTTTGCAAATTGGAATACCGAAGTCCAGAATATCGAGAGAGATGTAACTTCCGCAACAAAGTATGGAATTGGAGCTGTTGTAACCTATAATCTGAATTGTAATTATGCTATCCAGATTGAACCAATGTACCTGGGTAAAGGCAGCAAAATCAACGCACACGATGATAGTCCGGAAATTAATGTGGAAACATTTTATTTTGAGATACCTTTGTTGTTGAAGGCATCATTCGGCGAAGTTATCCGCCCGTTTGTTTTAGCCGGGCCATCGTTGGGATTTTTCTTGTCCGGTAACAGTAAAGCCGAAGTATCCAATTTAAATATCGAAATGGATTTAAAACCCATTACAAAATCGACAGACATCAGTTTAACATTTGGAGCGGGTGCAATTCTGCCGGTATGGAAAGGATCACTGTTTATTGAAGGAAGATACAGTTTTAGTCTTGCGAATAATTCCAAAAATGGATTAGTCGAATGGAAATACGATAACACCGTGATAAATATTGAAGAGCTGTCGGCAGAGGAAAATCAATTTAAAAACCGGGGAATTACATTAATGATAGGTTATTCAATACCGATTTTCTAAATGACAGGGTAAGGATCATCATGAAAAATAAATTTATTTACACACTGATTATTGCTTTCATGTTTTTTACCGGTTGCGATAAATCGGAAGAAAGTGATCCGTCACCGGAAATACCGGCGCCGGAAAAAACTGATGACGGATGGGAAACCGCTTCGTTGAAAGAAGTGGGAATGAAAACAACACCGATTGAAAATTTGCGTCTGCGCATCGATCTCGGGGTATATACCGAAGTGCATTCAATCATCATAATTAAAGACGGGAAGTTAGTGTTCGAACATTATTGGCCGGGTCATGATTTTGAATATTCCGATCCAAATTATCACGGTGAATTAATTGACTTCGATCGGAATACCAGACATAATACTCATTCAACAACAAAAAGTTTTACATCAGCGCTGATTGGTATTGCTGTTAACGACGGTTTCATAAGCAGCATTCAAGATAGCATATTTAAATATTTACCGGGTCATCAGTCGTACAAAAATAACGGTAGGGAAGAAATTACAATTGAAGATTTACTTAAGATGGCAAGCGGATTGGAATGGAATGAACAGGAAGTATCGGTTTCTTCAAGTGAAATGGACCTGGTAAAATTCAATCAATCGCAAAATCCGATTGGTTATTTATTGAACAAGCCACTCGTAGCTCCACCGGGAACAAGTTTTTATTACAACGGAGCGGGAGTCGATTTACTGGGAGTGATTATTGCTAATGCAGCTAATCAAAGGATAACAACATTTTCAAAAAACAAATTATTCTCTCCTCTCGGAATTACAAATTACAACTGGGTTACTCTTTCTCCTTCCGGTTTAATATGTTGCCACGGCGATATACATATCACACCTCGCGATATGGCAAAGTTCGGCTACCTATTCCTTAATAAAGGAGTTTGGAATGGTAACAGAATCATATCGGAAGAATGGGTGGAAAAGTCAACTCAATTACAAATAACACCTGGACCTAATTGGGGTGCTTACGGATACGGATATTTATGGTGGTTGAAAAGTTACCAAAGCGGAGGAAGTACATATCAAGCATTTCGTACAGACGGATGGGGCGGGCAGCAGATTATTGTTTTCGAAAGTCTGAATATGGTAGTTGTTTTTACCGGGGCCAATTATACTACTAATATTCCATGCGACGAGATGATAGAAGAATATATTCTTGAAGCTCTTTGAAAAGATGATTAGCTTTTTCAAAAAAATCTAGTGTGCTGCCACTTACAGTTCTACCCAATGGCTCGGCTGTCACAGCTTGTCCCGCTTCTCGGGGGACCATTCCGTGACAGATGCGCTTAAGATATTAGATAAAAAAAGTAGCTCAGTCACGGTGTGGACCGTGACTACCAAGTACACTTATATCTGTGGCAGTAAACTATCATCGACAATTGAATTTTTATACAATTATATTTCTATCAGAACGAAATTAGTCCAAACTAAGGAAAGTAAAATGAAAATCATTTGCCAAGTATTTTTCGTGTTAGTATTTCTATTAACTTTATCGGTAGGAGTTGTTGGTCAGGACTCAACCGGGGGAAAAAGAATCTTCCCTTCCGGATTCTCTATTGAGTATGGAATTGGCAGTTATGCGGTAACTGATGAGTATATCTCAAAAGAAAAATATTCCGGTTCTCTGCCGTTTTATGAAATCAGCTGGGCAAAGCCTCATGAAAATTATGTTTACACGTTGAGTATCAGTTATCAAAATTCATCAGAAATAAAAAACAATAATGTGAGCACGGATGTCCATCAATTTAATCTAAATCAAGGTTTTAATTACACTCTGCCAAAATTCACAATATTTGATAGAGATGCTTACGTATTCATTGGTCCTGCAGCTGAGTTGTTCTTTTATTATAACAAACAGAAAATCGCTGTATCGGGCTTCGATTACTCACAGTCTTTTGCGATGTTAATTTCGGGATGCATCAGTTCACATCTTTTTTATACTCTTTCTGATAAATTAAACCTGGAAAGTTCACTCGTTTTCAGTGTGATTTCACTTGGATTCCGAATGGTAGATTCAGAAGAGGACGATGAATCGCCTGTACGAATTCTTACATCGTTTTCCGGAACGAATGCAAATTTCAAATTTGGCGCTCGTTACTACTTCCTTGATAATCTGTCATTAAAAGCAGCCTACAATTTTCATTTAACCAGAATTAGTTCATGGGAACCGCTTCTGGCCGCAAGTGATAATTTAATATTTTCATTGACCTATGGATTTTAACGAGGAGATTGCTATGAAAAAGAAATTACCACTCATGTTCTTATTCTTTATCTTAATCATGATTTCATGTAAAGATTTAGTTGTTACAGAGCCCGAATCAAATTTAAATGTTGCCGATTTTGAAGCATCATGGAAAAGAATTAAAGATGTTTATCCTTATCTTGAATTCAAAAAAATAAATTGGGATTCCATCTACACTATTTACCGCCCCCGCGCCGAACAGGCAAAGGGAGATGATTTTTATTTTGTGCTTCGCGATCTGTTGGCGGAATTGAAAGATGGTCATGTTTACTATCGAACGAATGGCGGTGGAGAAGTATATCCATATTATCCTCAAAGACATTTTAAGGACAGGCATGCATACAGTCCGTTTGTTGTAAGAAAATATTTTGACAAAGAATTAAGATTAACCGGGAGCAAAACAGTTGAATATGAAATTCTTCCCGGTAACATCGGGTATGCTTTCCTTTCGGATTTTCACGAAGATTATTTGATTCGTGAATTCCCCGGTGTACTGGAATATCTAAAAAATACAAAAGGATTAATATTGGATATCCGGCAAAAGCGCGGCGGCGATTATAAAAATATCGAAGCCGTAATAACACGTTTTTTAACACAGCCTCTTGTTAGGAATGTTGCTTACACATACGGTGTAAAATGGAATTTGCCTCCATTTCAACCGCAAGGTCCCTTCCAATATACCAATCCTGTTGTTGTGCTGATAAACGGTTCAACCTTCAGCGCCGGAGAATTTACAACAGAAATTTTAAAACAATTACCTAATGTCACCGCCGTTGGTGATACGACCGGAGGGGGGTCGGTCGGCGGCGGTGACGAGGGTTTGTTTTTTCTTCCGAGCGGAAAATCTTTTGAAGTCGGATTTATCGATATAAGACGCTATGACGGTCTGCCCTGGGAATGGCTGGGAGTTGCTCCTGATATTCGAGTTGAACAGACGGAAGCAGATATTCTTGCCGGAAAAGACAATCAGCTTGAATATGCAATCGAGATGTTGAAATAATTATCTGTTCAGCTAAGGATTAGGAGGTGGAAATGAAGTATATCATATTATTATTAATTTCATGTATTTCTGCTTTTCAAACATATTCGCAAATTTATTCCGGGCAACTGATTGATGTTGAAAGCGGACTCACGATTCAGTATGCAAATATTGGAATCGTTGGGAAAAATGTAGGAACAGTTTCAGACAATAATGGACTGTTCACGATTGAGCTGAGCAATAATTTCAATAATGATTCGCTCTGCATCTCTTGTATTGGATACGAGAAAAAAACATTTTTAATTCGCGATCTAAAAAATAGTATTAGCGATTTGGAACAATTTAGAATTGAATTGAAATCTAAAATCTATCAATTCGATGAAATTGTTGTTAGACCAATTAATACGAAGGTCTATACATTGGGAAATTTCTGCGAACCGGATTCGCCTTACGGCAATTCTTTCCCCTCTAAAAATTTGGGAACAGAAATAGGGGTAATGATAAAACTACCGGAAGAAGTTGATAAAGCGTATTTAAAAAAGTTACGATATTTTGTCGGTGAATTTACATACGATTATTTTACGGTGAGATTGAATGTATATAACATTAACAATGGCCTGCCCGACAAAAATATTTTGAAAGAACAAATTTTTATTGATATAACATCAACCGGTGAATACATAATAAATCTGCAAAGAAATAATATCGTAATAACAGAGGATTTTTTTATATCTCTTGAGTACTTCAAAATCCCGGATCAGAAAGAAGAGAAGTTAATATTTTGTGCGGTTCATAATTCCGATATATATGGAGGTAATGGCTACTACCGATTAACCAGCCAAGGAAAATGGAATCGTGAATACGGGGATAATCTGGGATTTTCGGTTGAGGTTAATTGTAAACAATAATTTTTTTTATCGCCGCGCCAACCAAAAGCCAAATATTTTATTTAACAATTACATCAAAATCATCAAATGGGAAATACGGACTCAAACATAAAGCGTCGGATAAAAGAATATACAATCGAACCAACGGAAGTATCTTAGCAATAGTGATTAGTAATTGAATTTTAATATTGTACTGAATTCACAGAAGTAAAAATTATTTCGTAAATTAATCAAGAGGAAACAAAATGAAAAAACTCAGTGGTTGGATCAAGGACCACCAACTAATCTCTTTCTTTTTAATTACCTTTCTCATTACATGGGGATTAGGATTCTCCTATTCGGCAGTAATGAATCAAGGTAAATTCCTAATGGCACCCTTGGTTTTTATTGCAACATGCGGACCTGCTTTAGCAGGAATCAGTATTACAATTATTGCCGGTTCAAAGAAAAAACATGAAGGCAACAGGCTAAAGTCATGGATTATTTTTTTCGTGAGCTGGGTAATTGCATTAGCAGTATGTTTAGCTAATCTTGCATTTATCAACAAATTGCCTCTTTCGCCAATGTTGATTGTCATAGTTATCGTTATGGTGCTACCGGTTGCGTTCATAATCAATTTAATCTACACACGTTTTCCAGTTATCAGGAATTTTCAAATTATATTAATTCGGGCACGTGAAAATTTTAGGTGGATTCTATTTGCATTAATACTGATGCCTGCACTTTGTTTGATTTCTATTTTGATCAGTAATTTACTCGGCAGATCGACAAATCCTTTTTCTGTTCTTCCTGCAACCGGAATAGCTTTAATCGGTTGGATATTAGTGAAGTTTTTATACCAATTTTTCTTTTTCAACGGTACCGGGGAAGAAGTAGGCTGGAGGGGATTTGCATTACCCAGATTTCAGCTTCGAGTTAGTCCTCTACTTGCCGCTCTACTACTTGCACTTATTTGGGTGCCATGGCATTATTTTTTATGGCAGGCGGAAGGAAGAGCAATTAATACATTTTCGTTTTGGTACTCTTCTTATTTAATTCACATACCTTCTAGTGTAATTGTTTGCTGGATTTTTAACAGAAGCAAGGGTAGTATTTTAATTGCCGGTATTACACATGCCTCAGCCAACACCATAATGGCTATGTTGGGAGGTTGGGATATAACCGTATTAGCTATAACGCTCTATGTTTTTGTTATAATAATCATATTTACAGACCGTATGTGGCGGAAACTGCCCGAAGGACATGAAGCAGTTTATAAAAAATAATTTTCAGTTTATTCTTAATTACAATTTTTTGAGCGCAAAATGAAATCAACCTGGTGGACTCCGGAAGAATTAAAAAACATATTGAATCGCGAACGGTCATTGAGAATGAAAAATAATCAAATGAAAAGCGTTGTTCTTTGTTTTGTATTAGTATTAATATTGAATCAAGCCGGGACTGCACAGCAGAAAAATCCCTTCCTGGAAAATGAATTATCAAAAAATATTACTAAAGAAGTATCGATTAGATATATGCTGCACCTTCCGGAAAGATATGATAGTCTGCGACATCATTTGCCTCTCCTTCTTTATTTGCATGGGGGGATGGGGAGAGGCAATGATTTTCAAAAACTATCCTGGTATCCCATACCCAAAATGATTTTAGAAAATAGTTTCCCGGATTCTTTTGTTGTTATTATTCCGCAGTGTTCGGAAGGTAAAGATTGGACAGAGTACACGGATACTTTGAAGGAATTGTTAAGCAAAATTATTAACGATTATTCAATTGATACAACACGAATATACGGTATCGGTTACAGCATGGGCGGCAACGGGATAGCACATTTCGCATATATGAATCCCGAAATATTTGCAGCATTCGCGCCGATGTCGGGATTTTATAACACCTCATGGGCAAGTAGATTGAAACAAATTCCTGTATGGTTTTTCCACGGTGCAAAAGATAGTACTTTGCAAATTGATGATGCCGATAAATTAGTCGAAGCGTTGAAACAACTAAATGCTGAGGTGAAATATACGCGAGACTCTGAAGGCGAGCATAGCCCGCCGACTGCAGAGCAGCATCTTCAAGTTCTGCAATGGTTCTTACAACATTCAAAAAAAAATATTCTAACTTATCCATCTGAGCTCTCGCAGTAATTTATACCAAATAAGAAATTTCTCAGCAGATTTGCCATAGACAATTCTTGGAGTAATATAATATGCGATTGGAAAAATATTATTTTGTATTTCTTGTAGTTTTGATGACAGCTTTTTCAGCTTGCGATGAAGATACTTCCAACATTCAAACACCAGGTTATTCATGGAGTACTTCAACGCCGGTTGAACAGAGAATAAATCCGGTAATTCTGGATTCGGCTTTCATTTCTGCCCAACAAAAAGGATATGTCGATGCGCTTCTTGTTATTAGAAACGGATATTTAATTAGAGAAGAATATTATAACGGTTATGATGCAAACACGCCTCATAATATAAAATCGGTCTCCAAAGGATTTTTATCTGCGATGACCGGTATCGCATTACGCGACGGTATTTTGGACAGCCTCAATGAAAAAGTAATGGATTATTTCCCGGAGTATATTTACGAAGGAATGGATGAACGAAAATATGACATAACTATAAAACATCTTCTCACAATGAGAATGGGAATTGAGACGGAGGAAAATATTCTTGAAGATGTTATGGCAACGGATAACTGGATTAAATCAACAATTGAACTGCCGCTGTTGTCCGCACCCGGTGAACGATTTAGATACAACACTCTGCAAACTCATTTGCTGTCTGCAATTTTTACTAAGGCAAGCGGTGTGTCTACGTTTCTTTATGCCACTACGAATCTCACAAATCCCATGGGAATTACTATTGACGAATGGTATACCGATCCGCAAGGTTATTATCGCGGAGGGTGGGATATGTTCATGACTCCCCGCGAAATGGCAGTGCTCGGTTATTTATATCTGAATAAAGGGATGCTGAATGGAATCCAAATAATACCGGAAGAATGGGTAGAAACATCTCTGACAAAAACCTGGATAAAAGATTCTCATCAATGGGGAGTATTAACCGATTATAATTACGGTTACCTTTGGTGGATTGGAAAGATTAACAGTTACGAAATGTTCTGGGCTCTCGGTTATGGTGGACAAATGGTAATTACTTTCCCGGACTTAAATCTAATAATTGTAACCACAGCAGATTATAATGTCGGATGGGATGTTGATCAGGAGAGACCGATCTTGAAGATTATATCAAAATATATCTTGCCGGCTGTACAATAATATAGAGTTTTATCCTCTGACTAAATAACAATATCTGGAGTACAAAATGAAAAAATTCATTACTCAACTAATTATGATAATCGCGGTCTCTATGATTTCCTGTTCTACCGATCCCGAAGTAAGTATTGAACAAGAATTGCAAAATGCTCTGGACAACGAGCTGAGGAATTATAATGGGAAAGGCGCTACAGCCGCAGTATTACTACCGGGCAGGGAAATATGGGTCGGTGCGACCGGAATATCGCATGAAGGAGCTCCAATAACTAAGGATATGGTATTTTGCATTGCGAGTGTGACAAAATCATTTACTGCAACTTTAATTCTTCAGCTTATGGAAGAAGGCAAGTTATCTCTTGGCGATTCTCTAAAAAAATGGCTGCCGGATTTTCCGAACATAAATAGTAACATTACTATCAAACAGCTATTAAATCATACTAGTGGAATTTTCAATTATACGATGAATCCGGAGTATGATACGAAACTTGATGCTGATCTGAGTAAACTCTGGACTCCGGAAGAAACAATAACAACTTTTGTATTGAATCCGTATTGCGTTCCCGGAGCCGGATATAACTACTCCAATACCAATTATCTTCTTCTAGGAATGATAATAAAGGAAGTCACCGGTTCAACGGTATCGAACGAATTAAGAAGTCGAATTCTATCTCCTCTCGGATTAAATCTATCCTATCTCCCGGTAGAAGAAACTGAAAGAGGAACAAGAGCTCATCCATGGCTCGATTTCAATGACGACAATCAATTGGAAGATTGTTCGGCATTGCCGCAAACGGCAGTGTATTCAATTAACTGGACAGCGGGTGCGATACATTCAACCGCTGAGGAATTAGTAAGGTTTTCGAATGCTCTTCTGCATGAGAAAACATTACTCACACAAACAACAATTGACCAGATGCTCGATTTTTATCCTGTTGGAGGTGGTCTCGGATATGGGCTCGGGATTTCAATTACACCTGATTTTTTAGAAGGAGTGCAGGGCATTGGCGTTGATGGCGCCAGTCCCGGTTACGGTGCTAGAATGGTATATATTCCATCTGCCGGTATAAGCATAACAGTTATGATAAATATGGACGAAGGTTATGATTGCAAAGCCGCAATATCCAGGGCACTTGCGCAGGTAGCGTTAAATCATAACTAATTTATTACTGAATTTAATAACCGATTATAATTATTGAATGCAGAAATAAATGATGGCATCGATATGAAATTATACACTTCCATTCGTTGAACTATTCGCTAAATTAGTAACATAAAATTACCAGTGATTTTTGTGTTGAAGACAGTACACAAAATATCTGGTACTGAATATTTCGGAAGCTGCCCTGCGTTATTCCGATGAATTGATTAATCTCAAACAGTTCACTGAAGCTGAAAAAATTCTGAACCTCGTAGAAAAACTTGAAAGCGAATCCGAGTTGGGTCTTTTCAGTAATGATGAAATTCAAAAGAGGAAAACTCTTCTCCGCTAATTAATCTGCTGCTTCATAAGATTTCATTTCCATTTCTGCGCTTTTAATCATCAAGCAAGGATAAAATATATGCGAAACAATATTTTCATAAATATGACTTTTCTATTTCTGAGTTATTATGCTGTCAATTTACACTCGCAGGAAATCGAATTTGAAAAACATTCCATTGATTTGAATTTTGCCGGTATTCAGTGTGTTAAAATTATAGATCTCGATGCTGACGGTGATCTTGATATTATCGGCGGATCGGAAATTACACCGAGCTCAGCAAGTAAAGGAATTGCTTGGTGGAGAAATAACGGCGGCTTTCCAATCACATGGTCTCGCTTTACGATTGATGCTTCATTCATCCATGTAATGTCGGTTGATGCAGCGTACATTGATTCTGACACTCATCCGGATATTGTCGCAACTTCGTGGCAACTTAATCAGGTAGCGTGGTGGAAGAATAGCGGCAATCCTGTATCGGGTTGGACAAAAACAATTCTTAAAACTAATTACACAAACGCGCACGATGCGCAATGCGCCGATATCGACCTTGATGGCGATACAGATATTGTTACATGTAATTCAAATCCGGGCAGCGTTGATATATTATATAACCAAAATTCTGCCCAACCTTCCTGGAGTAATGTCCAAATCGGATATCCGTTTGCGAGCGCCAAATCTATTAATATAATTGAACTTGATTTCGATAACGATTTTGATATTGTGGCAGCCGCGGACGGAGCGAATGATATTGCCTGGTGGGAGAATACCGGTAATAATTCACAAGTATGGAATAAGAAAATAATAGAAAATTACTTTGATGGCGCTGCATTCACAAGTATTATCGATATGAACAACGATTCGAAATTGGATATAATCGGGAGCGGGTGGTCATCAAACCAAATTGTATACTGGCTATGCAATGATCTATCTGCGAATGACTGGACGCAATATATTGTTACAACAACTTTGGTGTTTGCATCAAAAGGCACAGGTTGCGATATTGATCTGGATGGTGATGTTGACATCGTTGCCTTAAGTAAAGATCCCGGCGATGGTAAACTGGTCCTTTTTATAAATGATAATTTTACCTGGACGACTCAAATATTATTGCCTGACTTTTTGGGGGGAGCCGCTTTAGAACTTATCGATCTTGATAATGACGGCGACAAAGATATTATTGCAGGTGCAGGCATTCTCGGTGATCTTTACTGGTTGGAAAACAAAACTATTGCAACAAATATTTCAGATGACACACAAATAAGCGAGACTTCTTACGAGTTAAATCAGAATTATCCGAACCCGTTCAATAATACAACGGTTTTCAGCTGGCGGCTTGCAGTCGGCAGTGAAGTGACTTTAAAAATGTATAATGTGCTGGGAAAGGAAGTTGCAGTATTGGTTGATGAAAATCAATCGGCCGGGTTACATAATATCGTTTTTGATGCTTCGCAGTTATCATCCGGAGTTTACTATTATACTTTGAGGGCAGATAAATATTTCTGTACAAAGAAATTAATACTGATTAAATAAAAACCTCATTGCTTTTCGAAAGAATTTTTTTCGCGCGGAATAAAAATAATTTTATATAAACGGAGTAAAATGTGTTGCGGCTTATTACTAGCTTTTTCGTATTAGTTCTACTTATGCCTTTCATTCAAAGCTGCTCGGAAGAAACTGAGACAATTGATATTCCCGATCCTCCGCATTATGTTGAAATTCCCGAAGACAATCATGATGGGCTGCTTGTCGACTCGCCGGAAAATCATGGAGTTTTATTTTCCGATTTGCAGGCAGCATATAAAAAAGCAGGGTCGATGCCTTACCTGTATAGTATTCTGATTATTAAAAATGGTTACTTGATAGCAGAAAGATATTTTAACGGCGCCAAATATAATCATGCAAAATATACTGCCTCCGTTACAAAAAGTTTTATTTCGGCATTAACCGGGATAGCAATTGAAAAAGGATACTTTTCATTAGATAGTAAAATGCTGGACTTTTTCCCGGAATACATTACGTCCGGAATGGATTCGAAAAAATTCGAGATTACTATTCGTCATCTAATAACAATGCGGGCAGGTTATCCATACGACAGCGTTGATGAACTATGGCGGGCTTGGGTAACAAGTTCAAATTGGGTAAAATACGCTATCCAGCAGCCATTGGTTAAAAACCCGGGTCAGGTTTGGGATTACTCATCTGCATCGAGTCATATACTTTCTGCCATCATCACAAAAGCTGCCGGTATGAGTACGAAAGAGTTTGCAAGCGAATATCTTTTTAATCCAGCGAGAATCAAGTTAGGCAACTGGGGACGAGATCCACAGGGAATTTATTTAGGGGGTTGGGATATTTATATGACTCCGCGTAATATGGCCAAATTCGGATTACTATATTTAAATGAAGGTAAAATAGACAGTACCCAAATTATTCCGGTGGATTGGGTTAACGAGTCAACAAAACCGATAAGCACAACCGGATGGGATTGGGGTGAATTTAAAGGCAGCCGCTACGGATGTTTGTGGTGGATTGCCAAGGTTAGAAACATTGATTGCTACTATGCACAAGGACACGGCGGACAGAATATTTTAGTTATTCCATCACTCGATACCGTGATTGTTACAACCGCTAACGCAGATAATAGTTTCGGAGACGGTTGGGTACAATCATTAAATGTGGCAAAGTTTATTGCTGACTATATTGTAAATGTAATCAAATAGTCAGGGGTGCAATAGAAAATTTTATAACCAAATAAAAAAATAAGCGAGGCTAATTATGAAAATTATTATTCTGCTTGCTTTGTTAATCGCAAATATTAATGCCCAGCAAATTCACGAAGCGGTTAAAACCGGGAATCTCGAGCAGGTAAAAACAATAATATCAAGCGATTCGTCTCAGGTAAATTTGCCTGATGGAAATGGCAATACGCCCATTATTCTTGCTGTGCAAAATGGAAAAATTAATATCGCTCAAATATTAATTCAAAACAAAGCTGATCTTAATTTGAAAAATAATTACGGATTTACACCTTTGCACATTGCCGCCGATCAGAATCAAATCGAAATCGGCAAAATATTGGTTGAGAGCGGCGGAGATTTGAATGCCTTATCCCGTTATCAGACCACGCCTATTTTTAATGCTGTCGAAAAAGGTAATCTTGGTTTCGTTGAAATGCTTATTCACAAAGGCGCCGATATAAATTTCAACAGTCCGATATTTGGCTGCCCGATTCACAGGGCAGTTTACAGAGATAATCCCGATATCCTGAAATTACTGGTTAGCAATTTTGCACAAGTCGAAGTAGTTGATCCGAATGGAAGGACTCCGCTGATGTTATGCGGACTACTCGGCAGATACGAGGAAGCGGAAGTATTGTTAAACAATAACGCTAAAATTAATTCTGTTGATCAAATTGGAATGAATGCACTTCACAATTCAATTCGTTACGGAACCGATCGCTCGGGTAAAAACAATTCATTTAAATTAACCGAGCTACTCTTAAAGAATGATGCAGATGCCAACTCTGCAACTTTAGATGGTCAAACACCTGCGTCATTAGCCGTAGCACAGGGATATTCAGATGTTCTCAAGCTTCTGCATAAGAATAATGCGAAATTAAATTTTGTCGATAAAAATTATGCGAGGACATTACTTCATATTGCGGCAATCAAAGGATACGGGGAGATTGTGGAATACCTGATCGCCAACGGATTAGATAAAAGTCAAAGAGATTCGGAAGGTAAAATCGCATGCGACTACGCACTCAAATACGGGAATGATAAAATTGCAGTTACCTTATCCGGCAATCAAAAAATAGTTGATCAATCCGAAAATGCATTGAAATATTTGCATCAAAATATTTCCGGCGGCGAAACATTCGTCTGGTTGATGAATCAGCGAGGATGGGCAGTGAAAACCAAATCTCATTTATTTGTTTTTGACAATGAGGAGCTCGGCAGAAAACCCGATCAGCCGTCTTTATCAAACGGATGGATTGCGGCATCGGAGATAAAAGTTATGGATGTTGTAGCTCTTTATTCGGCGTATCACGCTCTCCCGAATACGATGGAATTTATTCACTCAATTGAAGATTCATTAACAGATGTAGTATATATTCATTACAAGGAAGATGAATGGCGCGGCGGGAAAAATTCAAAATATATTTCAGGCAGGGAGATTCAACAATATAAAAATGTTCAAATAATTCCATACGAAACGCACGACGATTATGGGATGGGATCGCTCGGCTACTTAATTAAAGCTGATGCTCTTACAATCTTCTATCCAAACTTTTTTCCAGAAGATATTGAGCAATTTAAAACCGAAATTGATTTCCTCGCTTCGCAGACCGATAAATGCGATATAGCAATAATTGAAGTGGCACAAGATAGAGAAAATGTTTATGCTGAATATATAATTGAAAAACTGAATCCGGCATTAATTATTCCGTACGATAGATCGGGAGACTCCGCACAATATCCGTTATTCAAAGCTGAGATGCTGAATAAACATCCGCAAGTAAAAATTGATTGTGCTAAATTGCCGGGCGATAGAATTGAGTACCAAAGGATTATTAAATAAGAATGAAAAATATTTTGAGAAATCAATGAGAAAACTATTATTTATATCCTTCCTTCTCTTTAGTGTTGGAAATTATGAGGCTCAAGATAGTGCGAGCACATCACTTCATCATATCGGATTCTCATTTGGCTTAGATCAAATAAAGGAAGAGAATCTTATACCCAAAGTGCATTCAGGCTTGATTAGCTTTGTTTCATACCGGTTGGAAACGAAAAACAATACATATAATGTGTTTGATTTTAATTTTGGTTACGGAATAGTTAATACTGAAATCGAGAACGAAGCTGTCTCGTTCAATTTTCAGTTGTCCGCCGGCTATTGTTACGATTTGTTCATTGTTGAGAGCAATATCCTCAAATACTATCTCGGTCCAAAGATAGCCTATACATCATCACTTGCAGAATATGGAAACTTTGACGAAGCGCATGCCTACTGGGGTAATTATTTATCGCTGGGAGCGAGTAATGTTATCTTCTTAAATGTTGATTCCGGGAAATACTTCGTGTTTAATCTCGATTTGTCGGTTTTCGGATTTTATACACGTCCAGAATACAACCGCCTTTATTCCAACGAATACTGGACCGTCTCACATATTTTTGAAATTATGAACAGTCATTACAAGTTCGGATTTCCAAATAATGCATTTCAGTTGAGGGCTTCTGCAGAGTACAGAACCGGGATTTGGGATTCAAACTATTTATCGCTTGCGCTATCAGTTTACTTTTCAAGAATAAAAGCGGCGGACGGCAAACCATTGAAAGAATTAATACCGAAATTTTCTATAGGAATTTGGCTATGAAAAAATTGATTATAAGACTGGCGGCAGTAAGCTTTTTCTCAATGGCTATATTCTCATGCATGGAAGATGAACCTTTCAAATTACCCTATGCGGGATTTGAACCGAGAGAAATTAATGACGGATGGACACTCTCATCGCCGGAGGCTGAAAAAGTAAACAGATCGGATCTTGAGAATGTATTTGATATTGTTTATAGAGAAGAGAGATTTCGATTGATAAGGAGTGTGACAATAATACGAAACGGAAAAATTATCGCGGAGGTGTATCCTCACGATCTTAATGATATTTTTAAAATTCAAAACATAAAATCCGCAACGAAATCCTTTACTTCTATTCTAACCGGAATTGCGTTAGAGAAAAACTGCCTCAGCTCCCTTGACGAACCTTTCAGCGCTATTTTCCCTGAATATTTCGAGAAATATCCCGATAAAAAAGATATTACGATACGCCACGCTTTAACTATGCAAACGGGACTTCAGTACAACGATGAGGATCATGGATACAATTTTCGTTTCAGCGATAATATCATCGATTATATTTTATCGGCGCCTACCAACGGAGAACCGGCAGAGAAATTTTTTTATTGCGATGATAATCCGGCTCTTGTTTCGTACGCTATTCAGCGAAAGCACGGCAGACCGATGTCGGAATTTGCGAATGAATATTTGTTCAAACCACTCGGTATAACCGAATGGAAATGGGAATCGGCGAACGACGGCATAAGTTTTGGCGGGTCTAATATGTACCTCAAACCTCGCGACATGGCAAAGTTCGGACAAATGCTGCTTCAAAATGGAATTTGGAATGGAAAACAAATTGTTAATAGCTCATGGGTTGCGGAAGTGACTAAAGCACATTATGTCGAGCCGTACTGGGCTTATGGTTATTATTTCTGGGTAATGAGAGAATTGAAAGCTTATGACGCTGCGGGTCATGGCGGGCAGGAAATTATTGTAGTCCCATACAAGAATCTCGTGGTTGTAGTTACCGCATGGCCTTACATCACCGATACGGAGTGGCTGCGGGATAACTTCTGCGGTACTTTGTTAAAAGACATAATTGCCGCTTGTTATTAGTTTTATGGAAGAGAATAAAACTTACCCCGGGAAATTTAATAAAAGAAATAAATGCAGTATTTGTTGAGAACAGTCCGACAATCTCATGTGACGCGAAATTCCTTTCCTTTTTCAACATTGGAGAGATATGTTGGGTCTCCGCAAAAATCATCGAAGAGCTGAGGCAGAAGAAATAAAAATTTATTAGCATTATCATTTAAAGGAAAAATCAAAATGAAAAAACTAATTATCATCAGCTGTTTGCTTTTTACAGCATTTGCAGTTAATGCACAGCAAACCGATTTTCACAAACTAAACGGCCCATATATTGGCCAAATACCGCCGGGTCAGACCCCTGAAAAATTTGCTCCGGGAATAATCTCAACAGAAGCTCATGAGTATGCCTGCAGCTTCTCGCCCGATGGGAACGAATTCTATTACACATGCAACAATAAGGTGACGTACACCAAGCTGGTTAATGGCATTTGGATAGAGCCTACAGTAGTACCCTTTGCTGGTAATTTTAGCTTTGAACCCTTTGTGACACCTGATAATAAAAGGCTTTACTTTCAGACCGGGGGTGTAATAAATGAGAAGATGGAGATGATGACCAAATATGTCGAGCGAACCGGAGAAGGTTGGAGCGAACCTAAGGATCCAGGATACTCTTTCAATCCCGGAAAAACAATGCATATTTCAACCACAATGGAGGGCACGATCTATACCACTGATATTTCTGGTGGAATGGGAAGTGAATCGCTAGGAAGAATCAAGAAAGTTAATGGCAGCTATGAAAAACTTGAAAAATTGGGAGTTCCCTTTAATAAAGTGCCAAACCAACAGCATCCATGGATTGCGCCCGATGAGAGTTATATCCTTTTTACAGTCCGAAAACCCGGACAAAATCAGAGCAGTTCACTTTTTTGCTCTTTTAAAAACGAAAAAGGAGACTGGAGCGAACCCGCCGAGCTAAAGCTAGGTATGGATGCCGGACAACCATTCGTTTCATTCGATGGCAAGTACCTGTTTTTTTCTGCCGGTAATCCGAGGATTGGTACAGATATCTACTGGGTCTCCGCAAAAATCATCGAAGAGCTGAGGCCAAAAGAATGAAAATTTATTAGCACTATCATTTAAGGAGAAAATCAAAATGAAAAAACTAATTATTCTTAATTGCTTTTTATTGCTGATGATAACAGGAATACTATTTCCCCAGGAATTTAATGTGAAAAAAATATCTGAAAAGGTTTTTATTGTCTCAAATCCGGATATGGGGGATCAGATTACAATTCAATCAGCAAAAGGACTGGTTGTTTTTAACAGTTTTTGGTCAGAGATGACTGCAAAATTATTCAAGGAAGAAATTATTAGGGTTACGGGTCGAAATGATTTTAAATACGTAATAAACATGGCAGACAGGTTGGATATGATTGGAGGAAATTTTGCCTACCCCGAAGCGATAGTTGTTGGTCATGAAAACATACGAACCAGATATTGCAGCGAAAAATTAATTAAAGACGAAATTGATGATCTGGTAAAAATGTGGCGCGAGAAAGAGGGATATTCCCAAAATCGTCTGCAGAACTTTATAGCTGGTTCAGAAGAAGCAAAAAATGAGGAGAATTGGATGAATAAATGTAAAACGATGGCCTATGAGCTTGAAAACAGTTTTTCGCTGATATACCCTGAAATATACTTCAATGATAGATTTACAATAGATCTTGGTAATATGAACATTTATCTTTATTGGTTTGGTAATGTCGGAGATAATAAAGCCTTATTAATGGCGGTTCTTCCTGAAGAGAAACTGGCAATATTGAGTAAGGCAATTATTTACCCCAGGTATCATCTGGCTCCCAATCCTTTTCCTTACTACGGAGATTTAGATGTTCCTCGTTGGATCGATATGCTGGAGCTTTCCTTTGAAAGTAATGCTCATGTTGACTCGGTACTTTTAAGCGATAGCCGGGAGGTTTTTTCGAGAGATCTTATGTTGTCTCACCTGAACTACATAAAAAAACTCTGGGAAAGTGTAAAATCTTTGGAAGAAAATGGAAAGACAATCCAAGAGATTCAGGATCAATTATCTCTTGATAAGGATTTTGCTTTTGTCAAAGAGATGCCGGTTTACAAAAACAGGGGAGATCAATGGCTTCGCCCACAGCATGAGATGCATGTAAAACTGTTTTATCTTCAGGGAAAGAACCAGGCATCAGAAATAATAAAAACGGGAGGTGCAGATTACGTTCAAACTTCGTTGAGCAGAATACGAGATCTTGGCAAGGGTGTTTATATTGATGAAACTTCGATCGACTTCATTGGATTTAATTGGATGAATACTGGGAAAATATCAGGAGCGATAGAAGTTTTTAAATTCAATGTATCAACTTTCCCGGATTCCTTTAATGCATATAACAGCCTGGGAATGGCATATGTGAAAAATGGAGATAATGAAAAGGCTAAAAAAAGTTTTAATAAATCCCTTGAACTCAATCCCACAGATAATTATGCATCAGAATTGCTAAAAGAACTTGAAACCAAATAGATGTGCTAATTCTAAAAAGAAAAAATCTTAATTAAAACAGATTATAAACATATTTAGTTAAAAAGACTTTTTTCTTCTGACTTGACGGAATGGGAATTACATTTTGGAGTAAACCATACTTAAACTTAATTACACATGCTGAATAAATTGGAGTCGGAATTTTTGCAAATGGTATGCTAATGAATTAAAGCAGAATGGAGTGATTTGCCGAGATTGAAGGAATAAAATTTCAAAATCATTTATAAAGGGAGAAAAATCATGATGAAAAAACTAATTCTTGTATTTTATGCAATATTGACAATAGCAACAACAATTTGCGCACAGCAAAGTGAATTTCCCAAACTTACTGGTCCTTACCTTGGTCAAACACCGCCGTTAGACGACCCTTTAGTCTTTGCCCCCGGCATAGTGTCCAAGGGGAGTAATGCCAGTACTGCAGCCGTAAGTCCTGACGGCAAAGAAATTTATTGGGATGTCGATAAAATATGGTTTACCAAACTGGAAAACGGAAAATGGATTATGCCCGAAATGGTTTCTTTCTGTAAAGAGGATAAGTATATATACAGAGTTCCGTGCATTTCTCCGAATGGGAATAGGTTGTTTTTTTTATCAACACGGGCAGGCTCTGTTTCACAGGACAAGGAAAACATCTGGTACGCGGAAAAAACCTCAGAGGGTTGGTCATTGCCTAAACCGGTAAATTCAAAAGTCAACGCGCTTCGCATTCATTGGAATATTTCTGTTTCAAATACAGGTACACTCTATTTTCAGGGTACAAGACTGGATATTCAGGATAACGGCGGAATTTATTATGCAAGGCTTGAAAACGGCGAGTACATCGAACCTGTTAAGATGGAGCCTGAAATTAATGTGCCAGGAACAATGACTACATGTCCATACGTAGCAACGGATGAATCGTATATTGTATTTAACAGAATGGGACAAAGTCCGGAAACCTCCGGAATCTACATAAGTTACAAAAGTAAATCGGGCAAATGGTTGCCTGCGGTAATGCTCATTGGAGGGAGTAGGGAAAAAGGCGGGCTCAGCCCCAGAATAACACCCGACGGCAAATATCTTTTTTACGTAAATGGTGATATGTACTGGATGGCCATAGCTAAGAGAATAGAAGAATTAAGACCGAAGGAATAAAGTCGGTATTGTGAGAGAATCGATCAGATTCACATGCAATAGCCATGTTACCGAACTAACATCAAACTTAAAATAGAATAACCATGAAAAGAAAAAGTAATTATTTAATTACCGTCATAATTGTTCTTGTGACAGTTGTCAATCTGCCTGCTCAGAATAACTGTACTCAAAAAGAAGATTCCAAAATTGTTGATGCTGATTGGCTCGCAAATCATTTGAACGACCCGGAACTTGTAATCGTTCATGTAGCTTCGTTAAAATTGGAGTACGAAAGGGAGCATATCCCCGGTGCTCGCTACCTTTTCCCGGGATGGCTTACCATATCGACCCCTGATGAAGCTACAACATCTGCAGATTTAAAGGATATGAAGGAAGTATTGGAATTGTTAGGGATATCTAACAAGTCGAAGATAGTTCTAACTTTCATGAACGGTATTTTAACAACCGTATGCAGGGTATATCTAACCCTGGACTATCTGGGTTTAGGCGATCAAGCTTTTATTCTCAATGGAGGGGTTGAAAAATGGAAAGAAGCCGGAAAACCCGTTGTCACCGAAATTCCATTGGTTCAGAAAGGAAAATTTAGCATTGTCCCCGATCAAAGTGTTATTTACAGTACCGATCAGGTTTATAAAAATATGAACTCAACTAAAGTCGATATAATTGATTCCCGCTCTGCTCCGTTCTACGAAGGGAAAAGCGGCGGTCCAAGGTACGGGCACATTCCCGGTTCAAAAAACATCCCTATCGCAAAACTCTACGACAATAAGAATATATTTCTTAATGATGATAAGCTGCGGGAGGTATTTATAAACGCGGGCGTTAATATCTTCAACGAACTTATAACATATTGTTTTGTCGGAAATGCAGCCAGCATAGTTTATTTTGTTGCACGGCAATTGGGATACAAAGTTCACCTTTACGACGGTTCGATGGACGAGTGGGGTAACCGGTTCGAACTGCCTCTCGAAAAAATTGAGATTGGGAAATAAATTGCTTCGAAATATTTTATACATTTTAGTCAAATCGATGAAATAATAACTCAAAATCGAGAATGTAAGAAAGAAATCCGTACAATTCGGAAAAAGTAAAACATTCCGAGAAAATAATCTTCCGAAGGAGATCTTCGGAAAAGAACTGAGTCCGAAGGAATAAAAATTTATGAGCACTATCATTTAAAGAGAAAATCAAAATGAAAAAACTAATTCTAATGAGCTGTTTGCTTGCGGCAACGCTAACAATATTTGCGCAGCCACAAGATGGCGGGGATATCGTCATAGGTAAATATCGAACTATTGATTCCAAAATTCTCGGTGAGCAAAGGCAAATTCTCGTTAATCTGCCTGCGGGATATGAGAATACAGAATTGAAATATCCCGTTGTCTTTCATCTTTACGGAGATTTCGTAATGACGTATTTTGCCGATGCGGCTTCATTCCTCGAACGGCTGCATAGTTTTAGAATAATGCCCGGTGTTGTTCTGGTTGGTGTGGATAATACGGATCGTTACCGCGATTTGAGGCCGCTTAAACCGGACGGAAGTCAAGGCGGGGCAGATAAATTCGCGCAGTACTTCGAGGAAGAACTGATACCGTTCCTTAAAGAAAATTACCGCATCTCGGATTACAGAATTCTCGCCGGTCCACAGGCCGGCGCATGCTTCGGATTTTATACTCTAATCGAGCATCCCGGTCTTTTTGATGCGTTCGTTCTCGAAAATTCTTTCGATAATCCTAAACCCATCGATGATTACCTCATATCAAAAGCGGAAAAATTTTTTAAAGAG
The DNA here is from genome assembly GCA_043808235.1 of bacterium. GTDB lineage: Bacteria > Bacteroidota > Ignavibacteria > Ignavibacteriales > Melioribacteraceae > JAZDFC01. Next base: position 63,138 of record JAZDFC010000070.1, read on the forward strand.
CAGAAATCATTATCAAAATTTCTTTACATCAAAACAGGTGTTAATAGTACGAACTATCAATTCTCGCTCGAACAGCAAAAGGTAATCGAAAAATACAAACCGGGCGGACTCCGTTTCAAGTTTGAGAATTCCGGATCGGTGAACTATCTGATCGAGACCGGTTTCATGAATGGATTTATGGAACTCTTTTCGGGATATCGGCTTCCCGACTCTGTCGCGCTGAAGGGACTTGATGAGATTCTGAAATACTACGAGAACTATTCGGAGGAGATCGGATTTAAAGTCGATGTATCGGATAACACACTTCACTTTGCCGCGTCAATGTTGAACAATGCCGGAAGAAAAAATGAAGCGAAGAAAATTTATGAATATATCCTCAGCATTAATCCTAAATCACTCGACGGATTATTTCAGATGGGGCAGATTTATTCTTCTGAAGGGAAATATGATGAAGCGATCCGGTGCTACCTGGAATTTTTGAAGCTTAGACCTCAGGAAACTATGGTGCGGAATATTCTTCAGAGAAACGAAAAGATAATTAAAGAATCATCGGTTTATCAGATTGAACAAACCATAAAATCACATGGAGTGGAGGAAGGGAGAGAACTATATCTGACATTAAAAAAAAATAATCCGGAGAAAAAGTATTTCGACGAAAATGAGTTCATCGCGGCGGGATATCGATTTATGAATAATGGAAACATGAAAGATGCTATAGAGATATTCCAAATGGCTGTTGAATCTTTTCCGCAGTCATTCAATACATGGGATAGTTTAGGCGAAGTTTATATGAAAGCAGGCGAGAACAATCTTGCGATAAAGAATTATGAAAAATCACTGGAGTTAAATCCCGGAAATGAAAATGCCCGGAAATTTCTCGAACAATTAAGATCAAATGAATAAAACAAAAAGGTGAGGGAAATGGGAAAAGTAATTATTATCATTATTACAGCAGGATGGTTTCTCGGAATTTCAAATACAATACTCCCGCAAAAAGCGGAGGTTAATAAACCGGTTACGCAGACAGATGCCCGGAATTGGTGTTCCGATGTCGACTATATGATTTCAAGGATAGAAATAATGCATCCGGATCCGTATGCGTTTATTTCAAAAAAGGAATTCTACAATTTAAAAGAAAAGTTTTTTGCGGAAATCCCCAATATGAGCGAAACCGATATTGTCATATCAATCGCTGAACTGCTGGCAAGATTAAAGGACGGACATACGAGATGGGCATTGGAGCAATCCAATCCGCAGTGGCTTGAAAATACATTCCATATACTTCCGGTTTTGCTTTATCCGTTTAAGGACGGCACATATATAATAGCCGCTCTTCCCCCATACGCTGAATTTACAGGTATGAAAGTATTAAAAATCGGGGATATGCCGGTTTCGGAAGTTCTTTCAAAACTCGGTAAAATGTGGAGCGGCGACAATCCTTACGGTGAAAAAAAATATCTCTACTACTCTCTTTGCATCTCGGAGTTTCTTAAAAAGTCCGGTGCAGTTAAAAGTACCGATGAAATAGAAATTTTACTGCAGAATGAAAAAGGCGGAGAAATAAAAACTATTATAAAACCTGTTTCATTTATGAGTATGGTGCCTTTTCTGGCGGGTACATGGTATCCGCACTCTATAAATGGACTGTCTGTAATGAATGACAAAGCGGTGAACGCGCTGCCGCTGTGGCTGAAAAACCAGGATAAATATTTCTGGTACGAATATATGCCTGAAGAGAAGATAATGTTTCTTCAGATTAACTCTCTCAATTTTCCGCATGGGAATTCAAATGAGGAAGGAGAATTCGGCAGTCTGTGCAATGAATTTTTCCGGGCATTCGATCAGTCAAAAGCCGAAAAACTTGTGATCGATATCAGAAGAAATACCGGCGGCAATCATGTGGAAATGCCCCTCGTAAAGGGGATATTGGCAAGGCCGCAAATAGACAAACCGGATAAATTATTTTTAATAACAGGCCGTGTTACTTTTTCGGCTGCGGTTCATTTAACGACAGTACTAAAAAAAAATACGAATATAACAATCATCGGCGAGCCAGGCGGCGGGCGGCCTAATCATTATGGCGCGAATAGAAGTTTCAAACTCCCGAATCATCCTCATATACAAATATGTACTTCGATTGATTATTATCAGGATTCGGAACCGTTTGATTTTAATATTATAAATACTCCTGTAATTTGGGCGGAGATGAACGCGCGGGATTACGCAGAGAATACTGATCCGGCTTTAAATGCAGTTTTAAATTACGGCCGGATTGAAAGTCTTGCCGCTTCTTTTTTGTCGAGACTGGAAAAAGCGTATTCAGAAAAAGGAATTCCGGGCATTAAAGATGAATATGGGTCATTCAAACCGGAACTGCTCAACTGCGGCTACAGCATTGAAAAATTCTTATCTGATTTTTATGAAACATGCATACTTAAAAATGTTAACGACAAGCCGGACCTTCTTGAATATCTGTATTTTGCTGCGGGCGAATGTCCCGAATCAATTGACTTTAAATATGCACTTGCATTTCAATATGATTCAAACGGGAAATTAAATGAGGCGGAAACTATGTATAACGAGTGCCTGAAAATCAATCCCGCGCATCATTATGCCAAAATGCGTCTTGGGCTTCTTAAATTGAAATAGCGGTTTGCAAATCTCTTCGGCTCTATGAATATACTCTTCAAACATATAGCTTTCCGCAAATTTGAAAATTGCCTTAATAATGAATTATCATTTGCGGGATAGTGATATGGATAAAAATAAATCGTGAAGAGAATTCAACAAAAATAAATTTCTCCCGGGTCCTCGATGGCATAATAATTACGAATTATGCCACGCCGCCAGTTATTACGTTCGATGGGAAATATTTGTTTTAACCTCCGGTGAACAAAGTCTATCAGCTATTTATTGGCGTTCCGCTGATATCATTAAAAAAGTTGAGAGATAAACTTATGGCACGAAAATTATTAATTATAATATTGTTAATTGTGAGCCTCAATTCCATGTCTGCTCAAAGTAACGGAGCCGGTCATAAAACAGTTTTACAAAATCTAAATATTATCAATGTAATAGATGGAACTGTTGAGAATAATATGGATATCGTCATTGACGGAGAAAAAATATTCGATATTGTGATTCACAGAACGGACTGGAATAATATGGATGTTCAATTGATCGATTTATCGGGTAGGTACGCTATACCAGGGTTAATAGAAGGTCATTCTCATATATCCGGGGTCCCGGAAAATTCCTTAACACTGGCTTTGAAGAACGGCGTGACTTCAATTAGGGACATGGGCGGTGATGGAAAATATTTGAAAGAACTTAAAGACGCAGTATATTCGGGCGAATTATTTGCCCCCGATATTTATTTTTCTGCTATGATGGGAGGGCCTGAATTAATTTTAGATGATAAACGAGTAAAATTATCAACTCCTCCTTCTTATTCATTGGGACAAGCACCATGGATGAGATTAGTTGAAGATACAAGCAATATTGAAAAGATAATCCATGAGGCGAAGGCATGCGGTGCAACAGGGATTAAGTTATACTCTTATCTTTCTCCCGATTTATGCATAAGGCTAAGTCGAGAAGCGAAAAGACAAAATTTAAAAGTATGGGCTCACGCTTCTGTTTACCCCACAACTGTTGAAGAAACCATTAGCGGGGACGTTGACGTAATATCTCATGTAACATTTTTATTATTAAAAGATAATTGGGATATGAAAAAGGACGGCTCTTTGCAGTTGGATTCAACCCGGCTGAGTTCAGAAAAACTGAAGAATATATTTAAAGTGATGAAGGAAAAAAACATCAAACTTGATCCGACGCTTTCGGTTTTTCAATGGCAGATCCGTACAATAATAGACGACTTGCAGGCCAACGAATTGCGTAGGCTTGTTTTTAGTTGTGTAAAAGTTGCTTTTGATTACGGAATAAAAATTAGCGCCGGAACAGACTGCCCACTTCCACGCAAAAATGATGACCGTCTAATGCTTCACCGGGAAATTGAAATGCTGGTTGAAAATGTGGGACTGGCACCAATTGATGCTTTACAGGCTTCCACAATCAACAATGCCGAAGTAATCGGGATTGGAAAAACACACGGTTCTATTGAAGTCGGGAAATATGCCGACATGGTGATTCTGAATGATAATCCGCTTTTAGATATTCGTTCTATCGAAAATGTAAAAATGGTAATTAAAAAAGGTAAAATTATTCAATAACTAAAAGGTATAGTCATGAAAGTAAGAATATTATCTTTAATTCTTTTTCTATTTCTTATCACCCCTGCAACAAGTAATGCGCAAACAATTATTGATCTGGGTAAGTGTAATCTTAAAATAATAGAAAACCGGGAGAGAGCCAGTTTTAAAGACGATGACGGCGAAATTATTAAGCCGTCGCGCAGAGATTCAAGATTTATTGAAATAAAAGTTGAAGGTAAAGCCTATACAACTGGTGTGTCCGCTTGGTATCCTCAGATGTTTGCCGCATTATTTGTGTACCGTGGCTCTGTCAGAGTAACGCCGGCAATAGCGGTAGGTATCAAGTTCTCGGATCCGTTGACCGGGAAAAGAGAACAGTGGTTTCATAAAGAAGGTGTCTCATATACAGCGGGATGCGAAGACGGTCAAAGTATTGGGACATGGGTAATTGTTGAAATAGGAAAAGAAACAACGGATTTTATTTTGCAAGGGCCCGCTTCAATTCAAAATATTAAAATCTGAAAATAAATATTGATGCGGAATGCCGGCCGGCCATTTAATCAGTCTTGATTCATCATTTCTTAGAAGGTGCGGGAATGATAGACGAAATTACCTGATCGATATAATGATATTCCGTTCGAAAAACACATTATTTAATTATCGGCGATAAAAGTGCATAACTGGTATAAGTATTTTTGCAAAGAACTGTGATTAAAAATCATGATATAAAGGATAAATTTAAATGAAGAACCTAATTCGTTTACTCTGTTTTATGATGTTTTTAGCAATAAGCATTACAGCACAGAAAATTGATTTTCCCAAATTAAATGGTCCGTATCTCGGCCAGAAACCGCCGGGAAATATTCCGGAAGTGTTTGCTCCAGAAATAATTTCGACAAAAGAATATAAAGAATTCAGCGGAACATTTACACCCGATGGAAAAGAATACTATTTTTTTCGTTTGGGAGAAGATGCAGGATTAATGGAGTGCAAATTAACCCGGGATGGCTGGACTGCCCCATGGCCTGTTCAATTCAAATCTTCCTATATAGATTACGAACCTCATATAACCTATGATGGAAATTTGTTCTTTTTCAGCAGTAATCGTCTTTTCCCCGGTTGTGGAGAAGGCCGGCTGCCAATGCAGGTTTGGATGATGAGAAAAATGGATGATGCATGGAGCGGCCCAATCCATTTAAGAATGGGAATGGCAGCTACCTCAACTGAGGATGACCGAATATATATAGGCTCCAGCATTTATGAATTAAACAATGATTCTCTTGTTTCAGTTGGTGAGATTATTTATAATAATTCAGTTGAGCCGTCCTATAGACTGCCAAGTAATCATACGTGCATTTCAAAGGATGAGAGTTTTTGTTTATTCGATTACAAAGAGACTCTTTACGTTAATTTCAGAGGGAAAGATGATAAATGGAACAAACCGATAAACTTGAATGAAAGTTTTAATTTAAACGGAGCAATAATACTGCCGACTCTTTCGCCGGACAATAAATACATATTCTTTTCTTATAAAGGAGATATTTACTGGGTCTCCGCGAGCATCATCGAAATACTAAAGCAGAAGGAATAATTAATTAAGGACTATATCAATAATAAAAAAGAGGAGAAAAATGAAAAAACAAAAATTCAGAATTACTGCGTTCTGTGTTACAATGATTTTAGCCATATTCTCAGATAGCATCATTGCCCAAGTGCCGAAACCTTTAGCGGACGCAAAAGAGAATGATAATTTGATAAGAGAAATGTTATCCAAAGAAAAATTGGACGATGCAATAATTTTTGTAGATGAGTGCCTTAAATTGGGATCCGATAAGGAGTTTTATCTGGAGTGCAAGTTACAGCTATTGTCTTATACTCAAAGAATTGAGGAAAGAATTGAATGCGCATTGCTATTGGATAATATTGCCGGTACAAAGAAGGTTGCTACAGCACTGCATTTAGCTGATTTATATCTTGATAACAGCAATAAAGATAAGGCTTTGGTCTGGTTACAAATGGCTGCCGATCGTGGAATTAAGGATTTCCGTCTTATAGGGGATGAAAAATGGGAAATACTTAAAGAGGATGCCGCATACGAGAAAATCCGCAAACGCATGCTCGATAACAAGGGAATTAACAAACCGATTAAGGATTTTACAGTAAAATTAGTTGATGGCGCTGATTTTAAAATATCGCAGCTGAAGGGCAAAGTTGTATTAATCGATTTCTGGGCGACCTGGTGTGCGCCATGTGTTGCCACAATTCCTGATCTGAAAAAATACTATGAAAAATATAACCAGGGAGGATTTGAAGTCGTTGGAATTAGTCTTGACCGGGATATTAACCCACTCAAAAGTTATATTAACAAGAATAACATTCAGTGGTATATATCTTTTTCCGGTAAGGAATGGGGTCAAGATAGTACCGCCAATCTTTATGGTGTTAATATGATTCCCACTACATTCCTTGTCGATAAAGCGGGACGGCTAAGGTACTATAATATTCATTCAAACGATTTGGAGAATGCAATCCGGACTCTTCTAACTGAATAGAAGATGTAATGCTTCAGAAGGAAATGGAATATTCTAAATTAAATTTATCCGTCTCTGTTTAGGGGGGAAACAGATTTCATGATGCCGGGAAGAAGACACAACACAAATAACGGTCTGACAGAAACCTCCCTGAAATAATTTCCTAAGCGACCGGTTACCCCAAAAACATCAAGTCCGCTTTGATAATATATATCACCGGAAAAGATGCTGTTCGAAAGTGAAAAAGAAATTTTCAGCCGAAATAAAACAACCGAGCACAAATCCATGTCTAATGATTGCCGAAAATCGGTGCGAATTAATTTATAACAACTATGAAAATGAAGACGTACACTATTGAGTTTTATCATCAAATAACAAGGCATGCATATAATACAGCCGCCGAAAAATATCATTGTCTTTTCCATAATGAAATGAATGAAAAAGAATACGACAGAAGTTTGCTGAATTCATTCGCGAAGCTGTTTGATTCCGGAGCGGTTATCTGCGATGCGGGCTGCGGCCCGTCGGGGCATATCGGGAAATATCTGCTTGACAAAGGGATGAAAATTATAGGCGTGGATATTTCTGACAGATGTATAGAATTAGCAGCTGTGAATAATCCGGAAATCCAGTTCTACCGGGAGGATATTGCCGAATGAGTTTCCCGGATGCACAATTTGACGGGATCGTCGCGTACTATTCAATTATCAATACGCCTAAAAAATATGTTAGTAAAATATTTGCTGAGTTTCATAGATTGTTAAAAAAAAGCGGTTGCCTACTGATTGCCGTGAAAGAAGGTTCCGGGGAGGGATTCATTAGTGAGTTTATCGGAATTAAATCCGAAATTTACTTTTCACTTTTTAGTGAGAAAGAAATAAGAGAATATTTTTCAAATAACGGGTTTGAAATTGCGTTTATTGAGACACGCAATCCATACGATTTTGAAATTAAAAATGAAAGAATTTTCACGATAGGTAAAAAATTATAAATATACGGGAGATTTTAAATATGAAAAACGGTATTGAATATCAGGTAATTGATTGGCCGGATGTACCAAGAACCGAACACAAAGGCGAATCGGGTAAAGCTTACTGGCAGACAATCCAATTCGATGGCTTGAGAATTAGAATTGTCGAATATTCACCCGGGTATACAGCAGATCACTGGTGTCTGAAAGGTCATATCGTGCATTGTTTGGAGGGAGAGTTTGTTAGCGAATTGCAGAACGGCAATAAACAAATACTGAAAAAAGGCATGACATATATCGTGTCGGATGAATTAAGTTCTCATAAATCATCCACAGAGAATGGGGTAAGACTGATGATAATTGACGGCGATTTTTTGAAAATATAAATTATGTGCCGGATAAAAAATAACCTCCAAAGGACTCCTTCGGAAAAAAGTCGAGACCGAAGAAATAATACAAATATTCTAATATGACTGAAAATTCAAAATGAAAAAAAGGATTCTTTTTACTTATCTGGTCTTATTATTAATCATAACACCGAATGCGCAGACGAAAGAGTTTCCGAAGCTTTCCGGTCCCTATCTTGGTCAAAAGCTGCCGGGGATGACACCGGAGATTTTTGCACCGGGTATTTTATCAACTAAAGAAGATGAATACGCCTTTGAGATAAATAAATCCGGTGATGAAATTCTTTTTATTCGCAAATCTAAAATAATGCTTGCTTCAAAAAATTCAGATGGCTCTTGGACGGATCCATCTATCGCTTCCTTCTCGGGTAAATATATTGATGACGAACCCTGCTTTTCGCCTGACGGTAATAAAATATATTTTATGTCAAGACGCCCGGCTAAAGCTTCAAAAAACAATAGTAATCTTTGGGTAGTTGAAAAAAACAATGGCAAATGGGGCGAACCCAAAATTGTAAAATTGCCGGTTCTGTCCAAACCGCCTCACGCTCCTACAATCTCTTCAAAAAACTCTATCTATGATGATGGAATTTCAATTATTCAATTTAAAGATGGCAAATATTTAGAACCCAAAAGTATTACCGGATTAAAAGGTATGTATCCGTTTATCGCTCCGGATGAAAGTTACATTATATATTCGGCAGGGTACTCGGCGAATAACGGCGCTGATTTATATATATCATTCAAAAGGAAGAATGGAAATTGGAGTGAAGGTAAATCTCTTGGAAATGAAATAAACTCATCCCGGCATGAATCGAATCCGTTTTTATCACCCGACGGCAAATATCTTTTTTTCAGCAGGGGGTTTAATATATACTGGGTTTCGGCAAATGTTATTGAAGAACTGAGACCGGAAGAGTGATACAATAAATTTAACAGGAAAAATTCAAATGAAAAATCTAACTCTCTTTATTATCGCAATTTTTATTTTCGTATTAACGATGAATGCACAGCAGAAAGAGTTCTGCGAACTCACCGGTCCTTATCTTGGACAAAAGCTGTCGGGAGCCGCATCAGAACTCTTCGCGCCCGGAATCATTTCCAAAGGATTGGATGAAAACGGGATCGCGTTTATGCCCGAAGTAAAGGAATGCTATTGGACGATAATGTTTTCAAGATTTGAAACTATCGCCGCAAGCAGATTGGAAAACGGAAAGTGGACCGAACCTGAACTGGCACCGTTTGCGGGCATTTACTACGACGGATGGCCGGCAATACAACCCGACGGAAAACGGATGTTTTTCCACTCCTCCCGCCCGGTAAACGACAGCACTTCCGGCATAAACGCTAAATATAACAGATTGTTCGTCGATAGAATCGGGAATAGCTGGAGTGAACCGATGATTGTCGGATCTCCTGTTAACGGAAGCGAAAATGCGACATGTCCCTCGGTAACCGACAAAGGAACACTATATTTTTCCAAACGATTCAGCGATGGCACTGAGAAAATTTGCAGATCGAAGCTGGTCGAAGGGAAATATGCTGAACTGGAAATATTACCGGACTGTATTAATACTGGTAAAGATAATTTTCATGCATTTATCTCACCCGACGAAGACTATATCGTTATGCCGGCCTTCGGAAGAACCGATGCCATCGGAGGCGGCTGTAATTATTACGTTTCCTTTAAAGAGGGCGATAATAATTGGAGTGAGCTGATTAACCTAGGCGAAAAAGTTAACTCGGCACTTTGCTGGGGTATCCCTTCAATCTCATGCGACGGGAAATACTTCTTCTTCCAGGTGATTAATCCCGGAAGAGAAACCTCGGAGCTCGACCGCCGGTACACTTTAAAAGATTTGATTGAAAAACAAATACATTACCCTGCCGCTAATTGCACGGATATCAATTGGATTAATGCCGAATTCATTAAAGAATTGAGACCGATTGAATAAATCTTAGAATTCCATTTATTGTAAAAAAGTTTGAAAGACATATCATCGGTAGTGTAATAATTAGAGCACACCGTTATAATTACTCCGACACTAAAAATTTTTCACGACAGCCCGGGCAATTAAAATTTCGGTGTTTGTATCCCGTGATTATTCCGTTTTTACATTTATCGGGCTGTGTTCTCATCGTTTTATAATCTGATGAAATATTAATGCTGCTTAAGATATTTAATAAAAGATATTTTTATTTTGCTACGCGAATTTGAGAGGTGAAAATGAAAGGAATTGTAATTCTTTTATCTGTCTGTTTTGGGATAATACTTCATGCTCAAAACCAAAATGATATATCAATTACTTATTTCGGCCATTCCTGCTTTTTAATTTCTACATCGCGCGGGACTAATATTTTAACCGACCCGGTTGATAAATTCGGCTATCGCATACCAGGCAACATTATTATTGATCTGGTAACCGTGTCCCACAACCATGCCGATCACAATGCCGTTAATGCAGTGCCGGGGAAACCTAAAATTCTTTACGGGATTGATAAAAACGGGAAAGCGCCTTTTCAAAAATTTTTGCAGATGAATGAAGCATTCAAAGATGTTCAAATAAGCAATGTATCATCAAATCATTTTCCGCCGGCGCACAGCCCGGAGCTCAATTCGATTTTTGTTTTTGAATTCGACAGCATCAGAATTGCGCACATGGGAGATATCGGTCTTGAATTAACAGAAGAGCAAATTAAAAAAATGGGAACCATAGATATACTCATGATTCCTGTAGGAGGGGAATACACGGTATCGCTCGGAGACGCGGACAAAATAATTAAACAGATGAAACCTCAAATAGCGGTAATCCCGATGCACTACAAAACCGAATCAACCGGATTTCTTAAATATACAGTCGACGATTTCATCAGAGATAAAGCAGACTTTGTCGAGTTTTGCGGGAACACATATAAACCCTTTTCGAATAAAAAAAGTACCGGTGTGAAATATGTCGTACTGAAAATCGATCGCCGATAATTACGGATACCCCGTTGATTGCGCGGTGCCGGCGTCAAATTATATAAATTGTTCACGGGATATTCCGTATTTTTGTGCTGTTAAATTTTTTAATATAACATCAAATGGTTTTTTTTAAGATTCATATTATAATCAGGAGTGATAAATGAAAATCAAATATTTTATTTTCGGCTGTTTTCTGAGTGCGGTAATGAATATCTATGCGCAGAGCGAAAAAATTACGGATGGTTTACCGGAAAAGGGCGATTGGAATTTTAATCCTAAGAAATTATGGGAGATCGAAAAAGCCGGGGATGAGGCATTCGGAAATGCAGGCGCCACCATATTGTATGTTAGTCTTTGACAGAGCTTATAATTACTATCTTCAATTTGCGAAATGGACAGAAAACAAGATATATTTTGTAACAAGGCAAAAGACGATTGCAGTATGCGAGGTAGAAGAAACGATAATGAAAAAGGAGGCGGAGAACTGGGGATTTGGAGTAAATAAGGTAGAAATAATAGAAGTAACATATAAAGAGAACAAGGCGGAAAAGAAACTAAAATTACGGAGGATATATTATAATGATGAGAGAAATCGGCAATACGTATTTATGACAAATAATTTGGAAATAACAGATGAAGAAGTAGCGTTCATTTACAAGAAGCAGTGGCAAATAGAATTGTTATTCAAAAAGATGAAACAAAATTTTCAATTGCATTACTTTTACGGAGAAAATGAGAATGCAATAAGGACGCAAGTATAGTGCACTTTAATAGCTCAACTTTTGATGACTGTAATACAAAAGATGGCAAATGTAAAAAAAGCCTTTTCAACGGTAGCAACATTGATTCGGATACACTTAGTAAGTTTACTTGATTTGTTTGAAATGCTAAGAAATGTTAAGCGAACATATACAAAGAATATAAATAATAACTTACAACCAAATCTATTTCCCACATAAAATGAAAGAGAGGGTGACTTTGGATTTCTCGAAAATAAATCAAAAAGTAAATATTTCCATTAAATCAAAATTTTAGTCGGTCGATAGTGAAAAATTTTATAAAAATCATTATAAACTTCATTGGAGAGATTTCCCGAACACAAATAAAGTTGCGGAGAAAAACATATTACTGCCGATTTATAGCGAATTATCGGATGAAAATGTACAGTATATCATCGAGTCAATTAATTCGAAAACACAACAATGTTATAGCAAAATATAATTTTTTCAGATAGAAATATTGCTTAGCTATCAAGGCTTACCCCGATTTATCGGAGTACCATTCCGTGACAGAATTATTACAAAATAATATTTGCTAAAAAGTTACGGTTTGGACCCTGACTTCCCGGAGAATATTTTTTATGAATTTCCGCAAATCAAGAATTTGGACAACGTGGAAAACCCAACTTTTAGTTGGTAAGACTCGCGCTCGAAAAGTTGGGTTTTTTCTCATTCATAGTCAAAAATTTTCAAGAGGCAGCAATGCTCAAAAAATTTATTCTCGATCCGCTGCTTGGCAGATTATATGGGTTCAGTATTTTTTTCACAATTTTGTTGTTAACAAAGTTATTTGTCTTTACTATTGAAATTGATTACCTATTTATGGTCGACATCGGAGACATATTATTATCCTCAATCGGGTTTCTGCTGATGTTTTTGATACGGCTATTGAGCAATTTTAAAATGAACAAACAGAAGGAAATTATTCAACAAGAGAACTTGCTGAATCAAGTTGAATAAAAATAGGCAGTATCAAAAATCCGTTAACCAATTTATTGTGAGTATATATCACTGCTTGAAAATGAGAGACGCTTTATATAACTTTTACATGGAAATTAGAGAAAAGAAAAAGTACGAAGAATTATGCAAACAAGAAGCAAAAAACAAAAAATAAAAGAAACGGAGATTATTTACCGTAATGATAAACCTGTTTCCATAATATTAGATATCGATAGATACAAGAATATGCTTGAAAGGCTTGATGATATTGAGGATCTGGAGTATATCAACCAGATAAAAAAGAAAAATTTATCATTCCGAAAATGTGGTGAATTTTTATCGGAATATAATCCGAATGTATGAATTATTTATTGAACGTTCGGCTGAAAAGGATTTACGTAAACTTTCATCTGAAAATTTTAATAACATTTCGAGTAAAATAAAAAATCTCTCCTCTAATCCTTATCCAACCGGTTGCAAAAAATAAGAAGTCCGGGCAATTATTGGCGAATAAGGATCGGTAATCAAAGAATAATTTATGAAATTCTTGAAAAAGAAAAAGTCATCCGCATCTATAAAATTAAAAATAGAAAAGAAGCGTATCGGTAAAGCGAGAATCACTACGTTTTATAAGCTTTGAAAAACCCAACTTTCTTCGGCAGTCATTTTTTGCCCCGCTTCATCGGGGTCACTGTACTATACAGTTGTAGTTCTGTCCTGGTAGGACCATGACTGCCAAGAAAGGATTTACGATTTCCGATTAACGATATTTGATCTGAGACTTACGAAAAAATCAAAAATTCTAAATCGATAACCTGTCCCGTGAAATGTATTTATATTTCATGGGATCAAAAATCCTAAATCGATAACCTGTACTTGCCCGGCGAAAGACGGGTTCTTAAATCATTTTTATGAAACCCAAATTTTTTGACAGTAATAAATCATTTTATAATTGTACTATTTGCATCTGTCATGGCGGTATCATGGCAGCTGCCAAGAAAAAGTGAAAAACCCAAATTTTTGTTAGTGAGACTTCCACTCGAAAAGTGGGTGATTTTGCACATTCAATTCAGAGATACAAGAAATTACCCAAAAGGATAAAATGGATATTCCCAGCAAAATCGATTTGCACGGATGAACAATAATTCATATATTCGTTCATTGATAATGAACAATATTTATAATGTTAGCTAAAGAGCAATTAAAACAGATACTTATTGAGCAGAAAGAGGCTTTACTTAAAAAGCCTTACGGAATTGAACGAGAACAAATCCTGAGTATTCCCGAATACAAGAAAATACCTCATGTTATTGTAATTACCGGTTTGAGAAGGGTGGGGAAATCCACTTTTCTACGGCAGATTATTAGCAAGTATTATTCCGATAGCGATTTCTATTACGTTAGTTTTGAAGACGAACGCTTATTTAATTTCAAAGCGGAAAATTTCAATGAAATATACGAAACTCTCGTTGAACTGTACGGAGAACAAAAGACGTTTTTTCTTGATGAAATTCAGAATATCCCGGCATTTGAAAATTTTATAAGAAGATTTTACGACGCAGGTTTTAAGTTTTATATAACCGGTTCGAATGCCAATTTGTTAAGCAAAGAAATAGGTACAAAATTAACCGGCAGACATGTTGATTTACTCATTCCTCCGTTTACTTTTTACGAATATCTGTTATTTAATAATGTTACCATTAATAATGAAATGTTTTATAAAACAGAATCTAAAGCCATAGTAAAGAAATTATTTGATGAATACCTTACCAATGGCGGAATGCCGGAATTTTTACAATTTAAAGAACCGGAAATTTTACGAAGAATTTATGAGGATATCGTAATTAAAGATATTGCTGTGCGATACGGAATAGTAAATCTATTTGAGATGAGGGAGCTATACCAATATTTGATAACGAATTTTGGTAATAGATTCAGCTTCACAAGAGTAAAAAAGATAGTCGGATTAGGAAGCGTAAATACAGTAAAGAATTATTTGCATTTTCTAACTGAAACTTATTTTGTCTCATTAGTTAATAAATTTGAATACAGCCTAAAAAAGCAAATAGCTAACGAAAAAAAATTATATGTTATTGATAACGGATTTATTCAGAGAATTTCAACTAAATTGAATAAAGACAAAGGATGGCTGCTTGAAAATCTGGTCTTTAACAAACTTAATAGAACAGACACAATTTTTTATTTTAGTGTCTTAAATGCCGAATGTGATTTTATCGTGCAATCCGGCAAAGAAATTAAGCAGGTAATTCAAGTATGCTGGGAGCTGACAAAGGAAAACGAAAAGAGAGAATTAAAAGGATTACTTGAGGCGATAAAATATTTCAAAATGAATTCCGGTTTGATTCTTACTTCCGACCAGGAAAATGAAATGATAATTGAGGATAAAAAAATTATTATTAAACCTGTTTGGAAGTGGCTTCTCCAATGATCCTTATTGAATAATTTTCCTTAGCGTTACGATTGGATAGGACGGTTAAATCCTTATTTGGATTTGTGCTTACGTTTTTGATACGGCTGCTCGGCAATTTTGAGATGAAACGACAACCAGAAATTATAAAACCGGAGAGCTAGCTAAAAAAATTGGTTGATGGCTGATATTGCCTGCTATGAAAAAAATCAAAATTCCTAAATCGTTAATCCTTGCATGCCTTTTGGCAGACGGGTCTTTAAATCATCTTTGAAAAATACAGCTTTTTTCGGGTGGGTTTTCCACTGAAAAGTTGGGTTTTTTCTCATGAGTTTAAAATTGATAATCACACAACCTCTCGTTAGTTTCGCAGCGTATGTCCAAAAATAATGGACAATCACTGCAAATTATGAGAACTATTCAGCAATTACGAGCAAAGATAAATCAAGAAATATTTACCCACACAAAGGTTCTTGATCTATTAGGTGATTACAGCAAACTGCGCGATGTTATAATCAATTTGCTTAAACACGGAGACATTATCCGTATTCGAAAGGGATTGTATATATTCGGCTAATTTGGAAAAGAGAATGCAAAAACAATGTTAAAGGAGATGGAAGAATTTATTTGGACAAG
Source organism: bacterium (assembly GCA_043808235.1). Lineage (GTDB taxonomy): Bacteria > Bacteroidota > Ignavibacteria > Ignavibacteriales > Melioribacteraceae > JAZDFC01. The sequence continues at coordinate 79,007 of JAZDFC010000070.1, forward strand.
CATATAAGAGAGAAGAAATAATGGAATTGGTGTTTTTGGGATGGTTTTGAGGAACATATGATAGAAAAACACATGGAAAAATTTTAAAAATTGGTGCTTGATTAATAGAAATGGAAGAAATATATTTACTCCCGTGATTATGAAAACACTAAAATTATTCGGCTTATTTTTAATATTAACAGCTACCATATTCGGTGGAGCGTTGGTGTTTGATTTCACCGCCGAAAGCAATAGCGATAATATTCTTATAAAATGGAAAACCACCGAAGAAACCAACCTTAAAAATTTTATAATCCAACGAAAAACAGCTAAAGGAAATTTTATTGATGTTGATGCCGTGCAGGCCAAGGGCAGTTACAGTTCCTATGAATATGTTGACGATGAAGTTTTCCGTACTAATGACGCTGTTTATATTTACAGGTTAAAAATTGTTGATAAAGATAACAGCAATTCCTTCTCTGCCGAAATTCCGGTTGCCCACGCAAATGTAAGCGGTATTAAAAGAACCTGGGGAAGCATAAAAGCTCTATTCAGATAATTTGCACTTCGAATTACTTACCATTATTTTTCGCACTCTTTTTTCTTAACACTATTTTAAAATCATTATGCTCAAATCCGGTTTACCGATATATCTTGCCTCAAAATCACCCAGACGGAAAAAACTACTTAAACAAATCGGAATAAATTTTAAGTCACTCCAAGTCGATCTCCACGAAGAGATTTTGGATGGAGAACATCCAATCCAGACTGTTAAGCGACTTGCAGTTCATAAATTGGAGGAAGCATTAAAGGAAATTAAAAAAGGTATTGTGATTACCGCTGACACGATTGTTGTTCTTGATGGTGAGATAATAGGGAAACCAAAAAATAAAAAAGATGCCACCACGATACTTGAAAAATTAAGCGGCAGAACTCATCATGTTTATACTGGATTTGCTATTTATAATACAATAACAAAATTAAGAATTGTGGATTTCGAAAAGAGCGCGGTAACTTTTAGGGAATTGTCCGTGAAGGAAATTACGGATTATATTGCAACGGGAAGCCCGATGGATAAAGCCGGCGCTTACGGAATTCAGGATGATTTCGGTGCAGTTTTCGTTGGTAAAATAAATGGATGTTATTATAATGTAGTGGGCTTGCCGTTATCAAAATTTTATTCCGCTCTTTTAAAAGTTATTTGATTTATGGAAAAAGTTAAAAAGCATATTTTTATCTCGCTTACAGTTGCTGCAATTATTTATCTCGCCCTTAGTTTTTATGCAGATTATGATTCCGTAATTAAGTCATTTGCAAATTTTAACTGGTTGTATCTTCCTGTTCTTTTATTACTGTCTTATTTGAATTACTCTGTTAGATTTTTAAAGTGGGATTATTATATCCATCTCCTGAATATAAAACTTTCACGTAGAGACTCATTCAATATATTTATGTCCGGTTTGGTAATGAGTGTAACACCGGGTAAGATGGGTGAGCTATTAAAATCATATCTCGTTAAAAAGATTACCAATGAACCGATTTCCAGAACGGCGCCAATTATAGTTGTTGAACGATTGACTGATTTTTTATCCTTACTTTTACTTGCATTGATGGGTTCGTATGTTTTTGATTACGGCAGACCGATTATCATTGGGTCATCGGTCTTTTTCATTTTAATTGTTATGCTTATTAGCAGTAAAAAAATGTCTTTTGCAGTAATTGATATGTTCGGCAAAATTGGATTCGTAAAAAAACATATTAAAAAAGTTCATGATGCTTATGAAAGTTCATACCAGATGCTGCGACCGCGCCCTTTGTTTTACATGATTTTGGTCAGTCTCGTATCGTGGTTTTTTGAATGTTTTGGTTTTTATCTAATTCTGTTTAATTTTAACGTTGCAGATTCGGTTCTTTTACCGACGTTCATTTATGCTTTCGCTACCATCGTCGGATCGCTTACAATGTTGCCCGGCGGACTGGGTGTAACTGATGGTTCGCTTACGTTTCTCTTAACCCAGCGCGGAGTTTCACTCGAAATTGCTGTTGCTTCAACTTTCATTATTAGGGTTGTTACTCTATGGTTTGCAGTTTTGGTAGGAGCTGTAACTGTGATGCTGTATCAAAAGACTATTGGTAAAGTAAAATTCGAATAAATAAGGAGTATAAGATGGCTCATTATAAAAAAATCAGTATCCCCGCTAACGGGCAAAAAATAACAATTAAAGACGATAAAATTGTCGTACCGGATAACCCGATAATTCCTTTTATTGAAGGCGATGGTACCGGTCCGGATATTTGGTATGCATCAAAAGTGGTTTTCGATGCAGCTGTTGAAAAGGCATACAAAGGGAAAAAGAAAATTGAATGGATGGAAATTTACGCCGGTGAAAAAGCCGTTAAAATTTACGGTAACGATAACTGGCTTCCTAAAGAAACTATTGATGCAATTTCCGAATTTATTGTTTCGATTAAGGGACCACTCACAACTCCGGTTGGCGGGGGAATAAGAAGTTTGAACGTAACTCTTCGTCAAAAATTGGATTTGTTTGCATGCGTGCGCCCGGTAAAATATTATCCTCCAACTCCAAGTCCCGTAAAACGACCGCAGGATTTAGATGTGGTTATCTATAGAGAAAATACCGAAGATGTTTATGCAGGTATCGAATTTAAAGCTGATACGAAAAAAGCCAATGAAGTGATAGATTATATTAACAGCATCTATCCCACTAAAATCAGAAGCGGCTCTGGAGTTGGCATAAAACCGATAAGTAAATTCGGTTCGGAAAGATTGGTTAAAAAGGCGATTGAATATGCGATCGAAAATGATCGGAAAAGTGTTACGCTTGTTCATAAAGGCAACATCATGAAATTTACTGAGGGAGCGTTTAGAGATTGGGGATACGAGACGGCAAAGAAATATTTTCCGGATGTAACAATAACCGAAGATGAATTGTGGAAAAAATTTGACGGCAAAATGCCCGAAGGAAAAATATTAATTAAAGATAGAATTGCAGACAGCATGTTCCAGCAGATTTTATTACGTCCCGGTGAATATGATGTTGTTGCTACTCCTAACCTAAACGGTGACTATTTATCCGATGCATGTGCAGCTCAAGTCGGCGGACTTGGCATGGCGCCCGGCGCTAACATGAGTTATCATGTAGGATTATTCGAAGCAACCCATGGAACAGCTCCTAAATATGCAGGGCAGGATAAAGTTAATCCGGGTTCTGTAATTCTTTCGGGAATAATGATGCTCGAATATATGGGCTGGAAAAAAGCTGCTGATTTAATTGAAAAAGCCTTGAGCAGAACTATCAAATCGAAAGTAGTAACTTATGATTTAGCGCGTCAGATGAAAGGCGCGAAAGAAGTAAAATGCTCGGAATATGCACGGGAGATTGTTAAAAACATGTGATGATTTTAGATATTCGGCGATGCCAATATCCTTGATATTAGTTAGGTCGATTAGTAATTTTCGTCACAATTTTTCAAATTATTATAGGGAGGTTTACTATGTCTGATGATTCAAAACTTGGAAAAGGTTTGTTAATCGGGTTTTTAACCGGTGGTATTGTTGGTGCAGTAGTAGCTCTTTTATACGCTCCTAAATCCGGCAAAGAATTCCGTCAGGATATTCGCGTTAAGTCCGATGAATTTCTTGATGCTGCCGAACGTAATTTAGAAAATGCAAAAGAGAAAGCACAGTCATTAATTAACGACGGCAAAAAAAAATCCGAAAAATTAATTGAAGATGCAAAAGTAAAAGTGGATTCTCTCCTTAAAGAAGCTGAAAAAATATTACATGATGCAAAGGAAAAAACCGGGCATTACGTTGAAGATGGTAAAGAAACAATTGTAAAAGAAGGCGAGAAATTAAAAAGTGCAATTAAAGCCGGTATCGAAACATATAAAGCGGCCAAATCCGAAAAGGAAGTTTAAAATCAATGACAGTAATTGAAATACTACTTGCGATTCTGATAATTGCAGCATCGGCGCTATGCGTTTATCTTATTAAGTCATTAATAAAATTAAACGAAACGCTCGATTTAATTCGTCAGGATATCCATACCCTATCCGAAAAAACATTACCTGTATTGGAAAATTTAAACGAGACTACTAGAAATCTTAATCGTGTAACCTCAGATGTGGAATCAAAAGTCGGCGATATTATTTCTGTCGTTGACAGATATAAAGAAAAGTTTTTAAAAATAAAATACAGCGCTACCGAAAGTTCAGGCAACCCGATAATCAATCTCGTAAGGAATTTGCGGGCTATTTCAAAAGGGACCTTGGCTTTTGTTCGCAAATTCAAAGAATAACTATCGATAGGGTAACTTATCCGGAGGAAATTTGAAAGAATATACTCACGAGCAAATTCGTAACATCGCCTTCATTGGGCACGGAGGTAGCGGTAAAACCTCACTCTCCGAACTTATGCTGTTTACCGCAGGTGAAATAAATAGAATTGGTAAAATCGATGAGGGAAATACTGTCTCCGATTATAATAGCAATGAAATTGAAAGAAAGATTTCATTAATGGCTGCACCGCTTCATCTTGAATGGGGAAATACAAAAATAAATTTTATTGATACGCCGGGTTACTCCGATTTTTTGGGGCAGGTAATTGGCTCACTGCATGTTGTTGATACGGTTGTATCTGTAATAAAAAGTGCGGAAGGAGTTGAAGTAGGTACTGAAGTAACTTGGGGATTAGTTAAAAAAAATAATCTTCCTACTGCGGTTATTATTAATAAAATTGACAACGAACATTCCCATTTCTCCGAAACAATCCAACAAGCAAAAAGCAAATTATCCAACGATATTACTGTTGTGACATTTCCTGTAAAAGAAGGACTAAATGTTGAGACTATTGTTGATTTGGTAAAGATGAAAGCTTACAAATACGGCGCTGCCAGTTCGAAGAAAGTTGAAGAGTTAGATATTCCTACTGAAGTAAAAGCTCAAGCCGATAAATTGAGAGAAGAGTTAATTGAAAAAGTTGCGGAGTCCGATGAAGAATTAATAAACAAATTCTTTGAAGAAGGAACACTTTCAGATGACGAAGTAAAGAACGGATTGAAAAAAGCTATAATCAAAGGTGCATTTATTCCTGCGTTTGCAGTATCGGCTTCAAGGGCTGTGGGAATAAATAATTTCCTCGATTTCGTTTCAGCATATTTCCCAAATCCTGCCGAAGGCAAACCTGCAAAAGCCACATTAAAAGACAAAGATCAAAAAGTTGAAGTTAAATGTGATATCAATGGCGAACCGGCAATGTTCGTTTTCAAATCTTTGAGTGAACCACATGTTGGTGAATTATCCATCTTCAAAGTTTTCTCCGGATCGCTTTCTGCAGGCATGGATTTACAAAACACTTCAAGAGATAAAATTGAAAGACTCGGTCAAATATTCGTAATGAATGGAAAAACGAGAAAGGAAGTGTCTAAACTGTCGGCGGGTGATTTTGGCGCGGTTGTGAAATTAAAAGATACTCATACAGGCAACACTCTTTGCTCAAAGAATTTATCAATTGTAATCGATCCTATTGAATTTCCGGAACCGGTTATTCATCAAGCTATTCAACCGAAAGCGAAGGGCGATGAAGACAAAATTTCATCCGGTCTTCATATAGCGCATGAAGAAGATCCCACACTTTCAGTTCATTTTGATCCTGAATTAAGCCAGACAATTATTTCCGGACAGGGTGAATTGCAATTATCCCTCGCTGTTAAATTATTGAAAGACAGATACGGCGTTGAAGTTGATTTGGTTGAACCAAGAATTCCTTACCGCGAAACAATTAAAGGCATGTGCGAAGAGATTGAATACAAACATAAAAAACAATCCGGCGGTCGCGGACAATTCGGTCACGTTTATTTGAAATTGGAACCTTTACCGCGAGGTACGGGCTTTGAGTTTGTTGATGCAATTGTTGGCGGAGTTGTTCCCGGTAGATTTGTACCGGCTGTTGAAAAAGGTATTAACGAAGTATTAGTAAAAGGAGTATTAACCGGAAGTAAAGTAATTGATGTGAAAGTTACTTTGTTCGACGGTTCATACCATTCTGTTGACTCGGATGAAGTTTCTTTTAAAATTGCCGGTTCGCAAGCATTTAAAAAAGGATTTCTTGAAGCTAAGCCAGTAATCCTTGAACCGATTTATGACGTAACCGTGAAAGTCCCTGAGGAATTCATGGGCGACGTAATGGGCGACGCATCGAGCAAGCGCGGAAAAATTCTAGGAATGGAATCGGAAGGTTCCTTCCAAATTATTAAAGCCAAAAGTCCTTTGGCTGAATTATACAAATATTCAACTCATTTGCGCAGCTTAACCTCAGGACGCGGAACACACTGTCAGAAATTCTCGCATTATGAGGAAGTACCGAAGGAAGTGGAAGCAAAGATTATTGAAGAGCATAAAAAATCTAAAGAAGAAGAATAATATTTTTATTTCTTGTTATCGGGCGGAAGAATTTTGCTTCCGCCTTTTTTGTATATACGGGAAAGATTTTCTGCTATAATTTATAGCGTTTGACTAAAGTAAATTAGTACGAGGATAACATGGAAAAAATGTGGTCGCCGTGGAGATCGCAGTACATTCAATCCTTCAAAGACAAAAAGGGAGATGAGGAATGTATTTTCTGCGGGATTGAAACGATTGAAGTAAACGATGACAATAATTTGGTTGTTTATAAAAACGAAAATTGTTTTATAGTGCTTAATCTTTATCCATACAACAGTGGACATTTATTGATTGTACCATTCAGGCATTTATCCAATTTTTATGAACTTACCGACGAGGAAAATCTTGAAGTTATGAAATTGCTTGGCAGATCCATGGAAGTGTTGGATAAAACAATGAGACCTCATGGTTATAATATGGGTGCAAATTTAGGTAAATCTGCCGGCGCCGGTATCGATGCACACATTCATTTTCATATTGTTCCCCGCTGGAATGGCGATACGAATTTTATGCCGGCAATTGGAGAAGTAAAGGTTATTTCGCAGGATCTACTCCAGACTAAACATGAGTTGATAAAAGAATTTAAAAATATTTCGATGTAATTTTCTCCAAATGATTTTCGGAGAAGACTGCATCATTTTGTTTTCAGAAAAAATAATAAAGGAAAAATAGATGGACGAAAAAACTTTCGAGAAACTTGATTCCGTGCGGGTTGAGGCGCTTGATGAAATTTTAGGTAAACCATTCAAATTATTGGATGATGGTTTTGTGCGCGTTGTTGATTATATGGGCTCCGATCAATCGATTGTGCAGGCAGCACGAGTTTCTTACGGAAGCGGCACTAAAAAAGTACGACAGGATAGGGGACTTATCCGCTATTTACTGAGACATCGGCATACAACTCCATTCGAGATGTGTGAGATTAAACTGCACATCCGCGTTCCAATGGATTGCTGGCGACAGTGGATAAGACATCGTACTGCAAATGTTAATGAGTATTCTACAAGGTATTCAATTGCGATTGATGCCGCACAAACTACAGCTCCGGGTGAATGGAGAATACAATCTAATTCAAATATGCAAGGCAGCGAAGGATTCATCGAATATAAATCCGGACTTGAACTGACCGAGGAAGAAAAAAAATTTCAGGATCTTGCCCGCAATATCTATAATAAACGGATTGAAATGGGAGTTGCCCGTGAACAAGCAAGAAAAGATTTACCACTCTCAACATATACAGAAGCCTATTGGAAAATTGATCTGCATAATCTTCTCCACTTCCTTGAGCTTCGAATGGATACGCACGCACAGCTCGAAATTAGAAATTTCTCATCGACGATTTATAACGAAATTGTGAAAAGATGGGTGCCTATTGTTTGGGAGGCATTCGAAGATTACAGAATAAATTCCATTTCTTTTTCCAGATTAGAGTTGGATGTGCTAAACTTATTATTCGCGGGTAAGAAACAGGAAGCCCTGGCGGCAGCCGAAAGTTTTGAATGGCTTGAAAAACGCGATGATGGCACACTTAAACAAAATGTTGAACGGTTGGAATTCGAAGATAAATTGATGAAGATGAATATACAATTCCCATGGGTATAAAATTTAACGTTGCCAATTTCCGATAATAATAACATATTTTAGTTGGACTATTTAATTATCGGTGATAGAATGAAAATCCTAGGAATTATTTTTCTTTTACTTCTATTTTTTGTTTTGTCATCATGCCGGGAGGATGTTATAATTTATCCTGAAAAGAAAAACAGATCAACGATATATGTTGATTCCGATCCCATGGGAGCAAAAATTTATCTATCTACTATTAGTACAGGAAAGGAAACACCGGATAGCTTAGTCGATTTGGAACCCGGTTTGTATGCGTTAACATTGAAATTAGCAGGCTATTCCGATACAACAACTACAATTAATTTGAAGGCAGGAACGAAACCTTACATCTATATTTTACTCAAGGAGTAGTTTTATTAACGTACTGAAAAAAATAATTATTGCGGCGGTATCGAAGAACAATGTCATTGGTTCAAATGGGAAAGTGCCCTGGCATATACCGGGTGAATTGGAACATTTTAAAAAAACTACTATTGGATTTCCGGTGATAATGGGTAGAAAAACATTTGAGGCGATGGCAAAACCGCTACGTGGTAGAATTAATATTGTTCTCGCAAAAAATCCCGGCCTTTTTGAGCAATTTGAGGAAGTTGAATTTGTTGACTCGCTTGAAGTGGCATATAACTATTGTAAAAGTCTAATGTTTACAAAAGCATTTATTATTGGCGGGGGACAAGTTTACAAAGAAGCAATCAAAGACGCAGATGAACTGATAGTATCTCATATTCCAATAAAGTATGAGGGTGATACTTTTTTCCCGATAATAGACAAGAATATATGGGAATTGAGAGAAAAAGAGAAAAACGAAGAATTCGAATTACACCATTACTTTCGCAGATAAAAGCACAATATTTTATTAAATTTCCATCCAAAATTTGAAAGCCGTACCCGAAGCAGATGCCAGACAAAATAAAAATATTACCCGATAACATTTCAAATAAAATTGCCGCAGGCGAAGTTGTTGAACGTCCTGCATCGGTAGTTAAAGAATTACTTGAAAATTCGCTCGATGCTGAGGCTAAAAATATTGAAGTATATATCAAACAAGCCGGCAAAACACTCATTCACATTGTCGATGATGGTTCAGGAATGTCCGAAGAAGATGCTGTGCTGTGTCTTCAGCGGCACGCAACAAGTAAGATTGAGGAGTTTGAGGATCTTGAAAATATTTTGACTTTTGGCTTCCGCGGGGAAGCCCTCAGTTCAATTGCTTCGGTAGCCATCCTTGAACTGAAAACTCAAAGACGTGATGACGAAATCGGTACTTCGGTTCGCGTTGATGAGAATTCAAACGTAATCAAAGAAAAAGGTTCATTCCCGGCAGGTACATCAATTGCGGTTAAAAATTTATTTTACAACACTCCTGCTCGTAGAAATTTCCTTAAGAGCAATGCAACTGAATTAAAACATCTTATTGATTGGTTTAAAAGAATAGCGCTCAGTCATCCGGCATCGTCGTTCAAATTGTACAATGACGAAGATTTGATTCTCGATTATCCATCAGGCTCAACTCAAGACCGGGTGAAATCAGTTTTCGCGGATAATATTCTCGATGTAGTAATCGAAGTTAATGAACCGACCGAATATATTTCACTCTCCGGCTATATTGCCAAACCAATGTATCTGAAGAAGAGCAGGGGAGAGCAATATTTATTTATCAACGGAAGGTATGTGGGTAGCAAAATAATAAATCATGCTGTATTTAGTTCATACGAGAATCTGCTTGAAAAAGGTGACTACCCGTTTTTTGTTTTGTTCATGGAAATCGATCCCAAAAAAGTTGATGTGAATGTGCATCCCGCTAAACTTGAAATTAAATTCGACGATGAAAAAGGAATTTATTCATTCGTACAGGCGGTGATTAAAAAGAGTCTTGGGAGTTTTGATTTAAGTCCTACTGTATATTTTAGAGATGAAAATGAAAGTAGATTAACTTTAACAAGTTCGGGACGAACAGAAAGAGATAATTTCGACGACCGCCCGATATTTAATATTGGTACCGGCAAACCGATTGCCAAAGGCGGAATCTTTACCGACGATGAAATTGAAAAATTATTCAGTTCGATTAATAAGGAAATAAAAGAATCTCAAAATGAAGCAGTAACAGAGCATCCCTTTGGAAATGAAGGTGAACGCAGACATGAAGTAGCTTCTTCAGTAGATGTTTTTCCGCATCAAACTGATAGACCGACATTTATTGTAGCCCTGCACAATAAATATATTTTAGCTCAAATAAAAAGCGGACTGATGGTAATTGATCAGCATGTAGCTCATGAAAGAATTTTGTATGAGAAAGCTATTCGTTCTTTCTCGGCAAACATGCCTTTCGCTCAGCAATTACTTTTTTCCCAAACCGTAAAAGTCGATGCGGCGGATTATGAATTGTTGAAGGAGCTCGAACCTTTTCTTATCAAGCTTGGATTTGAAATAAAGTTCTTTGGGAAAAACACAATTGTTATCGACGGCGTACCGTCGGATATTAAATTAGGAAATGAAGTTGAGACAGTAAAAGAAATCCTCGATGAATATAAAGAGAACGAGCGACAAAAAAATCTTGATATTAGAGATAACCTTGCAAAATCGTATTCGTGCAAGGCTGCTATTAAAGCGGGTGACAGACTTAATGAAACTGAAATGCGGCAGCTTGTGGATCAGTTGTTTGCCACTTCGATGCCATATGTTTGTCCGCATGGCAGACCGATAATTATCAAAATTCCGCTGGATGAGTTTGATAAACGTTTTGGAAGAACTTGATACTTTGTGTAATTTCGGGCAGAGTAGTAAGCTTATTTTAATTAGGCTAATATTAGCTAAAGAGAAATCAAATTCTTGAAAGGCAAAATATGTTGGATCAAAAATATATCGCAGCAAAAAAACAGTTCGAAGATAAATTCAACAGCGCTTCGACTACCGGGATGAAGTTTACTTCAATTTCCGGTGAAAAAGTAAATGGACTGTATTCACCCGATGATGTGGAGAATATAAATTACATTGATGATATTGGATTCCCCGGCGAGTATCCATACACTCGTGGAGTTCATTCAAACGGTTATCGAGGAAAAGTTTGGACAATGCGGCAATTTGCCGGATTCGGATCGCCGGAGGATACGAACGCAAGATTCAAATATTTACTTGAGCACGGTCAGACAGGGCTTTCCGTAGCGTTCGATTTACCTACTCTTATGGGATACGATTCCGACGATGATTTCAGCCGGGGTGAAGTGGGTATTTGCGGAGTTACTGTATCATCGCTTCAAGATATGGAAATTTTGTTTAATGGAATTCCACTCGATAAAGTTTCTACATCAATGACAATCAATTCACCGGCGGCAATGATATTTGCGTTTTACCTTGCAGTTGCCCGCAAGCAAGGTGTTGGCTTTGATCAACTTCGCGGAACATTACAAAATGATATTTTGAAAGAATACATTGCACAGAAAGAATACATTTTTCCTCCACGGCCTTCGATGCGGATTATTACTGATATGATTGAATATACTACGAATGAAGTTCCGCAGTGGAATCCCGTGTCTGTCAGCGGCTATCATATACGCGAAGCGGGTTCGACTGCCGTGCAGGAATTAGCATATACGCTTGCAGATGGTTTTGCTTATATAGAGGCTTGCCTTGAAAGAGGAATGGACATCGATAGTTTTGCACCGAGAATTTCATACTTCTTCAATTCCCATCTCGATTTTTTTGAAGAGATTGCAAAGTACAGGGCAGCTCGAAGAATATTTGCCCGAAGAATGAAAGATAAATATAAAGCGAAAAATCCACGCTCATGGTGGCTGCGGTTTCATTCCCAAACTGCCGGATGCACATTAACGGCGCAGCAGCCGGAGAATAATATTATACGAACGGCTCTTCAAGCATTAGCAGCAGTGCTGGGCGGAACGCAGTCACTTCACACAAATTCGATGGATGAAACTCTCGCATTGCCAAGTGAAAAGGCAGTTAAAATTGCTTTACGAACACAACAACTTATTGCCTTCGAAACCGGGATAATTAACACTGTTGATCCGCTTGGCGGGAGTTATTATGTTGAATCCCTCACTAATAAAATGGAAGAAGGAGCGAATAAAATTTTTGATGAAATTGATTCGCTCGGCGGAGTTATAAATGCAATTGAATCAGGATATTTTCAAAAAGAGATTGCCGATTCCGCTTACCGCTATCAGCTTGAATTAGAGAAAAAGGAGAAGATAATAGTCGGTATTAATGAATTTGTTGAAGAGAATGAAAAAATTGATATTCCTATTTTACAAATAAGTCCCGATGTTGAAAAAATACAGAAGCAAAGATTGGCAGATTTGCGTCAGAGTCGAAATCTGGAAGCAGTGCAAAAATGTCTTGCCGGGATAAGCGATGCGGCAGTAAACGGAAGTAATTTAATGCCCGTGTTTATTAAAGCTGCTGAAAATTATGTAACGCTCGGTGAGATGGTATCCGAATTAAAAAAACATTTTGGTATTTACGAAGAAACAGTGGTTTTTTAATGATCAAAGAATTTTTGAAATTACTCCGCGTATCGCACTGGATTAAAAATCTATTTGTATTTGTTCCGGTTCTTTTCTCAAAACAGTTATTCAATATTAATTACTCCGGTGAAGTGATATTAGCATTTATCTCATTCAGCATTGCGTCCAGCATGGTTTATGTTTTTAACGATCTGCGAGATGAAAAAGAAGATAAGATGCATCCGAAGAAGAGATTCAGACCAATTGCGAGCGGTAAAATTTCAAAAACGAACGCGGTGATTATAATTGTAATTCTTTTCGCTCTATTAGTTGCCTCAGTGTTCTTGTTCAATTACAAATTTATTGTTGTTCTATTTGCTTACATTATAATCAACGCATTTTATACTACAATTTTACGGAAAGTTGTTGTATTAGATATTATTTGCATTGCCGCCGGATTCATGTTGCGGGTAATGGGCGGCGCTTTTGTTATTAATGTTTATATCTCGAAATGGTTAGTGCTAACTACTTTGTTTATCTCATTGTTTTTAGCTGCAATGAAGAGACGTTCCGAACTTGTTTTATCGATTATTGAGAACAATACACGCAAAGTTCTTTCGGATTATTCAATCGATTTTGCCAATCATATTTCGTCAATATCTGCTGCGGGTGTAATAATTTGTTACGCGTTATATTCAGTTGCAGAGCGAACCGTTCAATATTTTCACACTGAGAATATTGTATATACTACAATATTTGTTATTTTCGGAATATTCAGATACATGTTCCTCGCCTATTCAAAAGAGAAAGGAGAGAACACAATAGAAATTCTTTTTACAGATATTCCCATGATGTTGAATATTCTGTTTTATATCTTATCAATAATCGGGATTATTTATTTTTTATGAGCAGAATACTTTTTAATCCATTGATGAAAATTGCGGCAGTAATTACGGTGATGTTTTTTGCAGCCGCTTGTTCACCGGTAAAAGAATCTTCGGAAAGCGAACTCAAACAAGTAGATTCAACGGAGATAAAATTTCTTGAAGGAAAACTTATAATAAATAAGTTAAACTGTTGGATAGACTTGATGCCGAACTCCGGGAATAAAATATATTTACGGGGGGAGGTCGAAATATTAAATCTGCCGGATCCCGGTAGTTTTGCTCTTTCCCGTATTAGAATTACTCAACATGATGAAGAATGTTATAATTTTATTCCAAATGATCCAACCGGTTCTTTCGACGGCAGAAACAGTAAGATTATTTATTTTTCGGAACCGGGTGAAGGCTTGGAACAAGTTGATAATATTGAGATCGATAAGCCGATTGATATCGAATTGGTGTTTGTGCAGACGAATAAATTTTATAAATATTTCATAAATTCTATTACTATAGAAAAGACTTACTAATAATTATGGTTAATGAGATTGTAGCACTTATCGCTTTACTTTTTTTAAGCGCATTTTTTTCAGCTTCCGAAATGGCGTTCGTTGTTTCAAACAAAATAAAAATCGAATTGCGGGCAAGGAAAAACAATATTAGCGCAAGGAACGCAATGTATTTTATCAAAGAACCGCATAATTTCTTTTCTACGATTTTAATCTTAAATAACATTGTGAACATTTCCTTTGCTTCAATTTTTACAATGTTCCTAATAAAATTCTTCCAATACGGCGATGTGACGATTTTAATTATTTCATCCACTTTATTATTACTATTCGGCGAGTTAATACCCAAATATTTAGCCCGCGAGTTTGCAGATTTTACATTTTCCGTATCTTCCATTCCAATCAGGATATTTTCATTCATACTTTACCCGGTTGTTAAAATTACATCCTCTTTCTCGCATTTAATTTCCAACACGGATAGAAAGAGTACCGAGACCATTTCGCACCTTTTTGATAGGGAGGATATCCAGGTTTTAATTGAAGAAGGTTCGGAAGCCGGGCATATAGCCGAAGATGATTCCGAAGTGATTAGTAATATTATTGATCTCGGCGATCAGAAAGTGTATGAGGCTATGACGCCTCGAACCGCGATTGCCGGTGTGGAGATAAATTCGACTATTGATGAGGTTATGAAAGTATTGATCGAGACGAATTACTCTAAGCTGCCGGTTTACGAGGAAAGTCTTGATAACATTAAAGGTATTGTTTATGCGCGCGACATGTTCAAAAAGCCGGATAACCTGAATTCAATTTTACGCGAATGTATTTTTGTACCGGAGACAAAGAAGAGTCTCGATATGCTGAATGAACTGTTAGAGAAAAGAATTTCCATCGCGATAGTAGTTGATGAATTCGGCGGAACCGCGGGTATGATTACAATTGAGGATATCATTGAAGAAATGTTCGGCGAAATTCAGGATGAATTTGATGTTGAAGAAAACATCTGCAAACAGGTAGATAAATTCACTTACATCCTAAGCGGTAAAATCGAAATCGACTATCTGAATTCGGAATATGAACTGAACATCCCGGAAGGCGATTACGAAACGATTGGCGGATATATCACTACAAACCTGGGTAAAATTCCGCAACGCGGCGATGAATTAGATATCAATCATTTTAAAATAATGGTTCTCCGCTCGGACAAAACCAAAGTCGATCTCGTTAAATTGTACATCATTGCAGAGAAGATGGAAGAGTAAAAACATATTAGAAATTTGATGATTCAGTTGCTATGATAAAACTTCAGGAAAAATGGATTTAATATATGTACTACATCCTATTTTATAAAACAGTAGAAAATTATATCGAAAGGCGGCAGCCTTTCCGTGAATTGCATCTTGCACATGCAACCGCATCATTCGAAAGGGGAGAATTGGTATTAGCCGGTGCGCTTGCCGATCCCGCAGACGAAGCCGTGCTTATTTTCAAAGGAGATAGTCCGGCAGCGGCTGAGGAGTTTGCAAAAAATGACCCTTATGTTCTGAACGGATTAATTACAAATTGGAAGGTCCGTCCTTGGACGATAGTAATCGGAAAGATATAAAGTAATAAACAAGATTTCTGGATGCAATCCGAATAAAAATTATTCAACTCAAAAAATAAATTTCACGCGAATCTTTATCTGAATTTTTCCATCCAAAGAAACTATAATAGGCCATTTATGGTTTATTACATTAATTCATCCATGTATTAGTTAAGTAAAATTTACAAAGGAATAACATGTTCAGAGATTTATTTTCATCAAAAAACAGCCCCGTAAACCTTGATGCTGAAATATTTGAGAAGCAGCTAAAAGATGATATAAATGCCTTACTGATTGATGTCCGTACAACCGGAGAAAACAAAGGAGCAAGAATCCCCGGATCGGTTTTAATAGATATATCCCGACCAGATTTTATTGACGAGATAGAAAAGCTTGATCGAAATAAAAGCTACTATGTATATTGCCACAGCGGGAGCAGAAGCTATCATGCAAGTAAAAAAATGAAACAGATGGGATTCGAGAACGTGTATAATCTTGCTGAGGGTATAATCAGCTGGGAAGGCGAATTGGAGTATTCGAAAAAGGCAAGATGATAACCTTAGTTTCTGCACACAAATGTTTGGCGGATATACAACTATGATTCGTGCATTTGGGAGCTGCGGGAAATTACGATGTAATCATCGTAATTCCTTGAAATATAATAATTTGACCGGATTACTTAATTGATAACTCCATCGACCGATTACCCGATTATCTTTTTCGACGGAGTATGCAATTTCTGTAATTCATCTGTGAATTTTATTATTAAAAGGGATAAAAACAGAATTTTTAGATATGCGGCGTTACAGTCAAATGCAGGGCAAAAACTGCTCGAACGACTATCAATATCAAATTCCGACTTAGATACTGTTATCCTTTTTGACGGGAATCAAATTTATGAAAAATCCGGAGCGGCTCTTGAGATAGTTTACCTGTTGCCGGGAGCATGGAAATTCTTATACATTTTTAGATTTATACCACGCTTCGTTAGAGATTTTTTGTATGACCTTTTTGCCAGAAACCGATATAAGATCTTCGGTAAGCGGGAGATGTGCATGATGCCTTCTCCTCAAATTAAGGAATTATTCATGGATTAAATCCATGTAATTTGGCGTATCCAATCTCAAGCAGAATCACCACGATTTGATTATCTTTGCACTTAAAAAAAACAGATATATTGAATTTCCAATTAGTAAAAACAGATAATAATTCCAAAGCCCGCGCGGGACTCATTCAAACAGACCATGGAATGATTGAGACCCCGATTTTTATGCCGGTCGGTACGCAAGGTACTGTTAAAGCAGTAACTCCGAGAGTATTAAACGATGATGTTAAAGCACAGATAATTTTATCGAATACTTATCATCTTTATCTTCGACCGGGAACAGAAATTATTGAGCAAGCTGGCGGGCTGCATAAATTTATGAATTGGAATTCTCCAATTTTGACTGACAGCGGCGGATTCCAGATTTACAGTTTAACGGAGCTAAGGAAACTAAAAGATGATGGAGTAGAATTCCGTTCGCATCTTGACGGATCGAAGCATTTCTTTTCACCGGAGAAAGTAATCGGGATTCAACGCAGCATTGGATCGGATATTATGATGCCTTTAGATGAATGCACACCTTATCCGTGCGATTTTGAATACGCAAAAAAATCCAGGGAGCTTACATCGAGATGGGCATATTTGAACAAAGAAGCATTTGAGAACTCTGTTCCTTTGTACGGTCATAACCAATATTTATTCGGCATTATTCAGGGTAGTGTTTATAAAGAATTGCGCGAGGCTTCAGCAAAGGATTTATTGTCAATCGGATTTGACGGTTACTCAATTGGGGGGTTAGCGGTTGGCGAACCGGCGGAAGAAATGTACGATATTGTTAACTTCACAACCGATTTAATCCCCAAAGAAAAGCCGCGTTATTTGATGGGAGTCGGACGACCTGAAAATATTCTTGAATCGATTGAAAGAGGAATCGATTTGTTTGATTGTGTAATGCCGACCCGTAACGCTCGTAACGCATATTTATTTACCTCGGAAGGGATTGTCACAATCCGAAATGCAACTTATAAAAGTGATTTTTCTCCTCTTGATCCTGCTTGTGGATGCTACACATGCAAAAATTTCACACGTTCATATTTGAGACATCTCTTTAATTCCAATGAGATACTGGCGCTGGAATTATCTACTACACATAATCTAACTTTTTATTTAGATTTGGTGAGGGAAGCCAGAAAAAAAATTATTGACGGCTCCTTTTTAGAATGGAAAAATAAAATTATAAATAAATTATCAATCAACATTAATTCAATAACGGAGGTTTAAGTGGATTTTTTAATAGCCATGGCCCCACAAGGTGGAGAAGGTGGCGGCGGCGGAATGATCAGTACGCTAATTATGTTCGGCGCTATCTTTGCCATTTTTTATTTTATGATTATTCGTCCCCAGCAAAAGAAAGCTAAAGAAAGAGAGAAGCTGCTTTCAAATCTTAAGAAAGGCGATAAAGTTGTAACGAGCGGCGGAGTTCATGGTACAATTGCCGGACTCGAAGAAAAAACTTGTCTTCTCGATGTCGGTAACAATGTAAAAATGAAAATGGAACGTTCTGCAATAAACATTGTTCTTCAGTCAAAAGAAGAAGATGCTTAATAGTTATAAGAGAGACTTTAATAGTCTCTCTTTTTTTACCCGGATCGTTTGATTCAGATTTTGCTAAAGTATGAATTTAAAAAAAATTAAAGGGAATGGACGTGGTAATCCGAAAGTTATTTTTGATTCTCCTTTTTCTCTCGTCGTTAATTGTTGCGCAGAAAAAAGTGTATATCTGCGATATCGCAGGCGAAATCGATCTCGGACTTGCACCTTATGTTAAGCGACTAATTTCCGAGGCCGAAGAAAATCATGCTTCGGCGATTATATTCAAGATAAATACTTTCGGCGGCAGGGTTGACGCGGCTACTCAAATCAAGGATGCTATACTAAACAGTAAAATAAAAACAATTGCCTTTATTGATAAAAGAGCAATTTCAGCCGGTTCGCTTATCGCCCTTTCATGCAATCAAATTGTAATGGTGCCGGGCGCATCCATGGGCGCCACAACTGTTGTAGATCAGACAGGATTAAAACAAAGTGAGAAAGCCCAATCATACATGCGCTCGGAGATGCGAGCCACAGCCGAGAAAAATGGGAGACGAACCGATATTGCCGAGGGTATGGTGGATGAAAGAATTGTAGTTGAGGGATTAGTCGATAGTACAAAACTTATAACACTTACATCAGAAGAAGCGTTAAAATGGGGCATGGCGGATTGTATTCTCGGTTCTATCAGTGAAGTTTTAACAAAATACGAATTAGGCAATGCCGATATAATAAATCTTAAAGAAAACTGGGCAGAAAATATTGTTCGTTTTTTAAATAATCCTATAATCTCGTCGTTATTGATTATGATTGGATTGGTTGGCTTATTCACGGAAATAAAAACTCCCGGATGGGGTTTGCCCGGAACTGCTGCAGTAATTGCGTTGGCATTATTTTTTGGCTCCGGTTATATTCTTGAGATTGCCTCGGCTATTGAAATTATACTTTTTATCGGGGGAGTAATATTGTTAATAGTAGAAATATTTTTTATCCCCGGTTTCGGAGTTTTTGGAATAGTTGGAATAATTATGATGATTGCCGGATTATTTCTTGGCCTTGTTTCTGATTTTGAAATGACTGATTTTGGATTTCTCTCCGGGGCAATTATTCAACTTGCACTTACATTTGTTGGAACCGGTGTTATAGTTTTCTTTCTTTCAAGATTTTTACCGAAAACGAATGTTTGGAACCGTTTGATATTACGCGACAATTTAACATCGACTTCGGGTTACACTTCAAACGATAGTGTTAAATTACTTGTCGGAAAAACGGGAACGGCATTCACTGATTTAAGACCAGCTGGAACCGCAATAATTGACGGACAAAGAATTGATGTTGTAACTCAGGGCGATTACATAAAAGTCGGTACACCTGTTAAAATTATTGCCGAAGATGGTTCGAAAGTAGTTGTGGAAAGAAGTTAAGATTCTTAAAAAACTCCGGCTTTATCAGTGATTGATAAAACCGGAGTAACCCAAATTTCCTATTATAATAATGTTATCGAATTCTCGGTTGTAAATGTAGTTACTTTATTTGCAGTCTTGTCTTTATCCTGCGGCAGTGTTGATGTCATTTCAGCTTTCAACTTGAACTGTGTAGTAGTCTTCGAATTTTGAACTAATCCTTTTGATAAATTATAACGAATTATTCCGCTGCCGGTTACTTCGGGTTTACTGAAGTGATATTTTATACCCTGGTCGTCGAAATCAGTTTTCCCGGTCCATGTCATCGAAAGCGATGCATCTATTTTTGCAATATCATCGTCATCAAGTTTTTCTTTCCCTATCACTTTGAAAGCAGCTTTGTTGTTAATTTGAAACATTACTAAATTTGATGGGAAACTAAAATACCATGGTTCGTTCAAGGCTACCGGTTGTGATGGGATCAATCGGAACAAATGCTGAGTCATCGGCATGATTGCATTTTGAGTTAAATCTTCTTCGATCATTTTTTTCTGCTCGGCTGTTACTGAATCCTGAAGATTGTTTTCCGTTAACATTTTGTCAACCGCTTTATTTAATCCGGTTACTTTCAACACAAGTCCTGTCGGCGACAATTCCATATTGAATGGAGAATTGACGATAGCCTCGTAATTCATAAAAAATTGTTTTTCCATTGGATTCAATTTTTTACCGGTTTTATACGTCAACTTTTTATCGTTCTCATTCAGTTCAACCGCCGCTGATTTTATAACAGCGCGCAAATTTGTAATAGTATCTTTTTTGGCCATCACTTCTATATCAATTTCATAAGTAATCTTTTGCCTTACTGTGATGCTTATTGTCGTATCAATAGTCAACGTTTCATTTTTTGTACTGATGGAAGTAAATGAGTAGGAAAATTTATCTCCTTTATCCATCTTATATTGTAATGAAAATTTATCATCCGGCGAAGTTTCAACCTGCTCGTACGAACTTTCATCGGCGCCGCTACCTTTTTTCTCAGTTTTTTTATCGCCTCCACCGCAGCCGTATAATGCTATTAGCGCAAACACTATCAAAAATATTTTCTTCATCTGATTTCCTTTTAATAAATTAAATAACTTTTTCTTTCGGTAACAAATTTATTCAATTCCTCCTTCCATTGCCCGATTATTTCGTCCGCTGTCTTTCCTTCGAGAATCATTTTTCGGATTGAAGAATCGCCAGTTAATAAGTCGAACAGGGAAGAATTGATTTGAAATTCCCCCGGATAAAAACTGTGAAGTGTGCATAGTATTTCAATCCCGCATTCAACCGGGCGAAAAATCTTTTTGTCTGTAATCTTTATACTGACACCATAACATTTCTGTC
Organism: bacterium; assembly: GCA_043808235.1. GTDB lineage: Bacteria > Bacteroidota > Ignavibacteria > Ignavibacteriales > Melioribacteraceae > JAZDFC01. Next base: position 99,942 of record JAZDFC010000070.1, read on the forward strand.
CTTCGAATTTGGGAGTGACTGCGGTTCCCGGAATACTTTTAGGTGAAAACTCACAAGGAGAAAATTTTACTCCGGGAATATTTTTAGAATTCAATGTTAGTGCAAATTCTGCATCATTAATAAACGGAGCGCCAATAGTTAAAAATGGCATGTTAGTTCCTCTCCCTTCGGAAATATTTGTGCCTTCAATCAAAGCAGTTCCGGGAAATATAATTGCTGTCTCAGGTGTAGTTATATTTGGCGAAGGTTTTATCCAGGTGAGGTTGCAGTCGTCAAAAAAATATTCGCGTTTCCAATTCTGCATTTTGATTATACTCAAATCTGCTTTGATATTTTTCTTGAAAAAAATCATTTCGTTGAACATCATCGCTAATTCTCCGGCGGTCATTCCATAAATTAATGGGATTTCAGCAATGCCAATAAAAGATTTATTTTCACTTTGGAGCATGGGACCGCTTACATTCAAACCGCCGATTGGATTCGGTCGATCCAAAATTATTATCGGAATTTTTAGCTCAGCTGCTGATTCAGTTACATGATATAACGTGGAGATATATGTATAAAATCTCGCACCAACATCCTGAAGATCGAAGAGAATGATATCAATTCCTCGAAGCATTTTTTTCGTAGGTTTTTTCACATTACCGTGCAGTGAAAAAACCGGAATGCCAGAATAAAAATATTTTCCATTAATAATTTCTCCGGCTTCCGAGTCGCCATTTATTCCATGTTCAGGACTAAACAACGCCTTAATTTTTACTCCCGGAATTTGCAGAAGCGTATCTATCAAAAGTTTTCCATTTCGCAGTACTGAAGTTTGATTCACTACCAAACCAATTCTCTTTCCACTAATTTGATCGAGATTGTTCGATATCAAAACATCAGCGCCGCAATAAACCGGCAGTTGGTTTTCATTTTGCTGCGGCAGAATCATTTTAAATGGAAATAGAAAAATTATAGTGAAGATTAGAAATATTTTTCTGAATTGCATCATTAAAAGAAAAGGCTAATTAATCGAAAACATAATTATTAATTAGCCTATAAATTTTAGAATTAGTTTTTAAATCCGGTATTCTCAAGCATTTCTTTACGGGAGAAGAAATGAGAAATTTCCTTCGCAGCATTTTCATCCGAATCGGAACCGTGAACGATATTTTCTTGAATACTATCTGCATACAATTTTCTAATTGTACCGTCGGCAGCTTTAGCCGGATCGGTAGCGCCGATAAGTTTTCTGAATTCTTCAACGGCGTTTTCTTTTTCAAGCGCAATCGGGACACACGGCCCCGAAGTCATGTATTCAATCAATCCATCAAAAAATGGTTTTCCGGTGTGTACTTCATAAAATCTTTTTGCAGAATCGGCAGTTAACCGAACCATTTTCATCGCGTTTATTTTAAATCCCGCATCCTGAAAGTGTGAAATAACTTTTCCAATCAAATTTTTCCGTACACAATCGGGTTTAAGAATTGCTAGTGTTTTATTGCTCAAAATAATTCTCCTTTAGAATTCTATTTTTTCTTTTTAGTTGCTTTAATAACTTTTTTTGGGGCGACTTTAACAACTTTCTTTTTAACTGGTGAAGCAACTTTCTTTACAGACTTTATAACTTTAGGAACTTTCAAACTTAGTTTCTCCAAAGCCTTTTTCATTGTAACTCCAATTTCAGCAGGGCTTTCAACAACATAGATTCCGGCTTTTTTCATCGCAGCCATTTTCTCGGCAGCAGTTCCTTTTCCACCTGAAATTATTGCACCTGCATGACCCATCCTTCGTCCCGGAGGCGCTGTTCTTCCGGCAATAAATCCCACAACTGGTTTTGTAACGTTCTTTTTAATGAATGCTGCAGCTTCTTCTTCGGCGCTGCCGCCGATTTCGCCAATCATTACAATTCCTTCTGTTCCGGGATCATCGTTAAATAATTTTATTATATCTAAAAATTTTGAACCAATAACCGGATCGCCGCCGATTCCAACACAAGTTGATTGCCCGATATTCAAATCGGATAATTGTTTGACTGCCTCGTAAGTTAACGTTCCGCTGCGGGAAACAACGCCGACTTTTCCTTTTTTATGAATGAATCCCGGCATAATACCGATCTTCGCTTTCCCCGGTGAAATTATGCCAGGGCAATTTGGTCCAATCAATCGAATATTTTTATCCCGAATTACATTATAGACATTTACCATATCTCTCGTTGGAATACCTTCGGTGATGCAGACAATTAATTTTATACCGGCATTGGCAGCTTCGAGGATTGCATCTGCTGCGAATGCCGGTGGAACGAAAATGGCTGACGCTTCCGCTTTTGTATTTTTAACAGCATCGGCTACTGTATTAAAGACCGGTATGCCAAGCGTTTCGGTTCCGCCCTTGCCTGGTGTAACGCCGGCAACAACTCTTGTTCCGTAATCAATCATTTGTTGCGTATGATATGAACCTTCGCTGCCGGTAATTCCTTGTACAACTACTCTTGTTTTATTATCAAGAAGAATACTCATGTTTATTCCCCGGAATTATTAACAATATTTTGTTTGTGTAAAATTAAGAAAGGGTTACTAAATAAACTCGAAAAACTTTGGAATCGAAATTGAAAATCCAACGCTAAAAGTTATTGCCAATTTCCAGCGTTGGATTTTTCAAAAGAAAATTTTAATGTGAGACATTTTTAGGAGCGAGAAATTTATTGTAAAGCATCAAACCGATAATTGTAGCAACTCCTATCAAACTGAAGATTATCCAGAGTGTAGCGGGTTGATTCAAATTATCAACAAAGTGAACATATAGGTTCGCGCCAAGTATACTTCCGATCGAACTGCCGAGTACGCCGTAAAGAAAAGAATAACCGAGGTAGAGAGCCTTTTTATCTTCAGGCGCGATGAGTCCGACGTAACTTATAAATTTGGGATGCGCAGTCATCTCGCCGATTGAGAATACAATTATACCAACCATAAACACCCAAATGTTAGAAGAGATAGCAAGGATAGCCATTCCAATGGTTCCCATAGAAATACCTGCGATCATTGTCGGCAGCGCTCGTTTATTTTTTACGATGTTCGAAACCAGGATCTGCAATAGTATTATTGTACCCGCATTAATTACTGTTACGTGTTCAACATCGAATTTCCAGTTCATATTTATTCCTACCAAACCGAGCGCACCGTTTACAAAATTATTGAGCGAAGATGCATCAACATATTTTTGAACGTACCACAAAACCGAATCGAACATCTGAAAGTACAATATCCAAAAACCGGAATAAACAACAATGAGTCCGATGAAACGAAAATCGGTTAGTACCATTATCATACCTTTTAAAACCTGAATGAGACTCTTTGTACTTTCCGGTTTTTTCGGTTCCTTGTAAATCAAGTAAGTTGGAATCAGCATTAACGATGTTGCGATTGCAGATGCAAACATTACGTATTGCCAACCAAAAGCATTTTTAAGATAGGGGACTAAGATTAACGGGAAAAGAAAAGCGCCGAGGTTAATCGACCAATAAAATATTCCGAAACCGAGTGTGCTGTTGGATTCATTGGTCTCGCGGGCAATTGTACCCGATATCATTGGTTTAAAAGCGCCGGCGCCGACTGCCATTATCACGAGGCTACCAAATACGAAAGCGTACTCGGTAGTTTGACTTGTTAAAAAATATCCGAGTCCGAGAAATATAAAGGCAAATGTAAGTGTTTTTCTGTAACCGAAACGATCGCCAATTGCACCGGATAAAATCGGGAGAAAATACAACAGAGGTTGAATCACACCTTTGATAGCGCCAACGCTCTCTTTCGAAAAATCTAATTGGTCCGTCATGTAAACGGAAAGAATGCTCATCATTCCGTAATACGAACCTCGCTCGAAAAACTCCATTACAATTACTGTCCAATAATTTTTGGAAAAGGATTTAAATCCGGCAGGAGAAGGGGATTGAGATTCAGTCATGAATACCTCTTGGTTTACTTTGACGCTGTTACGATTAATTAAAAATTTACCGGCAAAGATAGGAAATATTTTCGTTCGAGCTGTAATTGTTTCTGGATACTGGTTTCTCGATACTTGATTCTGGTAAAGGAAAGATGAATATCGAATTATGAATGTTGGATGATGAATTAAAGATATTTTTGAATTACAGTGTTAAATTGCAAACTGCTGGCTACTATGGCTCGGCTGTCACGGACCATTCCGTGACAGAAGCAATTTGGTGTTGACGTTAAAATTAAAATCAGTCATGGTGTTGACCATTACTGCCACTTAACTTTATACTGGTTCCTTGATTCTCTTGGATTATACTCTATATCGAAACTGCTAACTGCCGACTGCTATCTGCCAGCTAACTAAATCCTTTTTGCTAACTGCAATAGTGTTAATTCATCGAAATGTTTTGCCATCAATTGCAGACCGATTGGAAGCCCTTTGCTGTCGGCTCCAATCGGGATACTGATACCGGGAATGCCAGCTAAGTTTGCAGAAGTTGTGTAAATATCCATTAAATACATTTGCAATGGATCGTCAACCATTTCGCCAATTTTGAATGCAGTTGTAGGAGTTGTCGGTGTGAGTATCACATCAACTTTTTGGAATGCGTTTAAAAAATCTTCTTTAATCAATCGGCGAACTTTCTGAGCTTTGCGGTAATAAGCATCGTAGTAACCGGCGGATAAAACATAAGTGCCAAGCATTATTCTTCGCCGGACTTCCTTCCCGAATCCTTCTGTGCGGGAAGTAAAATACATATCATGAAGATTTTTAACCGGGCTAGAACGATAACCGTAATGGGCGCCGTCGTAACGCGCCAGATTTGAAGATGCTTCGGCAGTAGCCAAAATATAATATGTCGCAATTGAATAATCGGTTAACGGAAGATGAATATCAATGATTTCATTTCCATCCTCTTTCAATTTTAGAATAGTGTTATTGACGGCGATACGAATTTCGTCGTTCAGTCCCACACCGAAATATTCATGGGGAATTCCGATTCTAAAATTTTTCTTCTCATTGATCATTTGCGAGAAAGGAACAATATCATTGAGTGCGCTGGTACTATCTTTTTTATCATTACCGGAAATTACTTCGAGGATAAGCGCCAGGTCATTGAGTGATTTGGAAAATGGACCGATTGAATCGAATGAGGAGGCATATGCGGTAAGTCCAAACCGGGAAACTCGTCCGTATGTTGGTTTAATTCCGAACACACCGCAAAAGGCTGCTGGTTGTCGTATTGATCCGCCTGTATCTGTACCGATTGCAGCATCACAAAGATTTGCGGCAACAGCTGCTGCCGAACCGCCGCTCGAACCTCCCGGTACTCGTTCCGTATCAACAGGATTTTTAACCGGACCAAATGCAGAATTCTCATTTGATGAACCCATAGCGAATTCATCGCAATTTGTTTTGCCGATAATTATCGCGTCTTCATCAATTAATTTTTGAACAGCTGTCGCCGTATAAACTGCTTCAAAATTTTTCAAAATATTTGATGAGCATGTGAGCGGTTTATCTTTTATGGCAAGCACATCTTTAATTGCTATAACCATTCCGGCCAATTTGCCGTGGCTGCCGGATTTTATTTTGTTCTCAATAACTTCTGAATATTGGAGTGAGTCTTTGAATACGAAATTAAAAGCATTCAATTCCTTCTTCCGGGAAATTTCATCAAAGAAGGATTGTACGTTTTCCTTTAAAGATAATTTGCCGTCTCTAATTAGTTGTAACTTTTCCGAATGGTTTTTATACATCGGCTATATTCCGGGAGAAAATTGTAATGATGAGTGCTAAATAGAAAAATTAATTCTTTTGATCTTTATCGTCAACTTTAATTTCACTCTCAACATCTTTTAATGCTTTGCGGAATTCTTTCATACCTTTCCCAATACCTTGAGCCAATTCGGGAATTTTCTTTGCACCAAATAAAAGAAGAATGACCAAAACAATGATCATTATTTCCCATGGACCGAGGTTGCTGAAAATTAAAAGTGTATGAAAAATATTAACATCCATTAACATGATTTATCCTTTCGACTAATTTAACAAACTATTTGCGATGGATTTGAAAATAAGAGCGCCATCGGTTTTACCAAGAATCGGATCGCACGCGTTTTCAGGGTGCGGCATCATTCCCATAACATTACCGCGCTTATTAACTATGCCGGCAATATCCAATTTGGCTCCATTGGGATTTGTAAATTCGTTTGCGGTTCCATCCTTTGATGAATAGGTAAAAACAATCTGGTTATTGTCTTTAAGAGATTTTAAAGTTTCGTCATCTGTAAAATAATTTCCTTCGCCGTGTTTAATCGGAATCTTGATCGGATCTTTCCCGAAATTTTTTGTAAAGACCGTGCTATCGTTTTCAACTTTCAAGTAAATATCCTTGCATACAAACCGTAACTGTTCATTTCGCAGCATTACACCGGGCAGAAGTCCGGCTTCGAGAAGTATCTGAAAACCATTGCATATCCCGATAACAATTCCACCATTCTCCGCAAAGTTTGTAACCGATTCCATGATGGGGGATAAACGAGCAATAGCGCCTGTACGTAAGTAATCGCCATAAGAAAATCCGCCGGGTAAAACAATCACATCGCTGTTCTTCAAATCTGGTTCTTTATGCCATAAAAACTCGGCGTCGTAACCGAGAACTTTGTGTACGGCGTAGTAAGCATCATGGTCGCAATTTGAGCCGGGGAAAACTACAACTCCAAATTTTACTTTCATTCTGTTTCCACCAAAGAATATTCATAGTCTTCCATTATCGGATTGGATAATAACTTAGTTGCATATTCGAGGACTTCTTTCTCGGCGCTTGCTTTATCTGCCGCATTCACAAAAAATTCTATGTACTTACCAATTCTTGTCTGGCTGATATTATTAAAGCCTAGAAGCAGCGCACCCTGCTCAACTGCTTTCCCCTGAGGGTCGAGGATAGTCGGGCGTCTTTTTACGATAACAGTAGCTTTGAACAATTTATTCTCTCAATTTTTTAATGTCGAAAATTATTTATCCTTGGTTTTACTGCTGAAAAGCAGTTCAAAAATGTGGCGAAAAATACCAAATAAAACCATTACAAAAAATATTATAAATAATGCCGCATCGCGGGTATAGTATCCGGAAATAAATCCAAGCGCCATTAGAATTAAAAGTACTCTCCTTTCCTTGAATGATTTCTTATTCAATTTGGGGAAAGAACTGTAACCTATTCTACTCACCATTAAGAATGAAACAAGAAGAGTAACCGGAATCATAAAATCTGCAAATGGTTTTTCAAAAATGCCCTCATGATAAAATGCAAGAACGAACGAGGCAAGTGTTATAGCTGATATCGGGATTGGCAATCCCTTGAAGTCGCCTTTCTTCTCGAGATCTTCCGTTTCCACATTGAACCTTGCGAGCCGGAAAGCGCCAAATACAAGCGGCAATGCACTTAATATCATTCCGTACCAACCCATTTCAAAAAAGTACACTTTATAAATTAAGAATGCAGGAGCCGCGCCGAAACTCACAACATCCGCCAATGAATCTAATTCAACACCAAATCTGCTGCTTGTGTGCAGCATTCTCGCTATTAATCCATCCATTACATCGAATACGGCCGCAAGGACAATGAGAAGTGAAGCTACCTTGAAATCTCCGCTTGCGGCAAATATTATCGAAAGGAAACCGCTCAATAAATTAAGTGCAGTAATTGAATTTGGAATTACAGCTTTACTGATTTTAAAATTGCTCATTTATCAAACTCGAATAAAATTGTTTCACCTGCTGTTACTTTATCGCCCTTCTTCACTTTTAATTTCCAACCTTTGGGAACAACAACATCGGAACGACTGCCGAATTTTATCATTCCAAATCTCTCGCCAACTTTAACCGAATCTCCGGCTTTCAAATTACAAACGATTCTTCGCGCTACCATTCCCGCAACCTGTGTATAAAACATCTTCCCGTATTCCGAAAGTATTCCGATCTCCGTTCTTTCATTCCGCTCATCCGCTTTATCATGAAAGGCAACAAGATATTCACCTTCGATATATTTATAGTAATCAACCATGCCGGAAATTGGAATCCTATTGACGTGCACATTTAAAGGCGACATAAAAATGGATATTTGAGTTCCACCGTCTTGTATATATTTATGCTGTTCAATTTCTTTCACAATAATGATTACGCCATCAGCCGGGGCAACAATGATTCCTTTGTGGGATGGGGGAGTGCGTTCAGGATCGCGAAAGAAGTATAATGTGAAGGCAAGAAGAGCTACAGCAATCAAAATCAAAGGGATTTTAATAAAATTACTTTGGATGAAAAATGATAGAATAATCAATAGGAAATCGATAATGGCAACGACTCCAATTGTATTATAACCGTATTTCGTAAACATCGATTCCCATTAATGTTAATAATAAGATTAGCTGTGCAAAATTTAATATTTTCTTTTGTAATTTATTAAACAAATATTTTTTGGTAAATTTCTACCGGAGTTAGTATCTAATTTCCCAAACAAGAATAAAATCAATACAAATAAGAATAGATAAGATGGAGGTAAAATGAAAGGCGGTATGCAAGGAATGTTGAAACAGGTTCAAAAAATGCAAGCCGAAATGGAACGTATACAAGCTGAATTGGCAAACAAAACTGTTACCGAGGAAAGCGGCGGTGGAATGGTAAAAGCGACCGTTAACGGGAAAAAGGAAGTCGTTTCAATTAATATAGATAACGAAATTATTACTTCGGGCGATAAAGAAATGCTGGAAGATCTTGTTGTTGCGGCAGTGAATAAAGCTTTGGGAACTGCAGGCAAAATGGCGGAAGATGAATTATCCGGATTAACAAAAGGAATGATGCCTCCGGGTTTTAATTTGCCTGGGATGTAGATGTTAATAGCCGAACCACTTCAAACTGCCATTGATGAGTTGAGCAAATTACCTTCAATCGGTAAAAAAACGGCTCAACGTTTGGCGCTTTATCTTATCAAAAGCGATCAGGAGAATGTTAATAATCTTGTGAAAGCGATTGTAAGTTTAAAAACAGAATTAAAAAACTGTTCGATATGCTACAACATTTCGGTTAATGATACATGCGATATTTGTAATAGCTCTAAAAGAGATAGATCGATTATTTGTGTTGTTGAAGAAGCAAGCGATATTATCGCAATCGAAAAGACGAACGAATTCAACGGATTGTATCACGTTCTTGGCGGTGTACTGAATCCTTTGAATGGAACCGCGGCTGAATCTCTCAGGATAAATGAGTTGTTAACAAGAATTGATCAGGATAAAATAAAAGAAGTGATTCTCGCGTTAAATCCGGATACAGAAGGGGAGACAACTTCGCTGTATTTAGCAAAGATTATTAAACCCTATAACGTGAAAGTAACACGTATTGCGCGGGGATTGCCGATGGGCGGAGACCTTGAATTTGCAGATGATGCGACGATTGGCAGAGCCGTTTTAAGTCGCATAATATTATGATTAAAGACTGGTATAAACATTGGTTTTTATCGGAAGAATATCTTGATGTTTATGGACATAGAAACGAAAAGGACGCGGAGAAGTTTTTAAATCTTGTTCTTAAATTTATTGATATTCCCGGAGCGTTGGTGCTCGATGCAGCTTGCGGAGCCGGAAGACATTCGATTGCCCTTGCAAAAAAAGGTTTTAATGTAACAGCATTCGATCTTAGCCGGGCATTATTAAGAATTGCTACTAGAAATTCAATCTCTGAGAATGTATCGGTGAAATTCTTTAATGCAGATTTACGAAACGTTTCACTTAAAAAGAAATTTCATCTGATAATTAATGCGTTTACCAGCTTCGGGTATTTCGAAACCGATGAGGAAAATTTTTCATTTATCCGGAATGCATTCGACTATTTGCTGGATGACGGAAAATTTATTTTGGATTATTTTAATTCAGACTATCTTCAGCGAAACTTGACAGCTTATTCCGAAAAGATTTCTGAAGGTAAAATAATTGTTGAGAGACGTTCTATTGTTGATGACAGGGTTGTTAAAGAAATAGAAATACGAAACGGCAGCTCCAACAAAATTTTTTATGAGTCGGTGAAATTATATTCGCCCGACAGATTATTAAAAAAACTCGAAGAGATTGGATTTGGAATTTTATGTATTTATGGAAATTATAATGGTGAGATTTTTAATCAAACTAATTCCGAGAGGATGATTTTAATATGCGGCAAAAAATAACAATATTATCAATTGTTGTTTTGCTATTTGCTTACTCATGCGATATCCTCACAACCAGGGATTCAGAGCCGCCGGATCAACCGAGATCGAACTTCCTGCCGGCAACTACTCCCGAAATTTTATTCCAAAATTTTCAAAATTCCATTCGGGAAAAAAACGAACCCAACTACATGGCTTCGTTTGTTGATTCTTCATTTCTTAACAAGATTTACAAATTTGTTCCTTCGAGCGGATCAATATCGCAATATTCAATTTTAGCCTACTGGGATTTGACAGCTGAAAAGCAGTACTTCAATCATATTATTGCTTCAGCCGGCGATTTTCCAATTAGCGTCACACTCGTCGAAACAGAAAAAAGCATAACGGGAGATAGTGCATCTTTTCAATTTGATTATGAATTATCGCTGCCTTTTACAGACGAATCAATACCATCCAAATATGAAGGCACGTTACTGTTTAAAATACAACTTGATACCCAGCAGAAATGGGTAATTTATGAATGGGAGGATTATAAAAAAGAAGCTCTCCCGAGTTGGAGCGAATTAAAAGGAAGATTTTATCTATAAAAGGATTTTTGAAATATTGTTAGTTGTTATTCTAACAAGCTGTGTTAATCCGTTTGCGCCGCAACTTGATGAGAATTTGGGAAACGAAGGATCTCTTATTAGCGATCAAAAGGATATTAGCGGAGTATTTCAGAATTTGCAGTATGCTTATTCGTTTAAGGACACCACGATTTATGGGAAAATAATCTCGGATGATTTTACATTTATTTACCGGGATTACGATTTGGCAGTTGATATTTCGTGGGGAAGAGAAGAAGAAATGAAAGTGACTCATGGTCTTTTTGAGAATACGCAACGGTTGGATTTAATTTGGAACAATATTATTTCGATAACCGATGATTCGACGAACATTATTAGGAGTTTTAATTTAACAGTTACTTTTAATCCTACAGACATTATATTAGTTGATGGAAAAGTGAATTTAAATCTAATAAAGGATACCGAGAACAGATGGCGGATACGCCGTTGGAATGACGAATCCAATTTTTAAAAATTATGATCTACTTTTATATCTCAGAATCAATCAAATCATTTAATCGTGCTAAATTAGCATCGCTTGTTACTGTTTTTATTACAAGCATCGCTATTTTATTAACAATAACCTCGCTTGCGCTTGTTCTCGTTTCAAAAAAAATTAACGATTATTTGAAAGCGCAAATAAACGTGAGTGTTTTTCTTGAAGATAGTTTAAGGCAAAACGAAATTCACCAAATTAAGTTAAAACTACAGGATGACATCAATGTAAAAGCTGTTAAATATTTTGATAAAGATGCAGCTATTAAAAAGTTTATTGAAGAAACCGGCGAAGATTTTAGAAGAATCCTTCAAATTAATCCGTTACCAGCTTCCTTCGTAGTTCAATTAAAACCTGAGAAAATTAATAACAGGACATTACATGACTTTGCGAGCCATGTGCAAAGGATTAGTGGTGTAAGCGATGTTGTATATGAGGATGATTTAATCTTGCGAATGCTGAATTTCCTATTCTCATTTGAATTGATGATTTATATCGCTGCTTTCATTGCAATAGTTCTCTCCATTTATTTGGTTTACTCGATTAATAAATTTATAACTCATACCAAAGCCGAACAATTTAATACAATGAAATTAGTCGGTGCAAAATTAAAAGCGATTAGAATACCGATTATTGTCAATGGAATCATCATCGGGATAATCTCAGGTTTACTCTGTGCGTTATGTTACAACCTCGGTTTGCTGATATTGAATAAAATTTATCATAATATTAACTTTACAAAGTGGTACTATCTTATTAATGTTACAACTCTAATTTTAGGAATTATGTTTGGATTTTTGGGTAGTCTGCTTTCTGCCCGAAAAATAAACTTAAAAATTGAGAGTTTCTAACCCATTCGGAAAAATTAAGGTCATTATTATGTTCAAAAAACTATTTGTATTGTTTATTTTCCTTTCTGTGCCGGTTTTTTCACAGGTTGACGATTATCGTTTAGGAACCCAGCTTGGCAGGTATCAAACCCAGGGTGGGCTATACGATTACTCGGAAGCTGAAACTGTCAATATCAAAGTCGCTATTTGGGGTTTTGTTAAATTTCCAGGACGCTATATCGTTCCAATTTATACAAACGTTCGGGATCTCATATCATTTGCTGGTGGACCAACCGACGATGCTCTTCTCGATGATCTTAGAATTTACAGAATGCTCGAAGATTCCACGCAGAGCTTAATAAGATTTAATTATAACGATCTGATGTGGGAAAATGAATTAAAAACAAAAAATAGATATGTCCCCGATTTACGGGCTGGCGATATTCTTTTAGTACCTGGCAGTGAGAGATATTATTTTAGAGACACTATGCAGATGATACTATCAGTACTATCAACGGCAATTTCACTTGCGATTTTAATTTGGACTATTACAAGAAATTAAAAGGGATTACAGAGATGGAAAATTTTAATATTGATCGATTGAGGGAGCCAGAGCATACCACTATCAAGGATTATGTTAATTTAATACGACAGAATTTTTTACCTATTTTGATTATTACATCCGCCGCGCTGGCTGTATCCATTCTTTACGCGGTTAATGCAATTGATATTTATAAATCTACAACAGTTCTTAAAATATCCAAGCCTACAGGAAGTGTTCTTGAAGGCTCACTGATGCCTGAGTTTAGTGATTTCGGAAGTGATAGGTTTATTGCAAATGAAATTGAAATTCTCAAGAGTTATACAACAAGAGAAAAAGTCGCGAAAACACTTATTGATTCCTTCAACACAATACTTCAAAAAAATAAGTTTTATATCGTTTTAAATAGAGATTTTATTAAGGATAAAAACACGCGCGAAACTATTCCCATTTCAACGCTCACAAAATTACTTGCAAGCCACGTTGCAATTGATCAGAAACGAGGATTAGACATTGTTGAAATCACTGCTGAATCGCCTTCGGCATATGAATCGCAGTTAATTGCAAATATTTATGCTGCTGCTTACAAAGAGCTAAATCTCATGAATAATAGACAAATGTTAAATGAAGTTACCCAGTTTTTAAAGAATCAGCGTGTAAATAAGCTCGATGATTTGAATCTGGCTGAAGAAAAATTAAAATTATTCCAGCAACAGGGAGGCATCGTCGTTCTCAGCGATCAGGCAAAAGCACTAATCGATCAACTATCCTCCTTTGAAGCCCAGCGTAATGCAGTTGAAATTGACTTAATGATATCTAAAAATACTCTCGCAAAATATAAAGAGGAGTTGGATAAACAAAATCCGAGAATTAAGGAATATATTGAAAATGCCGCTGCTGAGTTAAGACGAAAAAGCTTACAGGATGAAATAGCTCGATTTGAAACACAACGGGATGTTGCGCTTGCAAACAATAAGGATTCACGTCAACGTCAAGAACTTCTCGACACATGGAATAAAAAAATTAACGAGTTGAAAGATAAATTAGACGTTCAATTACGCATTTACCAGGCTAGTATTTTTGCTTCGAGTCCGGAGGAAATTAAACAGCTTACGCAAAAAGTTTTAGAAGAAGAAGTTAAGTATCAATCTTTGCAGTCATCTTTTAATGAGTTGAATAAAATTGTTGGTGAATACTCTGCCCGTTTTAGCCGGATGCCGGAGAAAGCAATTGAATCAGCTAAACTTGAACGCGAACAGGCTGCTAACGAAAAATTGTATCTTCTTGTTGAGGAACGATTCCAGGAAGCAATGATTAACGAACAATCCACTCCCGGCAACGTTTTGCTTATTGATTACGCCCGAACTCCTGAATTACCAGCCAAACCAAATAGAATAATGATTGTGCTGATTGGTTTGGTAATGGGAATGGGAATGGGATTCGGCTTTGCATTCCTTCGTAATTATTTTGATTCAACTATTAAAACTCCTGAAGATATTCAAAAGAAAAATATCAGTGTACTCGCATGGATTCCACAGATTGATGGACTATCCTCGGAAAGCAAGGAATTTGAATTTGTTGTTGGAAAACGTCCTGACTCAATTCCTAGCGAGGCTTTCAGAGCGCTCAGAACTAGAGTTCAATTTTCCAAAGTTGGGAAGGATGCTACAAGAACTATCCTTGTTACATCATCTGCACCTCGCGAGGGTAAAACAACTGTATCTGTAAATTTGGCAGGCAGCTTTGCACAAGCTAATAAAAGAACAGTAATTGTTGACTGCGACCTTCGTAAACCAAGAGTTCATACAATTTTTAAGGATAATCGTTATCCTGGTTTCTCGGATTATTTCTTTGAACAAGCATCTTACGAGCAGATTATCAGAAAATCCGAGCTTGAAAATTTATTTTATATTACGGCTGGTACAATTCCACCGAATCCTTCGGAAATATTAGGTTCACCTCAAATGGTTGAATTTATTGAGGAGTTGAAAAAAGATTTCGATTTAATTGTACTTGATTCACCGCCAATCATAGCCGTAACGGATTCCGAAATTTTGTCGAGAATGGTTGATGCCACGATACTTGTTGTCTCAGCTAACCTTACCGAGAATGACTTAATGCAAAAATCTGTGGAGTTGCTTACTCATGAGCATGGTTCATTTATCGGAGTCTTGTTGAATAACTTTAGTTATAAAGGCGGTTACGGATCTTACTACAAATATTATTACTATTACTCCAAACCAAGTAATGGTCAAGGTCAAAATAAAAAGTCGTCTAAACTTGTTAAATCATCAAAAACATAAATTATTAATCTGTTGAAAAGAATTCTTATTCGTTTTTCATTTGCCATTTCTTTTGTAATCGTTTTTTCGGGAATCCTTCACTCGCAAAGGATTCCCGACTATTCTGACCGAAATTCCATTTTCAATCTCGATTCGCTCAATAATTCTAATTTAAGAAGCGATTTTTTAACTGCGACTGAAGGATTTCTTGATCCCTCCGAATATTTTGTTGGTCCCGGCGATAAACTGATAATCAATATTCGGGGCGTATTGGAAAGTGAATATCCCCTTATCATCGATCACGAAGGTAAAATATTATTGCCGAAAATAGGGATGGTGGATTTAAAGAATCTTAATCTCGCTGCCGCAAAAGAAAAAATTATCAAGACTGTACTAAAATATTTTAAAGATGTCGAAGTAAATATTTCACTGATCGATTTTCGAAAAATAAAAGTGAATCTAATTGGAAATGTTTCTCATCCGTCTTCATTCATATTAGCAGCAAATACACGTCTTATGGATTTACTTGTGCACTCAAATGCGGTGCTTCCCACGACTGATTTAAGAAATATCAAAATCATCGATAATTCTTCAAATGTAAAATTTTATGATCTGCTTGCGTATTTGCGATTGGCTGAAAAAATAAATAATCCATATTTACGCGAAGGGGATATTGTACAGGTAATGGTTGTCGATCACAGAGTTTCAGTTTATGGAAGTGTTATGTATCCCGGGAATTATGAATTTACCGAGAGCGATACAGCAGACAGACTTATCCAAATCGCTGGAGGTCTTACCAAAAAAGCTGAAACCGATACACTAGAATTTATATCATTTGATGCTAATGGAGAAAATCTAATAACCCGTTACTATTCATTTGATGAGATCAATTCACATGCGGTTAAATTGCATAGTGGAGATAAAATTGTTGTACGTGAGAAACCAAATTACTTGATCGATAGATTGGTCAATGTAAGTGGTTATGTTAAACATCCCGGTTATTACAAAATAATTCGTTATGAGACCACTTTAAAAGAATTACTCTTAAACGAAGCTGGAGGCTTTTTAGAGAATGCTTCGCTTAAAGATGCCTATGTAATCCGAACAGTTGGAGATGAGAACATCGATCCGGAATTTGAAAGATTAAAAACCATTCCCCGCGCGGATATGACTGATGATGAATATGATTATTTCAAAACTAAATCTCGCGAAAGAAAAGGGAAAATGGTTGTCGATTTTGAAAAATTATTTTTACACAATGATGCTAATGAGGATTTGGTACTAAAAAGAGGGGATGAAATTATTATACCTGAAGCGGTTGACTATATTTCGGTGCTCGGACAAATCGTGAATCCCGGAAATATTATTTATAAATCCGAACTTGGAATTGAACAATATATTGAACTTGCCGGCGGATTCGGCTGGCGTGCTGTTAAAGGTGATGTACGATTGATAAAACACAATAGCGGCGAATGGATTGAGGAAGACGACGTTGAAGAAATTGAACCGGGAGATATAATTTGGGTTCCGGAAGAAACTCCGCCTCCAAAATTCTGGGAGACATTCACAAACATTCTTATTATTGTTGGACAATTAGCTACCGTAATTACAGCAGTTGTTGCCATCATGGTTGCTTCGAGGAATTGATTTGAGCTATCACGAAATTTTAAATACGATAATTTTCAACAGGAAACCAATCCTTTTGTTCACAATAAGTGTTACAATATTTTTGTTTCTTTTATTACTATTTGTCGTTCCTCTTAAATTTATCTCGTCGGTAAAAATACTACCGCCCGAAGAGCAGAGTTATGGAGGTTTACAAGGATTACTCGGTTCATCCGATTTTTCCGATATGGTTGGATTAGGTTCTGCAAAAAGCAATTCCCAACTTTATGCGGAAATTTTAAAAAGCCGGTCAGCTTCCGAATATGTTGTTAAAAAATGTAATCTGCTCCAATATTTCGATACGAAAAATTCCCAGCTTGCATCGGAAAAATTGATGGGGCAAATTGATGTCGAGGTTACAAAAGAAGGGATCATAATATTAAAGATGGAAACAGCTACACCTTTGTTCAGCCGTTATTCCGAAAAAGCGGATGAGATGAAATTACTTTCTTCAACAATCACGAATACTTTTGTAGAGGCTTTGGATAATATCAATTTGGAAAAGCTGAATCTGAAAGCAAAGAAATCGCGGATATTTGTAGAACAACAATTGTCCGAGACAAAATATATTTTAGATTCAGTTGAGATAGCTTTGAAAAATTTCCAGGACGAAAACAAAACGATTGATTTGCCGGAACAACTCTCCGCTGCAATTGAAAATGCGGCGAAGATAAAAAGTGAAATATTGTTTGCTGAAGTGCAATTGAGCACATTCGGATATAATATGCGGTCGGATAGTCCTGAAATGGATGCGTTAAATAAAAAATTGAAAGTACTGAAAGATAAATATTCTGAAATTGAAGGCGGCGAAAATTTAGAGAAAGATTATCTGCCGACATTTAAAGAAATTCCTGCTATTAGTTTAGAAATGGCGAGATTGCTACGTGATGTTAAAATTCAGAATGAGTTGTATCTTTTACTTCAGAAGCAATATTACAAAGAAAAAATTCAAGAAAATAAAGATATACCTACTGTACAGGTTCTCGATGCCGCATTACCACCCCTCAATCCATCGAGTCCACGATTAGTGTTTCATACGTTGCTTGGCGGCATTTCTGCTTTTATTCTCATTTCTCTAATCTTTATATTTCTTGAGAACAAAAGAAAATCCATTCTTAAAAGAGATTAATATAAATGAGTAAAGTAGCCGTTGTTACCGGTGGTGCGGGATTTCTCGGTTCGCACTTATGCGATAAATTGGTGAATGAAGGATTAAAAGTAATCTGCATTGATAATTTGTTGACCGGTAATATCGAAAATATTTCCCATCTTTTCGGCAATGAATTATTTTCATTTGTTAAACATGATGTTACAAATTTTATTCACGTACCCGGCCATGTTGATTATATTCTCCATTTTGCTTCACCCGCAAGCCCTATTGATTATTTAAAACTGCCGATTCAAACACTCAAAGTTGGTTCGTTGGGAACGCATAAAGCTTTAGGTCTAGCAAAAGAAAAAGACGCTGTATTTTTATTAGCTTCAACTTCAGAAGTATATGGCGATCCTGAAATTCATCCGCAAAAAGAGACTTACTGGGGAAACGTAAATCCAATCGGTCCGCGCGGCGTTTATGATGA
The DNA here is from genome assembly GCA_043808235.1 of bacterium. Taxonomy (GTDB): domain Bacteria; phylum Bacteroidota; class Ignavibacteria; order Ignavibacteriales; family Melioribacteraceae; genus JAZDFC01. The sequence goes on from JAZDFC010000070.1 coordinate 118,118, forward strand.
GGCAAAAAGATTTGCTGAAGCTCTCGTTATGGCTTACAATAGATACCACGGGGTGAAAACAAGGATTGTGCGAATCTTTAATACTTACGGCCCAAGGATGAGATTGCATGATGGTAGGGCTTTGCCGGCTTTCGTTTCACAGGCGCTGCACAGTGAAGATATTACGGTATTCGGCGATGGCTCCCAAACAAGAAGTTTTTGTTATGTAAATGATCTTGTAGATGGAATTTACAAATTACTTCTTTCCGATTATTCGGAACCTGTTAATATTGGCAACCCGGAAGAAATTTCCATTTTACAGTTTGCAGAAGAAATAATTAAAATTACCGAAAGCTCCAGTAAAATCATTAATTGTGAATTACCTGTTGATGATCCGAAAGTGAGACAACCTGATATTTCGCTCGCAAAGGAAATTTTGCATTGGGAACCGAAAATCAATAGGGAAGAGGGTCTCAGAATCACTATCGAATATTTTAAAAACAAACATCAATAAAAAACCCCGGCATCAACCGGGGTCTTTCTAATTTTACAACTTTCTTACTTTTAACTATTAATACATTCCATCCATTCCGCCACCGCCAGGAGGCATCATTGGAGCTTTTTCTTCTTCTTTCTTTTCATAAACAACTGCTTCTGTTGTAATCAACAACGAAGCTACTGAAGCGGCATTTAGTAATGCTGTTCTGGTTACCTTTGTTGGATCGATAACGCCGGCTTTGATCAAGTTTTCATATTTCTCAGTAGCAGCGTTAAAGCCGTAATCGTCTTTTCCTTCTTGAACTTTGTTAAGAACAACAGCGCCTTCAAGACCGCAGTTGTTAACGATTTGTTTCAATGGCTCTTCAAGAGATTTACGAATTATTTTTATTCCGGTTGTTTGATCAGGATTATCGCCTGTCATTCCTTCGAGAGTTTCAATTGCGCGAACGAGAGCAACGCCGCCGCCTGTAACAATACCTTCTTCAACTGCTGCGCGTGTTGCATGCAATGCATCTTCGACGCGGGCTTTCTTTTCTTTCATTTCAATTTCGGTAGCTGCGCCGACTTTTAGAACTGCTACGCCGCCGGATAATTTTGCTAATCTTTCCTGTAATTTTTCTTTATCGTAATCGGATGTTGTGTTTTCCATCTGAACTTTGATTTCGTTGATTCTTTTTTTGATATCTTCAGATTTTCCATAACCTTCAACGATTGTTGTATTATCTTTATCAATAACAATTTTCTTTGCCTGACCGAGATAATTCAATGTTGCGTTTTCTAATTTGTAACCTCTTTCTTCCGAGATAACGGTTCCGTTTGTGAGAACTGCAATATCTTCGAGCATTGCTTTTCTTCTATCACCGAAGCCTGGAGCTTTAACTGAAGCAACTTTTAACGTGCCACGTAATTTATTTACTACTAATGTTGCTAAAGCTTCGCCTTCCAAATCTTCAGCTATGATTAACATACTTTTACCTGATTGAGCGATCTTTTCGAGAATCGGTAACATGTCTTTCATTGCGGAGATTTTTTTGTCATGAATCAAGATATAAGGATCTTCGAGAACTGCTTCCATCGATTCGGAATTGGTTACAAAGTATGGTGATAAGTAACCACGGTCGAATTGCATACCTTCAACCACATCAAGACTGTTTTCCGTGCCTTTTGCTTCTTCAACCTGGATAACACCGTCTTTACCAACTTTTTCCATTGCTTCTGCAATCCATTCACCGATAGCTTTGTCGTTGTTAGCAGAGATTGAACCGACTTGTGCAATTTCTTCTTTACCTTCGACTTCTTTGCTTACTGATTTTAAATACTCAATAACTTTTGTTACTGCGAGATCGATACCGCGTTTCAAATCCATAGGATTAGCGCCCGCTACAACATTTTTCAAACCTTCTCTGTAAATTGCTTGAGCAAGAACTGTTGCAGTTGTTGTTCCGTCACCGGCTACGTCGCTGGTTTTGGATGCAACTTCTTTTACCATCTGTGCGCCCATATTCTCAATTGGATTTTCCAATTCGATTTCTTTTGCTACGGTAACGCCGTCTTTTGTTACTGTCGGCGCGCCGAATTTCTTGTCGAGAATTACATTTCTGCCTTTCGGACCGAGTGTAACTTTTACTGCGTTGGCTAATTTATCCACGCCGACTTTAAGTTGGTTCCTCGCGTCCGTACTGAATTCAATTATTTTTGCTGCCATTCTTTTATCTCCTTAATTTTTCAAATTTTCTTTTAAAACTTTATCCAACGATTCCGAAGATATCGCTTTCTCTCATGATCAAATAATCTTCGCCGTCAATGCGAACTTCGGTACCGGAATATTTTCCGTATAATACTTTATCGCCGACTTTAACTTCTGGTTTTACAAATTTACCGTCGTCAGCAGTTTTGCCCGGTCCAATAGCTACTATTGTACCTTCGATTGGTTTTTCTTTCGCGGTATCAGGTAAAATGATTCCGCCTTTCGATACTTCTTCCGCTTCAGCCGGTTTTACTATTACTCTGTCGGCCAAGGGTTTAATTTTAAAGTTTGCCATATTTCTACTCCTTTTACTAGTTAGTTATTAGCACTCGTAATTAACGAGTGCTAATATACATCATTATTGCTTTTTTGTCAAGATTTTCAAACTATATTTCAAATTAGTAGAGACGCCTTATAAGGCGTCTCTACGGGCACAATTTATTATTCTGCACAGTTATTGATTTGTCGATTTATCGAGGTTGTAGAGACGAGGCATGCCTCGTCTCTACAGAGGCTGGAATTTATTCTTTTTCTACCGAACGTGCGAAAATATAATCAACATTCTTTAACATTTTTTTCGGATCGAAGATTTCATCTATTTCTTCTTCTGATAAATATTTTCTGACTTCATCAGATTTACTCAATTCATCTTTTAAATTTTTATTTGTATCCGCCCAAACATCCATCGCCGGGGTTTGAACTAATCGATATGATTCCTCACGGGATATTCCTTTTTCAACGAGTCGAAGCATAACCGATTGAGAGAAAATCAATCCGCGTGTTAAGTTCAAATTCTTCAACATATTTTCAGGATAAATGAGAAGGTTCTTCACTAACTTCTTCATCAGATCAAGCATATAATCAAGTATAATACAACTATCCGGAACAATCACTCTTTCAACAGATGAATGCGAAATATCGCGTTCGTGCCAAAGTGCAACATTTTCCAACGCTGCAATTGAATTACTTCGCAACAACCTTGCTAAACCGGTTATCCTTTCACTAATTATTGGATTCCGTTTATGCGGCATTGCTGAAGATCCTTTCTGTCCTTTAGAAAAATATTCTTCCGCTTCAAGCACTTCCGTCCTTTGCAAATGTCGTATCTCAATTGCAATTTTTTCAAGTGTAGCTCCGATAATTGCCAAGGTACTCATGAAATGTGCATGTCGGTCACGTTGTATTACCTGTGTCGATACCGGTGCGGGTTTCAATCCCATCTTTTCACAAACATATTCTTCAACTTTGGGTGATAGATGCTCAAACGTACCTACCGCACCGGATATTTGTCCAACGCTGATTTGCTCGATAGCTTCTTCCAAACGTTTTATATTTCTCTTTGTTTCTTCAAACCATAATGCGAACTTTAATCCCATCGAAGTTGGCTCGGCGTGTATCCCATGGCTTCTTCCGATGCAAACGCTGTTCTTGTGTTCAATAGCTCTATCTCTCAAAATAGATTTCAAATCGATTAGACTGTTTAACAACAGTTCACCGGCTTTTTTCATCTGGTATGAAAGTGTAGTATCAAGAATATCCGAAGACGTCATTCCGTAATGGATATGCCTTGATTCCGGTCCAACATACTCTGCAACATTTGTGAGGAAAGCAATCACATCGTGCTTCGTGGTTTCTTCAATTTCAAGAATTCTTTTTACTTCGAACTTCGCTTTCAGTTTTATCGTTTCCACATCGTCTTGCGGGATTTCACCCATGTTCGTGCGTGCCTCGCATGCTAAAATTTCTATTTGCAGCCATGTCGAAAACTTGAATTCATCTTTCCAAATTTTACCCATTTGCGAGCGGGTATATCTTTCAATCATTGTGAGTCTCTAAGTGCATCTTTTTAGTTAGTGAATTATTGTTACGTAAAATTTTTATTTCAACATTATCGCCGGAACGGAATTCCTGCAGCACGCCGGCAAGTGTGTCATAATTGTTTATTTTAAAATTGTCCACTTCAGTAATAATATCACCGACTTCCAAACCCGCTCTGGCAGCGGGCGATCCGGGAGTAACGTATGTTACAATAACGCCGCGGGTATTCGGCAAGTCATAATATTTGGCAATTCCTTCGTCTATCGTTTGTATCCTTAATCCAGTCCAAAAATCACGATCAATTTTACCTTTATCTTTCAATTCATCAATTATAGTTTTTATTTTATTTACCGGAATCGCAAATCCAACTCCAATACTTCCGCCGCTCTGTGAATAAATTAATGTATTCATTCCAATCAATTCACCAAGACAATTCACAAGAGGTCCGCCGCTGTTTCCGCTGTTTATGGAAGCGTCGGTCTGAATCATATTTAAATAAAATCTTTCGTTGCTGCTTCCAAGATTCATTCCCGTCGCGCTGATAACTCCAACAGTAACCGTTGGTTTATCGTTCAACTCAAACAGTCCGAAAGGATTACCAAGCGCAATTACCCATTCGCCGATTAGTACTTCGTTAGAATTGCCAAGTGAGATGAACGGTAAATTATCCGCGTCAATTTTTAGAAGGCAAATATCCGACACCTGATCGGTACCGATAATTTCCGCATCGTGCTGGGTTCCATCAGTCATCGTAACAATTATTTTAGTTGCATTGCCTGCCACATGGTCATTGGTTAGTATGTAACCATCGCTCGAAATTATTGTACCGGAACCAAGTCCTTTTATTTGCTTTTCATAAACTCTATCGCCGTAAAAATATCTGTAGAATGGATCGTCTGCAAATGGATCCCGATATTGCCTTACCTCTGTAACATTTATACCTACAACCGCATTGCTTATTTTTTTAACAGTTCCAGTTATGATGTTTTCTCGTGACTGATAGATAGATTGATTAACCGAATCTTTTGACATTATTGGAATCGAGTTGCGATCGTTTTTAATTCCTTCATCGCTGCCCTGGCTAAGACTATCCTTGATGAAGAGGAAATAGCCTGCAGTAACTAATGCAATTATTGAGATTACACCCAAGAAAATTTTGTTTCCGGATTTCATATTTATTTCCTATCAATTTTTTGTTTAATAAAAATTTCCATCAACGGTTCGATATGTCTGCTAAGAATAATTAACATTAAAATGCAAACAGATATTTCGAAAAATAAAATCGATGTTGCGCTTAAAATGGAATAACGATTAATCGCCTGTCCGAATATGAATGTTATCCCCGCGGTAAGTAAAGATGCTGCGGCATTTCCAATATGAATGTTTTTTGAAACTAAATAAGTTAGCAACCACATCATCGACCAAATAACCAAAATCAATGGCGATAAAACTAATGAACCACCCGCAGCTGTTGCGAGTCCGCGTCCACCTTTAAATTTTATCCAAGGGGAGTAACAATGTGCTAACACTGCCGATGTTAATGAAATCATCGCAAAATTAAATTTAACACCGAACAATATTTCTACAAGAATCACACTTAACATTCCTTTAAGTAAGTCAACCGATAAAACTATAATCCCTGTCATTTTGGAATTCGTAACTTCAAATGAGTTCATTGCACCAACATTTCCAGTACCCGCAAGGGTAATATCTATTTTTTTGAATTTTTTCAAAAAAACATACCCGGTAGGGAATGAACCGATTAAATAACCAGCCAGGGCACAAAAAATATATTCCATCATTTGCAGGATTATTCTTAATTTTTAATACATGACGGCTAAAAATAATTATAATTGACAAAATAAGATAATTGTAAAATTTCTGACCATTTTTAAAATTAAATCCGTCATTTTAAATTATTTTAAAATCCTAATTGGATTTTACGTTTTTATCTGATAAATATTGTGTCTATTTTATTAATGAAGAAAATTTGGAGAAATCATGGTTAACTTTGTAGGAACTTTTAACGTAGTTCCTTCGCTACCGAAAAAATTAGAACCCCTTAGGGAGATCGCATACAATCTATATTGGACATGGAATCACGAAGCTGTTACTTTATTCCGCCGGATGGATAGAAAATTATGGGAAGACTCCCATCATAACCCCGTTTTGATGTTGGGGAAAATTAGTCAGGAGAGACTCGAAGAACTTGCTCATGACGATGGATTCATTTCCAACATGAATAGGGTTTATATTCAATTAAAGGTTTACCTTGATGAATTGACGTGGTATCAGAAGAATTATAAATCGGAAGACAAACCTTTTATAGCCTATTTCTCTGCTGAGTATGGTTTAACAGAATGTTTGCAGGTTTATTCCGGCGGTCTCGGAGTTTTATCGGGCGATCATCTTAAATCAGCAAGTGATTTGGGATTACCTTTGGTAGCCGTCGGCTTATGTTACAAAGAAGGTTATTTCCAGCAATATCTCTCAGTAGATGGATGGCAGCAGGAAAAATATGCACTGACTGATTTTTATAATCAGCCGATGAAATTGGTTACAACTGATGAAAAAGAAGTTCTTAAATTAAAACTCCAGTTCCCGGGTAGAGAAGTTACTTTCCAAATATGGAAAATTGAAGTAGGTCGGGTCCCTCTTTATTTGCTTGATACAAATGTTGATGAGAATTCGGAAGAAGATAGAAAAATTACCCGTACTCTTTACGGTGGAAATAACGAAACAAGAATTCAACAGGAAATAGTGCTTGGCATTGGTGGAATAAGAACGTTCCAGGCGCTCGGTATCAAACCACTTGTTTGTCACATGAACGAAGGTCACTCGGCTTTCCTTGCGCTTGAAAGAATGAGACATTTAATTCAAGTTGAAGGATTGAAATTCAATGAAGCGCAGGCTGTTGGGTTCTATTCGAACATCTTTACAACTCACACACCGGTCCCTGCCGGTATCGATGTATTCCCGAATGACTTGATGGAGAAGTACTTTGGCGAGTATTATCGAAAAGAATTAAAAATTTCCGATAGACAATTTTATCGCCTCGGAACTCTTCTTGATAACAGGGAACCTTCTCATTTTAATATGGCGCATCTTGCTATGAATATGGCTGGATTTGTAAACGGTGTAAGCAAATTACATGGTCAAGTCTCCAAAACGATGTGGGTGGATGGATTCAAGAATGTCCCGTTTGATGAAATTCCAATCGATTATGTGACAAATGGAATTCATACAAGGTCACATCTTAGCAATGATATGCAGGAACTTCTCTATAGATATCTCGGAGAAAGATTCATTAAAAATCCAGCCGACCACGAGGTATGGAAACGCATTGAAGAAATGCCCGACGAAGAATTATGGCGAACTCATGAACGACGCAGGGAAAGACTGGTTGCGTTTTGCAGGAACCGACTCAAACAGCAGATTATTGCACGCGGCGGTTCTGCAGCGGAAATCAATATGGCAAAAGAAGTTTTAAATGTAACTGCTCTTACTATTGGATTTGCAAGAAGATTTGCCACATATAAACGCGCTACTCTCATCGCAAGAGATGTTGAACGATTAGCGAGTATTTTGTGTAACCCGGAATTTCCAGTTCAATTAATTGTTGCCGGAAAAGCGCACCCCAAAGATGACGAAGGTAAAAAACTTATTCAGGAATTAATCCACATTGCGAAAGATGAACATCTGAGGAAACGAATTGTATTCCTTGAAAATTATGATATGAATATTGCGAGATATATGGTTGAAGGCTGCGACGTTTGGTTGAATAATCCACGCAGACCTCTTGAAGCCAGCGGAACTTCCGGTATGAAAGTTATTGCTAACGGCGGATTAAACTTCAGCATACTCGATGGCTGGTGGGATGAAGCCTATACTCACGATGTTGGATGGAAAATAGGAGCCGGCGAAGAGTACGACGATCTCGATTATCAGGATGAACTCGAATCGAGATTGATATATGAGACTCTCGAAAAAGAAATAGTACCATTGTTCTATGATCGGACTGATGATAAATTACCAAGGAAATGGATTGCAACAATGAAATCTTCGATGATGAATTTGGCGCCGGAATATAACACCAATCGCATGGTTGAAGAATACGCGGTCAAATACTATTTCAGAGCTTACGAGAATAGAAAATATTTGATGGAGAACGATTGGGAAAACGGTAAGGAATTCGCCGCATGGAAAAATAACCTTGTTAAAAATTGGAATAAAATAAAAATCTCGAATATCACTCAGACACATAAAAACGGCGATTTAAAAGTTGGTTCGGATTACACAATTATTGCCGATGTGGATTTGATTGATATTACTCCCGATGATATTGAAGTGCAGATATATTACGGTAAGGTGGATGATAAAAATAAAGCCGGTTCGAACAAAAAAGTTACGATGAATTATATCCCGGAAGAATCCGTTGAGAAAAAATTCAGGTACAAAGGCGAAATAAATTGCGTCGATTCCGGGAATTTCGGTTTCACTCTTCGTGTTTTGCCCAAACATCCATTGCTCATCAATCCGTTTGAATTAGGCTTGATTAAATGGGCATAAGCGGATAGGTAACTGATATGCTTTTAGAAACACTCGATGTAAAGTCTGATGATATTGTAATTTATTCAAAAAACAAGTTCGATTTTCATAATAACTTCAAGATCATCCGCAAAAAGGACAAAATTAAGCAGCCTCAAAGTATTACATACTTTGGGGTTTGCGAGTTTGTAAAAAATCCTTCTCCCAAAAATCTACTTGTCTATCGTCTACTTACAAGCATTACCAACGTTGATGCCTTCTCGAGCAAGTACGGATTTTTTATTAAAGTACAGGATAGGATGGAAGTAATTTACTTCGATCCTATTTTTGCACTGGCGGATCTGAAGCATTTGAATTTCGATCTTGATCCTGATAGATTCCGTTTCAAAATTCAACAGGTAGGATTGCAATCGATGATGGGCAACGCAGCCGAACCGGTATTTACGGAAGTTTATAGCTTCGATCTTAAAGCCAACGAAGCGAAAAATCAGAATGATAAAATTTTTGCAGATGCTATTTTTGCGCTCGATGACAGTTACGTGAACAACGATGAGGATGATGTTCAAGAACTCGCAAGCAGAATGAATTCCCGCACTTCAATGACCGATTTGAAGTTTGATAAATCCGAAATCAATCCGGTTGATGATGTTGTCGAAGAAAAAAAGTATGATTCTAAAAAATTGACCACATTCAATATCAAGGAAGAAAAGCAGGCTATAAATGTTAGAGAGAAAAAAATTCTTCTTCTTAAAAATGCACTGGGGATAAAGGAGAATGAGGATGCTGCTTTCTCGATTAAAAAGACTGTGGAAAATGAAGCCGCCAAAGTTCCGGAAGATAAGGGAAGTAGGAATCTTAAAGACATAATTGCCGAAGAAAAAATTCTGAGCGTTACACGGGAACGAGTTGAAGAAGAAAATATTAATATCATGGATTTATTTAAGACCACCGCTAAATTTGGTGAGAGTTTAAAATCACGACAAAAGGAATCATTTATTTTAAAAATAAAGAATAAATAAACCAGGCCATTTGTAGTTGTTTTCGAAAAAAGCGAAAAAATATTTATATAATCATCTTCCATTCAATTATCCTTAAGATTTCTTATTTTTACGCACAATTTTTTTGTAATATTTTAAGAGGATTCGATGGGTAAGAATCAAATCAATTCAGATGAAATTTTGGATATAAAAAAACAAAGTCTTGAAGGTTTGTTCGCCGAAAATGAATTAGATAAAAAATTAGCTGAATATAAACAAGCTCAAGTAGATAAAATTACATTCCGTATTCTCCTAAAACCATTACTTATTTCTTTCATCGCGCTGGTGTTTTCCTTCTTTCTTGATATATCGTACGTCCCTTTTCTTGGAAATATTACAATCGATTTTGCAAAAGCCTTATTCCCATCTTGGCAACCAATTAACCAACAAATTGAGCCTTTGAGCTTTTGGTGGATGCCGATTATTACTTATTTTATTTTTGTAGGTTTTGCGTTCAAAGCATATTACGAATTGAAGCATGAAGCGAATTATTCCTCATCTTCGGGAATTATTGATAGGATTACTGGCTCTGCTATGAGCGTCATCGATGGTATTTCAACGGCGCTGCCTCTTCTTGGCGCGGCTATTTTATTAATCAGTATTAAACTCGGTCCGGAAATATTTCTTGGTATTTCGGTTCCCTTTGAAATAAAAGCTTTAATTGTTTTGGCGCTTGGGGTTTTGTTCGAGCCTGTAATGGATAAATTAGGCGTTGAATTTCAACATATTGTAAACCGCTCGCGCGAAATAAAAGACCGCTATTACTCTGAAATTCAGATATTAGAAACCAATACTATTCTTGCAAAAATTGAAGAGCAATTAAGCAAGATAAATAATCCCGTTAGCAATATGCTAAAACCCGGTGAATTGGAAAGCTATCAAAAAGTTTTTGAAAATTTATTAACCTTAAGTAAAGAGACATATAAATACACTGCCGCTTCGCAAAGTGTTCTCGAAAAGATGAGTGGATTTGGGAGTATTCAACCTGAGCATGTGGAATCGGTAAAATCTTTGACCAAACTTATAACCGAGGCTGCTAATTCCTTGAAAGATGAAAAAACGATTTCTGCATTAAAAAGTCTCGAAAATATTATCAAGAAGTGATAAAATGAAAAGGTCCAAACGAGATAGAAAATTTGTTATTTACCAGGTACTTTACATTTTTGTCATTACAGTCCTGGCATTAAAAGGTGCCGGTCTCGACCTCGGTGAAGTGATTTCCAAGAGGGAAGCAGTATCAAAAAATGTTAGGGATTCATTGATGATATTGATCGATTCGCTTAACGCACAGGGTCTTAAATTCAATATTGAAATCGATCCGAGTGTTCTCGATGAAAATAAAGATTTGAAGGATAAACTGGCTTCCATTCTGAAATCATATGAAGAATTGCAAAAAGAAGTCGTTGAGATGCCTCCTCCGGAAGAAAAAGAAGAAGAAAAGGTGGTTGAAGAAACAAAAATGCAATCCCCGCTTTCCGAATCTCAAAAGTTTATTCAGAATACATGGAATATTGCACGTAATAACGGAACAGTTCCCACATATATATACGATCCCAAAAATTCAAATCAGCCTTTGGCTGTTGTGCCTCCCGGAGGCGAAACAAAATTTGATCTAAGAAATCAAACCGAAGTAGTTGTAAAATTCGGTACACAGGAAGAAAGAGTTAGAGTTGTTCCGAATAGGCAGCCGGAAATGAAAATTGAATTAGTTACAACTAAAATGAGCGGAAGAGATATTTCCGTTCGTGAATTACAGCGGGTAACGGTTTTTACTGTTACGATTTTAGATGAACGTCCCGATCAATTGGAGGTTATGCATACCGGACCTATTTCAGTGAATGGTCCGTTAAAAGATTCAAAAGGAAATTTGGTTTATAATGTATCGTTAAAAATTGCCGGTACTGAAACAAAATTTGATGAGTGGGTTGATAAAAACGAAAACTTGCAGGAACCGGACGGTAAATACAAAGCTAATTTTTTCTTTACAGTTGTAGATAAAATTTCAAAAGATAGAATTCAACAAGGCGATAGTTTCTACTTTTCCGAGTTTTAAAAATCCAGGGTGTTAAATTGAATAAAAAAAATAATCTTTTTTTGCTTTTAACTTTTTACTTTTTAGTTGTAACTGTCTCTCTCTACGCTCAGGAAGAAGAGGAGGAACAGATTGTTTATTACCAGATGGAACCGCTTGATGATAGTCTGTTTGTAAAAATTCAGGAAGAGGTATTTATAGATCCTCCCGATCCCAAAGCAGAGATAATAGTAGATCTGAGAGATCAGGCAAATCAAACAGTATCAATTAAAGGTGTTTTGTATCCATTTCTTGCATTTAGTGCAGAAATTCGTGCAAGGATAATAACTTACCCATTTAAAATTAATCTGCTTGAGCAAATCAATTATGGAAGCGTATTTACTCGCGTTATTGAAAAAATAAAATTAAATCGATTAGTTGATCCTCCAACGCTTACTCAAATTTCGTCTGCGCTTCATTATGTTAATCCGTTCTTCCAGTTACAAGGAGGAGAAAGATTCGGAATACCAATAAAAAAAGATATCGGACTTTCCTTCGGTGTCGGCACACCTTATTCCGGTCCTCTCGAAACCAATATGATTGAAGTGAACTTTCATATACTTGGTTTAAAAGCAGGTTTGTTTACAAATATTAATGCTATGACTCAGATGAAGGACGCAAACAATCATAACAACATTTACACAACAAGCGGATTCCAATTAGGATATGTTATTCCTCTCGGTAATTTTTTCGAAATTGGCTACCAAAAAGTAACTTCGGATGCGAATGAGGAAGAACAGAAAATGTTTGATGCCGCCTCCGTTAACGAGCACGGTTTTAAACCTTTGATTATGGAAGGATCCTATTATTGCTGGGAGTTCAGGTATCCATTAAAAGTTATGGGTTCTACGCGCTCTAAGTTTTACATAGCCAATTATCTTAAAGAATATCATATTGGGTTTACGGGACGGGAGCTTTCTGTTGCAGGAAATACATTCGATTTTCGTTTTGATTCTATGGTTAAATCGGAAATCCGAAATCCACAATACGTCCTTGAAGTTCTTGTTCAAAAAATATTTGAATCATGGGCATTTAGTGCGATGGCAATCGGCCCAACAATGATTATGACAAAGACTGATTCCGGCAATTTCGGCGTTACTTCGCTGTTACTCAATTTAAGATTTAAAGTTGGTACCTCATTGTGATTAATTTACATTGTCATGTTTTTGTGTTAAAAAATGACTTAAAGATATTTATCGATTATTTTATTTTAAATACGATTTAAAACAAGATGTCCCCATTTTGAAGTTGTATAGATTCTTTCTCATATTTTTTTTTACTTTTTACTTGCCAACATTCGCTCAGGAAATGGATGAACGTTTCCTATATTTCCAACTTGAACCTGTCGATGATAGTCTATTCATTGTAATTCAGAATGAAGTATTTATAGAGCCTCCCGATCCGAAAGCTGAAATAATAATTGACCTGAGGGATGCAGCTAACCGCACGGTTCAGATAAGAAGCATATTATATCCTTTCGAAGCGTTTTCCAAGAGTGTACAATCCCGCATACTTACATTTCCATTTATACTAAACCTGGATGAGAAATTAAATTACGGCAGCGTCTTTACTCGTGTAATTAGTAATATTAACCTCAAAAAGTTAATCTCACCGCCATCAGCCTCGCAAATATCCTCAGTTTTATATTATATAAATGCATATGCTCAGTTAATGGGGGGAGAACGACTTGGATTCCCGATCAAAGACGATATCGGTGTTTCAATTGGTATCGGAACACCATATTCAGGCGTTCTCGAAACCAACTTTGTTGAATTTAATTTCCATATCCTCGGATTGAAAGCTGGAATTATCAATTCAATAGATACAATGGTTGAGTTCAAAGAGGATAATAATCATAATAATTTATATACAACATTAGGATTGCAGGCTTCATATGTAATACCCTTAGGAAATTTCTTCGAAGTTTCGTATCAACAGATTATTCAAAAAGCATCCGCTGGTGAAATGAAGAGATTTAAGAGATATGATACTGAAAAATATCAAGCAAAGGTTTTAGATGGTGGTTACCTGAGCTATGAGTTACGTTATCCTTTTAAAATGCTTGGTTCAACTCGATCGAAACTATATTTTGCCAAATTTCTTGATGAATTTCATATTGGTTTTAACAGCAGGGAATTAACAGTTGCCGGCAGCACATTTGACTTAAGATTCGATTACTTATTAAAAAGCGATGTCCGCCAGCCCCAATTGGTACTTGAATTTTTAGTGCAGAGAATTTTTGATTATTGGGCATACAGTCCGTTTGCGGTTGGTCCCGGTATAGTATTTTCGAAAACCGAAACTGGATCATTCGGAATGATCTCTGCCTTTATTAATTTCAGAGTCAAGGTAGGCACATCATTTTAATTTTGATATTATTACGACTCTCGATTATGCAGGATTGAGGAGATGTTAATAAAAATTATTTTATAATCGCAGAATATTTTCGTAATCGTTTCTATAATAAGTTAAAAATTTGAAATTCATCAAATATATTAATACCTATCCCTTGGAATAGTAACGAATATTAGTCGTTTTTCGTAAATTTGTTTTGAGAGATAATATTGATTGTTGTTAAGAATTTGGAAATAAAAGGAAGGCTATTTACCCTAAAATTGCAATGTGTCAAGATTATTTATTCTTTCAGAACAATTCTCTTTTATTTTAAAAAATGATGATGAGGAATTCTATTTTTTTAAACAAATTGATTCTTATCGATTCATAGTGATATATCATTTATTTTCAAAGTTTGACTAAAAGAAAAGTCAAATAATCAGTTTCGATGGGAATATTTATTGAAATAAAAAGCATTAATTTGTATTGGTATATCTGTTCTAATTGCATGGTGTAGAATGCTTAATGCATCGATTTTATCAAGTGTGAGTGTTAACACCCCCGTAAAACAGACGATGTATATTTTTTAGAATTATCCTATATTTATACTCAATTTTTGAGGAGAAATTTATATTAACTATATAAACGAAGTCATAGTGTGACTGACTTGGCGAAGCTGCATTTAGAATGATGAACGATGGTTTATTTTTGATGATTATTTTTTATTCGACAATATTCAGTCAATCTTCAATCAATCCCAAGCTATTATAATTCTGCAATATACAATCATCAATAAAAATGAGGAAATATGGAACTTTATGAAAAAATTCTTAACAAAAGTGTTAAGGTCGGAATAGTCGGACTTGGTTACGTGGGATTGCCTTTGGGTTTGGAGTTCTGCAATAAAGGAATAAATGTTCTGGGATTTGATGTGGATGAAAAGAAAATACCAAAGTTGATGAATGGGGAAACTTATATTAAACATATCCCGGCGTCAAAGATTAAAAAAGCCGTTGATGATGGTTTGCTTAAAGCTACTTCTGATTTTCGAAGACTGCCTGAAGTTGATGCAATATTAATTTGTGTGCCGACTCCTCTAAATGAAAATCGCGAGCCGGATATGTCATATGTTGTTGGAACGGCGGAAATGATTCAAAAATATCTCCGGAAAGGTCAATTAGTCACTTTGGAATCTACAACTTATCCGGGTACGACCGATGAAATTTTGTTGCCTTTATTCGAAGATGCGCCAATCGAGCAAGCATTGGTTAATGGCTTGGATGAAAAAAATGTGAAAAAATTAATTGTCGGAAAAGATTTCTTTTTAGCATTTTCACCCGAACGGGAAGATCCGAATAATCCTAATTTTACTACTGCCACTATACCTAAAGTCATTGGCGGAGTTACACCGGAATGTTTGAAAAATGCCAAAGCTCTGTATGATTTGATTATTGAAAAAACCGTTCCGGTTTCTTCACCCTCTGCTGCCGAAGCCACCAAACTTCTTGAGAATATTTATCGCTCGGTTAACATTGCACTTGTTAATGAATTAAAAATGGTTTTCGATAAAATGGGTATCGATATTTGGGAAGTGATTGAAGCAGCTTCCACAAAACCTTTCGGATATAATGCCTTTTATCCGGGCCCTGGACTCGGTGGACATTGTATCCCCATTGATCCCTTTTATCTCACATGGAAAGCTCGGGAGTACGATATCAATACCCGGTTCATTGAGCTCGCCGGCGAAATTAATACATATCAACCATATTATGTCGTTCACCGCGTTCTCGAAGTAATGAATGATCGAGGAAAAGTACTAAAGGGAGCCAAAATCCTAATTCTTGGCGCAGCTTACAAAAAGAATATTGATGATATGCGTGAATCACCATCATTAAAACTCATTGAAATATTTAGAAGTAAAGGTGCTATTGTAGATTATAATGACCCTTATATTCCCAAACTCCCTACCACGCGTAAATATAATTTTGATATGAAATCCGTTGGTCTCTCAAAGGAAAATCTTGCATGTTACGATCTTGTTGTTCTCAGCACCGATCATTCCGACTACGATTATAAACTCATCGCTGATAATTCATCACTGATTATAGATACAAGAAATGCATTTGCAAAGAACAGCATTAAATCCTCAAACATTTTTAAATCATAATTGTTCGAAGTCAGCTTCAATATCCAACACTGCCGGCTGCTAACTACAAGCTGCCTGCTTTTAAATGTAAACTTATAACTGTTAACTGAGGACTATAGAATGAAAGGTATTATCCTCGCCGGGGGTTCCGGCACCCGACTTTTCCCGAGCACACAAGTTGTATGTAAACAACTTCTCCCCATCTACGATAAACCGATGATTTATTATCCTCTATCGATTTTAATGTTATCGGGTATCAGAGAAATTTTAATTATCTCTACTCCTCAGGACACACCCCGATTTGAGGAATTATTTGGCGATGGTTCTCAATTCGGATTGGAAATTAAATATAAAGTACAACCCAAACCTGAGGGCCTTGCGCAGGCGTTCATTATTGGTGAAGATTTTATTGGCAATAATGATGTTTGTTTAATTCTCGGTGACAACGTTTTCTATGGATATGGATTAAGCGGATTATTAAAAGAGAGTGTATCGATAGTTGAGAATGAAAAAAAGGCAGTCGTATTTGGTTATTCTGTGAATGATCCGGAAAGGTATGGAGTCGTTGAATTCGATGCTAATGGGAATGCCATATCAATTGAAGAAAAACCTCAACTGCCGAAAAGTAATTACGCAGTCGTGGGATTATATTTTTATACTAATGAAGTGATTAAAATTGCTAAAAATGTGAAGCCTTCAAAACGCGGTGAATTGGAGATTACTTCTGTCAATCAGGAATATCTCGATCGGAAATTACTCAAAGTAAAATTAATGGGTCGCGGACATGCATGGCTCGATACCGGTACACAAGACAGTCTTCTCGAAGCCTCCCAGTTCATTCAAACTATCGAAAAACGGCAGGGATTAAAAGTTGCATGCATTGAAGAGATCGCTTACAATCTTGGATTTATTGAACATCAGCAGTATTTGATATTAGCTGACAAATTAAAAAACAGTACCTACGGACAATATCTTCTTGAAATTATAAAATAACTTTTTATTATTTATTCTAACTTCTATATTTCATTATTAACTATAAAAACTTAGTAACTTGATCAACTTTATAAACTCAACTGTATGATAAACTATGCAATAACAGGGGTTGCCGGGTACATAGCCCCCAGGCACTTAAAAGCAATTACAGATACTGGTTGCAACTTGGTAGCTGCAGTCGATCCTCATGATTCCGTTGGTATTCTTGACCAATATTTTCCGGCCTGCGCATTCTTTACCGAAACGGAAAGATTCGACAGGCATCTCGATAAACTTAGAAGAACCTTACCTCAAGATAAAATTGATTTCTTGAGTGTATGCTCACCTAATCATCTTCACGATTCCCATGTGCGTCTCGGATTGAGACTTGGTGCCGACGTCATTTGTGAAAAACCTATTGTGCTTAATCCATGGAATCTTGAAGCCTTGCGGGAACTTGAAAAGGAATACGGTAAAAGAGTTTACACGGTACTCCAACTCCGTGTTCATCCAGCTTTAGTGAAATTAAAGCAAGAACTTGCCGCCTTAAAACAAACAACAAAACATAAGGTTTCGCTTACATATGTAGCGTCACGCGGACCCTGGTATAAATTTTCATGGAAGGGTAATATTAGCAAAAGCGGTGGTGTCGCCACGAATATCGGTGTTCACTTTTTCGATCTTCTTATATGGCTTTTTGGTAAAGTAAAAACAAGTCAGGTTCATTTGTCATTCGAGGATAAAATAGCAGGATTCATTGAACTTGAAAATGCAGAGGTTGATTGGTTTTTATCTATCGATCGAAATGATTTGCCGATTGATCTCATCAATAACAATTCATCAACTTATCGCTCTATAAAACTTGATAATAATGAAATCGAATTCACAGGCGGATTCACGAACCTACATACAAAAATTTATAGTGAGGTGCTTTCCGGCCATGGATTCGGGATAGATGATTCATTCCCTTCAATCGAATTGGTGCACAACATCCGCGGAAGTCAAATTACTTTGTCTCCGGATACTATTCATCCCCTCGCAAAAAAAATTATTAGTCATTAAAACAATATTTTTAAAATACTCTTTCGATTGTGTTCTTTGTAAATATACTTTGCGCACTTCGTTGTTAAAAACAATTTCTAATAGCTGAGTTTTATGGACACACAAAACTATTATGTAAATGAATATGCAGTTATTGACCCGGAGGTCGAAATCGGCGAAGGGACTAAAATCTGGCATTTCTCACATGTACAATCGGGCGCTAAAATTGGTAAGAAATGCGTTCTTGGGCAAAATGTTAATATTGGTAACAACGTTGTTATCGGTAATTACGTCAAGATACAAAATAACGTTTCCGTTTATGAAGGTGTGACTCTTGAGGACTATGTATTCTGTGGGCCATCGATGGTATTTACTAACATCCTCGATCCACGCAGTAAATATCCGCAAGTCGGAAAAGAATTCTATATAAATACTCTTGTTAAGGAAGGCGCTTCTCTCGGCGCTAATTCAACTATCATTTGTGGGCACACTATCGGTCGATTTGCATTTGTTGGAGCCGGTTCTGTTGTAACAAAAGATATACCTGATTTTGCGCTTGTTGTTGGCAATCCTGCTCGAATTGTCGGATGGTTCTCAGAAACAGGGAAAAAACTTGTATTTGATAAAGACGGAATTGCTTTTTGCGAAAAGAGTGGAAAAAAATATCAACTCTTGGCTAAGGATAAGGTTATAGAGCTCTAATTCTAAACCCGCGTCCAGCGGATGAAAAATCTCAGGATCAAATATCTCAATAATTGTTAGTACCACCTCATCACTATCGTATCCGTAGAGATTTCTATAGAAAGTATATTTGGTTTTTCAGAATAAATTAAAAAATTATTAAAGACGAGCAATTCAATTTTATTTAAAAAAATATTTATTCTCTAATTAATCATATCTGTCCAAAACGATAAAATAAAGAGACCCCCTTCCTACAGAATAAATCCGTAGGAAGTATCTTTGAGTTGGGAAAAACAAAGAGAAGGGTCAATGAATAACATAACACTTTTTAGCCAGATATTACAACAAATCAACAGAAATATTTTTCACAAAGCAGTAAATCAATACCAGACGGATAAACACAGTAAAGGAATAAATAGCTGGGCACATTTCGTAGCAATGATTTTTTGTCATCTGTCGAAAGCCCAATCAATAAGAGAAATAACCAACGGATTATTATCGGCATCGGGCAACTTAAATCACATCGGCATACAAGGTAAATGTCCAAGCCGCTCGTCGTTATCCTACTTGAACGAACATCGAGATTGGAGAATGTTTCGCGAACTATATTTTCTGTTGAAAGAAGACATGCAGAATAATAAATATTTAAGGCGGAATAAATTCAAAAGGATAAAACGAAAAATCTACATGCTTGATAGTACGATAATAAGCCTGTGCTTAAAAGTATTTGACTGGGCAAAGTACCGGCAAGAAAAAGGAGCCATCAAATTACATACTCTGCTTGATTATGACGGATGTATGCCGTCTTATCTGTTTATGACTGAGGGCAGACAAGCCGATGTAAAGCACGCCCATTATATGCTATTGCCGAAAAAAAGCGTAGTTGTTGCTGACCGGGGATATCAAGACTTTTCAATGCTCAATGATTGGAATAAGAGCGACATATATTTTGTAATTAGGCTTAAAAAATCAATAAACCACGAGATGATAAAAGAACTGCCGTTGAGTAAAAACGATAACCCTAACATACTCAAGGATGAATTGATTACACTCACAGAAGACGAATCAAAAGAACACTATCCTAATTCAATAAGAAGAGTGGCTGTTTATGTGGAAAAAGATAAAAAGATAATGGAGCTGATAACCAACAATTTAACTTGGACAGCATCCACCATAGCAGAACTCTACAAACAGAGGTGGATGATTGAAATATTCTTCAAGGAATTGAAACAGCATCTTAAAATCAAATCTTTTATCGGTACGAATGAGAATGCAATGTGGATACAGATTTGGACAGCACTAATAACTTTACTGTTACTGCGTTATCTTAAAGAAATTGCAAAATACAAATGGTCGCTATCAAATTTAATCGCTTTTCTAAGGATGAATTTGTTTGTTAAGATTTTACTGAAGGAATGGCTTGATAGACCATTTGATTCAAGATTTATTTACTCGGAGGAATCCATGCAGACTAATTTGTTTACGTAGATGGGGATTGTTTTAGGATTTGAAACTAATCTTTCCAATAGCGTCTGTTTTATTATCTTTTTTCTTTATGTGTGTTTATTTTGGACAGCAGTGTAATTAATACTTAACAAAAAACTAATTCCATTTTGCTCTTATTTATGATAAATTTACGGTGTAAAATTTATCATTTTACGCTTTTTTTGGAACCGGAAGTCTCTAAATTAGTTGTAGTTTGGCGAGAGAAATACAAATTAGATTATTAAATATTAAATTGAGAGAAAATATCTTAGGGCAGAGTGGATTTTTAGGCATAATAATTCGAACGAATAAATAACTTCATCAAACTACATTTCACTATTTATAGATAAAAATATTTTCATTTCATCGTAGTACATTTTTACAATGTGATTAACCTGGCGAAGCTGTGAACAATCAAGCAACCAGAATCCAGTACCCAGTTTTCGGTTTTCTATATATATATACTCATTACTTTTTTTTACAACTTAATGACCATGAATGACGATTTTTCAAATGACTCTTATTTTCTACCAGCATCCAATATCCGTATATCAGCCTACTCCTTAATGTAAAATAAATGACTCTTTTATATGACTTTTTCTAATTTCCAGGAGAGCGCTGCTTTTTGGCTGAATTAAAAAGGACAAATTAAAAATTAAAAAACACGACTGGTGCTTAATCCTAATCATGAATTTTGCATTTATAATTTTGAATTTATAATTGCTTCCTTCCCAGTATCAAGAAACAAGCAACCAGAAATAAGAATTGACTCTCAACTTTATACTTAACTCTCAATAATTTGAGTCCAGTGGCATCGGACGAAATCTTGATCAGCATCTCGATAATAAAATCTGCCATTGGCAGTCCGAATGAAGGGTATAAATCATAAATCCCAAATTTAATTGATGCCTGAGATAAGTCGCTTTTTTGGTATAATTGTTTACATGTATTGGGAAATAAATGCGAAACATCATGTTCCTCATTTTCATGCCTTATATAACGAATATGAGTGTGTTTATAGTTTACCGGATTTTAATATTCTAAGCGGAAAATTATCAGGTAGAGCTGAAAAGTTACTGCTTACGTGGGCTAGATTAAATAGGAATGAATTAATGGAAAACTGGGAATTTATTTCGCATACTAAACCGTTAAAAAAAATAAAACCATTAGAGTGAGATTTAAAAATGGATTATTTAATTAAGATTAAAAGCGCAAAATATTTAGGCGATTACAAAATTCTTTGCTGTTTCAGTAATGGTGAAGATAAAATTGTTGACCTTAAAGATAAATTATTCGGTGAAATGTTTGAACCATTGAAGGATAAGAATATTTTTATGCAATTTAAAGTTGATGAAACATTGAAAACTATTATTTGGCCCAATGGTGCTGACCTGGCTCCTTATAGTCTTTATGGAATCGGGAAATCAGTTCCAAAAACCAAGGATAAAATACGTAAAAGAGTATCTACAATAAAGTAACCTGAAACCTAATGACAATCAATAACTTTTTGATATTTTTTGCCAGTATCAAGTAACCAGAAGCGAGTATCCAGAATTCAACCAGTATCCGTATTTCTCCATACTCCTTACTGCTTACTCCATACTTTTTGCACTATGACACTTTACAATGACTTTTTCATCTTTTACCTGCATCCAGTAACAAGTAACCAGCATCCAATGACGATTTATCAAATGACTCTTTCCAAGTATCAAGCAACCAGTAACCAGAATCAATTATCATGCACCCTGTTTTCTTATACATAAATACAAAATGAATAAGGATTATTAAAATGCATAAGTATGAGGTAATTATTTATTGGAGTGAAGATGATAATGCTTTTATAGCTGAAGTTCCTGAACTACCGGGATGCATGGCGGATGGAGAAAGCTATAATGATGCTTTAATAAATGTACAGATAATAATAAGTGAGTGGATTGAAGCTGCAAAAAAACTCAGCAGAAAAATACCTGTACCTAAAGGCAGAAAACTGCAATATGCTTAACTAAGGATTGATGAGACTGTGGTTATTTATAACTTTAGTTTGATGTGATAACCTGTTGCCCGTTTTTATAAAGGAAATGAGCTAACTTTTCATGATAAACCCCGGTTACTTCCATTACAAAAAATAAAGGGAGTATGTCTGCTTGTTCTTTTGTACCGGTAAAAACTTTTTTCTTCATCGCCCATTTCATGAATTTCTTAAAACCGGCTTCATTGTTGGTAAATTTTTCGGACATGGAAATTTGTTCGTCTTGTGTTGTGTCAATTGTTCCGAAGCGAACTTCAAAGTTATCCATTGAAACGTCAATACCGATTGTTTGTTTTAATATCATATAAAAATTCCATAGATTTAAATGATGAAAAAATAACTTGGCAGCTTCAAATCTTTACTCGTATTTTTACACGGGATTCCATAACGGATCTCTAAGTACTGTCCAGATTTAATGAAGCGGAAAGACATAGGGAGGTCTACCTGGATAACGATATATTCCATAGAATTATCTAGAAACAAGTCCTTCTCCTATGTCTTGCCAATTTTCTTTTCCAAAGTTATTTATTATTCACTTTTCTAACGTACGAGAAACAAGTAACAAGGAACAAGTCTCCATACTGTATACTCATTACTTTTTATACTATGACTCTTTTCAATGATTTTTTTAAATAACTTCTTATTTTTCAAGTATCAAGTATCAAGTATCAAGTATCAAGTATCAAGTATAATAAAAGAATATGCCTACGGTTTTAAGAATTGAAAAATATCGATTTCACTTTTACTCTGATGAAGGGAATGAACCGCCTTATATCCATGTTGAAGATGATAACGGAGAATGTAAATATTGGCTTAAGCCTTCAATTATATTAGCCAGGAATAAAGGTATAAAACCTGCTGATTTGACGAAAATTGAAAGACTTGTTTACCTGAATAAAGAATTTTTATTGGAAAAATATTATGAATTCCATAGTAAAAAATAGCTTGTATTTGGAACAAGAACCTGCCGCAATTAAGGCATGGACAGCTGGACGTATAATTTTTATTGAGTTGACAGATGGCAGAGTCGTTGGATTCCCGGCTGATCGTTTTATAATACTAAAAAAAGCTACATCAAAGGAACTTAAAGAGGTTAAGTTGCGCCTTAATGGATACGCATTAAGATGGGAAAAATTAGATGAGGATATAACAATTCCCGGAATTTTAGCGGGAAATTTTCAATTGCCGTTGGTTCGCAAACAAAAGGAAAAAAAGAAAAAATCGTTTGTTGCTTGATTAATCTAATTTTGAAATCAACCCGGCACTTCAATATCCAGGCAGCGCCGAAGCAGGCTATCGAGCATCATGTTCACCCCAACTATCCGGTAACAACTTAATGACAATAAATGACTCTTTTCAATGACTTTTTCTTTTACCAGCATCCCGGCTTCGCAGTTGCCTTTTAATATGGTTAAAAATAACATTAAAGGAAGATTAGTTTATAATAATTTTATTAGATATTATGCTTCTCAGTGGCAGGCCAGTATCAAGAATCCAGTTTATCCCGGCGTAGCGTTCTTTGCGAAGCCGGATATCAAGTATCACGCACCCTGTTTTCTCCTTACTCCATACTGCTTACTCCATACTATATTCACAATCAATGACCACCAATGACTATGAATGACGCTTTCTATATTTTTTCCCAGTATCGAGCAACCAGCATCAAGTATCCAGTTTATCCCGGCGTAGCGTTCTTTGCGAAGCCGGATATCAAGTAACAAGAATCAAGTATCCAGACCTAATCCATGAAAATAATCTCTATAGTCGGTGCACGTCCAAATTTTATGAAAATGGCACCTTTACACAAGGCATTTGAGAAATATAACTCAAATAACCTGTTTCAAGCATCCAGTTTATCACGGCGTAGCGCTCTTTGCGAAGCCGGACATCAAGCAACCGGCATTTAATCTGTCACACCGGTCAGCATTATGATGCTAATATGTCGAAGATATTCTTTGAAGAACTGGAATTACCTAAACCGGATTTCTATCTTGGAATCGGGTCCGGGTCGCATGCCGAACAAACAGCGAAAGTAATGATCGAATTCGAAAAAGTTTTGCTGCAAGAAAAGCCGGATATGATTATTGTTTACGGGGATGTTAATTCTACAATGGCATGCAGTATCACGGCTGCTAAATTGGGAATTAAAATTGCTCATGTCGAGTCAGGATTGAGAAGTTTCGACCGCACTATGCCTGAGGAAATAAATAGAATTCTTACCGATCATATAGCCGATTATCTATTCGTTACCGAAAAAAGCGGTATTGAAAATTTGAAGAATGAAGGTATCCCTGAAGAAAAAATCTTTTTCGTAGGCAATACCATGATTGACAGTCTTGTTAATTATCTTCCGCGAATAGAAAAATCCTCTATTCTTTCTGACTTTGAACTTTTTCCTTTTTAACTTTTTCCTTGTAACCCTTCATCGTCCTTCGAATGTCGATGATCCGGAAAATGTAAAAGAAATAATAGCATTATTAAACGAAATTGCCGAAAAACATAAAGTTGTATTTCCTGTTCATCCAAGGACAAGATCAATCCTTAATGTTCTTGATTCCGTGAAGGCGGAAAGGATTAATCATAATCTTATTCTAACCGCTCCAATCGGTTACATTGATTTCATTGCATTAATGAAAAATGCCAGGTATGTTATCACCGACAGCGGTGGGATTCAGGAGGAAACAACATTTCTTGGTATCCCTTGTTTTACAATAAGAGATAATACCGAAAGACCTTCTACAATAGAAGTCGGAACGAATATTTTATGCGGGACTAATTTGAATAACTTGCGTAAGGCAGTCCTGGATTTGAATAACGGCATTCAAAAAATGGGAAATATTCCTGAATTATGGGACGGTAAAACTGCTGAAAGAACGGCTGACATAATTTTAAATGGATTTAAGTGAGATAAAGTGTGCAATAATTTTTATTACGTTTATATTCTTAAAAGTATTAAAGATGGGAAATTTTATACAGGCTATACTTCGGACTTAATAATACGTGTGGAGCAGCATAATGCAGGAATGAATACCTCAACACGAAATAGAAGACCGTTCGAGTTTATTTATTTTGAAGGAGCTTTGAACAAGTATGATGCAATACATCGGGAAAAATACCTAAAATCAACTTATGGTAAAAGATATATTAAAAATAGATTAAAAAATTACTTTTCATATGGGAACACGTGTAATATTAATGAATAATTTTTTCATTTTATTTTCTTTTAATACTTAATAGAATAATTGGCGATGACAATTTTATCATATTACACGTGTTGGGACGGTAAAGCAGCAGTGCGGATAGCTGAGATATTTCTAAACAGTGCAATGTAAAACAAATATACTAATTTATCAAACATCAAGGGACCGTAATCTCAATATAAGCAATAACTTAATGACGATTGACCAGATGACATTTTTTACAAATTAAATAAATGATTTTTTAAAATAAGCTAGCAGTGAGTGTACAGTTCGCCACGGCGGACAAGCATTCAGAATCAAGTAACAAATATCCTGATTCAATGAAACAAAACTCTAAATCTATTTTTCAATCCGGCTTTATTATCTCGCTGGGTTTAATTTTGGATAAACTATTCTTGGTTGCGTTGCCTTATATTATGTCAAATAAAGGTTATAACGAGTTTAATCGTTACTATTACCTTGCCGGATTCGTCTCAATAATTAGTTTGTTTGGATTTAATTTTTCTATAAAATCGTTCCGGATTAAAAATTTACTGATTATTTCATTGGTACTCATCCATTCAATTGTTTTTTCAGTGTTAGTTTCTGTCTTTGTGGGCGAGGGATTTAATATTCTAATTATAGCCGTTTATGCTTTTTTCGCTTCATTAATTACCATATACCAATTTGAATTCTTATTTAATTCTCAGATAAAAAACTACGCCCTATCAATTTTGTTTACCTTTATATTTGATTTACTTGCTGTTGTTATCACTCTACTTCTAACTCTTAATTTGTTTTATACTCTGGCATTCACTAATGCCGCTGCCTTTTTAGTTATATATTTGTTCGTTCCAAAAGGCTTGCTATATAAAACGAAGGATGTTTATAATTTTTACGCGGCCGGACTTTCAGCTTTTGTTATCAATACAGTGGCGGTTGCTGTACTTCAAATCGGTAAATTCATCGCTTCCGAGAATTTCTCTCTGGAGATTTCCAACAGTTTTATTTTCGCCATGCTCCTTGTCTCGCCTATGTTTTATGCGGGCAATATTGTCGAAAGAGTAATTTACTCGCTTAAAATAAAATCAGTGTCTAATATGTTCTTACTTATACTCGCGCTCCTGGCTTTGTTTTTAGGATATACAGTTTTACTTTTTGGCGTAATTTATTTAATTCCTGGACTATTGCCGGCAATTATCAATTATTCTGTTCTAAAAGAAATGCTCTTGATTATTCTCGGAGCGACTGCCGTATTCTCTGCGTTGCATTTCCCGCTTAATGGAGTACTTTTTAAAGAGCTTATGGTTTCTGTTCAAAAAAAACTTGCCGCCTCTTATGCGGGTGTGATTTTCATATTTGCTGTGTTATATTATTATTTCCTGATGTCTAAAAATGAGAGCTATTTATTGCTCCTTGCTTTAATTTATTCCGCTCTCTTTTTGATTGCCGGATTAAAATATGTTTTTGTATATAAACACAAGAATTTGAAATCAGGAAAAAATGTTCTGCTGAATAATTTGGGAACTGTTCAGACCGGAACCGGAAATTCTGAAAATTAATACTTTGAAAAGTTTTTTGTTAAATCCCAAAGCGGTATACGTTGCTGTACTTTTTACGGTCGTTCTTTCCGCGACTAATGTCTTTACCTATACAGGAAAATTGTTTTACATTCTGCCCGTACTTTACATTTACTTTTTGTATTACCTTTTTTCGGTAATTAATTCAAATAAAAGAGTTTTAAAAGTATTGTTTTTTATTCTCCCTTTCGGTATCTGGGCTTTGGCTACTTCTCTTTGGTCGCCTTATCCAGGAGTGTCTTTGCTCAGAAGTTCATATTTTATCTTGATGTCCATTGCCGCACTGTGTATCGCGGTTTTTTGTGAAATTAATTCGGTGAATGTTTTAAAAGTCTTTATGCCTCTGAATTTTATTGTTGTATTCAGCTCTATAATAAGTCTAATTATTGGCTTTCCCGCGGATTCTTGGTCCGGCGGAAATGGAAAGGGTTTTATGGGCTTTACGGCTCACCAGAATACATTAGGAGCTTTGCTTTTATTCACAATCCCGTTTGTTACGGAAGTATTATACGAAAAATTATTGGTATGGAAAAAGATAAGATTTATCTTCAAATCTTCTCTCTTACTCCCTTTACTCTTTTACTTTTTCCTTTTTACTTTTTCCTTTTTACTTCTCTTCTTGACTCACTCCCGCACCTCTATAATCAGTATAATAATATTTTTCATTATGATAGCTCTTTTTAATCTAAAGAAAAAATATATTTTAATTTTAACCGGAATTATAAGTATGTCTATAATCTCCCTTATTATTATCCCGCAGAGCAGAAATTATTTTGTAAGTTATATTATGAAAGATGAAGTTAGACTTGGAGATAACCGCTTATATCTTTATGAAGCTTCATATAAAGCGGCTTTGCAGGGGGGAGTATTTGGACTCGGGTACGGAATCAGTTCTGCCGGTATACAAATCCCAGCCGCCGGCAGTCATTTTGAAAATGGAAGATACATCCGTGAAAAAGGAAACAGCATTTTAGCCGTTATCGAGGAGACTGGTATTGTAGGAATTTTTTTATTTATGGTTCCTATTTTATACGCTTTTCATAAATTACTTAAAACGCTTAAAAACGAGTTAATTCTGAACAGAACGAACACTAATGACTTAATGACTATTAATGACAAACTAATTTATACAAATGACTTAATGACCATAAATAACCCAATGTCAAAGACTAATTTAAATAATTACTTATTCCGATCCGGTATCCAGAATCCAGCATCCAGTAACCAGCAACTAAACGCCTCTATACTTTTTTCCCTGCTTGCTGTCGTTACTTTTCATGCCCAGTTCGAAGCTTGGTGGGTGGGTGTTACAAGTTTTCAGATGTTTATTTTTCTTATTTTATTACAAATATTTTCTATTATTAAACCGCAGATTAACACAAATTAACTCCCAGATTTCCACAAAAATAATCTGTGTAAAATCTGTGAAATCCGTGGTTTAAATCTTCTATGCCAAAAAAAACAATTTTAACATTCATCGGCTATTATCTTCCTGGGTATAAATCCGGGGGACCGGTGCGGACTATTTCCAACATGGTTGACCTGCTGCATGAAAATTATGATTTTAAAGTTGTTACACGCGACCGCGACATGCTTGAAAATAAACCGTATGATAATATCAAGATAAATGATTGGAATGATTACCCGCACCATAAAGTATATTACACAAATAAAGATACAAAATTAGCAGATGTAATTAATAAAACGGAATTTGATGTTTATTACCTTAACAGTTTTTTTGATTACAATTTTTCGATTAAAATAATGCTGCTGTTAAAAGCCGGTAAAATACCGGTAAAGCCGGTATTGCTTGCACCGCGGGGAGAATTGATGAGCGGTGCGTTGTCATTAAAATCTTTTAAGAAAAAGTTTTTTATTAAAACATCAAATATATCCGGTATATATAAAAACATCACCTGGCATGCCTCGAGTGAATATGAGGCGGAAGAAATAAAAAGGGAAATGGGAAGGCAAATTAAGTTAAAAATCGCGATGGATGTGCCCGACCCTGATTTAAGAAAGGTAGAACGTACAAGAGTAAAAAAAGCGGATGAGCTGAAAATATTATACTTGGCAAGTATAACTCCCAAAAAGAACCTGCTGTTCGCGATTGAAGTATTAAACAAAGTTGAAGGCAATTTTACTTTTGATATTTACGGGTCTATTAAAGACGAAAAGTATTGGCGTAAATGCTTAAACCATATTTCCGGTAGAATAAAAGATAGAGTTACTTATAAAGGTATTGTACCTAACGACCAAATACACACAATTTACCCAAACTACGATATCTTCTTTTTCCCGACACTCGGTGAAAATTACGGGCATGTTATTTATGAGTCTCTCTATTTCGGTACACCGGTGCTTTGCTCGGATCGGACACCTTGGGATAGATTGGATGAGTTTGTAGCGGGGTGGAATATTGAGTTGGCGCAGCAGAAACGATTTGTTGATAGAATTGACGAGCTTACCTTTTTAGAGGATGTCGAATATAAAAAATTCATTAATGGTTGCTCCGATTACCATAATTCATTTAGAAATAGTAATATTAAAAATGATAATCTAAAATTATTTTACTCCTAAATTGGGATTGATTTTTTGCTACAGAGATAAGAATAAAAGGTTTATTGAATGAAAAAAATTCTAGTGTTCTGCCACTTACACTTCTACCGATTCGCTCGGCTGTCACTGATTGCCCCGCTACATCTCAGGACCATTCCGTGACAGATGCTCTTAAGATATTGGATTAAAAATGCAGCTCAGTCACGGTGTGGACCTCCGAAAAACGGAGCAGGCTATGACTGCCATGTATATTTATATCTGTGGTAGTACACTAGAGAAACTTGGATTTGTAAAAATTAGACAAAGCGGAAGTAATGTTGTTTTACGGCATCCCGACGGCAGATGGACTACTGTTCCGCTTCATAAAGGTAAAGATGTGGCAAAAGGATTGTTTTCCAGGATATTAAAAGATATTGAATTACCTTATGAGGAGTATATTAAGCATCAATAATAGTTTAAGCTATTCCTATTCGTTCGGGAGTGTTGCTTCAGACTGAAACCCAGTCCGCAGTCAACAGTCCACAGTCGAAATACGAGGACTGATGACTGAAAATTTTGCTATTAAATTTAATACCAGGCAATAAATAGAAATATTTTATAAATAATTATTTTTGAAAACACATAGGTAAGAAAGTGGAAAGAATAATCAATATTCAGATTGAAATGCTGCCCGAAGGACTGTACCTTGCTACATCCGAAGAGATTCAGGGACTAGTAGCACAAGGAAGAACAATAACTGAAACTCTGGAGATTGCCCGCGATGTCGCAAAAAAACTTATTGAAGCACAAGAAGGTAATGTAAATTTATTTTCCAAGATTAAAACTGTAAATAAAAAATTCGAAATGCCTTTAGTAATTGGGATTTAGTCAGAGTGGGACA
Organism: bacterium; assembly: GCA_043808235.1. Classification (GTDB taxonomy): domain Bacteria; phylum Bacteroidota; class Ignavibacteria; order Ignavibacteriales; family Melioribacteraceae; genus JAZDFC01. Next base: position 148,705 of record JAZDFC010000070.1, read on the forward strand.
TTTAGGAGGATTCAAATATCGGGAAATAATTAAAAAGCTTAAGAAACTCGATTTTGAGTTCTATAGGCAGGCTGCTGGAAGTCATGAGATTTGGTATAATAAAAAGGAGAATATTTACACAACAATACCTAATCACACTGGTGATATGCCCGAAGGTACTCTAAAAGCGATATTAAAACAAGCAGGTATCTCAATAGATGATTTTCTTAAGAATTGAATATAGAATGCATTATTGCCGGTTCAAAGTAAGCAGTCAGCAGTTGTAATATAATGACTGACGACTGAGAATTGGAGACTGAAGACTGAAACCCAGTCCGCAGTCAACAGGCTGAATGCCAGGACTGACGACTGAAGATTGAGAATTGAAGACTGAATATGAGTGATTTCAGAGATTTAATCGTTTACAAAAAATCATTTGCCCTCGCAATAAGGATATTTGAAATAACAAAATCTTTTCCAAAAGAAGAAAAATATGCACTGACTGATCAAGTCAGGAGATCTTCTCGTTCTGTTTGTTCTTGTATCGGTGAAGCTTATCGGAAGCGTAGATACCCGGCTCATTTTGTAAGTAAATTAACAGATAGTGACAGCGAAAATTCAGAAACACAAGTTTGGCTGGAGTTTGCCTTAGCCTGTAAGTATATATCGGAAGATTTATATAACGAACTGCTTGCTGAATCTAAAGAAGTTGGTAAGCTATTAAACGATATGATTAATTGCCCTGAGAAATATGCGTAATCCAGTAAACAGTCAGCAGTCCACAGTTCGCAGTCTAAATAGAATGACTGCAGACTGAGAATTTGATAATGAGATTGACAAGATTGAACCTGTATTTGGTCTTTACAGAGTAGGCGTCGTGCCGCATTCACAGGCTAGTATTTTAAAAGCAAAGCGAATCTTTAATTATAAACCTAATTTTAATTTATTTGATGGATTAGAAATCGCTGCAAAATGGTATTATGAAAATCTTAAATAAAATCTGGTAATTATATGGGTAAAATTTTAGTGACCGGCGCTGGTGGTTTCATAGGCTCACATTTAACCGAATTTTTAGTTGAAAAAGGATTCGATGTCAAAGCCTTTGTTCGATACAACTCTAGAAATAATTGGGGATGGCTGGAGAGCTCTGAGGTTAAGGATTAGGTTGAGGTTATTGCGGGGGATATCAGAGATTATGACTCAGTTTATAATGCTTTGCAAAGATGTAGTACTGTTTTTCATTTAGCCGCACTTATAGGAATACCGTATTCTTATGTTTCTCCAAAAGCTTATATTGAAACGAACATCAATGGTACTTATAATGTTTTACAGGCTTCAAAAGAATTGAGACTTGAACAAGTATTGGTTACATCAACGAGTGAAACTTACGGAACAGCACAATACGTACCTATCGATGAGAAACATCCGCTTGTCGGACAGTCGCCTTATTCAGCTACCAAAATTGGGGCAGATCAATTGGCTATAAGTTATTATCGGTCGTTCAACCTGCCTGTTAAAATAGTCAGACCCTTTAACACATACGGACCAAGACAGTCGGCGAGAGCTGTTATCCCTACGATTATTACTCAAATAATGCGCGGAAATAAAGAATTAAAACTCGGTAATATTACACCTACAAGAGACCTAACTTTTGTAAAAGATACATGCAAAGGTTTTTATGAAATTTACCGTTCTGAAAAATTATTCGGTGAAGTTACCAATATCGGTATGAATGAAGAGATTAGCGTAGGTTCACTCGCGGAATTAATTGCAGAAATACTGAACACAGAGATAACTATTAAAGCTGAAACCGAACGCATACGACCCGGTAATAGCGAAGTGGAAAGACTCTTGTGCGATAATACTAAGTTAAATAAAACAACCGGATGGATGTCTGAATATGACCTTAAAAGGGGATTGAGTGAAACAATTGATTTTATTAAAGATAACTTGAACATCTATAAAACGGACATTTACAATGTTTGAAGATGTTATTGCTTTCATTAAAAGTCTGTACCCCAATCACAATCCTGTTCCTTTGCATGCTCCAGTTTTTTTAGGAAATGAAAAAAAATATTTAATGGATTGCATAGAGTCCACTTATGTATCATATATTGGAAAATATGTCTCAAAATTCGAAGAAATGACCGCTGAGTTTACCGGGGCAAAATATGCAATTGCAGTTGTAAATGGGACTGCTGCTTTACAAATTGCCTTGCAATTAGCCGGTGTTGAACAGGGTGATGAAGTAATTACCCAACCATTAACATTCGTCGCTACCGCCAATGCTATATCTCATTGCGGAGCAAAGCCTGTTTTCGTCGACGTTGATTTAGATACAATGGGCATGTCACCGGAGAAACTAAATGATTGACTCTCGAAAAACACTGAATTAAAAAAAACAACCTGTCACGGCGAAACGAAGTGGAGATGGATCTATCAATCAACCAATCAGCCAATCTCCGCTATAGTTCCAATGCACACTTTTGGCTTCCCCTGTAGAATCAATGAGATTGTTGAAATTGGGAATAAGTATAACATACCGGTTATTGAAGACGCTGGTGAATCCTTAGGTTCGTACTATTCACCCCGTGAAATGGCTAATGCGAGAAATAATTTAACAGGAAAAGAAATTATTTCACGGGGCAGGCATACCGGTACATTTGGTTTAGCTGGAATTTTAAGCTATAACGGGAATAAAACTATCACTACAGGCGGTGGGGGAATGATTATAACAGATAGTGAAGAGTTTGCAAAAAAAGCAAAACATCTCACTACAACTGCAAAAGTATCGCATAAATGGGAATACATCCACGATGAAGTTGGCTATAACTATCGTATGACAAATGTAACAGCAGCGATCGGCGTTGCACAAATGGAAAATTTTGATAAAATAATAGCAAACAAACGCCAAACCGCAGAAAAATACAAACAGTTTTTCTCGACAATTAGACAATTATACAATGAAACCATTCATTTTGTTAATGAACCTGAAAACTCACAATCTAACTTCTGGCTTGATTGTGTACAGTTAGAGAATAGAGAATCCCGTGATAAATTCCTCGAAGAAACAAACTCAAACGGTGTAATGACACGACCGATTTGGCGATTGATGAATAAATTGGATATGTACAAAAATTGCCAGATTGGCATTTGGATAATGCCGAATGGCTGGAAAATAGAATTGTTAACATTCCAGGTGGTGTAAGAGTTTAATGATGATAGAATCAAACAATATCGAATTTAAACGTGAATGGAAGCACGATTTTTTACGTGTAATTTGTGCATTTGCTAACGCCGATGGAGGAATTTTATATATTGGAAAAGATGATAAAGGAAATGATAGCGGCGTTCAAAACTATAGCGAGCTATTAGAAATATTGCCAAATAAAATTAATTCCA
>JAZDFC010000071.1:0-33575 GCA_043808235.1 bacterium
AGAGATTTATCAAAAAAGTGGACTATGCAAATTCAAAACTGGGCTGTTGTTCTTTCCCATTTATCTGTTATTTTTGAGGAGAGATTAAATGTTGTTCTTTAACTGCTTTTCCCATTTACACAAATATCTTTACAGACTCTTTTCAAAATCTAATCAAGTCGCTCGACGATGAATTGGACAGACGTTACGGAATAATAAACAAGCAGTACACTCCGTTCAATCAAATAGACTCAATCAAAAATGTGGTTGTTGCTTTCGACGATGATAAGTCGATCGGTTGCGGCTCATTCAAAAAATTTGACAATGACATGGTTGAGATTAAAAGAATGTTCGTAAAACCCGAAGCGCGCGGTAGCGGTGCAGCAAAACTAATTCTACTTGAACTTGAGAAATGGGCGGTGGAATCGGGCTATAAAAGTTCTGTTCTCGAAACAGGGATTAAACAACCCGATGCAATTAAATTTTACGAGAAGAACGGATACAGCAAAATTGAAAACTACGGGCAGTATATCGGGAACAGTAACAGTGTGTGTATGAGCAAGAAATTATTGTAGATTGCAGCAGGCAGTTGGCAGCTCGCAGTAAAAACAAATTGTTTAATGGCTGAACTGTTGGATAGTTAAAGGATGTTGAATGCCAAACTTCTCTGTTGCATTTTCCTGAAAGAAGTTGGGCATTTTAAAAACCAATTAATTCTCCTTTATCCGCTTCACTTCTTCTAAAATTAGAGGAAGAATTTCCCCGGATTTTCCTATCAACGAGCAATCGACAGAGTGGGAAAGCTCGGTCGGTTCAATATTAATTTCCACTACAAACGATCCGTACTGCTTTGCGGATACCGGAATGTATGCCGCAGGATAAACCACTGCGGAGGTTCCAATTACAAAACAAATATCGCTTTGCATGGCTTTCTTTTCTGCTTCTTCAAATACACCGGCGGGAAGCTGCTCGCCAAACCAAACAACATCGGGACGAATTAATCCGCCGCATTTTTCGCATTTGGGCGCTTTGTTTTCGAATCCGGTTGCAGGAACATGATAATATGTTTCGCAATCAATGCAATAATTCCGTTCGATGTTTCCGTGAAGTTCAAGAATTTTTTTTGAGCATGCTCTGCCGTGGAGATTATCGACATTCTGTGTAACAACCGTAACGTTGTAAAATTTTTCTAATTCAACAATTGCATAATGCCCGGGATTGGGCTGAGTTTCATTTACAATTTTTCTACGGTACTGGTACCATTCCCAAACAAGATCGGGATTTTTCATGAATGCATTGAAGTTTGCTAATTCCTGCGGACTTAGTTTATTCCAAATACCGCCTTCGCCTCTAAATGTAGGGATACCGCTTTCGGCAGACATCCCTGCGCCCGTAAATACAAGGATATCTTTTGCGGTTTTCAATCTTTCGATCAGCGTATCGGGAATAATCATATAATCTCTTCTTTACAAATCATCAATCGTCAACCAACAATCATAATTTAATTCAGTTCTTCATCAACTTCCTTCATCAATTCCTTTGCTTCTTTTTTCTTTTCAGAATCGTCTTCGTCTTCAATCGGGGATGAAAGCGCTTTCTTCAACATTTCCTTTGCAGTTTCAAAACGGTCTTCTTCCATTAAAGATGCGGCGTAATCAACATAAAACATAACAAAGTTCGGTTTTAGCTCTATTGCTTTTTTGTATTCTTTCAGAGCTATATCGATATCAGCCCAGCCAAGTCCAAGCACAGCGCGTGCAGGCGCCCATTTTTCACTTATCTTAGCATGGGTTCTACCGAGAACATAGTGTGTAACACCTTGAATCTCATTACCTCCGTTGCCAAGCGAAATTGCTTTTTCGCAATCTTCCTTTACTTTATTTACCACACCTGCAACAGAAAAAACTCCCTTGAATAAAGCAATTTTTCCGTTTGCAATTGCGCGTCTTAAATAGCAAACTGATTGCTTCGGGTCCGCTTTAACAGCCCGCTCGGCAAAATCGAGCGCTTTCTGGAATACTGCAAGTTGTGCATCTTCCTGTGCGCCGTTATTAGCAGGCATGTGCTCGGCAATATCAACATATGCTCTGCTTATTCGCCACAACACTTCGTAATTATTAGTAAATTTTTTATCGGCTTCAAGATATGTTTCAAGTGCTTTTTGATTATTGAATTCCTTATAAAATTTATCGCCTTTTGTAATAAGGTCGTCCAAAGTTTGCGAATAAAAATTTGAAAATGAGACGCAAAGGAGAAGCATAAAAATGAAATAGATTTTTGTTTTCATTGCATTACCCCGTTTTAATTGTCGAAAAGATCTTCTTTTGTAAATTCTTGATTTGCATCCTTACCGGGAATAAATAACGATGTGTTGATAAGCCCGATATATTTCGTCCATTTATTACCGGATTTTTCTTCGGCTTTAACTGCGGATTTGTATGCATTGGTTTTTGCACTTAATTCATCTGCATGATAAAGCACTATCGCCTCAACTGTCTTTGGCTCTACCGGCGAAGCCTGTTCAAGTTTGCCCTGGTGCGAAAGAACTAAATGCAAAAGTTGTGTTTTTAATTCTTCCGGAAAATTTTTAATCTTTTTTGTTTCGCTTTCAATTATGTTTGCTGCTATTACGATATGCCCAAGCAATCTCCCTTTATCCGTATAATCAAACGAAGGTTCAATTGTGAGCTCTTCCGTTTTACCGAGATCGTGAAGTATTGCGCCGGAGATAAGCAAGTCGCGATTTAAATTTTCATGGATATCGCACATCAAATCACATATCCGTATAATTTCCAGTGTGTGTTCAAGAAGTCCGTGCAAATACGCGTGATGCCATGATTTGCCGGCAGGAACGCGAATATATTTTTCGAATCTCTCATCAGAAAGAATTGACTGAATTAATTTTTTAAGCGAAGGATTTAGAATTTTTTTTATTCTCGTTTCAAGTTCGTCGGTCATTTCATTCAAATCCCGGTTTGAACTTGGAAGAAAATCGCCGGGAATAACATTATCACTTTCGAGCGCAAGCCGGATCTTCTCAATTTTAATCTGCATCTGTCCCTGGTAGTCGTCAATAAGCCCAAGGATTTTTATTACGTTCCCCTCTTTCGCGCTCAAAATAAAATCGTCGAAGTTATCCCACATCTTTGCAGAAAGCGAAGCTGATTTATCCGACACAATCAGATTTAAATAAGGTTTGTTATTCCGGGCTGTTTTAACTTCAAGTCTGTTCAGCAATACAAAGTGGTTAACCTTATCGCCGGCGGCAAGAGTATTTAGTTCTTTTTGCTGTATCATTTTTTCACTTTCCTATTAAGGAATATCACGCCTTTTAACGACGCAATCTTTTGTTAACCAAACTACAACTGTCCGATTCAATGTTTCAATAGTAATTGCCAATTTCTTGTTATCAGTGGGAGATTCAATTATAACACCACTTACCCCTTCGAATGGACCGGAAACAATTTCAACCGGGGAACCTTCTGTCAATCCCTCAACAACAAAAACATCGTCTCCTTTTTCGAGAATTTTCTTTAATCCGTCTATTTCAGAATCCGGAATAACTGAAGGCTTTCCATTAAAAAATATTGTGCGTATAACCGCCTCACGCTCAACCGAGATAAGCCGTTCTCTCTCGTCGGCGTGAATAAAAATATATCCCCTAAACAACGGTTCGGTTACTTTTTTCTTTCTATCGCTCCACTGCCGCGTCCTCGTTATCGTAGGCAGAAAATATTCAACTCCGACTTCTTTTAGCTGTTCGGCGGCTTTAAATTCATGACGCGGTTTGGTATATAATGCAAACCACTTACGATCCGTTTTGTTTTCAATTGTTTCAGTCATTTATAAAACACATTTCTCTAGAGCTGCGCTAAGCTCTTTATAATCGAATGGCTTTTTTAAAAGAGTATCAACACCCATCGAATTGTATTTCTTGACGATTTCTTCTTCAAGGTTTGCTGATGCGACAATTATGGGAATATATCCGTGCGGATCGCGTCTTCGAATCGCTTCAACAAGCTGCGTTCCATTCATAAGAGGCATAATATGATCGGTTATAATAACAGAAGGCATCGCTGTATTTAAAATAATGCTCATCGCTTCGTAACCGTTTTCAGCATGCATAATTTCAAAACCTGTTAATGATTTTTCAATTATCATTCTATAAAGATCGCGCAGTTCGGCTTCATCTTCAACAATAAGAATAATATTTTTTGCTTCGGGAATTATAATGTGAAATTCGCTGCCCTCATTCAGCTTGGAATAAAACCAAATTGCCCCGCTGTGTTTTTCTATAATTTCTTTCACAAGAGTTAATCCAAGTCCGCTTCCTTTTTCGCCGTCTGTTCCTTCAAGCGAAAATTTCTGATCGATTTTGAACATCTTGGTTTGGTTCTCTTCCGAAATTCCAATCCCCTCATCCTTTACAACTAACTCTAGCATTCCCTCCTTGAATTTATTTGCAGAGACAAAAACCCTTTTGCCCGCAGGAGTAAATTTGATTGAGTTACTTATGAGATTTGTGATGGCTTGACTTAAAAGTCGTTCATCGGCATTTACAAATAAATCCGGTGGTAAGTTAGGTTTTATCTCAATATTTTTTCTTATTGCTGAGCCAGTAAGTGTCGATACGCAATTCGATACAAGTGTTTTTACATTTAATCTTTTGGGATCGATCTGTATTCTGCCGGTTTGCAGACGCGACCAATCTAATAAATAGTTAATTAATTGAAGCTGGGTTTTCGCAGCATCATAAATATATTCAAGGTATTCATTTTTTTCTTCATCCGGAAGATCGTGTTCATTCAATAATATCTCTGAAAAACCAAGAAGACTTGTAAAAGGCGCCCGCAAATCGTGCGACACAATTGAAATAAATCTGTCTTTTGCTTTATTCAGTTCAACCAATCTGTCGTTCTCGGTTCTTAATTTATCTTCCGCTTCCCTAAAATTATTAATATTCCAAACTACACTTGTAAACTCTGTTATTCCGGATTTTTTCTCAGTCCTAATTTTTTCTTTTACCCAAATTATTTGCCCGTTTTTATTCTTTATCCGGTATGTGAAAGACATCGGGCTCTTGCTTTTATCATTTTCAAGTTCGGTTAATACCTTCCTAACATTTATCAAATCTTCATCATGAACAATCGACAATAATTTAGCGGGCATTTCATTGATTTCATCAATAGTATAGCCGGTGATATTTTTGATCGAATCGGAGTAGTGATTGACTTTGTTATCTGCCGAAATTTTCATCCAAAAGAAATCTTCGGAATGATTTAGCAGCCTGTCAATAGTTTTGTTATTTGAATCCCGTAAAAATTCGGTAATAATACCTACTATTTTGTCATAAGACTCTTCGTCTTTTGCAAGATCTTTTAACTGTATAAAGTCTTTTTCGGATAATGGCATTCTTTCTTCAATTATTCATTTGTAATTCAAATATAATAAATTATAGGGCAATACAGAATAATGGCAGGTGAAGAGGCAAATAGAATTCTGTTTACAATAAAACAAGAATCAATGAGATAAAAGTCGCAATTTTATTTAAAGACTTTCTTTCTGGATCCGGAATGCCCAAGTATCTATTTGGCAAAAGAATTTGATTTGATACCCTCATTAATCTCTGGCTAATACTTCTAAAATTATATGATCGATTCAGATAAAAAAATCCTTCCATTAAATTGTTAATGGAAGGATTAAATTACGTGATGCTGAAAATCAATTGTTAAAGGAAGAATTTAAAATTTCCCTTTTTGTTTGAAGACAGTTAAAATTGATTTTTTGCAGATATATTTACTTGTGCCCAAACATCAAAGGATTTCTGATCGGAAAGTTTTTTGCCTTTAAAATGAACTCTCCAAAGTCCGCTAAGTTTTGGGTAAACAAAAGCATCTGTATAAGCCTGCCCCACAAGTAACTGAAAATCACCAAGAGCAGTTACTCCATAAGATTGCTGCAATGGGTTTATAACTTCATAACTAAATAAGTAAACATCCATCGAGCAGTAGAACGCAAAAGCAAATTGAGGATCTACAGAAATAGTGCTTATAGTAAATGTTGGGTTTACAACAGGATCAACGATAGGATCAGTAGTCTTTTCATCCTCGCTACATCCTGCAACGAATGCGAACAATAAAATGAACAAAAAGTAAATTATTTTTTTCATGTGCGGCTCCTTGCAATGTTATTTATTGTTGAGTTACATACTAATTTATTATTGAACAACCTATTTTAGTATTTATGCGGACAAAGAACAAAAAGATGAAACATGAATTACATTCAATTCCAAACAGAACGAAACAAAGCCGGAAATAATTTAACAAAAAGGTAAACAAAAAGCATTAGCATATTTTCCAGTATACTAATCTTCAAAAAAATTAGCCAGCAGCTCCTCAGTAGAGGTTGAGCTTACGTATTTAGTTACTTTCTCATGGTTAGTAAATTTCTGTGAGATTTCTGCCAATAGCTTGAGCTGAATTTGGGTGTCGTCTTCGGGAGTTAGGAGCATAAAGATAATTTTCGAAGGAATTTCGTCCGGGGCGTTAAAATCAATTCCGTTTTTACTAATAGCAATAGCAATCACCGGTTCGGGGAGTTTAATTCGAGCATGTGGCAAAGCAAGGTAACTGCCCAATCCGGTAGGCATTTGTTCTTCTCTCTGAATAACAGCATCGATTATTATTTTCTTGTTAATCTTTTTCTTTTGCGAGATAAGATTTGCAAGTTCATGGATTAGCTCGATTTTATTCGCCGCGCTCGAAAAGATAATCATTTCCTTTTTAATTATGGATTGCAAACCCAGTTTCTGTTTTGACTTTTTAATAAAAATACTCATCAATGGTGCGCTCGCAATCGAGGTTGTTAATGCCATAATTACTATAGCCACAAATAGTTTCTCGTTTATTAATCCCACATCAAGGGCTAACAATCCTAGTATAATTCCCATTGCCCCGCCTGAATTCATTCCAAATCCGATAACTAAAGCATCATCTTTTTTAAACCCTCCCATCAATGCTCCCGAGCTGCACCCAACAACCTTGGTTAAAAATGCGAGCGATGTTAAAATGATAACCATAACCAAGTCAAAATTCTCAATAAAGTTTACTCTTAATCCTATCGATATAAAAAATAAGGGTGCAAAAATATTGGTTACAAATTGCTGGATTATTTCGCGGGTTTCCTCTTTTAAATGAGTAGAATCTCCAATTGCTATTCCAATAATAAAGGCTCCGAACACTGCGTTAATTCCAATATATTCTGTGAAAGCTGCCGCTAAAAAACCCAGAATTAAAATAAAATTCAGCATACCACCAGGAAAGCTTGCTTTATTCTGAACAATAGGAATCGTAAGGTTTATCAGTTTCCTTCCAATAAAAATGGTAAAGATTAAAAAAACGAAAATGAGTACAATAATATATTCCACAGACAGACCGGATGTGTGTCCACCCAGCATTGATAATATAACGGAAAAAATCAGCCAGCCCGCCAGATCATTGAACATTGCTGAGGCAATAATGGTGTATCCGATATTTGTTTTAAATATATTTAAATCCATCAGTGTTCTTGCAACTACCGGCAAAGCTGTTATTGAAAGCGCTGTGCCAATAAATAAAGAAAAAATAAGAATTGGTGTTCCTTCGGTCGCTCCGAGTAAACCAGGAAAAAGACTCGCGAATATGCATCCTACTCCAAACGGCAAAGCGATCCCGAAAACACTAATTAAAAAAGCAACTTTCCCTTGACTGATTAATACACGTAAATCTACTTCGAGTCCTGAAACCAAAAGTAACATAACAATGGCAAGGTGTGTTATGCCACCTATTGCAATTGTGGTTACTGTAGAATTTACAAAGAGATAATTATAAACCGAAGGTAATATTCCGCCGAGAATTGTAGGCCCCAAAATTATCCCTGCAATAATTTCGCCGATAACCATTGGCTGCTTTACTGCGCGCGCTAATTCGCTGAACAGCCGGGCAAACAATAGCATTACACTTATTGTTAATAAAAGGGTAACAATATCGGAAGTATGGATTCCCATAAATTCTATTTTCCCATTTCGCGTAAGATGAGCAAAGAACAAGGCAGCTCTTTAAATAAAAATTCCTGGTCATGGGGAAACAGCCTGTCAAAGAAGGTTAATTTCTTTTCCGGTGCACGGATAACCAGCAAATCGCCGCCGGATGATTTAATATATTTATTAACTTCCCAACCGGGTTTGCCGTAAAGACAAGCGGTTTTGATATTTGGTCCCTTCAAATTCAATTCACGTACAAACATTTTCATTTTTTCTTCTTCCTCTTTCTGCCAGTCAAGGCGAACCTGCTCGGTTTCTTCTGCCGATCCTGAATCCGCAACAGTGATTGCCAGGCCGGGAGTTTCAAATTCCCGGAGTATAATAAATTCCTTTGCGTTCTCTAATTTGGCAAGTTCGTAGGCTTTCTTAACTGAAATTTCAGCGGGATATGAGAAATCGGTGGTAACACAAATTTTACGGAACGGCACCGACTCAGCCGAGGGCGAGACTAAAATAAGTACCGAACATGGAGCCTCACGCATTATTTTACGCGCAACTGAACCGATGTAATATTTTATGATAGTTTCTTTTTCAAGCGCACCAGCTAACAGCAGATCGATTTTTTGATCTTCTGCAAATTTTAAAATCACATCCGCGGGATCGTCATTCTCCCAAAATACGTTTTGCGAAAATTCACCAAGTCCAGCCTGAATAATAAATTGATTTAGAGATTTTTCGAGTTCCGGAGTTTTAGCGCCGACATGAATCAAGTTAAGTTCGGCATTTAATAATTTCGCCAATCGCTTGGCATTCTTTAGTAGAGCTATGCTATTGGGCGAAAAAGTTATGGCTAATCCAATTTTTTTGAATGGCATATTATACCAAAAGTTGTTTCAGAAATTCCTTGCGATAAACATAACTAATTTTGATTTTAAATTCGCCGGTTGGGTGAAAGGAATATTTCCAATGATTTAAGAGTTAACAGCTATTCTCACAGGTTGAAATACATCTTATAAGTTAGTCTTAAACTCCTTCCCGCTTCGGGCATTATTGATTTTACCCGTGACAAATGATTCCGGTATTCTTTATTAAAAATATTTTCAGCAGTGAATGAGAAATTATGAATGAATGTTTCGGAAGCAATTGAATACTGCGCATAAAAATTAAAAACTGCATAACCTGCGGTTGGCTCTTCGAATTCATCTACTAAATTTTGTGCTGGTACAATCTCACTGTTTAATCCAATGCTCAACTCATCAACTTTATATTTCAATTCGAGTAATAATTTCATCGGAGGTATTTGTGGAAGCGGTTTATTTGTCTCCGTAAATTTTCCATTCGTGTAGCTGATTGATGAGGAAATGGAAAAATCGTTGAATGCCTTCCAATCAAACTGTCCTTCAAAACCATACATCATAGCTCCGACACCGTATGTAGCATAAATGGGAAGAAAGGTGGAATAATTTGTCTCGCCTGTGTTCCGTGGAATTATATAATTGTTGATTTGATTCCGGAAAAGGTTAATTGTGAAATTGAGTTCGTCGAACTTATGATAAATAAAAACCTCGGCGCCTATTCCACTTTCGGCAATCAAATCCGGATTGCCAATCTCGTGTGAATATGCGGCAAGGTGAGGTCCTTCGGAAAACAATTCTTCAATCGTGGGCACGCGCGAGGACTTGCTGATGTTGGCGCCGACAAAAACAATATCCGTTAGAGAATACATTGTAGAGAAAGAAAGCGAGTATGTATTAAAAACTCTCTTCCGGACATTCCCAATTTTTGCATTCTCATTTTTTCTTTCGGGATCTATAACGTCGTAGTTATACCGCGCGCCGAATTCGAAATTAAACTTTCCGGTTGTGAAGTTCTCAAACAAATAAGCCGATAAATTGAAAGAATTTGTTGGAGAAGTAAATACTCTGCCACCGATGTCAAAGTCCCGGCTCTCGAATGAAAGACCGGCAATCCCTTCGTTTATAATACCAAATTTCTTTTGAATAAAATTTACCAAACCGGCATAATTCACAATCTTGAATTCGGAACCGATGCTTCCGTTTGATTCGAATTCCTTGTGTCTGTAAAGCGTTCGGGATATACTGATTTCGGCGTTGTTAAAGAAATTGGATGATAAATTAATCTTCGATTTCAAATTCAATTGTCTTCTGAAAATATCAATATCAACTCCTTTGGGATGAGCGCCAACAAATCCGCCGGGGATACCGTAGTTTAATTCGTAATCGCGGTATGATAATCCAAGGTAGCCGAAGTCATCAATATAACTTCCTCCCGCACATAGATTAATATTTTCCGAATTTGAGTTCATCAGCGTACCAATAGGTGTTGAGAGATCGTCGGTTTTCCGCCGGCTTCCCTCAAAACGCAACTGAAAATTTGAAATTGGAATTTCGGTTATCAACGAACCGAGATAACCGTTATTTGCAGACTCGCCATACAAACCCAAACTACCAATTATGTTTTGGTGATTGTTGTCGGGAATTTCCTGCTTAATAACATTAACAACTCCACCAATTGTAGTTGAAGTTTTTGTGAGAACTTTTGGACCGCGAATAACTTCTATTCTGTCAATTGAAAAAGGTTCGATTGTGACTGCATGATCGGGCGATGTGGATGATAAGTCAGTCGTTTCAATTCCGTCTTCACTTATTAACACTCTATCACCGCCGAGTCCACGGATTACAGGTCGTGCAGGCGCCGGACCCATCGACCGGATTGCCAGGCCGGTTTCGTTCTTCAAGGTTGATGCGAGGGTCAATCCTAAATTTTTCTGAAGTTCTTTTCCCTTTACGACATTTACGTTTTCGTAATATTCTTCAAATTGCGAATTGACCGCTTGCCCGGAAACAATAACTGTTGATATTTCAATAGCCTTGGGCTCGATATAAATTACTAGCAAGGTCAAATTGTCTTCATTGAAATTATAACTCACCATATTATCTTTGTAGGCAATGTGGTTTACCTGTATATGATAATTACCGTCAGTCAAATTGTAAAAATTGAACATTCCATTTTCATCGGAAGTTACTGTTATTTCCTTTTCAATAAGAGTTACTACAGCATTGGCAACCGGCATATTGATCCCGGCCACATCCATTATAGTTCCGTGAAGTGTTCCTTTATGTTCAGCTAAAGACGCGCTGATATTTGATGTAAGGAGAAATAAGAGGAGGAGAAAAAAAACTTCTCTTCCCCTGTTAAATGTTTTTTTCAATGTAAACTCAATCAATTTAAAATGTTATTTAACAACAACGGGAATATTTCCCGAACGGTAATCTTTATGATCAACATGATAGATAAATAACTCCAGTGTAGTTGCGCCCTTCTTCAAACCGCGAAGATGAAATTCGTAACCGCCTTCTTCGCCGGGATGCTGATAGGTCGCAACAACGGCAGCATCGCCTACTTCAAAGCCGAGATAATGATCTTCTTCGTCAACCGGCGGATCTATTATCTCTTCATTCTCATCGTAGAATTTTACTGTGAAATGGTCCGACAAATCACCTTCGGGGGCATACAGAGTATCGTTTGTTACTCCACGCAAGATAGATGCCGCTACAGCTCCGGTTGCATCATAAACAACTGTACCGATAGCTTCAAAATGATTTTCTTGCGGTTCAACTGGATCGCCGCTATCGCAAGAAGTGAAAAGAAATATAGTTAATAATAAATTTATGATAATAAAGAAATTATTCTTTTTTAATAAAAGAAATCGCATAATAACTCCTATGTGCTAAGGGAATAAAATTAATTAAACACACTTTGTAATTCGAAGCAGCGCTTCGTACTGTGAAATAATTTTTGCTATCGAAGTTCTCGCTTCGACTTACAAGTAATAGATAGAAAAGGAATTGTTAAGCTTGTGGAGGTCCGCGAAGTTGTAAGCAAGGATAAAATGATTTAAATAAACTTATATTTTGGTATTGAAGAATGGAAACGTTATAGCTGCTAAAAACCGGTTTGGAATAAATGGTTCCAGTATCTATTTGAGAAAGGAAAATGCTATATTGATGGACAGGACAACTATCCGAGGAATACACCGAGTAATGATTGACAGCATTATGAACCGGCAAATTGTAAGTTGAATCATAAGAACCCGAATTCGAAGGATGGTGGTGAAAAGCCACCAAAATCAAAGAAAAACTATACGCACCAGCAATAGCGAGCGAAACGTTCCGGGTGATATTTTTCTTAAAATTCAAATTCATGTAAACTAAACTGCGAAAGCAGTATAAAAAGTTCAAGAGAAATATTTTTTCTTTTTATTCCCTTTACAAACTTTCCCACTTTAAAAACTTGTAACTTGTCACGGCACCGGGTCGTAACCGCTACCGCCCCATGGATGGCAGCGGGAGATACGTTTAATTCCCAGCCAGATACCCTTGAAGAAACCGTATTTCTTCAAAGCTTCCAAAGTATATTGGGAACATGTGGGAGAATATCGGCATGATGAAGGTAAAATAGGCGAAATCAATAATTGATAAAACCGGATTAGAAAAATAAACGGCAGACTTATCAGTTTATTAACGAGCACAAATATTCTTCTTAATTTACTCATTAGCAGACAACAACAAATTTAATTCAGAACACAAAAGGGATCATTTAAATTTGGGCTAAAGCCCTTATTTGGAGTAGTAATTTATACCCCGGCATAAATGCCGGGGCAATTCAATCAAATGTCAATTTTATTTTATATACGATTTGATTTCTTCCATTGTAAACAATGGAATCAAATCCAATCCGGCATTCTTCAAATTATCGTATGCTTTCGGATCGCGGACAATAACGCCCATTACAATTTCTACCGAAGCGCCGAGCAAGCGCAATTCGTTTGCGCTGGTTATTATTTGTCCGCCGGTGGTAACAACATCTTCAATAATTGTAACCTTTTTGCCTGCAAATTCGGTTCCTTCGGCTAATTTTCTTGTTCCATATTCTTTTGCTTTTTTGCGAACGAAGATTGCCGGTATCCCGGTCCTCTGCGAAAGCATCGTTGCGATTGGGATTCCGCCCATTTCGAGCCCCGCCAATATTTCAGTGTTTGCCGGAATTAGTTCTTTCATGTGGTTTGTAATTTCATCAAGGATTTCCGGAATCGATTCGAAGCGGTATTTGTCAAAATATTCGTTTGAAATTTGTCCCGATCTCAAAAGGAATTCACCGGTGAGATGGGCAACATCAAAAATTTTTTTGCCGAGTATTTCTTTGGTCATGATTGATTTCTGTTTAATTATAAAAAAATTTTTCCACCGAGAAAATAACCAAATAAATACATTTGATTAAAGATAATTTTAGACTAATGTTCATCAGGGAATAAAAAAATTTACTCCTCAAAACGAACATATAGTAGTAAACCGGCTTGTAAAGCAATTTTGAATTAAATACCAAATTGCTTTTATTTGCCCTTCATTTTTTCAAATATAGCGGATAAGATTGATTTATGAGTAGTATTAAAAATGTTGTTATAGTGGAATCGCCTGCAAAAGCAAAGACTATCGAAGGATTTTTAGGAAAAGATTTTACGGTTGTATCGAGTTACGGACACATACGCGATCTCGAAAAAAAGAACAGCGGCATAGATATTTCGAATCAGTTTAAACCGAATTATATAATTCCGGATGAGAAAAAACATCGTGTAAAAGAATTAAAACAGGTTGTTAAAAATTCGGAAACAGTTTGGCTTGCCACTGACGAGGACCGCGAAGGGGAAGCTATCTCATGGCATTTAAAAGAAGTGCTGGAGTTGGATGATAAGAAGATCAATCGGATTGTATTTAACGAGATAACGAAAACTGCCATTCTCGAAGCAGTACAAAATCCGCGGAAAATCGATCAGAATTTAGTTGAGGCTCAGCAAGCACGCAGAATACTCGATCGGCTCGTTGGATTTGAGTTGTCTCCGATACTATGGCGGAAAATTAAAACACAACTTTCAGCAGGACGCGTTCAGTCCGTTGCCGTCCGTTTGATTGTTGAACGAGAAAGAGAGATTGACGCTTTTAATTCCGAGAATTATTTCCGTGTTGTCGGTGAATTCCCGGTGGAAGATGAAAACGGAAAAGTATCTGTTATCAAAGCCGAGCTTTCTAAAAAATTTAATGCTGAAAAGGAAGCTCAGGAATTTCTTGAGAAGTGCAAGAAAGCAAATTTTGAAATCGGCAGCCTCGAAAAGAAATTTGCGAAAAAATCTCCGGCTCCGCCTTTTACAACTTCAACATTACAGCAGGAAGCCAGCCGCAAACTTGGATACGGCGTTTCGAAAACTATGATGGTTGCACAGAGATTATACGAATCGGGTTTCATCACTTACATGAGAACCGATTCGGTAAATCTTTCGGATATGGCGCTCGGCATTTCAAAGAAAGTTATTACCGATTCATTCGGCAAGGAATATTCTCAGACACGGCAGTTCAAAACCAAATCTGCAATGGCACAGGAAGCGCATGAAGCGATCCGTCCATCTTACTTCGATAGGTTTGAAATCGATGGTTCGAAAGAAGAAAAAAATCTTTACGAGTTAATCTGGAAACGTGCAATTGCATCGCAGATGAGCGACGCCGAACTTGAAAGAACTACAGTAAAAATAGACATATCGAATACGGATGAAAAATTTATTGCGAAGGGCGAGATTATTAAGTTCGACGGATTTCTAAAAGTATATCTTGAATCAACCGATGAAGAAGGAACAAACGGAAATGGCGGAGATAGCGGAATTCTTCCCCCGCTTAACGAAGGACAGAAATTAAATTTCAAAACCATCACTGCGACCGAAAGATTCTCACGCCCATCTGCAAGATATACCGAAGCGAGCCTCGTAAAAAAATTGGAGGAGCTTGGTATCGGCAGACCATCAACCTATGCGCCGACAATCAGTACGATTCAGAAACGCGGTTATGTTACAAAAGATGAGAGAACAGGAAAAGAAAGAAGCTACACAGTACTTTCTCTCAATGAAAAGAAATCAATTACAAAAGACACTAAAACTGAAATTACAGGCGCCGATAAAGGTAAACTTTTCCCTGCTGATATTGCAATGCTTGTAAACGATTTCCTGCTTGTGAATTTCCCGGTGATAATGGATTATCAATTTACCGCGCATATCGAAGAAGAGCTTGACGAAGTGGCTGAAGGGAAAATCGACTGGCATGTTATGCTCGATGAATTCTATCAACCTTTCCATGAAAAAGTAGAACATACAATTGAGAACAGCGAACGTGTTTCCGGTGAAAGAATTCTCGGTGTCGATCCAAATTCGGGCAGACAATTATCGGTGAGGATGGCGAGGTTTGGCGCTGTTGCCCAGCTAACCGACTTAAAAGATACCGATGCCAAACCGGAATATGCCGGACTGAGAAGAGATCAAAAACTCGAAACCATTTCAATGGAAGAAGCGCTCGAGTTGTTTAAACTGCCGCGTACCGTGGGAGAATATGAAGATAAGGAAGTTGTAGCTGCGATTGGAAGATTCGGTCCGTACCTTCGTCACGATGGAAAATTTTATTCGTTAAAAAAAGAATACGATCCGCACACAATTGATATTGAAGCCGCAATTGAAGTGATTGATTTGAAGAGGGAAAAGGATATCGAAAGGACTATTAAAACTTTTGATGAGGATAATGAAGTACAAATCCTTGTCGGTAGATGGGGACCGTACTTAAAAGCAGGCAAGAAAAATATCCGTATTCCCAAAGACAAAGAAGCCGCAACACTTACATACGAAGATTGCGTAAAACTGATTGAGGAATACGATATAAAAAATCCGCCGAAAAGAGGCGCTGCGAAAAAGACTGCTGGAAAGAAGCAAGCCAACGAAATAAAAGCCGAAAAGAAACCGGCAAAGGAAAAACCGACTGCAAAAAAAAACGCCACGAAAAAAACAAACAAGAAATAAGTTTATAATAATTTCATTTCACGATAGGATCTCCGTCATTTGCCGGTGGAGATTTTTATTATTCGCTCCTGAATCCATTTTATTCTAACGTCATCAAAATAAATACGGAACATATTTTTCCGTAATTTTATTTATAAAGATAAAAAGGATAATTATGAATAGACCACCGGAACAAATATTTGTCATCTTCGGTGCTTCGGGCGATTTAGCAAAACGGAAATTGATCCCGGCAATTTATTCTCTCTTTGTTCAGAATCTGTTACCCGAAAAATTTGCACTGCTCGGTGTTGCCCGCAGTGAATACACCAATGAAAGCTTTAGGGATAACATGAAAAATGCACTCGGCGAATTCCGGGAAATTGCCGATCATTCAAAGGAAGATGAGTTTTTAAAAAATATTTTCTACCTTTCAATCGATACCGGAAAAACCGGAGATTATGGGAAAGTAAAATTTCACACAGAAGAACTTAGAAAACTTTACGGCATTAACGGTAATACAATTTTTTATCTTTCGACACCGCCGAGTCTGTATGGCGTTATCCCGCGCAACCTTGCACAATTTAATTTGAATAAGGAGGAAGACGGCTGGAAAAGAATTATCATTGAAAAACCATTTGGATACGATCTTGAATCGGCGCAGAAATTAACGAAAGAAATTTTCGAAAGCTGGAAAGAAGATCAGATATACAGGATTGATCATTATCTCGGAAAAGAGACTGTCCAAAATTTATTGGTAACAAGATTCTCGAACGGAATTTTTGAACCGCTTTGGAATAGAAATTTTATCGATCATGTCGAGGTGACATCCGCCGAGAATATTGGAGTAGAAGATCGCGGCGGTTATTACGATTCGTCTGGGGCACTGCGGGACATGGTTCAAAATCATTTAATGCAAATGGTTGGACTGATTGCGATGGAACCGCCGTCTTCACTCGATCCGCCTGCAATCCGGAATGAGATAATGAAAGTATTTCAATCGCTCCGACCATTTAAGGAAGAGGAAATAGTTACAAACGCTATTCGCGGTCAATATATAGTATCAAAAATAAAAAGTGAAACTGTACCGGCTTACCGCGAAGAGAAAAATGTTAATCCTAACTCGATTACTGAAACTTACGCGGCATTAAAATTTTATATCGATAATTGGCGATGGGGCGGCATACCATTTTATGTACGCACAGGGAAACGCCTTCCGACCCGCGTTACGGAAGTTGTAATTCATTTTAAGAAAACGCCGCATTTTTTATTTGATACTAACGGCAGAACTGATTCATGCAATCAACTTGTCTTAAGAATACAACCCGACGAAGGTATTCTACTAAAGTTCGGAATGAAAATTCCCGGGCAGGGTTTCGAAGTTCAAACAGTAAATATGGATTTTCACTATTCCGATTTATCGGCGCAAAGAATTCCTTCCGCTTACGAAAGATTAATTTATGATTCGATGAAAGGCGACTCGACTCTGTTTGCGCGAACGGAAGAAGTGCTTGCAACCTGGAAATTTTTAATGCCTGTTCTTGATGCATGGAAGAATGAAAAAAATATTCCTCTGTTCGGTTACCCTGCCGGCACCTGGGGACCGGAAAAGGCAGATGATTTGATTGAAGGGCAAAATATGACATGGCGATATCCTTGCAAAAATTTATCGGATGATGGGATTTACTGTGAACTATAAAATCGACGTCTCGACAAGCATTGAAGAACTCTCCGAAAAATTCGCGAACATTTTGAAACAAGGCACGGCTGAAAGTGATTCATATTTCACTGTAGCATTATCGGGCGGATCGACTCCAAAAGTCATATTCAATTATCTTGCAGAAAATTTTAAAACGAAAATTGATTGGAATAAAATAAAATTTTTCTGGGTGGATGAACGATGCGTTACACCGGATGATACCGAAAGCAATTACGGGATGACGAAGAAATACTTCTTTGATAAAATCGATATTCCCGGACAGAACATTTTCAGAATCCGCGGTGAAGACGAACCGTTACAAGAATCTGAAAGATATTCGAAGATAATTTTGGAAAACGTTTCTTTTAAAAACAAATTCCCACAATTTGATTTGATTGTGTTAGGCATTGGCGAAGACGGACACACAGCCTCGATATTCCCGGGTAGGCTGGATTTGTTTGATTCAAATGATATATGCGACACAACGGAACATCCACAAACAGGGCAAAAACGAATTACTCTCAACGGCAAAGTAATTAACAATGCCAAGAAGGTTGTCTTCCTTGTAACCGGGAAAAGTAAAAAAGCAATTAATGATATTGTTTTAAATCGCAAGGATGGATTCGAAAAACTTCCCGTAGCATTTATCTGCCCGATAGACGGTGAATTGATTTGGATGCTTGATGCGGAAGCTGTTACATTTGAGATGTAATTTTTAGAACATTTCCGAAATTTCAAATACTTCTTAATGGAACGCGGATTTTATATGATGATTATGATTTCTTATGATCATGATTGATCATAAGAATCATAAAAATCTGCGTTCTATTGCTATTATTATTCTCAGTTAATTAACTACCTATCCTGAAGAATTATCTCCGCTTCAGCAAATGTATTTTCAGTTTCGAAAAGCCTAATCATAATCCTTTTAATATTCTTCGGAAGGTCTTGATTTTTTATTTCGTTAATCATGTATATACATAAATTTTCCGCGGTACTTTCAAAATCGACGACAACATATTTGGAATTTAGTTTGTTCAACGCGTCAATCAAATCACCGTCATCGCGTTTTACTACAAACGAATGATCCAAATTCTCGATAATAGGATCGATGATTTTTTTTACGTCGTAGTAATCCATCACCATTCCGTTCGATTCGATATCGCCTTCTAATTCCAATAGCATTTTATATGAATGACCGTGCAGATTTCTGCACTTCCCTTTATGAAATGTAAGGCGGTGACCCATTTCCCATCTGAATTCTTTTGCAATCTTCATCAGACTCCTCTTCTTTCCGGTTCCCAGATAAACTTATGCATCTGCAGCTGGAACCTAACATTTAACTTATCTTCAAGTATCCATCCGGCAAGCGTAACCGGTTCAAGTTTTCCAAATGCAACCGACATTAATATTATGTTCGTTTTGGACAGATTGTATTTAGAAGTCATTTCTTTCGACCATTCGTAATCTTCCCGTGAAGCGATTACAAATTTTATCTCATCGATTGGTTTGAGCAAGCTTATATTTTCATACAAATTCTTTTTCATCATTCCGCTTGACGGACATTTTAGATCCATAATAATTTTTACACGGTTATCCACATCTTTAACCGGCAAACTACCTCCGGTTTCAAGCATTACCTCGAATCCGGAATCGCTTAATTTTTTCATCAAATCAATTGACTCACTCTGCATAAGCGGTTCGCCGCCCGTAACCTCGACAAGATTACATTTGTATTTTTTTACATCTTCAATTATTTCGTCAATTGACTTATCGATGCCTTCATAAAACGCATACTCCGTATCGCAGTATGAACATCTTAAATTACAATAGGTCAACCGAATAAATACACAGGGCAACCCGGCATATGTGCTTTCTCCCTGAATGGAGTAAAATATTTCATTTACTTTTAGCATAATAGCTTAACTTTCGTACTGGAAACTTGTTCAATTTTGAGGGACAAATATACCATATTTAGCTGAATAGAGGAAAAACGCACTTTTTAAAATTGGGCTCAAATTGACATAAATTCCAACAAACCCTATATTTGTGCACTTTTTTTTTAATTAAAGGAAAATTATGGCTCATCATAAGTCAGCGAAAAAACGAATTCGTTCGAGTGAAACGAAAAGACAAAGAAATAAAGCGGCAATTTCAAAAGTAAATTCTCTTGTAAAAAAGGTTCTTAATACCGATGATAAAGCGACAGCCGAACCGTTTGTTAAAGAAGCCGTTTCGTTTATCGATAAAGCAGTTAGTAAAAAACAGATCCCTTTAAATACCGGTTCACGTAAAAAATCCAGTATTACCCGGTATTTGAATACCCTTACTGCCGCAGCAAAGTAAATTTCGATTTTAAATTTGATTAAAGCAATGCCCGGACGTTAGGCATTGCTTTTCTATTTTAAATTCTTAACCCGATCCAATCCTTCCGGCTGTGGAATTACGAATCGCACCTGCGAATTTTGCTCAACTTCCTTTTTGATTAAAACACTGTGCTCGATTATTGTATCCTTCCCAATCTTGGAACCAAATATATAAGTTGTACCTTTGATAGTAACTTTCTCACCGATGTTAACCGGGAATTCATCATTGCCGGTAATATGAACATGCGATTCAATCCGTGAATCCATCCCGACGCCGACAACTCCTTTGATGATATTCCCGTTAAGAATTTTCACGTTGTCATCGAAAACCATTTTCTGCCCGGGGAAACATGAGATCGATGTATTATCATGAATAGTTATGTCTGTTCCAAAATTAATATTCCCGGAAAGATGAACGTTTTTTCCAAGCACACAATGGTAATTTAATTTTACCCCGCGCCCTACATGCGAACCTTTGCCAATCCTTATATCGAGCGGTTCTCCTTTACTATCCATTTTAAGGAGTTCATCAACGATTGTTTCGCATATGAAAAAATCTTCAGGCACATCGATCTCAATAATATTTTTTAATTTATTGTACACCATCGTTCGGGCAATGGACTCCATCTCTTTAAGGACTTCCTTATTATTGAATCCCATTATTACGAATTGCTCTGATGGTGATGAGGCGCCGACTGAATAAGAGCTTTCATTAAACAAGGAAATCATATCCGTCAGATAAAGTTCAGCTTGTACATTATTAGATTGCAGCCGATTAATCTGTTCGGTGAGCTTACCAAAATTAAAAGCGAACACACCGGAATTATATTCGTTATTATCCAAAAGTTCGTGTTTGCTGAATGTGAACGTCTGACCCTGGAATATTGCAGTATATGGTTTATCCTCACTCAGATTTAAAATGTCTTTATGCTCAATAATTTCTATTACATTACCCACATTACTGCCCGATTCTTTTCCGTAAGTATCTTTTTCTTTTACCCGTAGAATCCTGCCATAATTGTTTTGACCCGGTTCCCCTTCATAAAGACCGGTTAAAACCATCATATCGTTTTGAGCTTTTATAAAATCATCTTTGAATTTTTTAAGGGACTGCCCATCTATTAGTCCCATATCGCCAGGTAGGACATAGATTGTTCCATCATAATTATTTTTTATTTTCTCAAGCGCGACTTGAACTGCGTGACCGGTACCGTTTTGTTCTTCCTGGTAAGCGAACAATGTATTTTCTCTTTTGCCGAATACTTCGAGAACATCGGGAGCTTTAATCCCAACAACTACAATTATATTAATTTTTTCGAAACCAGCAAGACATGCGTTGAAAACTCTTTCGACAGTTGAAATGCCCCAAATTTTATGAAGCATTTTTGATGTCGCCGACCTAATACGCTTCCCGTGTCCGGCCGCAAGAATTATTGCAGTTTCTTTTACCGAGTAATCAAATTTGGATGAATATTTTTCTATTAACTGATATACTTTTTCTTTTTCTGCTTTGTCTGCCATTTTTCTTTCCATCTGGTTTTTAACGCACAAAGTTATTAAATAAATCCGGTACATTTTTGAATTAATAGAATGTTGTTTATCGCCATAAACATATATTTGATCAACCGCCAGGACGCTAAATTCGCGTTAATACCCGGCTCCGGCTAAAATATCTGCCCATAGCATATAATCATAAATTAGTTGTACCTTTGAGCGAAAAATAAATTAATTTACTGTTGTGTAATATTAAATTTAAAAAGGATTGCCCGTGAGGATGATTCGAAAAATTCTTGTATTTATTTTTCTATTTATCGTTGTAGCAAATTTTTATGCACAGGACCGTGGATTTGGCGCGGGTATAATATTAGGTGAACCGACAGGTCTAAGTGCAAAATATTGGTTCAGCGAAAACAATGCATTCGACTTCGGACTTGGATATTCACTTGTAAAAGATCACGGTGAATTTTCATTCCATTTTGATTACCTATATCATCTCGACGAAATATTGCACACAAATATTTTGCTGCCGGTTTATTACGGATTCGGTTTTCGTTACAGGGCCGAGGAACATTCTGAAAGCAGTTTTGGAGTTAGGGGTGTAGTTGGAATTGCCTGGTTGAGTAATGAGTTGCCAATAGATATATTTGCAGAAGTAGCGCCGGTATTTAAATTGCTCCCGGAAACCAATTTAGCCTTTGATGCCGGAATCGGAATCCGGTATTTTTTCTATTAAGGATTTTGAATTGTTGAACGATTTAAATATAACCCCAGCTGATATTGAGAGAAGCTCTGACTCCGAGTTCGAAATGGATTTGGCAGAGCTTGCCAAGTTTCCATTTCTAAAAGATATAATTAATGGATACCCCGAACTTGTTGTAATACTTAATTCACGGCTTGAGATTGCCGCAAGTAATAAAGAAGGCATGCATGCCTTTAAACAAAATTTGATCTCCGAAATACTCGGTAAAAGATTTGGCGAAGCGATTGGATGCATTAATGCCGAGAGCGGCCAAGACGGATGCGGCACTTCAGCTGTATGCCCCGAATGTGGAGCTTTCCATGCAATCAATTCTTCGCTTTCCAGCATTCAGGAAGGTGTAAAGGAAACTGATATAAAGATTTCCGATAACGAGAAGGAAATTAGTCTCGACTTTCGTATTTACACCAAGCGTATGATGATCGGAGAAAGAGAGTTTTTATTCTTAACCGCCAAGGATATTTCGGACGAAAAAAGAAGACTCGCGCTTGAAAGAATATTTTTCCATGATGTGCTAAACACATCCGGCGCAATACATGGTATTGCTACTTTTCTCCAGGAATCTGAAAGCGAAGAAGACCGTAATGAACTTATGAGCGCCCTTCTCGAAGCTTCCACCCAACTGCTTGATGAAATTGAAACTCAAAAAGATTTGAGAAATGCCGAAAACGGTAATCTTAATGTAGATAAAAACTCATTTGACGTAAACAAAGTATTATTTAAGGTGTACGACCTTTATAAGAATCATGACGTTGCCAAGGGTAAAAATTTTAAAGTCGAAAAACTTCCAAAAGATGTTTCAATAAAAACCGATTTGACCCTCCTCACAAGATCGATAGGCAATCTGGTAAAAAATGCACTCGAAGCAGTTCAAAAAAACGGGAACGTAATATTATCGGCGGAAGACCATGGAGATTTCATTGTGCTCAATATTCATAACGATGGAGTAATCCCGCCAAATATTCAGGTGCATATTTTCCAAAGATCTTTTTCTACAAAAGGAAATTCTGGCAGAGGAATTGGTACATATAGCGTAAAACTGCTCGTTGAAAATTATCTTGGCGGAACCGTATCTTTCATTTCAAATCAAGAAAAGAACACAGTCTTCAGTATCAAACTTCCCAAATAATTATCATGCATACCTATTTTTTTATTTGATATAATTTCCACCAGGGTATCCCGGGCGCCTCGTGATGTTCGTAGTGATAACCAAAAAAGTAACATGATATCATCGCACACAGATGATTTCTTTTCTGTGTCCTGGCATTATGCGGAGCCATGTTATTTTCATGGGGATATTTGTGCGGCAAATAAGTTCCAAAGTAAAATAATTGAAGTGTTCCGAGGAAAGCAGGGATAATCCAGAAAAACCAAAGTTTGATTTCGGGAATCCAAATCTTCAACAGATTATAAACAGCAGCCATAAAAATAATCTGAAGAAAGGTAGTGTAACGAAACATGAATGAGGTCCACCAAATCCAAAAATTCTGAGAACGAATATTAAAATCCGGATCTTCCTCCGTTCCAGGATATTTGTGATGCTTAAAATGATTTTTCTTTAAACGCGAATAGGACATTCCCGCAAAAAGGAAACTCGCTAAATACCCGAACACATCATTGATTGTTCTATTTTTCGAAACGGTTTTGTGCATGGCATCATGCGCGGTAATAAATAGTCCGGTGTACAAATATCCTTGTAACAATATATGAATGTAGAACAAGGGATCGGTAAACTGAACCGCGGCACCTGTGAGCAAATAAAACAAATGGCCAAACCAAAATAAAAATATTACTACAGCAACAAAGACTCCCATCGAATTTCCTTTCTAAAAATTGATGCTTAAAACAACGAAAAAAATCAACTGAACATTATAGTAATGAACAGGCAACATTGACCGTGGATTATATTTCAATAAATTTAAAACCGTAATAAATGCCATTGCAATTATAAACCATGCAATGTAATTCTGAAGGGGGATTATGCCTTGTTCCCACTGCCAGTAACCTATCTTTACGGCTGCCGGTTCAAGTACGAAATCAAAAACGACAGCTAAAATACCGGTGATAATTGAATTAACAAAAATATTTCTGCTCATCTTTGATGCAATGATAAACGCACCGTATATAACAACAACCCAGTTTAAACCAATAATCAACGGCACATCAAAAACTTTTAAACCGAGAACATTGCCATAAATGTAATGTCCAAAAATCAACCCGGTTTTTACTCCAATGACTTCTATTAAAAACGTTACACAATACGTTGCTGCCAGCCATAATAGCAATTTCGTATTTCCATCTTTCAAATCAGGATAAAGCACAATCGCCCCGAATAATAAAAGAGTAAACGGGGTAAGATACATCATCAACGAACGGGTCGGGGGAAACAAATGTCCAACAATTCCCACTAAGAACATTACATAAAGCAGTAAGCGAGAATAATTCTCTAACTTATTTTTCTTCCCTTCCATACCGATTTTCCGTTTAATGAAACATACATTGAATAAAATCCAAGAAGGAAAACTAGTCCAATCTGAATCGGGTGCAGTAAAACATTAATAATTATATTCTGTTTGCTAAGTAAGGCAATTATCGCTCTACTAATTACCACCGGCAGGACAAGCCATACAAAAGATAAGTTTATTAGAATAGCAAGCGCCGGTAAAAGAAATACAATTGCGAAAAAGAAAAGTAGCAGAACAAATGAAGCGGGTGACCAATTAAATCCGCGGTAAAAATTTTTTGCAAATCCTTTCACCGATTCACTAAATCCGTTATACATTCTGCATGAAACGGCATCTCCGCCAAGAGTTGTCATAATTCTTTTTCCATTTGTTTTGAAGAGGCGGGCAAACTCCATATCCTCAACTACCCTTCCTGCAATGGACGAATGTCCTCCCACTGCCCGGTAATCGTTTTTATCAAATAGAATAAACTGACCATTTGCGGCGGCGAATGAGATACGATCGGATTTATAAACTTGCTTCAAGGGAAGAAACGAAAGCAGCAGCCAATTCATCATCGGCACTATTAAAAATTCTCCAATGCTTTTAACAACTTGGGTCGGGAAACATGACAGCATATTTAATTTATACTTCTTCAATAACCCGACAGCATTGGAAATTGCGTTACTGTTTAAACGAACGTCTGCGTCAATAAAAAGCAAAAAATCTCCATTGGCAGATTTTGCAAGTTCATTACATGCCCAGTTCTTCCCTGTCCAGTTTTGATCTTTTGGCTGGATATTTAATACGCTGATTCGATGATCTTTACTAGAGAATTCTTTGGCTATGCGATATGTATTGTCGGTCGATTCGTCGTTACCGATTATTATTTCTAAATTCGGATAAGACTGCGAAGCTATGCTTTCAATGCATTCGCCTATATTTAATTCTTCATTCCTGGCTGGAACCAGTACCGATATTAACGGTAATTCATGAAGTAGTATTTTCTTGTTCTGGATGATAGGTGCAGTAAATAAATTATAAATCAAAACACCTGTCGAAACAACGAGCGGAATTAGTACAATTACAATGAAAAGAGAAATCAATTCCATACTGTAATCACATCTTCTTTTTGTCGAATAGATCTATAATAAAATCCTTACTAATTGCTGCGTCAGATAACTCATCAAGGTTGCGGTGAAATTCACTCTTGTAAATGTCGAAATTTGCTAAAATCTCTTTCGAGTGAATTAATCGTGCCGGGCGGGCAATAACAACCGGATACTTTTCATTGTAATAATGGATTTTGAACCCAACCGGAAGAATAAACGCATCATTATTTAAATGTTTTAAAAGCTGCCTCAGTCCTTCTTTTATTCGAAGCAGTCTCTTTTCAAAAGCCTCAATTTCGCCCTGGGGATACATCACTAAATAATTTTCTGGATTGGCGAGCAATACTTTTGAATATCCGAATGATTCGATTATACTCCTTGGATTTCCGGGTTCAATTGAAAAAGCTCCGAGTCTTCTGAAAAAGCGAAATTGGGCAAGTTGTTCTTCAAGCATCATTAGATAAATTTTGCGCGTTGAGAATTTTTGAAAATAATAATCGATAAAAAAACCATCCCACCAGCTAATATGATTCGGTGTTATAATAAGCGGCACATCATGCGGAATTTCCGGGGGTTCATTAACACAATAAAAGTGCGAAAAATTATTCCGTAAAAGTCGTTTTATGTACGGATTAAAAACAAACCGCGCCCATTTTTGATGTTGAGCTTCGATCATTCTACATATGCTCGTATTTAGTGATTAGTTCAGCCGTGATTTTACCCGAAAGAATTACAAGTGGAATACCGCCGCCGGGATGTGCACTTCCGCCGCAGAAATATAATCCCCTAAAATCCTTCGAACGATTTTGCTGCCGTCTGAATGCGGAGTATCTTGAGTTGGACGAAACACCATACAGGCTGCCGCGGAAACTCCCTGTGTTTTTTTCTATATCCACAGGTGTTAAAATATTCTCAAACACGATTTTATCGGATAGATTAACACCGATCAGACGGTTTATTTTATTTATTACTTTATCCCGCATCCGCACTGTTCCTTTTTCCCAATCCTGCCCGGAATTGTAAGGCGCATTTATCATCACATACCAGTTTTCGAATCCATCGGGTGCGTCATTCTTATTCTTTTTGGCTGATATGTAAATGTAGATTGTCGGATCATCCGGGCATTTTTTTTCTACAAATAATTCATCGAATTCTTTTTTGTAGTCCGCAGAGAATAAAACGTTATGAGTTTCCAGCAAATCGAACTGCCCTTTAACTCCCCAATAAAAAACAAGGGCTGACGAAGATGGTTCAAGCAGATTATACTTCTTCGCTTGTTTTGTACTATCAGCACCAAGAAGATATTTGTAAGTGGAATTCACATCGGCATTCGAAATAATAACATCATACTTTTTATTTGTAATGTTCTCATTAGTAGCAAATGCTATTCCCTTTACTCTATTTCCTTCAACCAGAATTTTCTTCACATCGTGATTAAAGAAAATTTGGGCCCCCTTTTTCAAAGTCAATTTGTAAAGAGCTTTTGTTAATTTGTAAATTC
This sequence comes from bacterium, assembly GCA_043808235.1. Classification (GTDB taxonomy): domain Bacteria; phylum Bacteroidota; class Ignavibacteria; order Ignavibacteriales; family Melioribacteraceae; genus JAZDFC01. Next base: position 27,264 of record JAZDFC010000071.1, read on the forward strand.
CGCCAATAGGTAGAAACGCACCGGGATTATGTTCAACATGCGGAATAATGTTTAATGTTGCAGGCGCCAAATAAGGATTAGAGCCGTTGTATGTAGCATAGCGGTCGAAAAATTGTATTGTCCTGTTGTCAATAAAAAAGGAAGAGATAGCCTCATGCATGGTTCTGAACGCATCAATCTTTCTGAAACTCAAAAGAGTTTTTAATGATTTCAGATTTATAAATGTTTTTAATTCGGAGAAACTTTTGAATAGGAATAGATCTGCTGTCAGGTTATATATATTCTTGGAATAAGAAAAAAATCTAATTATTGAATCTGCCTTATCACGGGTTCTGTTTTCAAACTCACCTGCGAATTTATTCAAGTCAGAATATGCGGATAATATTGTTTCATCCGGGTAGAAATATTTACAAGCAATATCCAGCTTTATTAATTCAAGATAGTCTTCGATTCTTTCATCAACATCGTTGAATAACTCTTCGATTACAAAAGGCATTGTCAACAGCGAAGGGCCAGTATCAAATCGAAATCCGTTATTAAATATTTGGTTAGCCTTTCCACCAGGCTGACTGTTTTTTTCATATACATCAACCTTATACCCTGCAGCCGCTAATCGAATTGCAGCTGCCAGGCCGCCCAGGCCAGCACCGATAACCGCTATGTTTTTTCTCTTATCCATTTCCTTTTCAACATTAAATATACCATGAGATAAAATGACAGCAAAGAAAACGAATAAAAGAAATCTTCAATGGGAATTGATATGATTCTTATTCCCCATATTGCTAAAGGATTGTATTCCACAATCGGGAGCGATGTTAAAAAATAATTAACAATGAAAAAAGGAATGTATGTAAATGAGATGAACATCCAATATAATTTGGAAGCGAGCAACTCCTTATGAAAAATAACCGCGACTATCAAAAAGATTGCTGAAAAAAGAAGTACTGTAAATGTGTAATATTGATCGAGAAAAATTATACCGGCTATTATAATAATACCCGCAGCAATAAGTGCTATGTACTTCGAAAACTTTACCCGTTTATCCCCAAGGTAATACAATCCCGTTTCGTAAAGAAACAAACAGCTATAGGGTACACTAACAAAGAAGAATAACTCTTCGAGAGGTAACTTATAAAAATATATCCCAAGAAGATACTCCGGATTAAAACTCCAGTCATTGCGCGACGCGGCAATTGCATCCCATATAATAAAAACAATCCCGACAATAATTATTGAACCAAACACAGCATGAAGTTTTTTATAAAATTGAATTTTCTTATCATAAGAAAGCAGGGCAGGGATAGCAACTGTCAGAATATTTATTACAAGATACTCACTCATCGAGTATTGCGAGATTAAAATTTTTAGAGAACATGCTCAGTTGAACATCTGTCAACTCGTCACTGTCGATCATGAATTGAACAATACCTTTTTGAATATTCTCATCGAGTTGTGAATAGTCTTTTTTGAGCAGAAGTTTTACCAGCATATCTCTGTCAGAATACATTTCTTCGTTGTAGCCAAGAATTCCGGGCAGATGTGATACAATTGAAAAACGCATAAATCTTATTTCGAGATCTTCGGGGGATAGGCTGACTGCATACTCAAGGATATCCAGAGCTGAAACAAGGTAAGAATATTTATCAAACGGCCAGAAAGCATGCTTCCCTTTTAATGCTTCCACCCCGCCTTTATATGCAATTATGATTGGCGGGTATTTGTTTGCACCATCCGGGAAATTCCTGATGATGTACTTATCCAGCTTTTCAAGTTCATCTTCATTTTCTACCGCCGCATAAAACTTCTCGCGCATGAATGATAAAGATTTTTTATCAATATCATCCTTATTAGTTTCGGTGAAAGCATTGGAAATAGATAGTGCGCTAATTATAAGCAAGAAACTAATTTTATTTATCGTCTTCATATTATGCCGTCTTTACCACTTTAATTTCATAAATAGACTTAACCAGCAGCAAAAGTTTTTTAATATCCGAAATTCGTACTCTTCTTTTTATCAGATCATTAATACCAAGTCTTTGAATTTTATTGAAAAGTGCACGGTAATATCGATATGCGGAATACACTCCGAGTTTAACCCCGATGGGAAGTTTCTTGATGCCTTCCAATGCTTCGTTGAACTCTCGTTCTATTTCTTCTTCAAGATATTTTTTGTTCTTGTCGTTAATTTCAATTTCTCTGCTTACACCGGGAAGATATATTCTTCCTCTTTCGAGAATATCAGCCTGGATATCACGCAGAAAATTTACTTTTTGAAATGCCGAACCCAACATGCGCGCGGAATATTTTAATTCGTCATAGATATTGTTATCGCCTTTGCAAAAAACATGCAGACACATTAATCCCACTGCCTCGGCTGAACCGTAGATATAATTGTCGTAATTGTTTCTTTCATAGGAGTTATTAGTAAGATCCATCTCCATGCTATTTAAAAACGCGGTTATATGATTATGATCAATATTGTATTCCCGAACTACTTTTTGAAAAGCATGAAGCACAGTATTGGTTGAAATACCCATTTCAATTGCTTCAAAGGTATCGCGCCTGAATTTTTCCAACAAATAAGACTTGTCATACTCATGGAATGTATCTACTATCTCATCGGCAAGTCGTACATAAGCATATATAGCGTATATCGGCGCCCGGTACTCGGGTGCGAATGCCCTTATTCCGAAACTAAAAGAAGTACTGTAGGCGTTGGTTAGTTTTTTACTCAGTTTAAAACTGAGGTCATGATACTCTTTCATAATCCCTTTCGATCCTTTGTGTAACAAGTTTAGAGCTAATTATTACCATCGGAAGACCGGTACCGGGAGTAGTGGATGCGCCAACATAATATAAATTTCTGAATTTTTCATCCTTATTTTTTGGTCGAAATGCACCAACCTGATTGATGTCGTGAGCTAAACCTAATCCCGATCCTTTGTAAAGATTTAGTGTCTTTGCCCAATCATCCGGAGTTAATATTTTTTTTGTAACTATGTTAGAACTTATATCAAAGCCGGTTCGTTGTGATAAATCTAAGATTATATTGTCTGCTAATTCTTCTTTATCCGACCAATCTTTTTTGAATCGCAAATCCGGCACCGGACAAAGGATAAAAATATTTTCGTGTCCTTCCGGAGCACAAGTTGGGTCCGACTTTGATGATGCATTAACATAATAATATGGCTTTTGCGGATTGATGGATGAAGTAAAGATTGTATCGGCATATCCTTTGAAGTTGCTTCCGAGAAAGTAATTGTGATGCATTAGCCTGTCAATCTTTCCTTTTACGCCAAGATATATTGTAAATGGCGCCAGTGTCCAGTGCATTTTATCGAGTTTTGGTTCACTGTATTTTGTTCGCCCGAGAATTTCACCCCTAAACGAAGCCGCATCAGCGTTGGAAATAAATATATCTGCTTTCCATCTTTTGCCATAGTTGTCTTCGAGCTCCGAAACAATTCCATCTACATCATATGTTTTTACAACCTCTGTATTATAGACTATTTTGATTTTTTGCTCTTCTAAGATTTTCACAATTTCTTCGATAAGTTTGTACATGCCGCCTTTTATCTTCCAATAACCGTCATGCTTCATCTCGGTGTAATTTAGTAATGAATATATTGCCGGGGTTTGAAAAGGCGTAGCGCCAAGAAAAAATGCCACCAGCGATAATATTATCCGCACTTCTTCAGACGAAAAATTCTTTTCGACTTCGCTCCACATAGTTTTAAATAAATAAGGAAGATGCTTTAGCGGCACACGGCTAAGTTTAAGAATGTATCCCAGCTTACTATCAAAATTGGATCTTACTACCTTATCTTCCGTATCATGAAAGAACTGCCCGGCGCGCTCAAGATATTTTTCAATTTTATTTTTTAAATCCGGCTCGATGTCGGCAAATTCATTTTGCAATTTATCCAGTGATTTCCAAATTGTCCGAGGTTTACTTTGTCCTTCAAAAAACACCTGATAAAGGGGATCGAGCTCTTCCAGCTCAACGGGGATTTTTCTTTCGATACTATCAAAGAGTTCTCGCAGTTCATACGTCATGCTCATAAAAGACGGTCCCATGTCAAATCGGAATCCGTCCATCTTGATAATATTCATTCTTCCGCCCGGAGTTGAATGTTTCTCGAGAATCGTAACCTCATATCCTTTCTTCGATAATCGAAGAGCGGTTGACAATCCGCCGAGTCCGGAACCAATAATTATTACTTTTTTCATTTACCATTACTTTTATTATTTGCTTTAAAACCGGACGAGTCAAATTTTAGTTCCGCTAAATTGCATTAAAAATTATTTTACATAACTGAATAATTGTTTTATTTTAATAACAGATAATTGATGCAAAATCAGGCGCATAAAACATGATTGACATTCAGAGCACCATACTTTTTCTGCTGATTACCTTTTCAATCTCTTCACTTGTCTTGGTAAATTATCTTTGGGGAAGAAAAAGAATCCCGGGAGCTTTGGCATATGCGTTCGTAAATCTCTCATGCGCCATATGGTGTGTCGGGTATATAATCGAATTATGGATGCCCGATATAAACAGCAAAATGCTGGGAGTGAAAGTTCAATATACAATGGGGATTCCATTCGTTAGTGTTTTCTTTTTTTTCGCTTCCATTGCTTATAGAACGCGCGGCAGGCGACCAACGACAAAAGAAATAATTCTATCCCTTATCATTCCTTTTATAACAATGATATTAATGTGGACAGATGAATATCACAATTTGATGTACATTAATGAAGATGTCCAAAAGATAGGATCGTTTGTTTTTATTGTGAAGGATTGGGGAATCTGGTATTACGTCAATATCGCATATTCCTATTTTGTGTTATTTGCCGGTACGATAATTCTTCTTTTATCATTAAGAAAGATTGAGAAATTATACAGACTGCAAACATGGATGCTGATAATAGGACTATGCATTTCGTGGTTATTCAATGTCATTTACCTTGCGGGAAGCAGCAGCTTCATGCGTTTTGATATAACTCCCATTGGTTTTGCAATAAGCAATGCGATAATTACGTTTGCACTTTTTAGATACCGTTTGTTTGATGTTATCCCGGCTGCAAGGGACACTGTATTCGAGTCAATGGATAACGGTGTTATCGTAATCGATAATTTTGAGCGAGTTGTCGATATGAATCCCGCCGCGATTAGAATATTCGGAATGCGCGGTTTAATCGGTAATTCAATATTGGAATTATTTGAAGAATTTAAAGTCGATCCTACGGAAATCCGATCCGGAAAAATTTCACGGACAGAAATAGTATATAACAATATCAATTATGATTTGATAATCTCGCCTGTATTAGACAGGAGTTACAAAATCGCAGGTAGTGTAATTTACTTTCACGATATAACTGATTTGAAAAAAACACAAAAGGAATTAAGTGATTCTAACAACGCTAAAGACAAATTCTTTTCGATAATCGCGCATGATCTTAAAAATCCTTTCTTCGGGATAATTGGTCTTTCGGGAATGATAAAAGAAGATTATTCCATAATGACTGATGATCAAAAAAAAGAAATGGTAACCGACATTAACGAACTTGCTGTTAATACATACAAATTATTGGAAAATTTGCTTGAATGGTCGCGACAACAAACCGGAACAATTGAGTTTACGCCAAAACTTTTCAATCTTTCATCACTAATTGACGAGAACATCAAAAGTGTAAAGCAGCGGGCACAATTAAAGAACATTGGGATTACCCCGGATTACGAGGAAGAAGTATTTGTATTTGCCGATGAAAATATGATCAATACGGTAATTAGAAATCTCATTTCAAATGCGTTAAAATTTACTAATCCGGAAGGGCTGATAAATGTTTCGGTGAAAAATATTGAACACTATATACGAGTATCTGTAACCGATAATGGCGTGGGTATGAACGTTGAAACTAAGAAAAAGTTATTCCGAATAGAATACAATATTAAATCCATAGGCACTTCCGGTGAGAAGGGATCGGGTCTTGGATTATTGCTTTGCAAGGAATTTGTCGATCGGAATGGTGGCAAAATGTGGGCTGAGAGTGAAATTGATAAAGGAAGTACTTTTTACTTTTCGCTGCCATTAAAAGAATCACTTTCTTGAGATAGTGAACTGCCTGAGGGCGATTGATGCAGATGTGTAGTTGAATTAATTAACAGTTAAAAAATATTTCTGAGTCTGTAAAGATATTTGTGTAAATGGGAAAAGCAGTTAAAGAACAACATTTAATCTCTCCTCAAAAATAACAGATAAATGGGAAAGAACAACAGCCCAGTTTTGAATTTGCATAGTCCACTTTTTT
>JAZDFC010000072.1:0-3669 GCA_043808235.1 bacterium
AGGTGCTGGGGCCGTTTGTTGAGCTGCCGCCGCTGCCGCCGCACAGGCCGGAACTTGCATAAATGTTTCCTGAACCTGCTTGACTACCTTTCCGCATTCCGCTTGCGCTGTTGCTGTTGCTTGAGGAATAACTTGTGTTTCTATCACTGCCTTACATCCCGCCTCCGCTTGTTGTGGAACGGTTACTGTAAGTGTGTAATAAATCCAACCACCTAAAGCAATTAACGCGACAACCAGAACCGCAATAATAATATTTTTTTTATCGTTCATTTTTTTATTTTAATTTATTTTTTTTCATTAAAAAGCAACCGACCCTTACTTCTTATTCATTATTATAAATCTTAATTGCCATAAATTACATTAATCCTGTGGAAGGCTATTTCCTGAATTGCGGTTCTGTATGAATGGTTTGTTGGATTTGCATCCGTTCAACTTCCACTCTGTTGGTAAGAGTGTCGGCGATTGCCTGAGCGAGGTCATAATCTATGATCGGTATCACTTCATCATCCGATTCGTTTTGAGCTTCCGTATTGTTCGGATTGTCGGCGTCATTGGTTGTGGAGATGACAAGACGGCTTACGCCAAGCAAACGATGGAGTAAACGTTGTTTTATTTCTACGCTTTGAATGCGGCGGTAGGGAAGTCGCAACTCTTCCTTGTTAAGGACTCCTTTGATGATTTTTAACGATGATTCATCAAGCATTATTTTTGACACCTTATACTCGATCCGTGCGAGTATAAAACCGAAAACCGCGGAAATGATAGTGATTATGATCAGGGTGTCCATTACGGGAAAAAATATCGTATCGATATTGAAATTGGAGGCCGATTTTAAATTGGAAACAACAAGCGGATGTATGATTTCGAGCAATAAAACCGTAATTATGAGAATAACGGTGGCGGCAATCCGGCGAGACACGAAGAATAGGAATGTTTTCTTTCCGAAATCGTAATATTCCCCGTTTTTTATTTCTATCATTAAAAATATGAAATTATTTGAAAAGATTGATGATTAATGATCGCAGTTTCGGAATGATATAGTTGATTTCGGTGTCTGAAACTGTCGAAGTGAAATCGTTTTGGACAGGGTCGTTTATGGATTTGATGGCAAGCAGTTCGTTATAAAGTTCCGGTTCGATGAATTTTTGCGATTTATTCAATAATACCGCCAAATTGCAATATTCATTATTTGAGGGATTACGCAATTCGGCCTCGATATTTTCCTTTTGGAATTTTTTGATTATGCTTAGAGCCAATATTTCCTTAATCAGATACATACAGGCATATTTTAAGTTGCCTTGAAAGCATTTATCCAGTTCTTTGTATAATTCCTGTATATCGTTTGGAATTTTTTCCGTTAAATTCAACAGAATTATGAAATCTTGGACGGAATTGTTCGAATTTATCAAATCTATCAATTCATTGGATCCGAAAAACTTCTCATATTTTTTGTAGAGATCGTTGAAATTCGGCTGGACTATTTTTATCTCAAAAACCCTGCTCATGTTCCATTGCGCCTCCCGGATTTAAAATTTTTATAACGCCTAATTTTTCCAGATTTCTCAATGCTTGAACTTCGTCCGCCGGCTCGATTCCTCCCGTTATCATTCCCGAATAAACCCAATATGGAATCGGATCGTTTACTCTGGTACGAAGGGACATCTTCCTAATCTTTTTAACAACATACCAATTATCGTTGTTTATTTTTTCCTCTTGGCTTAATTCCATATGGTTTCAGGTTAAACGAATTATCTTACCGATTAAGTATATCATATCCATGATTATGAACAAAATTAATTTTTCTAAGGTTATTCCATTCCGGTTATTTTCAATTCTTTAGTAAGTGTTTTCATATTTCATATGGCATTAAACAAGGCGACTCTGGAACCTTTTTCTTTTTTCCTTATTCAGAATATAATAATGAAATGGATGGGTATCTTGGACGTATCGAAACATTTTATACCGTACATTGTTTCATTTCTCATTATGACAAAAATTAAAATTAAAACTTCAAAAATAATCCCTTATCCGTTGCTGTTATTAGCGGATCCGTCCGAAAAAATAGTTAATAAATACATCAACAAATGTCTGGTTTTCACCGCATTTTGCGAAAATGATTCACCGTGCGGCGTGGTTGCCTTATTGCCTCATGATAAGAAAACCATTGAAATAAAAAACATGGCCGTGGCCGAAAATCATCAAAATCAAGGCATCGGGTCTCAATTGATAAAGTTTTCCATTCGAAAGGCGAAGAAGTTGGGGTATGGGCGTATTGAAATAGGCACCGGCAACAGTAGTTTCGGCCAGCTTTATCTGTATCAGAAGCACGGTTTCAGTATTGATAGGATCATCAAGGATTTTTTTGTTAAGAATTACAGCGAAAAAATCATGGAAAATAATCTTGAATGCAAGGATATGATAGTGCTCGCGAGGAAGCTGTAATAAATAACTTATTTTTAGATTTTTAAAACTTTTGCCAAGGCGTCAATCACGGGCTTCATTTCCAATAGCTCTTCTTCTTTTGTGTGTTGAATGGCCGGCTTGTTGGTAATCTTGGAATAATAGAGCGCCCGAATCGGCATTTGTATATGCGCTTTGCCGAGTTCCTGATCGGTAAGAATCACTTCTCTCCGCGAATCGGCTGTTTTTATGCTTCCGTCGGGGTGGATCACAACAAACGCCTCAATCCAAGCCGCGTTAACTTTTCCGCCGTGTTTCTTCGCGATGCCTTTCCAAAAACTTAAAAGCCTCTCGGCGATTTCTTCCTTCGTTAAAGAGTGTTCGTTTGTTTCTCCCAAGGCTTTTCTTTTCGGGGCATCGACAAAACCTTCGCCCTCGACATAAAAACCGGTGTCGTTCGAAAGTATGGGCATATCAACCTTTCCCATATAAGCCCGGGCTTTCAATTCGGCATTTTCGGCAAGCGTCGCGCCATTCTCTTTGACGTCAATAACTTCAATTCCAAGCTCTTTAGGGGAGTACAGTTCAATAGTCGAATCAATCTGTTTTAAGAGGTTTTTGAATCGTTCAATTTTTCCGTCGTTGTTGGTGGCTAGGAGGATTTTCATAGATATATTATATTAATTTATTGCGAAGCAAAGAAGCGAACAAAATTTCGTCTTCACGAAATTTTCTAAAACCCTGCGGTTTTAGTGCCTGCCTGCCGGTAGGCAGGTTTCCGCCACGTTCGCGCTGAGCGCGACTTGACCCCCTTTCTCACGCTAACCAATATCATATACAAACTAAACCCACTATAAAAGTGGGCTATGCTTGTTAAGCGAATGGCTCCGATATTTTGATTACGGGGCAGGGAAGCGAACAAAATTTTATATCCATAAAATTTTCTAAAACCCATCGGTTTTAGTATTTCCGCCACGCTCCGACCTCTGTCGGAGTGTCTCCGCCTCGTCGACAGGAAAACTCGGTTTATTCTTTTAAGCGAATGGCTCCGATGCTTCGATCGGAGCACTATTTTCTAGTTTCGCTTCGCTCAAAGAAAATATGTGCTGCGGGGCAGGGAATCGAACCCCGATATACGGCTTCAAAGGCCGCTGTCCTACCGTTAGACGACCCCGCAATGATTAGTCTGATAAATACATAAAAGCGTCCTGTTTCGTCCCGTTAGGCGGGGCTTACGGACAAGCCTTTACTTACGCGATAATAATATTA
>JAZDFC010000073.1:0-149091 GCA_043808235.1 bacterium
AGAGATTTATCAAAAAAGTGGACTATGCAAATTCAAAACTGGGCTGTTGTTCTTTCCCATTTATCTGTTATTTTTGAGGAGAGATTAAATGTTGTTCTTTAACTGCTTTTCCCATTTACACAAATATCTTTACAGACTCTCAGTATGAATTACAAATTCTCTTTCAAAAATGCATTCGTTTAAAAATTTGCGCGATTATGTTATTCTTAAGGATCGACTACATAATATCGAGGATTTCAGGCTTGCATTTTCCCCAAAATTTTCTTACTCTTTTCTGAACATCTATTACCTTTTTGGCCTCAGAACGAATTTTGTTAGTCTGCTTTCGATTATATACACAACCTAAATTGGTTTGCGAAAAATTAAACAGGAAAAAGATGGAGCTTATTCCCGATAAAAGTTTCCAACTCTGATCTCATCTCATCTATGCTTTCAAAGAAATCAAAAACAGTATCTCTGAATTTTATAACTGTTTCAAAATATCTGTTGTTCATTACTTTTTTCCGCAGCAATTTCCACAACCTCTCAATTAAATTCAGATTCGGGGAATATGGTGGTAAGTAAATCAATTTTATCCGCGATGTCTTTAGATATTTATTTATCTCTTTGTTCTTGTAATAACGGGCATTGTCTAATAGAATTCGTATTTCTGCCTTGTCAATATAATGGCTCTCTTCTATATATTCTATGATTTGTTTGGAGTCGCTTATTATATTTTCCTTTACATACTTCTCATTCCACCACCTTACTGTCTCCTCGTCTATTAACAATATTTTGCTTACTTCTGTTATTGTATATCCATCACTTAACAATATTATTGCCTTTATCCTATCACAGCTTTTTTTATCCCTAAAATTTCTGTGCAGCTTTAATAATTCTTTCTTTTATTTGTCTGTTATTTTTATTCTCATATTTAAAAGATTATATCTTTTTTTATTTTTAAATAGTGCTATGCTCGTTTTGATTTATTTTTTGCCGCATACCAATTAATTTTTAGTATATTCCGCATCAAATATAGTATTTAATCAAGATTTTGCGCAATATTGCATAAAGAATTTTGTTGGTTGCAATTTTCTTTGCCTTCTTTGGAAGAGATAAATAATTTTGAAAAAAATAATTATAAACTAATAAATAAGTTCAAATGAAAAAGATAAGTTTAATAATTCTAACGTTCCTCATGATTAGCTTTTTAAATGTTCATGCACAAAAATTTAAAGGATTAGCTCTTACCCCTCCAATGGGCTGGAATACATGGAACACTTTTGGATGTGATATTAACGAACAACTAATCCGTGATGCAGCTGATGTATTGGTATCATCCGGCATGAAAGATGCTGGTTATAAATATATCATTATTGATGATTGTTGGCAGGGTGGACGCGATAGCATGGGGTTCATATATCCTGATCCGGTTAAATTTCCTTCCGGAATGAAAGTGTTGGCAGACTATGTACATTCAAAAGGATTAAAATTTGGTATTTATTCCGATCCAGGTGTTAGTACATGTGCTGGTTTCCTGGGGAGCCGCGGACATGAATATCAGGATGCAAAAATGTATGCAAGGTGGGGTGTCGATTATTTAAAATATGACTGGTGTAATACGGATAGCTTAAATGCTTATTGGGCATATACAACAATGCGCGATGCAATATATACAGCTGGGCGTCCTGTTCTATTTAATCTTTGCGATTGGGGCAACAATAGTCCATGGGAATGGGGAAAAGATATCGGACATGCATGGCGCATCAGCGGTGATATAGCACCTTGTTTTGATTGTGAAGTTAGCCATGGAACATATTCTGATCTTGGTGTGATGAGAATAATATATTTGAGAAGTGGAATAAGAACCTTTGCGGGACCGGACCATTGGAATGATTTCGATATGATGGAAGTTGGAAATGGGATGACATTGAGTGAAGACCGAACTCATTTTTCAATGTGGTGTATGCTGGCTTCTCCTCTTATAGCAGGAAATGATATTAGAAAAATGAGTAACGAAACTAAAAATATACTAACGAATAGGGATGTGATCGCTATAAATCAAGACTCTTTAGGTATTCAGGCATTCAGGTATGAGGTTAAGGATAGTGTTGAAATTTGGGCAAAACCTCTTTTGCATGGTGATTGGGCAGTTTGCTTTTTAAATCGCTCAATGAAAACGAAAGAAATCGGATTTGATTGGGCAAGCAATATCATTACCGATGATTTTTTCAAAAATGAATTGAATGCTAGTAAAGATACATACAAGATATTCGATTTATGGGCTAAAAAGGATTTAGGAAATACGAAAAAGAAATTAGTTGGCGATATCTTATCGCATGATGTATTGGTGATAAGGTTGACAAAACAATAAATATATATGTAAATTAAAAACAACAACCAACACGCGGTCATAAGCAATGCTGGCTTTTTGCACGTGGGATAATTCCTCAAGTGGTTAAAACCTATTGTAACTGGATGCCTAAACGTTTTGCCATTCGTACTGCTCATACCGCAAACCGTTGGGCGCAAGGTTAAAACCACAAACACCATAAAAAACATTATAACGACTTAAATACAAATACAATGAAAAAGCATCTATTAATAAGTCTTTTGACTTTTGTTTATCTTATAACTATCCATGCACAGGCGGTTTATATTGATAGTAATATTGGAAATGACAATAACACAGGTACAGAAAAATCCCCTGTTTTCTCGATTAACAAAGCTGCAGAGATTATTAAAAGTAAGGATAATAATTTCTATGTAATAAAATTAAATCCGGGAATCTATATCCTGGATAAACATGTATCAATTTCAACAGAAAAAGATTTGACAAATAAACGAATTGTAATTGAAGCAAGTATTTTACCCGACGATACATCATGGACACCTGATAAAATGCCGGTTATTGTAAGTAAAGCAAAAAAAGGCGAAATACCGGAAGATTATAATTTCGTTGCAAGTTTGTTAATCGATGAAAGCTATGTTACAATTAAAGGAATTAAATTTCTCGGTAATTTTTATCCAAATACAAGGTATTTCCCTATCGCCAGATTTAATAAAGTAAAATCTGATTTATTAGTTGAACAATGTATGTTTGTGGGAGACGAACATGCATCCCCAATTCAAGTGGGCATCATTGCACATGGTGATAAAATTAATGTTGATCATTGTATATTTTATAATGTAAGAAATGCAACAGTTTATTGGCAGGATTCAGGCAATGGTTTAAAAACCGGGAATAGCTTAACCAATTGCATTGTTTTCGGAGCTTATGTAAGTGCAATTTGGACCTCCGACCCCGATAAGGATTTCATATTTAAGAATAATATAGTCTCAAATTGCAACCTTGCCTGGATTAAGAACTCCTACAATACTACAAAATACTCTATGGATAGTTGTGTTATAGTAAACAATAAATATTATCAGGGCAACGAAAATAGGGTTTCATGCGAATTTGCAATAGAAGAAAATAACGTTATAAAAGAAGGTAAAATTTTATTACAATTGATAAATAATATAGACACACCATTGCCAATTAATTATCTGCACATTATTCCAAACACACTTGGATACAATCTTGGAGCTGGATTATTCAAAAGTAAAAAAACATTAAAATTTTAATCCCATTATAAAACTATTTACAACAACTAAAAATTCAAATACTATGAAAAAACTAGTTTTAATTAGTCTTTTAACTTTTGTTTATCTTATTACTATCCATGCACAAGCGGTTTATGTTGACAGTAATATTGGAAGTGACAATAACACAGGTACAGAAAAATTTCCTGTTTTCTCTATTAACAAAGCTGCAGAGATTATTAAAAGTAAGGATAATAATTTCTATGTAATCAAATTAAATCCGGGAATCTATATCCTGGATAGACATGTTTTAGTTGCAACAGAAAAGTCGATGACTAATAAACGAATTGTGATTGAAGCAAGTATTTTACCCGACGATACATCATGGACACCAGAGAAAATGCCGGTTATTGTATCAAAATCCAAAAAAGGGGAGTTACAGGAAGAAAATTCTTTTATTAAAGAAAATGCAATAACCAGTTTTTATATAAATGAAAGCCATGTTACAATTCGTGGGATTAAATTCCTTGGTTACAATTATCCTGTGAATGTTTATTATCCAATATGCAGGTTTAATAAAGCAAAAACTGATTTATTGGTTGAGCAATGTATGTTTGTGGCCGACAGGCAGTCTTCTGTAATTCAGGTAGGTGTTATTGCACATGGAAATGGAATTAAAGTTGACCATTGTGTCTTCTATAATGCAAATAATTCGGTAATATATTGGGAAGCTTCAGGGGATAGCATTAAAACAGGGAATAGTATGACTAATTGTATTGTTTATGGTGCTACTGAAAGTGCTATTTGGACATCCTGGCCTGATAAAGATTTTATTTATAAAAATAACATCGTCACCAATTGCAATTATTTCTGGGTTAAATATACCAAAGCAAATAATTCGATATACACTATTGATAATTGTGTAATAGTAAATAATCAGCATTATCAAGGAGATGGAGAAAAGCCTGTAGAATTCGAGTTGATAGAAACTAATGTTATAAAAGAAGGAAATATATCACTTAGGTTGATCAATACAATTTGGGAGCCATTACCAATGTATCATTTGCATATCATCCCGAAGACACTTGGATATAATCTTGGAGCTGGGATATTTAAAAATAAGAAACAATAAAACAATGTATTGAAAAAACTAATTCTTTTGATTGAAAAAATAAACTCAGCGCCCAACAACAGCTATATGCCATGCGGGTGTTGGCAGTTTGCCAATGTTAGTAGTCTCTATTAACTTTGGTATCGTGCGACAAAAAAGTGTAACTGAATCCCGCATTCTCATATTACTGCCTTGATTTTCAAATAATAAAAACCATGCCCGCTCATTTAAGAAGCAGCATTTTCCTCGTCAAGCTTTCTTTTCCATTTTGCAGTCTGCAAATATAAATTCCACTTGCTAATCCGTTAGCATTAAAATCCACAGTATAATTACCCGGTTCCTGAATTTGATTCACCAGGGTATCCACTTCTCTTCCAAGTATATCATATACAGAAAGTTTCATTTTGCATTTTTCATTTAACGAATATTGAATCTTCGTAGACGGATTAAAGGGATTCGGGAAATTCTGATTAAGTTTGTACTCGGTCGGGATATTATCAATTTCTTCTGTGCCGGTTGCAAGCGACGCCAATACTTTTATTTCATAAAAACTTGCCCATGTATTTGCCGCAAGCTTACTAACAGTTACCCTAACATACCTAACCGATTCCTCATTAAAAATATCCTGTTGAATTTGTGAAGTGGAAGTATTATTGGTTTTATTTACAACCATTTTCCAGATATTATTATCCGGTGAAACCTGAATCATATAACCGTAATTACGCCCGTCAAATTCCCACATAATCTCTGTGCCAACCAAATCATATTGATCACCGAGATCAACTTTCCACCAATGAAATGCATCGCCATTGTTTGCACACCAGCGCGTTGAAGTATTCCCGTCGTTTCCTTTGTCGGCGGTATTATTTTTTGAGGTTTCCTCGCTATCCGCCCATGATTGTTTGTTGAGCGCAACATTATTTGTAACCCCCAATGAAATTTCCAGATTTACAGCGGTCCCTACAGGAACATTAAATCCCGCTTGCGGAAGCTGACTCATAACATGATCGGCAGGAATTGAATTGCTAAAAGCTGTTGTTATGTTCCCTACCAACAATCCTTTTGCAGTAATAATAGAATCTACAACTGATTGATGTAATCCAACTAAATCGGGAACCTCAATGTTTAGCGCTTGAGAAAAAAAAATCCTGCTCAAATCCATCGCCTGCTGCGAAGCGAGAATGGGCAATAACCGGTAACGATATGTATATGCTTTATCGGAGTACATAGTGAACTCCGGATGAGGACGCGCTCCCCAACTATCATCTCCACCTACTCCCATTTGATGATAATTAAGCCGGAGAACTGTTGAATTATTTTTGACCAATTGATACGGATGGGTCTTACTTTCCAATTCCCATGGTGTATACTGCAACGCATTAAATTCAATTTCCTGCATGCCAACCGCCATTAATCCTTTACCGGAATTGTCGGTTAATGTCATCCATCGAACATCTGTGCGGTTACCTGCTTCTTGCGGTCTAATGTAAGATACAAACATGCTGTCAACTTTTGTATTATAAACGCCAATATTGGAGCCTGTTTTTTTATCCCAATAATTCTCGACCGGACCACGTCCATACCATGTAACATTTGAAAATTGTGATGGAACCTGGCATAGCATTCCTATTTCCGGGATTTCGGGAAGCTGCGAACCGCCCGGAACAAGTGTGGATGTAATGACTATATTTCCGTCGCCGTAAATATCATAAACTTCGCTGCCAAAAGATTTTGTTGATGTTGGGAAACTAAAACTTACAACTATCTGAACTTGGCGCGTAGATGTTTGATTTAAAGTTACTCCGGTAACAGTCCTGCTCCGGCTTGCATCTCTCCATGTATTACATCTATTAGGCATGCCATTGCCCCTGTCGTTACTATTCGGCGCTCTCCAAAAATTTGGAACAGGACCCGATTCCAATAATTTTAAACCTTCATATTCATAAGTAGTTATTGATCCGGATTTTTTATTTAATACCAACCGCAAATTTGAATTTGTTACAACTACGCTATCGGTTAATTCTGTTACAGTAATCTCAGGAATAGAAAGAGTATCTACTGTTGGCGCTACCGGAACAACGAATGGAATTTTGAATTGTTCCGAAGCTACTTCATGACCGGCTTCAGCCCAGGTTTCATTTTGTGCTAACTTAAAACTCAAATTTAACCAGTATTCGGCTCCGGGTTTCAAATCCGGATTTCCAATATCAACCGTAATTATTTTATTTGTTAACGGCGGAATATCAATATCTGTCGATGCAAATTTACCGCTGACGATTACGCGGTCTTCTTCAAGTACCTGCCAGAATCCATTGAATGAATTAACATTTGTAAACAAGTTATGATTAACAATTTCTACTTTACCTTGAAGCAAATCAACCGGTTTGAATTTGATATTCTGATAAACTTTTTTTACTTCATAAATTTCAGGCTGCAAAGTTCGGTCGGCGCTTATAATTCCGTTCGCGCAAAAATCTCCATCGTTGGGATTATCGCCCCAATCGCCGCCGTAAGAAAATCCGCCCGAAGAATTTCTTAATCCTTGATCTACAAAATCCCAGATGAATGCTCCTTGAAGGTTAGGGTACTTTTCAAATTCATCCCAATATTGGTATAAGTTACCAACACTGTTTCCCATTGCGTGGGCATATTCACACAAAATAAGAGGCTTTGAATTCCCGGAAGCGCCGTACTGTGCAACTGTTCCAACCGCAGCATACATGTAACTCGTAATATCGGCAACATTGTTGTACCCTTCGTAATGAACTAATCGCGTTGGATCGTTTTGATGTGCCCAATTAGCCATTAACTGGAAATTAGTTCCGCTTCCGGCTTCGTTTCCCAGAGACCAAATCAAAACGCAGGGATGATTTTTATCTCTCTCAATCATACTTTGAATTCTATCAATACAGTTGGCTGTCCATTCAGATTTGCTTGCCGGCAAAACATCGCGTATACCGTGGCTTTCAAGATTTGTCTCGTCGATAATATAAATCCCGTACTTGTCGCAGAGATCGTACCAGACAGGATCGTTGGGATAATGGCTTGTACGAACTGCATTAATGTTGAACCGCTTCATTATTAAAATATCCTCAAGCATTCTTTCATAGCTCAACGTTTTACCTTTATCGGGATCCGTTTCATGACGATCGACACCTTTGAACATTATCGGTTTTCCGTTCAATTTCATTTGTCCGCCGCTCAAGGCAAATTCCCGGAATCCAAGATTGCAACTTTCGGTTTCGATAATATTGGCTGATGGATCTTTTAACACTACCACTAATTTATAAAGATTGGGATACTCTGCCGACCATTTCAAAGGATTCGATATTAATGTGGATTGAGTTAAAACCGCTTCGTTACTCCCGCTAAAAGTAACTGTTCCCAATTGTAAATTCGCAATCGCTCCGCCGTTCGAATCAAAAACTTGAGCTTCAACAGCATAATCCGATGGTGCTGTTTCAGCATAATATCTTACTTTGGCTTTAACTGTAAGAGTTGCATCCGTGTACCCGGCATCAAGATCAGTAACATAATGGAAATCGTTTATATGAACTTGCGGTGTTGAGAATAAATAAGCATTACGCACTATACCGCTAAGACGAATCATATCCTGATCCTCAAGCCAGCTCCCGTCGGACCAGCGAAATACTTGAACAGAAATATTATTTGTTCCGCTTCGTAAATATGATGTTACATCATAATCCTTTTCAGTAAAAGTATCCTCACCATATCCAACATAATTTCCATTTACCCAAACATAAAATGCAGAACCAATACCCTGAAAAGCAAGAAATACCTGCCTTCCGTTCCAACCTGCCGGAACAGTAAAATCTCTTCTGTAAGATCCGACAGGATTATAAACAGTTGGAGCCAGCGGTGGATTAGGATTTTCGTAACCTGTCCACGGATAAGTTGCATTTGTATATATCGGGTAATCGAATCCCTGAGTCTGCCAATCGCCCGGCACTTGAATATCACTCCACCCACTTACATCGGCTGCATCGTTAAAGAAAGTTGTATTCCGTAGAGATGGTTTGGTAGCCAATTCAAATTTCCACGTTCCATTTAACGAATAATAGAAAATAGAATTTTGTCTATCATCAACAATGGCGGAGTTTATATCGGCATAAGGAACTAGAGTAGCATGTGCATCCTCTCGATTCACTTTGAAAACATCAGGTTTGTTATTCCATTCATTATTCGGCTGGGCCGAAATCGAAATGAAGTTTATAAATACAAACATAATTCCGATTAAAGAAAGCAATAATTTTTTCATTTTCAATTCCAATGAGTTTTAGTTTATGAATGCCACAACTTATTTACTATACTTAAATTTGTCGTCATTTTATCAGCATCATTTTTTTTGTTAAATACAAATCGCCGGTGTGCAAAGTATAAAAATAAACGCCGCTCGGTAATGAATAGTGTAGTGTGTTGAAAGTAAAATGATGAATTCCGGCACTTTGATATTCATCAACAAGAGTTGCAATTTCTCTTCCAAGTACATCGTAAATCTTTAACATTACGTGTTGTAGAGACGCCATAACTTGTCCCGACTTGGCGGGATATGGCGTCTCTACAGGGGCTATTGAATATCTTATTGTTGTTGTCGGATTAAAAGGATTAGGATAATTCTGCTCTAAAGCAAAACCATCGGGGATAGTTTTTATTTCACTGACTTCAGTTGTTAAGTATTTTATAAGTTTTATATTATCGAGTCCCAGCCATGAATTTGGATTAGAACTAACATTATCAAACATAATTCCTAATTTACGACCAATAACTGTCTCGTTGCCGGATACACTTAAGGATAAAACGTATGTAACCATATCACTTGTTATATTTACATTTTTTGAAACCAGATTTATTTTATTTCCCGAATCATTTTGATAAAATAAAGACATCTCCAAAAGATCGGCGGCGTATGTGATTTTAGCATCAACTTTCAATTCAATAATATCGTCGGGCTGAATTTGATAATCCGTTAACTGGAAAACTGCATCGTCATTTCCCATTAAAAATCCTGTCCATGTTCCTTCAGTCGCACCCATTCCATCTTCAACACCGGAATCATAAGCGGTTCCATCGCTGCTCCATCCCGGAATATCGTAAACCAAACCTGTCCAATTCGGATCGGAACATGCCCCATCCCAACCTTTTATTTTTTCCGTACCGGGTTGCTCAAAGCCCGGATTAATAACTTGAATTTCTTCCGTCTGGTTATTCACAATAATATTTTCGGTTAATGCGGGAATATTTTTATCAAGCCAAATAATTCTTCTTCTTATCCATTCTTTCAGTTTCGCTATTTCTTCTTCATAAGATTGAGAAGGCGGTTCTACTTCCGGAGCTGCATTCGAATTATCAATCGGGAATAATTCAAAATGCCTGTCCTTTGCAATATCAACATCGGCTGCAACCGAATCAATAAAATTATACATTGCATCAAGGCTTAGTATTCCTTCGCGCAATTCCCAGTAACGATCAATCAGCCGGTAAGTAAAATTGCCGTCCTGTAAAAGTCTGATATGCCAATCGGGAACAGCATACGACGGCAGGCAATCGTTTGTTAAATATGACCAGCCGGAACCATCGGTGTTTCCAAAAATACATTCAGTAATATTTTTCCACGCCCAGTCGAAATCCCATACAGGCCCGGCATGAAGAAGACTATCGCGGTCAGTGCGGTCTTTAAAAAAGAAACGGCTCTTTTTGTATCCGTCCACATTCCGGGAAACTTCGCTTAAAATAAAATAATCTATGAATGAAGGAACATCCACATATTTTGCATAACCGTTTATTGAATCCGAAAAATTATTTCCGTAAAGCGTTCCCTCTGCCGCTTTAATATAATTTTTAATATAAGTCTTCTGTTGGGATGTTATCTCATCGGGTTTGGGATAAACATAATTATAATGAACTTTTCTGTTCGGATAATAAAATGGCGGATATGAAGAAATCCAATTATCGTTACCTTCATAATAATCTACACTTATAACGTATCCACCCGTTACGGCTTCGCCGGAGTTGTCATCCGGAGTGAGTTTATTTATATCTATTCTGTCATTGTCCGGTTTAATTTTTTCGCAGAAAACATAAATTCCCCTGTAATCGGAGTTCACAATAACTTCGCACAGTTGAGCACGCGATGCATAATGCCCCATCATGTTAAATAAATCGAATGAAATTAAATTTCGCACGAACGATTTATCGTTGTAATTCGGTATTAGTATCCAGTCGTTTTCTTCCGGCATTCCGAGTAGTGAAACATTCAGATTTACTCCAAGTGAATCGCGGGTTTCAATACCATACGGTTTTTGAGGAAACCACGCAGAGAAACGTCCTCGAATTTCGATACCGATGAAACCGTCATATTCCGGATCAGCATCGTTGGAGTGGTTTAATATTCCCGCTCCGTGATTAATAACTTTCATCTTTGCCATAATTTTATAATCATCAGGCACATCCTGTCCCTGTGTATCAATAATAATTATCGGCAAATTTGTCGTAAGATCATCGTACTTAGTTTGTGCTTTGCTTTGACTGAAAACGCATTGTGCGATTGCAATAAAAAATAAAATCGATCGCAGGTAGATGTAATTAATTTTTGACATATCGCTAACATTTAATTTGAGAATAGCTAAATCACCTTTTGTTGTCATAAGTTTAACGCACCGATTAATTATTGTTCATCTTTTTACCGTAATCAAGCCTGTTGTAATTCGTAATCTGCGGGAATGCCGGAACGTAAACCGGGTAAGGAACCTGGTCTTCCATGGTCATCATGTCGATTCTTGTCAACTGAATTTTTTCATATTCCTCAACATTAATTTCAATTTGATCCGAGTATTTCTTCAACAGTGATTCAACATAAGGATTAAGATACTTTTCAATTATTCCGATATCATTCACACC
Source organism: bacterium (assembly GCA_043808235.1). Classification (GTDB taxonomy): domain Bacteria; phylum Bacteroidota; class Ignavibacteria; order Ignavibacteriales; family Melioribacteraceae; genus JAZDFC01. The sequence continues at coordinate 11,594 of JAZDFC010000073.1, forward strand.
GGTCAAATCGAACTGTTTGAGATAATTTAATTTTTGGAAGTAGGAAATACTCGCATCTAACCAGGATTGCTCGTAATGTGTAACAATTTCATTTCTATCGTAATCCCGTTGGTATGCTGCATCAGTAAGATATTTATCCCGAACAAGATCAACGACTGCGTGGTGTAAACGATGCGCAAAATCGCTGTTCGCATCTTCCTTTCTAAAAACAAGCGGATGTTTGTCCATCTCATTTTTAAAATCGAATACAGTCCACGTTTTCCCGTCGATTGATAAAAACGGTTCATCTGCTATTTCCTGATAAGTGCCGCCCAATTTTTGCAAATCCGGAGTTTCAACATTTTTATCGAAAACATGCTGCAAAAATTCTTCTTCCGCTGCTTCCTTTCTATTTGTATAAAACGGGGCGAGAAGATCAACTATTTTATTGAATACCGGGCTGTTGAAAGAAAGTGTTTTATCCCCCATTACACCCAGCACAAATTTATCGTAAATGCTGTCTGCCTTTTCTCTTACTAATTTTTCCGCAACATCCGACCACCGCTCTGTAACATCTGTATTTGAAATTACTACCCTATCGTTCCAACCGTTAATTTTAATAAAAATATTTGTAGTATCATTTATATTGATCGGTCCAACGAGTTGATCCTTCTTTAGCTCGCCGGAGAATAGAGCTTTATGAATTTTTTTCGATTCATCGTCTCCCCACGCAACTTCTCTTTTATAAATTGAATCGCGAATCCCGGAGTTTTTATAAATCTCGTAAAATGATGAATCCCTTCCGAAATATTTTTTAGAGAGATCATTTGCAGTGTTGATTTCCGTAACATTGAAATATTCGATGCGATATGTTCTTCCGGCAATTGAAAATATTTTTTCTACTTCTCCGGAATCGAGTTTAACTTTTTCATCTCCCTCAATAAAAGAAAGAAGGTTTCTCATTCTTTGTTCTTTCCTCCCCGCAATCATGTTGCGGAATTTTTGATTTTGCATCAAGTCGTTTTTTACATCCGATTCAATAGCAAATAATTTTTCGGCAATGAGGGAATTAAGTACAATTTTTTTATCAAGATTTGTATAACCCTTACAGTAAGCAGGGCGAATAGTGAATTCAGCCCTGCTTATAAAATCATCGAGTGTAATTACCCGGTCGGCTACTTTTGCAATAATGACTTTCGATCTTACCGGTTCTGTATTTTCTTGTGAAATTACATTCGATGCGCCAACAATCAAAAAAGAGATTGTTAAAAACGTGAAAACAAATAATCGTAAAAACATCATCTCCCGAATAAAATAATCTGTTCTTATTTTACAAAATCTTAGAATAAAAGACTAATCCCAAATGAATTCACGTTTCCCAATAATCCAACATCTCTATAAGCATATTCCAATTTAACACCGGTGTTGAATAACATATCGGTTCTTACTCCAATCCCGAATGAAAATCCGTATTGGGAATTTTCCATAAATAGCGCTTTATATCCTCCGCGCAATATTACTTTTCCAAAAGTCGGGAATATTAATGAATACTGACCGCCGAAGTTTACCGATTCACTATTATTATTTGGGTGAAGCGCATCGGCAGAAAGAATTAATTCATGAGTGCCGGTTTTAAATGGAGTAACGGAAGTACCGATTCTAAAAATTAACGGCAGTTCCCATTCCTGCAGCCTGAACTGACCGGAAGCATCACGGTAATTACCGGCTTCATCGGGCGAGACATCGATCGGATTGAGCAAATCGAGACCATCGTATTTCATCGGCGTTCCGTAATTGGAAATGCTCATACCTATACTCATTCCTTCTTCATTGTTATCGGTTGGTGAAAAGAAAGGGGTTTTTATAAGCACACCGAGATCGAACGCGAGCGCCGTTGCATTGAGGTGCCAGATATTTGAGTTTACTATTTTGCCCGATACTCCGAATGAAAACCAATCAACAATACTTCTTGCATACGAAACATAAATTGCCATGTCTTTGGGAGTGAATTTTTCACCTGTTCCTTCCTGCATAGCCATTGTTGTAACTTCCATTTCACCGTAGTCCATCAAAATCACACCGGCGCCGAATGTACCCAAATCCGGGACAACAATGCCTACTGCAGAGAACGATGTATTCATATCCGCAATCCACGGTTGAGTAACAAACATCACTTCGCTCTTTGATAATCGGGCAAGACCGGCAGGATTCCAGTACATGGCAGAAACGTCATTCGCCATACTCACCTGGGCATCGCCCATAGAAGAACCCGCCGCTCCAAATCCTATCTCAAGAAAATTTGCAGCGGTTGTTCCTACACGCGTAGGTTTTTGAGCCGATATCAAAACCGGCAATAATAAAACCATGAGAATAATTTTTATTTTATTTGGGATTAGTTGTTTCATGTTTTTATCTCTTTTGTAAATTTCAGAATTACGTGTAATCTTCATTTATTATTTCACATCCTTATTTTATTACAGCGAATTTGCCGATTTTTTTATCGCTTGTTACTTTTGATTCAACGAGATAAACATATATTCCCGCAGCAATTTCGAGACCTTCCTCAGTAAGCAAATTCCAATGATAGGTACCGTTATCCTGCCGGTTATCAATATCCAATTCCTTTATCAAAACACCGCTCGAAGTAAATATTTTAATTGTACTTTGTGCAGGAATATGCGTAAACATTAATTGCCTTTGCTGATTCAATCCCTGATTGCTGATAGCCTGCTCCATTGTGTTTGTAACTATGTATGGATTAGGCACAACTTTTATTTTACTCATGTCGTTTGCCAGGCTTGCTTTATCGAGCGCCGGATCGAAATCAACTTTGATCATAATTGAATCTCTAAGGGGCGGAGTGAAATTCAACCTGAATACGTCGCCGGGCTGAGGATATTCCGGTCCGGGGAATCGTATTCCGAAAATTGTTCCTTTGAAAGTTACATCCGAGTAACCGACATAAACGTAGTCGGTATCTAAATCATATACTTTATTACCGTCAACATCATGAACCAACAAATCGAGTTGTTCGTAATTACCATTTGAGTCAACCGCTGATTTGTTAATTACAATGAATGGGAAGGATTCTTTCAGTAATACTTTTGTAGCGGATACAACGTTCCTACTTAGATCCCGAACTGCTATAGGCGATGTCTTGGTTGTCCGGGTATGATAAAGCGTATCTACGAACACAATATCATAATTGTATGCAAAGAATTGTGAAACTAACGAATCAATGGTTACCTCCATAGGCGCATTACCTGTAACCCAGCCGCTGCGGAATGGATTTAGTTGATTGGGCTCGCTTCTCTGGACAAATGATAATTGAAGACCATCAAAAACTTCACTGCGAACACCGGTTGGATTAAGATACTCGTAATCAACACTGTTTCCTGAAACCGGTTTAATTGTTCCTTTAATCCAATTCTCGCCTACTGCATTCGAAAAATCTTCGTGATAAACCTTTTTATTGTTGTTATCCTGATCATATACCGAGTAACCTGTAGTTACAAAGAAGTTATCCCGCTTACTTCTATCTTTCCTGTTAATTGAGGAAGCAATTGAAACAGTATCAAATTTAATTGTGTAAGTATGGTTACCTTTAATGCTATCCACATTAAAAATGCCGGGAGCGAATTCTGCAAGTCGTCTTAATTCATGCGGGTCGTCGAATGAAAATTCGGGGGAATCAAACCCAAGTGCGGTTTGAAAAGGAGTAACAACCTGAACGTTTCTCCCGGTAAACCTGATACTTTCATTTTCATCGAGATCGATAACGGTATTATTTTCAGCAGGAGGAATACTTACGCCGTTCTTCCCGAATTCTTCCATGCCGTAATCGTAGGCTACAATTGCATAATAATAAGTGCGCCCGTTCTGGACATTTTCATCAATATAATAATGCTGGATTCCGCTATCATCACCAAGATAATAACCTAACCCGTTAAAATACGTGTGCGGAGGAATTCCCACTATCCCGTCAATTTTATCGCATTGGAAGATAGGTTTTTTGCCTGCCGCATTTCCGTAAGCATCGTAAAGCAATTCTGCATCGCGGAAATGTTTATCGGTTGCCTTATATAATTTGTATCCTTCAAAATCGTTCACATTGCGCAATAGCGGTTCGCGTGTTAATTTATCGGCATTGTTGTCCCATGATAAAAACACTTTCCCGTCGCCGCCTTTTGCAGAAAGTTTCGGAGTAAACGGAGGCTGCGAAAATCTATAATCTGTTTCATAAATGCCCTGCACAACTCTCTTTTTAATATAAAGTGATGGCGCTTTGTGACCGGTGGCATTTAAACCGCCAAGATCATCGTAGGAATTAACCTGTGAAATCGAAAATCTTTCTGTGCCTCCTTTTGGAAAACGGAAAGTACCCGAACCGAAAGCAGAATAAAGATTTGACGGTGTACCAAAAAATTCAATCAAAGTATCGCTTGCAATAATATTGTAAGCCGCCTGGTCAAAACGTAATTGCGGTGAATTTGTCTGCGGATGTACAAACATTTGGAACGACGTTAATCCAAGCATATCCGATTCTGAAATATCGGTTGCGGCAAAATTAGGTTCGCTGCCGTATCCTTCTAAGTAATCGGGTTTGTGATTACACTCAGAACCGTCCGCATCCGGACCGTAATAATTTATATCGGTAGGTCCAACACCATCTAATCCAACGTCATTACCGGCGTATTCATCCGGCTCATAAATTCCATTGTTGTTGTTATCAATACCGTCGCTCCAATCCTGGTCTTCATCTGCGTCCCAGTGAGGTTTGAGGTTGGTTTCACTTAGGTTATACCAGCTTAGAAATTTTTGCAAGTCGGTTATACCGTCATACGCACCGACTAATATTGATGCAATGTTATCTCGTTTTTCATCGGTCAAACCGTCATCATCGTTATCAATTCCATCATTTGGCAATCCGGGACTTTCGAGAAAAGCCCAGCCACTAACACACGGCTTACCGCCGCCAAACCCGGTTCCGCTTTTCGACCATGTGTATTCGAGGTCTTCCAGCTTATCGAAATATCCAATCTGGTCTTCGAGTCCGCTTGTCGGAGCTTTATTTCCATTCGCAGCATCAAGATAAAATCCGAATACTCCTCTTGCTAAATCGTATTCGGAAATGTTTGAGATATTATATTCAAAAAAGATTGCATCCCGCGATTGCAGGTTGTTCCATTGGTATGTACGCACTTCAACACGAATGCCTAATCCTCCCCAAGGAGAACCTAATTGCACTGTTATATCTCCCGGTGAAATATCGCCAATTTTTACACCCGGTCGGGGATAGAATTTTTGTTTTGATATGCTCTGTAGATTTTCCAAATCCTGCGCATCGTTAGCAACATAATACGCTTCCATGTCGGCATATTTAATTCCTCGTCCGAACCTGCCGTTCCATTCACCGGGCCATTTCTTTTCGAAACCGCGAGACGGCCAACCATTTAATGGCCACGAATCCGGCAGGTTACTCATTGCCGGATAATCATTAAGTTCATTAAAGTAACCGAAGACAGGATTGAAACCCCAATCAACTGTTCCGCCCGCATTTTGATCCATGAAACCGCCTTGTAAAGACGAACTTTGGACATACCAAAGTTTTTTCAAAGTCGCATCGTTTTGAATTTCATTTTCATCGGTAACGGCAATCGAATCATTTCTTAGATAGACGATATTGCCAACAATTAGATTTAATGCATCGAGAGTATTGAGTCCCGTGTCATCATTCGGCCAGAAAGAAACATCGGGCGAGGGCCAACCTCCGAGAGCAATTTTATTACTGAAACGCAGAGACACCCGGTTTCCATTCATCAACCCGACACGCAATGCGCCGGGATCACCGGATTCATCAGTAGGTCCCTCATATTGATCGGTTTGTGCGTATAATTGAGCGGCAAGAAGGAAACATAAAAAAAGTATTTTGATTTTATTAAAATGCATTGTAATCTCCTTAAAATCCTACAAACATTTGTTGTAATCTATATTTTTCAAAAAGAAATAACTTTAGAACATAATTTGTTTTCATAAACCGATTCCTAGAATAAAAATTCAATTCCCATTTTGATCAACCGGGGATTTGAATATTGACCTAAGTCTTTGTAAAGGTCGTAAATAGTCGTAAAGTTACTTCTGTAACTCTCGATGTTTACATTACGAATAATTGCCTGGTTAGCTCTACCGGTTGTACTGTTTACGCCGGTTTCGTTTAACGCATCTAATAAATTGTAAACCAGCACTTTCAACCGAACAGCGTGTGTGCCTATTTTAAATAAATTTACAAAACCTTGCAAATCTACAGAAAACAAAGTAGGCATTGTTGAGTTGTTGGGATTAAGATGAACCAATGACATGGTACTTTCGGATAACGGGGACCATGAGTATGGCGTGCCCGAATCGAGTCTGGCAATTAAGGATATATTATAATCTTCGGCGTTATATGAAAACGAAGCATTAACAGTATGTCTTTGATCCCATGACATTGGAATTAGTACGAATACAGGATCGAGGCGTGAACCGGCACGATTGAATGCGAACTGGGGATTATCGGCATTCCCCCGTGTATATTGAAGAGTATAGTTTAAATTAGCAGAAAATGGACCCGATATAAAATCATATTTGAATTCAAGTCCCCTTGCATTACCGTAATCTTTGTTACTGTACAATCCATATTTAATTGCGTTGAATGTTTCAATAAAATCAGTGCCGAGTAAATCGTAAATATCGCGGTAGTAAACTGCAACTTCAAGACTCATATTATCTGTAACCTGCATCCACAGACCGGTTTCATATTGAATCGTTTTTTGAGGTTTTACTCTCGGATTCCCCATCAAGGTTGCATAATCCGAGGTTCCGATTACATGATCGAAATTGGAATACAATGCATACAAAGGCGGCATCTGGAAAAAGTGCCCGTAAGAGAAACGCAGCAGTGCTATATCGCCGAGTTTATAGGAAATGCCGAATCGCGGACTTATTTGATTTGATGCCTTAGCTTTGAGATAAGTACTCATCTTCGAAGGATCATCAAAACTTAATTGATTGCCCGGATTTCTTAACTGCGACGGGTATGTAGTATTCGGATCAAAATAATCGAAACGTATGCCCAGATTAATAACCATATTATCAAATTCCATTTTATCCTGCAAGTAAGCCGCCAGCTGAGTGGGTTCAACATCGTAGATATCTTTGTACGTTGATTTTTCATCTAACACCAATTCAGGATCATAATATAAGTAGATTCTTTTGAACGTGGTCGAATCGACTTCAAAATCATTAACATAAGGAGTGCTGTAATATTTATTTCTAATTGAAGTATTAAATCTATGAATAATATATTTTGTAAAATCCACGCCGGTTTTAATAACGTGATTCTTATTAACCTGCCATGTCAAATCGAATTTTTCATTAATATTTTTACTCCAGTTCTCATTCCAGTTTCTACCCATACCACCGGTTGAAAATCCCGGACCGTTCGAGCCGCTGTCGTATTGTTCGTGAATATATCTTTCGTCAAAAGGATTTTCGAACATATAGTTAGCATCCCATGAATGAAGGAAGCTCGATTTAAATTCGTAGAAGAGCGACTGAGACAAAGTATGATTTATTGTAGCTGTAATTAAATGAGATTTATTATGCTGGGTAGTTCTGCCATCGGGATTATATTTATTATATAGCGAATACCCCTGTCCTGCCGAACCGTTGTATGAATAGTTAATTGAAGCTCTGACCGAATTGAAAGGTTTGAAAGATAATTTGCTGAACAGCGTGATAGATTCATTCGTTTCCATTGGAACTATCGAACTATCTCCCGTATGTTCGGAATACCATTCCCAGGGATTCTGCGAAGAGAAATCACTGTAATTATCTGTATTGAAACGGCGAATTCCATTCCTTGCCCCAACCCAATCCTGGTATCTTCCATTAACTACAAAGGAAATCGCATTACTAATTATCGGTCCTTCCAGAAAGAAAGAAACATCTTTACTTCTGAGAACATCGGAACTTTTAAGCCCATAGAAAAGATCGCTATGGGAAGTGTAAAAATTGCTAGAATTTAACGAAAGGTTACCGTGAAAAGTATTACTTCCTTCTTTCGTAACCGCATTCACAACACCGCTCATTGCATTTCCGTATTCGGCATTAAATGTTCCGGTTATTACCTCGATTTCGGATACAACATCATTTTCGATAGTAACTGTACGGCTATTCCCGAAAGCCTCACCAATTTTTATACCGTCCATAAGATAGGCAACCTCGTCCCATCTGCCGCCCCTAAAATGTCCGCGTACAACACCTGCCTGTAAACCGACTACAGCATCAAGACTTTCAACCGGCAATTTCTCCATATCCTGACTTGTAATATTTCGCACAGAACTTGTCTGGTCTTTTTTAGCTTGAATACCGGGAACGGAAATAACTACTTCTTGACTAATTATCGCGGTTGACTTAAGATTAAAATTAGCTTGTGTAGTTCTATTTACAGAAACAGCCAGGTCCTTCATAACAACAGTTTCGTAACCTACACTTGAAGCTTTAAGACGATATTTACCGGGTGGAATATTTATAATATAATATTCACCGGATATATCGGCTGCCGCTCCCATTGATGTTCCTTCCAAAACTATATTGGTACCCACAAGCGCTTCGCCTGTTTCGGCATCGACAACCTTACCTGAAATTTTTCCAGTTGTCTGCATGTACACAGTAGAGGTAAAAATAAACATTACCATTACAGCGTTATATAAAAAGGAACTAATGGGCGATTTAATTGAGTATTGGTGTTTACGCATTGACTTGCTCCAAAACATTATAATTTATTATCAATAGTGTAAATATGTATTCCTATCAATGCCTGCTGTGGAGATAAACAGCAGGCATCGCTTAACAAAGAAGTAACGCAAAGAAAACAAAATCCATGATATCACTTAAGCAAAATCATCTTTTTGGCAAACACATGATCACCAGCTTCTAATCTATATAAGTACAAACCACTGGCTAATTTATCGGCATTATAAGAAACTGTAAAAGTGCCGGCATTTTGAGTTTTATTAACAATTACCGCAACCTCATTACCAAGAATATCGAAAACACTTAGTTTCACTTTGCCCTCTTCCGCTAAGGAATAAGTAATTTGTGTGGTAGGGTTAAAAGGATTAGGATAGTTTTGAGATAAATTAAACGTAGCTGGAATTCCGTCATTTGTTTCAACTCCAGTAAAACTTCCATTTAACAAGCGTACATTATCAAAACCGATCCATGATTCTCCGGTAGGGCTTGGATTACTTATTGAAATACCCAGAGGTCTTCCTACTGCATCAGGGAAACCCGATGCATTAAAACCGATTGAGTATTCATAATAGGTATCCGTAATTGTAATCTGATCAGAGGCAAGCACTACGTGATTATCGCTTGCGTCAGTATAAAATAATTCTAGTCCAATCAAACTGGCAGCCCATGTAATTCTTGCATCAATTAATAATTCAATTGCATCGGTTGCCTGGATAGTATAATTAGTGATTTGATAAACTGGGGCATCATTGCCCATCATGAAAGCGGTATACAAACCATCTGTCGGAGTGTAGCCAAGTTCAACACCGGAATCGTAAGCATAATCGTCACTTTCCCAACCCGGTATGTCATCAAAAGGACCCGTGTATGCTGCGTTTGAACAGACACCGTCCCATCCTTTAATCTTTCCGACATCCGGCAATTCAAAGCTATAATTATCAACATCAATAATTCGAGGATCGCTATTTGTCAGTCGAACATTGTCAATTCCAACCCACGATTCATCACTACTTATATTATCGAAAGAAACACCGATTCTATATCCGATACAGTCAGGATGATCGGCAGCAGAAAATGAAATTGAATATTCAGCAAATGAATCTGTCAGGGTTTTATCTTCCGAAACAATGGTCACCTTTGTATTATCTTCGAGAAGATAAAATAATTCCATTCTCAGCAAAGTAGCAGCCCAGGTGTTCAAGGCATCAACAGTTAAAGTTATAATATCTCCATTATAAATTCTTTTTCCAGGTATTTGATAAACGGCTTCATCCCCTCCCATGAGGAAACCTCTGTATTTTCCATCTGTAGCATCAGCAGCTTCTTCAACCCCCGAATCAAAAGCGGTAGAATCGCTTACCCAGCCTGGAATATCTTCAAGTTGCCCTGCCCATCCGGCATCGGCACATTCTCCATCCCAACCTTTTACTTTTCCCGAATCGGGTTTTTCAAAACTGGGATTGATAATTGTAATGTTTGTTTGAGCACTTAATTCTAAAGTGCAAGGTAAAAGAATAAAAAATAGAAAGACAGTAAACGATTGGTACTGTTTGAATTTTGTAAACGTCAATATATTTAATACTCCTTTGTAAGTTATCGATTAATTATTTATCTATAACGGTAGAGTTATTATTATATATTATTTTATAATTATGAATTATAGGAATCATAACTATGACTGCTACAAGTGAGTTGAATAAAACTGTCAATGCAAAAAATGAATTGCCAATAAATATTACAAGTACTAAACCTACTTGATGGCAATTGAGGTATTTTTTATTAAGCAATGAAGTGGACCGGTTAGCGCAAACGTTTGCGAAAAACGAAACTAAGAATTCGGAAATAATCACTTTTTCTCTCTTAAATTTGAAGATAAACCAAGGACTAAAATTTCCTAACGAGTATATAAATAAAATAATTCACTATTGCAAACGTTTGTTTTGAGAAAATAGGCAACATTTTAAAATTCGCCGTAAGCAATTTGCATAAGCCCAGAACCACTAATTACCTAAACAATTTTGCCAATCATCCGAAAAATGTCATGATTAAGTCATAAAAAAGAATTCATCCGAGAATCAAAAATGTTTCAAAAAAAAGACTGTTCGTATATTGCACCGTCAAATTCCTTAACGGCAAGGTTAATTGTTGTTTTTCTTTTATCATGCGAATTACATCTCTTCATTATGACGCTTCTTGTCTTAATTGCTATTTCGCTTGCTCCTGTTTATATACGTAATAATTTAGTGACTTATTTTTTTTACTCTACTTGAGGTGAATGTTAACAATACTTTCTTAAGAAAGAGGATCTCTTGCCGCGCGAGAAACGGCAAGAGATTTGAGAGATTTGTGGGAGAGAGAATTTAAAACACTAATTTCTTCCTATATCGGCAATATCATTAAAAATAAATTCGCATGGATTTATTATGCACTTTCCAGTTTCATAATCATTTCTTTTGATTGCAATGAATCCGTATTTGAATTTTGAATTGCACTTATCAATTCTCACATCAAAAAAGTATGGATTATTTATTAATCCCTTATTAAAACTTTGCCGCTCGTATGGAACGGCAAGTGATTCAGTTTGGCTGGGAGAGAGATTTTGAGGTGATTTTGCGAGATCTGTTTTTAGGTACAGCTTTCTAAAATTATTTTTATCTCTAAAACGATTTTTTTTGTGATCAGTCTCGTAAATATTTATTCGAATGATATTATTTTTATTAAAAAACATTTTTCTCAATATTCTTAACACAATCATTTATCCGGTTATATTATTACTTATACCATAAGAAAACGACAAGTTAAAATGCGATTTATAATTCTTTTATTTACTCTGTCCAATTATCGCAAATGAAGCGATAACTAATAACCTAAATTCAGTGTTTGCGGAAAATGAGCAGTAAACGTAGAATATTGGCAGTAAACATGTTCACTATTTTGCGAAATGTCCACTGACCTATTTTGAAACAATACAAATTTAGTGTGGAATTAAATTTTCAGAGGGAAGTAAAAAAGTCACACATGCAGAATTAAATAGGAAATAGTATTAGAATCATGTCCATATCTCCATCTTTCTTAATCTCAAATTTGTACTTCGATGGGATTTTGACTTCGAACACATAGCAAATTTTAATGATGAATTTTTCCTTAATTAGTGATAATCGCTCAATGCTTTGCCCATATTTTGATGTTACATAAAAGATACTTTTTATAAATAACAGCCATGCAATCTCATTTTATCATCATTCTTTCACGAACAAGTTGCGAATATCTATAACTGAATTGGATAGGCTCTGAGTAATTTTTTATATGGGCAACATATGTGCTCTTTGACCATTTCTCAATCTTTTCAATATAATCCATATTAACTATTACACTGCGATGCACTCTTAAAAACTTTTCATCAGGTAATATTTTTTGCCAGCTCTTCAGCGTTTTTTTTAATATTGCTCTTCGTTGGTCGTTCAGATGTACAATTGAATAATAATCATCGGCTGCAATAACCACGATTGAATTAATATTTACAAAAGTTGGATTGTTATTTATTTTGAGGAGTATTCTTCCATCGCGCGGCAGTATTTTGGTTTCAGTAGTATTTCCCTCTGCAATTTTTAAGTCGCTAATTCTCTTCAGTCTTAGCTTGACTGTTTTTAACAATTCCCTCGCCTTAATCGGTTTGGTGATATAATCGTCGGCTCCAGTTTTCAATCCTTCAAGTATTTCGTCTTTAGAGGATTTTGCTGTAAGAAAAATGAAAGGTATAGAAATGGTATCCTCGTAGGCAGCTAATTTTTTCTTTACTCCAAAACCATCAATGCCTGGCATCATTATATCGCACAGTATAACGTCGGGAATATTCATTTTTGCCGAGGCAACACCTTCTTTACCCGATGAAGCTCTTAGCACCGTGTAACCATCTTCCTCGAATATTTCAGCAAAGTTCTCGAGCAAATCCGGTTCATCTTCAATAATAAGTATTTTTTTCATTGCCTTTAAAATCTCTTCTTTGAAAATAGTGAATTACTTTGGAATCTCACTTCCGCAATTGAACCTCATCAAACGGGCAAAATAAGAGGATTATAAATATCCTTATTGTTATAAGACAGATGTAATTAGAAACGTTATAAAAATTACACTAATTTTATTTCAACGGTAAAAGTTGTTCCTTCACCTTGTGAACTTTCAACATTAATCTCACCATTGTGAATTTCTACAGCTCTTTTTACAATGCTCATCCCCAAACCGCTTCCTTTAATATCAGATGCATTATTAGCGCGGAAAAATGGTTCGAACAATTTATTGAAATCCGATTTTTCTATTCCGATTCCGTGATCGGCAACAGAAAATTTAAGCATACCATCTGCAAAATCAACATTAAAGATTATATCGCCGCCCATAGGTGAAAACTTTACAGCATTTGTTAAAAGGTTTGAAAGAATATGCGTAAGCAATTTCGGATCGACCTTGTATTTATATGATGGAGCGTTATAATTAAAAATAAGGTTGTGGTTTTCTTTTACTTGCAATTTCGTATGTTCAAGAATCTCGGTACAAAGTTCATTCAGGTTTACCTCAACCGGTGTGAGAACCAACTTTCCCCGGTCGCTTCTGCTAAGAGTAAGTACATCTTCCAGCAGCACTGTCATATAATCAACAGATTCTTGAATTCGGTTTATATGTTTAAGAATTTTATCATGACTCCACTTTTCGAAATTCATCTGTAATAAGTCTGCCGAAGTAAGAATTGTTGTTAGTGGTGTCCTGAATTCGTGCGAAGCTGTGGAAATAAAATTGGTTTTCATATCATTCAGCTCTTTCTCTTTTTGATATGCTTCCCTCGTTTTCAGTTCCATTTCTTTGTGCTTGGATATATCCACAACCAATCCTGTTAATCCTTCCGGTTTATTTTCCGCTTCTCCAAACGAAGCTTTATGCAATAACAAATCAATTCTTTTTCCTTCTTTGTTTATATAATAAGATTCGTACACTGCCGACATGTGTTCGTTCAATAATTTTGCGTCATATTCCTCATTTAATTCGATTGCGTCTGCGGGTGCCAGATAATCCAGCGCTTTACCTAAAATTTCGTCCCGTGTTACTCCATAAAATTTTTCAAAAGCTTTATTTACTTCGGTGTAACACCCTTGCCTATCTTTAACAAAAATTGGATTAGGAATTGTGTCTATTAATGTCCGTAAGAAAAGACTGTGTTTTTTGATTTCCTCGGTTCGCTGATCGACAAGATCTTCAAGGTGAAGTCTATACTCATTTAATTCAATATCATGTTTCACTTTTTCGGTAATATCTCTTGTCATGGAGAGAATACACTTTTCGCCTCCGAATGTGATTACTGATGCTGACATCAGACATGTTTTAAAAGTACCATCTTTTAGTCTAAATTCGGTCTGAAGATTTTGACAAACTCCGTGATTTAGTAGTTCGTAAACAAGTTTTTTCCTGTCTTCGGGATTAACCCAAATATTTATTTCCCCCGATGTTTTATTTAATACATCCTCGCGGGTGTAACCGGATAAACGGGTAAAACCTTCATTGATATCAACATATAATCCGTCACTTAGCCTGTTAATATTTATTGAATCAGGACTTGTTAAGAAGCTTACTCTAAATTTTTCTTCGCTTATTCGAATCGCCTCCTCTGATTGTTTTCGTTCGGTAATGTCTCGATCAATCCCTAAAATCAACTCCCTTCCACCAAACGAAGCAATTGACGTAGCGACTTCAATTGGAAAAACATGGCCGTCGCGATGACGATGAAATGTTTCATAATGAATTACTCCTTCTTTCCTCAACCGGTCCAGATAATTTGCTCGTTCTTCTAATGATGCTTCCGATGTGTTTAATATATCGACGGACTGGCCTATTAATTCTTCACGTGTATATCCACACATTATGCAAGCAATATCATTGCAATCAACAATTGGCCAATTTGCAGTTGTTGAATGAGGATCAATTATCATAATTGCATCAGGCGAAACGGTAAACAAATGTCGAAAACGTTCTTCGCTTTCGCGTAAAGCATTTTCCGCATGTTTACGTTTGGTAATATCCATTGCCATCCCAATCAATCCAATTACTTCTCCTTTTACATTCATATACGGTGTATAAAAAATGTCAAAGATAATTCCCCCAACATCAATGGTGTCATCAAAGTGTTGGCCGGACAGGGCAGTATTAATTCCTTGGATAATCCTCGGGAAATCCTTGTAAATTTCCACCGCCGACTGACCAACAACTTGTCCCGGTTTTAATCCCAAGCTTGCGAGCATTTTCCCTTCCGATAGGACAAATTTTCGTTCATTGTCAATCATAAAGATGATTGGCGTAGCATTGGTTACAACAGTTCTAAACCTGGATTCGCTTTCAAGAAGCTTTTCTTCCGCAAGTTTTCTTTGTGTTATGTCGTGGACAATTGAAAAGAGTAATTCCCTGCCGCCTAATGTTATTGACCCGCTGAAGATTTCAACATCTTTAATTGTACCATCAGCAATTTTATGCTTGAATTCGAATGACAACTTCTTACCAAACCTGGCTTGTTCCATTTTATACTTTATTTCTTCAAGTGGGAGGATATTAATTTCGAAAATATTCATTTTTTTTAGAATATCCCGGCTCCATCCATAAAACAATTCTGACGCAGGATTTGCATCGACAATTTGAGCCGTCAGTGGATCAATAATCAACATCGCTGTGTGCGTATTTTCAAATATTCTACGATATCGCTCCTCGCTTTCAACTAAAGCTTCTTCGGTTTTTTTTATTTCAGTAATATCGCGCCCGAACACGACTAATCCTCGCCGTGAATGATCTTCGTTATATAAAGGAATTTTAACCATATCAAAGACATGCTTATTATGGTTGATATCAGGAATTATTTCAGTAGTTCTTGAAATTCTTCCAAGAGCCCATGCATTTTCATCAGTAGACTTGCTGATTTTAAAAACTTCTTTATACATATCAGCCGCATAGGAAGCCAATTCTAACTCTGATTTATTATAATAATCAAGTCCTTTCAACTGGTAAAGATTAAGAATACTGTCATTGGCCTGAATCCACCTTCCATAAGCATCCTTAAAACAAATTATATCCGGTGTTGCATTAATAACAGCTTGCAGCTTTTCATGATTTTCCCTTAACACATGCTCGGTTTTTTTCCTTTCCGAAATATCCCGAGCAACTGCTATTAGCGCTTTCCGTCCAAAGTAATCACATTGGCTAATCGAAACTTCTTTTGGGAAAATAGTCCCGTCTTTGCGTTTTCCCCAAAATTCGAATCGTTTCGAATTTCCTTTGGATGCTTCGGCAATGATTTTTTTTATCGCATCCAAATCATTTTTGCCGGTAGCGGATAAAAATTCCGGTGTCTTACCAATGAATTCTTCTTTACTATATCCGTAGAGTTTTTCAGCCGCAAGATTAACATCTAGAAATTTCCCATCGCCAGCTTGAATATAAATTGCCTCCCCAACGCTATTAATCATCCCCCGATAAGTTATCTCGGAATCAAGCAATTGTAGCTGTGCTTTTTTACGTTCGGTTATATCGATTATAATCGGTAAAAAATATAATGGTTTTTTATCCTTGTCACGTAATAAACTGATGTTAACTTGCCCCCATACAATCTCACCGTTTTTTCTAACATATCTTTTTTCAACTTGTGCAGTATCCAATTCACCTAAAAGCATTTTTTTTATTTCGGATTGTCCAATTAACATGTCATCCTCAAAAGTGATATCCGAAATTTTCTTTCCGATTAATTCATCTTTCGGATAGCCTAAAAAGTCACAAAAGGCTTTGTTAACTGAAGTAAATCTTTGATCTATATCCACAACCAATGCTCCAACCGGGGAATCATCATAAATCCTGCGAAATTTTTCTTCGCTCGTTTTTAAAGCTTCCTCAGTTTTTTTACGATCTGTTATATCTGTAAACATTCCAAATGAACCGAGAAAAGTCCCGTCTTCATCATTGATAGCAGATGCAGAAACCAACATCCAAATCTCATCTCCAGTCTTCATTTTGAATCTTCGCTCATATATTTCATTTGCTCCTTGCTGACGATTTTCCATTTTAATCTTGTGATCGGATAAATCTTCTTCGAATATAAACTCTTCAATTTTTTGCCCTATCATCCCGGAAATTTCGTACCCGAACGTTTCTGCCATTCTATCATTCACATAAGTAATAAAATGATGTTCGTCTATTCCTAAAATTCCCTCATGAGCAGTTTCAACAATCCGCCGGTATTCTTTTTCACTTGCCTCAAGTGCTAATTCCGCCAACTTCCGGTCTGTAATATCAAGAGAAGTGAATGTAACTCCCTTGCTCAAATCATTCCGATCAAGCGGTGTTGAACTTAGAATTACATTGATAACCTCTCCGTTTTTCCTTCTGAATTTTGTTTCAACAGTTCCCGTTCCAAACTCGGAAATCTGCCTGTATTTTTCACACCCGACAAATTCATAATCATCATCTGTAGGATATAATATTCTCGCGTTCTTACCTATCAATTCACTTTTTGAGTAACCAATCATGCTACAAAATGTATCATTAACTTCAACAAGCACGCGATTAATATTTACTCCTATACCAACCGGTGCGGCTTTAAATATACTGTTTAGTTTGGCTTCTCTTTTTTGGATTTCTTCTTGCGCGGTTTTTTGAATGGTAATATCCGAGGCCAGTCCCTCGATAATCACATCGTCATCTTTTAAAACTCTTCCAATAAATCGATCTCTAAACCAATGCCATTTATTTTTTTTATCCTTAATCCGGTATTCCATTTCAAATGATTCGCCGGTAATTGCAGCATCAATAGCCTTGTCAACCATTGGGAGATCATCCGGATGAATTGAATCGTGCCAGACAAACGGATTTTTAATTAAATAGTTTGGCGCATACCCAAGTATATCTTTAATTCGTTCGGACCAGTAAACCGCACCATTTTGTTTTGAATATCCGTAAGAAATATCAGGCGATCCTTCAATAAGTCTTTTGTATTTTTCCTCGCTCTCTTTTAACCGCTTCTCCATAGAGTGTTTATACAATGTTATTTCAATGGAGATAAGTAATTCCTTCTCATTGAACGGCTTTAAAATATAACCGTAAGGACTTGTTTGCTTTGCTCGCGCAATTGTATCTTCATCGGAGAAAGCGGTAAGAAAAATTACCGGAATATCTGTAAAAGAGTGAATAGCTTCGGCCGTATAAACTCCATCTTTACTATCCTTAAGCATAATATCCATTAGGATAATATCGGGAGAGATTGTTTTTACAAAATTTATTGCATCACTGGACGTGGATGCTGAGCCAATAACATTTAGTCCATTTCTTTCAAGCGTCTTTTTTAAGTCGATACCAACTATCAGCTCGTCTTCAACAATTAGTACATTTGTTTTATCAGCTTTCTTTGGCGCTTTTTTCATAATGACTGTTCCTTTTTGAAAGTAATTATATACTCGGTACCAACACCGGGGGAAGATATTTTCAGATCAGCCTTCAATTGTTTAACAAGAGTTGATATCAATTGCATACCGAGAGTTTTGTGCGAATCCTTATTTTGAACTTCTGGAATTCCAATACCATTATCATTAATACGCAACAAATATTCGCATTTGGATATCTCCTTAAGGCTGACTCCAATAGTGCCCACCGAATTATCTAAGAAGGCGTGTTTAATAGAATTGGAAATAATTTCGTTCAATAATAATCCGCAAGAGATTACTGTATCCATGTCCAAATTCACTTCATCAATATCAAGATTGAATTCAATAGCATTTCTTTTCGATGTATATGAAAGTTTCAAATATCCGATTAAGCTTTCAAGGTAATCTTTAAAATCAACCGAGGTAAAATTGCCGGACTTATACATCAATTCATGGATAAGAGACATTGATCTAATTCTATTTTGACTTTCGCTAAACACGTTAACGAGGTTTCTGTCTTCAATTACATCCGCTTGTAAACTTAGCAAACTGTTAACGATCTGGAAATTGTTTTTTACCCGATGATGAATTTCCTTAAGCAGAATTTCTTTCTCTTTAAGGGAATCGTAAATCTTTTGTCCGGCATTTCTGCTTTCAGTAATATCTTCAAAAGTAACAAAGACCTGGTTGGGGAATAGTTCGCCATTCTTGAATTGTGGAACAGCGTTTATATTTATCCAATGGTATTTATTCTGAATCGGATTAAATACACCCATCACCTTATTCTTTATTTCTTTGCCGGTTTTTAATGCAACCATTGCCGGATGTTCTTCCTCAGAGAATGGACTCATATCTTCTTTTATTGTGTACCATCTTTCATCGGCTGAATACCGGCCAATTAATTCGTTATATGTTAAGCCAAGTATTTTTTCGGCAGCGATATTTGCCTCAATGATTTTGCCATCTTTATCTAAATAAACTACACCTTGAACCATAGTTTCAAATAATGTTCTATACTTAAACTCACTTTCTTTCAATTCTTCCTGAGCTTTTTTATGGGCAAGCGAAATCGATATGTTGTTTGCCAATCTCTCGATAAGAGAAATTTTTTCACGAGTAAACATATTTCTATTTTTAGCATTCAGTTGAACCAATCCGTAAACTGTCTCAACGGTTCTTAAGGGTATTAGGGCAAGCGATTCATAATGTTCGCTTATACATCTTCCTCTAATTCCAATGATACTGTTATGGTTATTTAACTCATTTAAAATTGCGGTTGAATTGTTAGTCCAAAAACTGCCGTTATTTGTAAAAAAAGGAAGCGAAGTGTCAGCGTTTCCATTAATAATATTTCCACAAATGCAATGAAGCATTGGTTTCTTATCCTCACCAATTAATATTTCCCCTTTATTATCTTTAAAACAAAGATATTTTTCACTATTAACAAAAGCCTCATCGAATCCAATAGTAACATAATAGGGATAATCAACTCCGTCCTTTAGTCTTATACCAATGGCATCGCAGTTAATCCACTCCTTAAGTAATTGTGCAATTTCCTCTATCAGTTTATAAAAGTTGTTTTGCGTATTAATTATTGAAAATAATTTTAATGTAATTTCTCTTTCTTCCTCAGCTCTACGTTTTTCTGTTATGTCCCTAGCAAATCCCTGCATGTTAAATGGCACGCCGTTTTTAAAATTAACTTGCGAATTTATTTCAAGAATTATCTCGGTTCCATCTTTCTTTTTCGCTTCGACTTGAACGCCGGGATTATTACTAAGCTTAGTGCTTTCGAATAATTTAATCACTTTGCTAAGATTCTTTTCATCGATCATTTCAAGGAATCTTGTTCCCACTAATTCGTCATGTCTATAACCAAGAATCCTCTCGCAGGCAGAAGATACATAACTGAACACTCCGTCAAAACTCATGATATAAATAAGGTCAAAACTATTCTCTGCAATTGCTCGATATTTTTCCTCACTTTCTTTAAGAAGCGCTTCAGCATTTTTTCTTTCTGTGATATTTTGAACTGCGCCGAAAATTCTTTTTTTACCGGGCGCCGATTCGTCCTTTACACATTCAAGCCACTGATAAACCCAATAAACTCTTCCCTCGATACTTACAATACGAAATTCATCTTCGGTAATTTCACTTTCCTGCAAATCATTTAGTTTATTCATCATCCAAGAATAATCATCTTTATGTAATGTAAACATCCAGCATTTCTTCTGTTTTAATTCTTCTTCATCATAACCCGTAATAGTAAAGAACGCATCTGTTATCCAATCAACGTTATAACCCTCTTCTGCCATGTGTACGCAGGAAAAAGAGAAATCGGAACTTAATCTTGAAATGGTACGATATCTTAGTTCGGATTCACGTAAATAACGTTCGGCATTCTTCCGTTCGGTTACATCTTCAACAAGAACGGCGAATCGATTTTGCTTTGGCGAGTAGGCAATTACCCGGTAATACTTATTCAATCCTTTCGCAAAGTTTTCGAAATGCATTGACTTTCCGGTTAGGGCAACCTTTCCGTAATTTTCTATCCAGTACTCCTCTACATCGGGCAATACTTCCCGTACTGTTTTGCCAATAATATTTTCCCGAATAAATCCGGTTAATTTCTCGTAACTGCTGTTCACATCCAAAAAAATATAGTCAATCGGTTTGCCTTTATCATTGCAAATAATTTCATGAACCGCCAATCCCTGCTCCATAGTTTGAATTAGCAGTCTATATTGTTCCTCACTCCTCTGTAATTTTTCATGAATTGCGTAATCTTCGGTCACATCCGAAAAGACAAGAACCACACCATGTATATTACCTTTTTTATCAATTATCGGTGCAGCGCTGTCTGCAATTTGGCGTTCAGTGCCGTCTTTAGAAATTAGGATTGTATGATTCGCGAGTCCAACTATTTTCCCCGTTTTTAGAACACGATCAACCGGATTTTTTACCAGTTTACGGGTATGCTGGTTTACAATTCGAAATATTTTTTGCAGAGGTTTGCCTATGGCTTCTTCATGTGTGAACCCGCACCATCTTTCGGCAACCGGATTCATTTGAACTACATTTCCTTTAGAATCTGTAGATATTACTCCGTCGCCGATTGAATTAAGCGTAGTCGAAAGATATTCTTCGCGATTAATAATAGGTTTTCCGCGTATTACTTGTTTATCATCAGCTAAAAATTTTGCGGCAATTTCCCGTGGGAATACTTCGAGATCCGTCTTGTCAATAAATTTCATTTCATTCTTTCCAACTTTCGCATTATGCTTCCGGGCAACGACAGGTACACTTACTTTCTTTTTAGCATTTGATTTAACACGGGACCCATCTTTCACTTTCTTCAATGTGATACCTTCTGATTATTTTTTAACAATATGTAAGCATTAAGGTTGGCTGGGGGAGGCTCAGAAGAAAATATTATTTTATTGATAACCGACCAATTCATTCAACTATCTGCAATTATTTAAGTTACCAGTAATTTATGTAGATACAAAACTGAATTATCTTTGAATAAAAAACATACTTGCAGCAACAAATGCAAATCATAAAAAAGAACGTAACAAATGCCCAAACCAAATAATTACTATCCAATTATCAGTTTCAAATACTATCCCTTTCAAAGGATAATAAATTATTTACTAAAAGTCATTATTGAATTAGAATTACAAAGATCGCATTCTAAAATGGGAAAAAAAGGTCAAATCATATTCATCATTGTTACGGTAAATATACTGCCTTTATTCTTTTCTGAGCTGACTGAAATTTCAAATCCGTTCAAATCGCAATATTTTTTTACGAGAGCAAGTCCGAGTCCATTTCCTTCAAATTTTCTCGTATATCCCTGCTCTTCCTGGGAAAATGGTTCGAAAAGTTTTGGGAGATAATCCGTCGAAATTCCTATCCCGCTGTCAATTATATTCACAACAAGTTTATTTCCAAATTCCGATATCTTTATTTCTACACCGCCTTTTTGCGTAAACTTAATTGCGTTGTCAATTAGGTTTTCGAAAATTTGAACTGCGGTATATTCATCAGCATAAATATAAGGATTAGATATACTATTGCTGAATATAAAATCCAAATTCTTTTGATGGGCTCTTTCCAAATTATCTTGATAAATTGGATGGATTATGTTTTGAATTAAATTCAATTTTACATTACCGGGTTCATAAGTACCAAGCTGCATTTCCGACATATTTAAAATAAGATCGATGGTGCGTATAATTCTTTTCCCCGCATTATGAATTGAGTGATACACAGATTCGAATTCGGCTGGGAGAATTTCTTTGTATTCGCTGTGAATTAAGCTCGAGAAACTCAATATCGTGTTGATTGGAGTGCGTATTTCATGAGATACCTGAGCAAGAAATTCTGTTTTTATTCTGTCCGATGATTCAGCTTTCTCTTTAGCGGTAATTAAATCTTTCTCGAACATTTTTGTTGCCGTAATGTCCTCGCCAGAACCTTCAATGATTAGTTTATTGCCCCTATCGTGACGTAACTGCGCATTGATCCTAACGTTCATCAAACTGCCGTCTTTCTTCTTTAACAACACTTCCATTTTATGAACGAAGCCTTTTTCAAACAAAAGGTTAATTAGTCTTTCTCTGTCCTTCGCATCGTAATATATTTTTATTAAGCCAATCTTCGAAAATTCTTCGAACGAGTTATAGCCAAGCATTTTAACAAACGCAGGATTCGCAATTAGAAATTTACCTTCGATTGTGGACTGAAATATTCCGAATGAAGAGTTTTCAAAGAGTGCTCTAAATCTCTTCTCGCTTTCAGTTAGTTCTTCCGAAATTTTATTCTTTTCCTCAATTTCATTTTGGAGTAATTGCGTCCGTTCCGATACTTCCTTTTCGAGCTTAACAGAATACTTCTTTTGATTAAAATACGTTGTAATAAAAAATCCGATAATAATAAGCGCTAATAATGATGGGAGAATAAAGTAAACGCTAAGATAAAATGGATTTTTAATGATAATTATGGTCTTATATACTTCTTTACTTTTAAATCCGGTGGAATTAACTGCTCTCACTTTAAAAGTGTATTCGCCCGGGGATAATGATACGAGCCGGAATGGTGTATAGTTAACCGTGTTCGAATAAATTATTTCATCGTTATTTTTAATAAGAGTGACTTCGAATAAATTATTTTTTTCATCTTTTAAGGAGAAGCAGCGAAGATGTAACCACAAGTTATTTTCGTCGGAATCCAGTTCAATTTCTTCGCCCGGCAAATACTTTTTACCGGAAGGCAATTCGATGTATTTAATTTCCCCTTCAGGCCGGATGTCAATTACTTCATCATATTCTCTAATATAATATGATGCGCCTAAATCCATTCCTATCCAAAAATTTCCATTTCTATCAAACGCTGCCGCATTTCTATTTGCTTCAAATCCAATTAACCCGCTTTGCTTCGAATAATTTCTTAATATTTTTCCATCCCAACAAATTACTCCGTCATTGGTACCGAACCAAATATCATTTTTAAGCGCCTTTTCAATAAAGTAAATTGGTCTGTTGTTGTTGGGTAGCAAACTACTTTTAATTAGCGAATCTTTAGCTAATTCGTATAAGCCCGTTAACGTTCCAATCAAAACTTTAGAGTTATATTCTTGAATTGCATAAACACTATTTGCAGCTCTTTCACTGCTAAGATAATTCTTTATATTGCCATTTCTTAAAATAGAAACTCCTTTATTGGTAGTGCAAATTCCAAGCGCGCCATCACTTAAAAATCTAATTTCTCTTATGTTTCCTAATTCTTCAATTTTCTCATATGGGATTAATTTCTCGTTTTCTAAAGAATAAAGCCCTCTGCCCGTTCCAATCCAGATTCTTCCATTATTATCTTCTTCTATCGAAGCGGGGGCTAACTGTACAGTATTATCAATCCATCTGACTTTTTCGCCTACAAGTTTACCAAGACCCTTTCGATTGACTGCAAGCCATATATCTCCATTGCGGCTTTCTTTTATATCAAGTACCCGTGCAAGTTGTCCTTCCGGATCGCCGTAATCAAATAATTTGAAGCTATTAATTTTCTGATCCTTTATTAAAGATAAAATTCCATACTGCCCAATAAGTACACTTCCGTCTTTTAAAATCTCCAATGCGGAAACTTCATCAAGCGGTAATCCATTTTTCGAATCATAATTTGTAAAGGGAATTAGTCTAACTTTATTAATCCCCCTCAAAGTGGAAATCCATAAAGTTTGTTCAGCGTCGTATTCGATTGCTGTTCCGCCCCTATACTCGAGATCCCTTTGGTATCGTAGTTCGGAAATTTTACCAATATTTCTATCGAAATAATAAATCACTCCTTCGTTTCCAAAGTAGATACGTTTGGCGCCGGCCTTTTTAATAAAAGTATAAGAATGTTGTCCCTTAACAATTGGTAAATTTATTTTTGCCGGGATTAGTTCGAGATTATTATCAGGAGAAATTTGCCCAAACCATGTTTTCCCTAAAATCCAAATCGAGCCGCTTGATGAAGAGGCGTTATACGCTGAAAGACTAAATATCTCATAGGTGGGAAGTTTATTATTCAGCTCATTCATAAAATGAATATCATTTCCAGCCAATTTTATTAATCCACTGCTCGTTCCCAAAATAAAACTATTGTTTGTTCCTATTACTGTATTTATTTCAAGATTAGCCGGTGAACCTGCGGGTAACTTTATAAAACGCCATCGTTGATCATTATAAAGTAGAATTTGATTTTCCATTGTTACTACACATAATGTAGTATCCTCCGAAACCAATTTCGCAAAGCATTTTAGAGTTGTAGCTGTAGGAAAATCTTTAGTCTGATTCCATTTCTTTCCATCATGATAAATAATATTCAAAGACGAAATATTCGGCAGCGCCCAAATATTTCCTTTAGTATCTAAAAGCAATCGATGATAATATAAGTCTTTGTGAATATCGGAATCCAATTCAAGATTCCACGAGCTGCCATCGAAATTAAAAATTCCTTCGTCGCTGCATCCCCACAGCCTTCCCTTTTTATCCTTTAAAATATCAAATACCGAATTCGAGGGTACGCCGTCTCTATCATTATAAGTAGTAATAATATAGCTCTGGGCAGACACCAGATTCATGCATAGAAAAAACAATATGGAGATTCGTTTTATCATATAATCATACAATTATAATCGAAAAGTAAGGAATATTACTTTATGATAAACACTAAGGAATTATAGAATAAAATACTAATTATGATTTGGAAATTATTTTATTCATTGTTCCGCATTTCGGACACAGTACTTCGGTACGATTAAATCCAGGTGGAACTTTCATCTTTAATCCGCATGTGCAATTAATGAAAGAATAATTGTTTACCGCCATCATCAAATCACCCAGCGTTCTTTGTTTGGTCCTTGCATTTTCAGTTCCAACGCTCGCTGCCCCGGCTCTGGCGGGAGGTTGAAATGATTCTTTTATTCCCGATTCCGGTATTATTCTGGAATTAGTTCCTTTTACTTTTGAATAGGCTTCCTGATAATTTGTGTAATTTATTCCTGAAGACATACTTCTTAGAATCCTTATCCTTTCGGAAATCGGAGGATGTGTGCTCGTTAAATCTGCAATTTGCATTCCTTTTTTCTTTAGCGGATTTATTATGTACATCGGCGCAGTAACTTTATTTGCAACTGGTAAGTCTTCATTTGATGAAGCAATTTTTTCTAATGCTGATGCTAATCCTTCGGGATATCGAGTTAGTCTTACTGCCGATGCATCTGCGAGATACTCACGCTTGCGGGAAATGGCGAAATAAAGAAGACGGGCGAGGATTGGTGCGAGGATAGCGAATATAATGGCGAAGATGAGAATAAATATTTGCGATTGTCCCCCGCCAGAAGATTTATTGCTGTATCTTTTTGATGAGCCACCGGTAAAGAAAAATCCCCGTAAAAATATTTCTGAAATAAGAACAATCGAACCAATCATAACCCCGGCGAAAGTGATGAAGCGGATATCTCTATTCATAATATGGGAAACCTCATGAGCGACAACTCCTTGCAATTCATCCCGGTTCAATTTTGCTAATAGTCCGGCAGTAACAGCAACAGCACAATTTTCTGGACTGTTGCCGGTTGCGAATGCATTCGGAGCCTCAGCATTGATGATATACACTTTCGGCATTTTAGGCAGAGCCGCAGCTAATTTCATTTCCTCAACAACATTAAAAAGTTGCGGATGAACATCTGGAGTTACTTCCTTTGCATTACTTACGGCGAGGACAATCGAGCTGCCGGCAAAATAACTTATCATTGATAAAACCAACCAAATAAGCACGGCAATTATGATTCCAAGCAGCCCGCCTTCATCGCCAAAATAAGCACTGCCAGCTAGAAAACCCAAAAGGATCAAACACACACCCATCACAAAAAATAATATTTGTGACTTCCGCTGATTAGCTCTAATTAATTCCCACATAGTTAAATTCCACCACTTTGTGCCTTCGTGCCTTTGTGGCGAGATAATTTGCCACGAAGACACAAGGACACTAAGATTTTAAAAAATTTACTTAGAAAAATCTATCTTCGGTACTTCTCTTTCGGCTTTGTTTTCGAGTTCGAAGAAAACTTCTTTTACGAAGTTGAACATTCCGGCAATAATATTCGAAGGGAACATTTCGATTTTGTTATTATAGAATAAAACCTGGTCGTTATAGTTCTGTCGGGAAAAAGAAATTTTATTTTCAGTCGATGTTAACTCTTCCTGCAGAGCAAGAAAATTTTGATTTGCTTTTAAATCGGGATAGTTTTCAACAACAACAGCTAATTTGCCAAGTGCGCTTGATAAAATATTTTCCGCAGCGGCTTTTTCGGAAACTGTTCCCGCGTTCATGGCCTGAGTTCTGGCTTTGGTTACGGATTCAAGCGTTTCTCTTTCATGATGCATATATCCTTTCACTGTTTCAAGAAGATTGGGGATAAGGTCATGTCTTCTTTTTAGTTGAACATCAATTTGAGACCATGCATTCTTTACTTGATTTCTTAATCCAACGAGTGAATTGTAAATCGAAATGAAGTATAAAACTGCAACAATAACAATAATTATCAGTACTACGAAGAACGGCATTGTGAACCTCCTTATAATTATTTTAATTTATACGCAAAAATACTTTTCAGCTGATTAACGAGAGGATTATCCTCGCTCAAATTCCCCGCAATTAAAACTTTTTGCAGTTCGTCTTTCTCAAATAAATGCCCTTCGCCTCGCGGACACTTATCAATGATGATTGCTTCCTTCCCTTCAATTTTAATTTTATCCATCTTTTTACGGCAATACGGGCATTTCAATTTTTTTTCAGCAACATCTATTCTGATGGAGAGAGAGGAAATAATTTTTTCTTTATTCGTTGATTCCTCAAGCAGAAATTCCAATTCACCGGAATCAAGCCATGTACTTTCGCACGAAGTACAGTAATCAATTTCAACTTGATTCAGTTCGAGTACAATCATCGGCTCTTTGCAGACCGGGCAATTCATTCTAACTCCAATAGTTTATTCGCTTTTATTTTCTTTTAATAGTGATGCAAAGTAAATCGAAATTCCAAATAAACCTAAACCGGAAATCATCCCTAAAAATATAAGAAAATTTCCGCCGGAAATTTCATTCATTAAAAATCCGGGATTGAAAAAATATCCTAATTTATAACCATGATAAGTACCTGTATATGTTAATAGGTTGCCTGCGCCCGAACCAATGTATGCTGCAATTAAAAACTTCGAAATAAGATAAATTCCCTTTATACGGATTATTCTTCTTTCAAATTCTTTTATTACTCCTAATACTGCATAAATGTAAAGCCCGATAATAAATATTTCGCTTTCACTAATGAATTTCGGAATAAAAAGGACTCCGGCAGCAAATAACAATATTCTTAAAAAAAGCCGGACATAAATTTCGGGATTATCCACAAAATTGATTTTTACAGATAGCTCCCTCACTATTGTATCTGCAAGACCTTCACTTGCTGTATTTTCAGGTTTCTCCACACCGCAGTTTGGACATGTTCGTTCTTCCGCATCGGATTTGTATTTACAGTTATTACAGATTGTTAAATATTTCATTCGCTGCTTATCCGGTTACCCCAATTGCGAAAATAAAATTAGCTTCGCTAAGTTAAAAAAAATTTCAGCTTTCTGTATGCTTTAAATATAATATTCAAGTATTCATTGTAATTTTCATGGGGGAAACACTTGCCACTAATTACACAAATTTTCGCGAGTTTTTCTACAAGTTGTTTTCGTGTTAATTGGTGAAATTCGTGGCTGAATAACTGGATTTTATAATTGGCCGTTCCGAATCTGAACGGCCATTCATAAAACTGATTTGTTCAAATTATAATTTTGTAAACCGCAGCATTTGGGGTGGTTTGAAATCCGCTCGTTCTCTTCCGCCATTATGAATTTCGAGATCCCCGTAAAAATCAAGATAAGTATTATTTGATGAAGCGGTTACTATAGTTGGTCCCCAATTCAAACTAATTGAATGCGAAGGGTGAGTGCCTGCGGCATCTCTTGCCGCAATTGAAATATGTTCCGTAAATTGTTTGGAAGGCTTGAAGGTAGTGCATTCCCAAATTACTACGTTTCCACCTTGATGTTCAACAAATTCTTTGTCATCAAATGGCATTGTAAATTGCTGCCCGTCTGCACCCCAAACAAAGCTACCGAAATAAACATAAACACGATGCGTTTGAATGCCGGCAGGTTTGTTCTCCTTGGCAAGCTGAACAGATGTTACATTCATCCGGATTGTAATATTGGCAAACGGCGCTTCCGCATCACCCGGAACAACAGCTTCCCATGTTCCAAGCAGCCAATTTTCACTTCTTGATTGTTCAGTATCGGAATATGCCGGACTTTCATCCGTTGCAGCATCCGGTTTCGTGTTTTGAGTAACCGGTGGATTTTCTTGATTAATATTTTGCGGCGTTTCAGTTTGATTACTCGTTTCGCTTTTGCAGCCGGATTGAATGACTAGAAATACAAGGACAATGAAAAGGAAGAAGAATCCATCTAAAAATTTTTTGTGTTTCATCTTAACCTCAATTTATTTGTTACTACTCCTAAGATAAATGAGACATCAACGTTGGCAACTTTGAGCCTCCCGAAAACGAGAGGCTCAAATTGAATTTCTATTACGGAAGTCGAATCCATGAATCCGTAGCAAAAAATTCTCCGGTCTGCTCTAATAAAACAAGTTCGTCATTCGAATTTATTTGGATTACAAGATTCCCGCTCTGCATAATAAAACCTTTGGGAACATCAGCCCAAAGCACAGTAATTGTATTGCCACTTATTACTCCATGCGCTACGTTCGACCATGCCGGTGATTCGGCAACTTCCTCACCGTACCATAAAACATCATTACCTAATTGTCGAATATAGTATTTCCCTCCGCCTCCCTCAAAAACTCCATCTAAATTATAATCTTGCGAAAAAGAGATTGCCGGGAATAACATTAAGGCAAGGGCACAATAAATAATTGATTTTTTGAAGTTCATTTTCTTAATTCCTTTTTTATTTATAAAATTTTTAAAGTGATTATTTTTTATCAAACTCATCTGCTGAAAAAATCATTTGAGTAAAACCATCTTGCGTGTTGTTTGCGATGCCGATGTAATCAATCTGTAATAGTAAACCCCTGCTGATAATGATGACGCGTCAAAGTTGATTTTGTATTCGCCCGGTGATTTAAATTCATCAATAAGCGTTGTTATTTCATTGCCGAGTATATCGTAAATTTTTAATTCAACATTACTGCCGACTGCCATCTGCCAGCTGATTACTGTGTTTGGATTAAATGGATTGGGATAATTCTGCGAGAGATAGAATCCGTTAACAGCAGTTTCGATATTACCTTCGACTCCAGTGGTGGTTCTCGTCCATAAATCAGTACCGAAAAATTCACCGGTCTGTTCGAGCAAAACAAGTTCATCATCAGAATTAATCTGTATTACAAGATTACCGCTCTGCATAATAAAACCTTTAGGAACATCAGCCCACAAAACAGTAATTGTATTTCCACTAATTACACCGTGTGCAACGTTTGACCAGCCGGGCGCGACGGCATCTTCTTCTCCGTACCATAAAAGCTCATCCCCCAATTGTCTAAGGTAATACAAACCGCCGCCGCCGCTAAAAACTCCATCTAAAGAATAGGTGGTGGTTTTTTCAGTGCCATTCTGCGAAAATGTAACAGCAGGTATTATCATCAACGCAAGAATGCAAATAATTAGTAAATTTTTGTAGTTCATTGTTTTAACTCCAGTTTTTGTTTATAAATATTTCTTAGTTATCCAAACAAATATTTTATTAAAACCATGCCGCTCTTTTGAGCGGCATGGTAAAAAAGCATTCTCGCTACTTAAGCAAAATCATTTTATGAGTTATCTGTACTGCAGGAGTGATTAATCTATAATAGTAAACTCCGGCTGAAAGCGAACATGCATCGAAACTTATTTTGTACATTCCCGGCGTTTTGTATTCATCAACCAGCGTGGTAATTTCTTTCCCAAGTGCATCATAAATTTTTAACTGCACATTACTGAAAACTGATAACTGATAACTGATTACTGTAGTTGGATTAAACGGATTAGGATAATTGTTATATAACTTGAAATCAGAAACTACCGGACTTGCATCGCTAACTTCTGTTACTTGCTGGTAGGTATAGGTTATACGCATATAGTTTACCCAGGCGCCGCCTTCCCAGTCCTGCATCAGCATTTCAATAGGATTAGCATTTGAATCATATGTATAAGTCGACATCCCATTATATTCCCATGTAGTTCCCATCCAACTCTCAACAAGTTCGGAAGCAGTTGTTTTATCTGCGTTGTATGTAAAAGTTGTGCGGCTTGCATCAGCCCAATCAGTTCCTGCCCATGTCTGCCCTAACTGTACTTCAATTAAATTATTAGAATTATATGTGTAGATTGATTTTGAAATATTCATCCAGTCGCCGCCAATCCACATTTGATAAATACTAGTTACAGCCAATCCGTTACCATTAAATTCACTTGTCATCCGGGAGGAATTTACCCAATTGCCGTCTGTCCACGATTGAAGCAGGTATTCAGTTTGGTTCCCTCCAACATATGTATAAATTGATTTGGAAAGATTTATATATGCACCGCCATCCCACTGTTGCAGCAAGGCTTCAATCATATTGCCTTCACCATCGTAAGTGAAAGTTGTTTTCATATCGGGCACCCAATTTGCGCCATCCCAATCCTCGGTAAAATAGGAAACGGGGTTTAAACCACCATCGTATTGATAAATCATTTTTGCCGTGTTAATCCAATTGTTATCCTGCCTTCTTTGGGTAATTGAATAATCTACAGTTCCATTCGAATTGTAATAAAACATATTGTAGGACATGCCGGTCCAATCTCCGGTTTCCCACGTTTCGGATAACATTGTGCTGATTGCCCACCCGTCACTTATAATCGGAAGAAATATTTCTTCTTGACCAAATTTATTGGATGGGGAAACCCGGTCTCCAAAACAATTATTGTTTGTTTGTCCTGATACAACCACAGAACAGAAGACAATTAATATTAAAAATAGTTTTTTCATTTTTCGCTCCGTTTTGATTTTACATTTTCTATTTGCTTAATTATTGTATTCAAATCGATAGGTTTTTCTATAAGCACGAGGTCAATATTATCCGGTAAAAGTTTGCCGGATACTTCATTAATATCGGGGAGAGAGATAAGAAATTTTGCATTTTGATTATCGTCGGCTAATCGTTTTATATTATCTGCATCATGTTTGGCGATGTGATTTAATCCGGCGATAATTACTGCCAAATCTTTTCCGGCTGAAAGTTTGATAGCATCATCCAAATTATCCGTCATAATTATTTCAGCAAAGTGATTCATCAGCGCAACCGCAATGCCTTTCTTCACATTTTCGTCTTTGTCGATAATCAGAACCGAATGGAGTTTGTCTTGTGAAGCAGTAGAAAGAATATTTGTTGGGCACATAAGTTTTCCGGTATTATGATTCAGAATTTTTTTACAAGCAATTCAATTATGATACCGGAAAATTTTAGTTGGTTTTTATTCAATAAACATAGGATTCGTACTTTTGAAAAAATGAGAAGTTAAGCGTACTTTACATGTACTTCGAAGAGAAATGTTATTTTAATTGGAAAAAGTGATTTTGAAAAGTTACAGTATGTAAAGTTTCATTTACTATGAAATTACGCTATCCGGCAAGTGTTTCTTTATCGAACTGAAGTTCGTACTGTTTGATTTTTTTGTGAAGCGATACACGCGATAATCCAATAGTATCGGCAGTTTTCGTGATGTTCCCGTTATTCTTTTTCAGATGATATTTGAGATATTCCTTCTCAAACATTTCAACAGCTCCATTTAACGCGGGCTGAAATGGGATATTCTCCCATTCGCTCCCGGTGCATGTTATCAAAGATTTTGCTTCGTTCGCAAAAGTCGCAGGAAGGTCTTCAAGCGATACCAAATCTTTATCGGTTGTAACGAGAATTCTCCTTACAAGATTTTCAAGTTCCCTGATATTGCCCTGCCATGCATAACACATCATTGCCTCGATAGCCTGATTTGAAAACTTCACCTTCTTATTGCTTTTGGATTGAAATAAATCGAGGAAATGCTTGAGCAGCATCGGAATATCTTCGACTCTTTCTTTTAATGAAGGAAGATGTAATTCAATGACATTCATTCGGTAGAATAAATCCTCGCGGAATTTGCCCTCTTTTACAAGCTCTTGTAAATTAACATTCGAAGCGCCGAGGACACGAATATTTGTTTCGATACATTGAGTGCTGCCGAGCGGTTGTATTTTGTGGTCCTGTAAAACCCGGAGCAATTTTGCCTGCAGACGCGGACTCATCTCGCTAACTTCATCGAGGAAAAGCGAGCCGCAGTTTGCCGATTCGAACAAACCCATTTTGTCTTTCATCGCACCAGTGAAGGCGCCTTTAACGTAACCGAACAATTCACTTTCGAGTAAATCATCCGGCAGGGCAGCACAGTTAATGGCTACGAACGGGCAGCCAGCCCGGTTGCTTTTCGAATGGATGTTTCTCGCGGCGAGTTCCTTGCCGGTACCGCTTTGTCCATAGATCATTACCGGCACATCGGGATCGGCAGCAATTTTTAAAATCATTTCTTTTACTCTGCGAATGGCTACGGACGTTCCGATTATTTCCGGGAATTCCAGGCTGTTCAGTTTCTGTTTCAGCTTGATATTCTCCGAAAGTAAATTTTTCTTTTCGTCTATCTTTCTAATTTTAATTCGAAGCTCTTCCAGGTTCAATGGCTTAGTGAGATAATCATCAGCTCCAATTTTCATAGCTTCAACTGCATTTTCAATTGATGCAAAAGCCGTTATCATTATAAAAGGCATTGTGTCTGTCTGTTCTTTTATCTTTGTTAATAATTCAAGTCCGGTCATGTTTGGCATCATCATATCGGATATAATTAAATCGAATTGCTTACTGGAATATTCCTCGTGCGCTTTTAAACCATCTTCCACAGCGGTTACAATATGTCCTTCATTCGTTAAAAACATTTCGATGCCTTTGCGAATATGCTGTTCATCTTCTGCTAATAATATTCTCATAAAGTCTCCGGTTGATGATTGCACTTTTCTAACGGAATCAATATTTCAAATATGGTCCCGCCATTTCCTCTGTTACAAAAATTTATTGTTCCGCCATGCGCTGTAATTATATTATTCACGATAGCCAAACCCAAACCGCTTCCGCCGGGATTTGTTGTGAAGAATGGATTGAATATCTTTTCCCTGTCCTCTTCTCTGATACCAGGACCATCATCCGCAATTGTAACTTTCAATTTTCTATCAACGTTTGAGCAATTAAAAATTATCTTCCCTGATTTAGGAGAAAACTGAACAGCGTTGATGAAAATATTGAGCAGAGCCTCTTCCATCATTCCAATATCAATTAATGCAGCAGGTAAATCTTTATCTGTGTTTACTTTCACACTTAGCTGTTTGTTTTCAATCTCACTCCTACAGTTACTAATAACGGATTCGATTAAATTATTGATTGACACAACCGATTTATTTAATTGCGGCTGGCGATAAAACTTTTTAAAATCAATCAACATTTCGAGGAATGATTTTAACGCTCCTTTCATTTCCTTCACATATATTTTTAACGTCTCATCTTTCAACTGCATTTCGATATTTTGCACCCAGATGCTTATTCCTCCAACTTTATTTTGAATCTCATGAGATATCTTGGAAATGGTCTCTCCGATTAATGCCAGCTTTTCTTTTTTCGAAAGCTCGTTTTTTGTTTTGACCAGCTCATCAATTTTCTCTTCGAGTTCTTGGTTCACTCTATTTAGCGAAAGATAATTGTTTCGCAATTTGTCAACCATGTCGTTAAAAGTCGTTATCAATATTCCGATTTCGTCGCTGCTGTGCAGTTCAATCTTCTGTGTCAAATCGCCTTCGGCAACTTTGTTCGATACATTAATTACTCGATTGAGAGAATTAGCCAGCCGGTTGGTAAGCGCATAAACAACAGACATCAAGAGACCGAAAAGAACAACCGAAAAAATAATCGCAAATATGAGTGAATTATTGAGCCGTTTATATTCTTCGGTGTTGTCTCTGGCAATAACCAGAAACACTCCCGGCACTGAAATATTTTTCCACGATAAATAATTATATTCAATACTTTGGGCGCCGAATGATGTTTTATTTCCTTCACGATTGAAAACAAAGCCGGGGAAAACAGCATTAATTTGATTGTTAAGTAAACTTTTATCCCCCGAATAAATAATGAATCCGGCTGAGTTTACAAAAAATGATTTTACTCCAGGCACTAAAACCTCCCGCTCAATAACCC
The DNA here is from genome assembly GCA_043808235.1 of bacterium. Taxonomy (GTDB): domain Bacteria; phylum Bacteroidota; class Ignavibacteria; order Ignavibacteriales; family Melioribacteraceae; genus JAZDFC01. The sequence goes on from JAZDFC010000073.1 coordinate 46,719, forward strand.
TGTCAAACAAATAATCCAATCTAAGCGATGCATACAATATTGTTGTAGTATCAGATTTAAAATAATCAACAATGAGCGCCGAGTTGCTTCTTATATCAAAAATAGTCTCTGAGCGGTTTGCATTATGAATATTAGATTGAGATATGGATTCTTGAATTGGTGATGGGAGAGGTTTTTTATCTTTCCACGTTCTTTCAGTTAGTATTTGCCCGCTGAATACTTTTACCGGTCTCAAGAACAGCGCTTTTCCCCAACCGGACTTAACCAATGCCAGTTCGGAATATTTGAAAGGATTGCCCAGTAAAAATGATTCTAATTGCTCAATTGCAATTGCGGATTTATCAACATTAATTGATTCCTCAATCTGCGATATTTCAATGTATTTTTTGAGAGTTGTTATTTCAAGATTCGAATTTGTTATTTCGTCATTAAGAGCTTTGTTAAGCAGACCGGCAGCCTGCCTTACAGCCACACTTGATTCATCCCGAATAAATTTTGAACCGCTGATGTAGAAAAATATAATGATTGAAACGAGGAGTACAACTGCGAACGCAGAGAAGAGAAATAGTATTTTATTTTTCAGTCTATTTTTCATCCGGCTGGCTGCTCATCCATAAAAATCTATAATCCGGCACAGAACAATTCAATCGAAAGTTTTTTACAAATTTGGGGAATATATAATAAGATTCTGTTACGTGCGAAAGATAAATTGCCGGCACATCTTCGTATAAAATATGTTCAAGTTGGATAAATAGTTTTCTTCGTTCCTCGGGATTCTGTTCGAACATAGACCTCTCAAACAATGCATCATAGATAGTATTCTTGTACTGTGGAAGGTTTATCGACTTATCACTCTTTGAATAAAATAAATAGTAATATTCTTCCGGGTCGGGATAAACCGGTTTCATACTAACTCTAAAAATATCGGGTCTATCTTTCACAATAAATTTATAGTAGTTCATCGTGTTAATTTCAGCTTCGACATTAAGATTTATTTTCTTTAACGCAGCTTCCAATTCGAGAACATCGGGTGAATATAAAGTTGAAAAGATTTTTATTTTTTGTTTGCTCAATATCGCACTATAATTCTTTAGAAAAGCGCCAGCCTCGAATAAATCGTAATCATACCACTTGAAATTATAATTACGCAAGAAATACGACGGCGCTAAAGTATTAGCGAGAGTCATTTTATTTAGGCTATCATTGGTCAGGAATGTCCTGTCATAGGATTTTGCTATAGCCTGCCGAAGCTCTTTATTTCGTGCAAGCGGAGTATTTTTATCCATTGAAAAACTAAAGAATCTAATTGAGTTTCCGGTTTGGACGGGTTGAACATTATATTTTTTTACAAAATCGGATTCTGACTTAATATTCTGATACATTGCCCCGTCAACGTAGAGAAGATGGTTTTCACCTTTAAGAAATTCCGTGATTGACAAATTACCGCTTGATAGAAAGATGATTTTTATACCATCCAAATATGGAAGCTTATCACCATGCTCATCTTTGCACCAGTAATTTTCATTGCGTGCAAAATCAATTTCCTGCCACTCTTTCCACAAAGTCATCCGGTAAGCGCCGGTGCCAACAGCGTGCTTCGAAAAACTATTTCCGTAATACTCAACAGCCTCCTTCGGAACAATGAATGTATACGGCGATGCAAGTAATTTAAGAAATGTCACATAGGGTTTTGTCAGCTCAATTTGGATATGCTTATTATCAATTATTTTTATGCCTGCTATCTTATCAGCCTTGCCACTATAATATTCCTGCGCACCAACAATTCTTTGAACAAATATTTCTTTTATCAGACATTCTGACGCGGGACTACAGATTCTATAAAACATATTAAGAATGTCGTTTGGAGTTACTATTCGGCCAATACTATTTGGGAAACATGGGTCGTTGTGAAATGTAACGCCGTCACGGATTTTAAATATCCATGTTTTTCCATCGTCTATTTTTTGCCAGCTTTCGGCAAGTATCGGAGCTAAAGAATCGGGATTAGATGTGTAACCTACTAATCCTTCATAAACTATATTAGAGATGTACCATTCATTGTCGTAAATTACTTTTTGCGGGTCTAAGTTTTCAATCGGATCGGAATAAATAATTTTGAGCGTACCACCGTAATTAATCTGCTCTTTGTTCGCGTCGTTATTTTCGTTTGAACAATTTGATAATAGAAAGGAGAATACTAATAAAGTTGAAAAAAATAAAAATCGCAGACCCGACAATACCGGTGAAAAGCCAGTAGAGCCGGAGTTAAGAATGAAATTATCGAAAATGTTACTACAAAGAATTCCTTTCATTTCTAAAATTGAATTACCGGTATTAAAGAATATCCAAATATAAAATAATATAATTACGGAAGAGTGGAAATGTAATTTTGTGGCTATTTTTGTCATTAACAAAAAACACCGGGGTAAAAATGCCAGATTCACTATCGATCCCTTCCGAAATTATCGAGAGGAAAATATTCGTTATCCGGGGGCAAAAAGTAATGGTTGATAAAGATCTCGCAAAATTATATAATGTTCTGACAAGAGATCTTAATAAGGCGGTTAAAAGAAACCATGATAAATTTCCATTGGATTTCATGTTCCAATTGGATGAGGAAGAATTCAATAACTTGAAGTTCCAAATTGGAACATCAAGATGGGGTGGAACACGCAAATTACCATATGCTTTTACTGAACAAGGTGTAGCTATGCTTTCATCAGTATTGCGAAGCAAGAGAGCCGTTCAAGTAAACATTCAGATCATGAGAACATTTGTAAAACTGCGGGAAATATTATCGACTCATAAAGAACTCGCACAAAAGCTGCATGAACTTGAGTTGAAAGTTGAATCGCATGACGAACAGATAACGGCTATTTTCGAGGCTATTAACCAGCTACTGCAACTGCCCGAAAAGCCGAAAAGAAAAATTGGATTTGATATCAATGAGCCAAAGGTTCGATATAAGGCAAGGAAGTAAAATCCTAAAACGTTATCATTTTTTAAAATGCCGCGAAATTAATTCCTCAACAACTTCGTCAAATTGTATATCCTGTTCTTCAAGCATCACAAGCAAATGAAAAAGTAAATCTGCAACTTCATATTTAATTTGTTGTTTATTTCCGTTCTTCGCAGCAATCAAACATTCGATAGATTCCTCCCCGAATTTTTGAATGATGCGGTCACGGCCTTCTTTAAATAACTTCGTTGTATACGAACCTTCGGGCAGTTTCTCTTTGCGTTCTTTGATTAGCTTTCCGAGATATGTGAGAAATCCCGAATTATTCTTCTCCGCTCTAAAACAGGAATAATCGCCGGTATGACATGTCGGTCCAGTCGGTGCTGCATAGACTATGAGTGAATCATTGTCACAATCAGCAACAATTTCAGAAACAAGCAAAAAATTACCGGATGTTTCACCTTTTATCCACAATTCATTTCTGGTTCGGCTGAAGAATGTAACTTTTCCCGATTCGATTGTTTTGGTCAATGCTTCTTTGTTCATAAATCCAAGCATTAAAACTTGACTTGTGAATTTGTCGATGATTATTGCCGGAATCAATCCGTTCGCTTTTTCGAAATCAAGTTTTGATACATCAATCATAACCTCACCTTCACCCCGTTATCCCGTAAATATTTTTTTAATTCTACAATCGGCAATTCGTTATAATGGAATAAACTTGCCGCTAAACACGCATCAACATTGGCTTGAGTGAATGCCTCAAGAAAATGCTCTTTTGTTCCGGCACCACCCGAAGCAATTACCGGTATCGTAACAGATGTGACAATCTTTGATAGGATTTCAACATCGAATCCTTCCCTTGTTCCGTCCTTGTCCATCGATGTGAGAAGTATTTCTCCTGCGCCCAGTTCGTTTACTCTTTTGCACCATTCAAATCCATCAAGTTTTGTTTTTTCTTTTCCACCTTTAATAAAAACTTTTTGTACACCGCCGATTTTTTTTACATCGATTGCAGCAACAACAGCCTGGCTTCCGAATCGTTTTGCTGCCTCGGTAATTAATTTTTCGTTTTTCACAATCGATGTATTCAACGATACTTTATCCGCTCCCGCTTTCAACAATGCGTCGATATCTTCCAATTCGGAGATACCGCCACCGACTGTAAATGGGATACGTATCACTTCTGCTACTTTCGAAACGAGTTCGACAAGAGTTTTTCTTTTTTCGAGTGAGGCTGTTATATCGAGAAATACAAGTTCATCCGCAAATTCATTCGAGTACCTCTCGGCCAATTCTATTGCGGGTCCGGCGAAACGCAATCCTTCAAAGTTCACTCCTTTCACCACAACTCCGTCTTTTACATCAAGACATGGTATTATTCTTTTAGCTACCAAATTCTGAAAGCTCCTTTAATTTTATTTTACCTTCATAGATTGATTTGCCGACAATCGCCGCCGCGCACCCGGTATCTTCTAATTGTTTCAATTCTTCGATTGATGAAACACCGCCGGACGCAATTATATTTATCTTTTCAAAAGAAGAAAGTAATCTTTCATAAAGAATTATATTCGAACCGGTCAGCGAACCGTCTTTATTAATATCGGTGATTAAAAATTTCGTCAAGCCGGAACCAAGGCAACTTTCGATATGCTGTTTAATTTTTATATGTGAATTTTCCTGCCATCCTTTTATGTAAATGAATTCGTCCAACACATCTGCGGAGATTATTATTTTATTACTATCATATTTTTGTAATGCGGATTCAAATTCATTTTTATTTACAAACGGGAGGGAGCCAACGATAACATAATCAACCCCGGCAGCAAACAAGTCGCCGAGATCATCACCCGTTCTTATTCCACCGCCGAATTGAATCTGCATCCCGGTTTCGTTTTTAATTTGAGTCAATAATTCTTTTGTGTTAATCCGTCCATCTTTCGAGCCGCTCAAATCAACAATATGAATTCTTTCAAAACCGAATGATGAAAATATCTTTGCCTGCTCGATTACCGAGTCGTTATAAATTTTCGAAGTCGAAAAATCGCCTTTAAACAGTCGTACAACTTTACCGTCGAGAATATCTATTGCCGGAATTATTAACATAGCTCAATAAAATTTTTTATTAATTGTGTACCCGCGGCGCCCGATTTTTCGGGATGAAACTGCACGCCGTAATAATTATTTTTTTCTATGCACGCTGAAAACTCCACATCGTAAATTGTCTTTGCAGTTGTGTATTCGCCCATCGGAACGTAATATGAATTAGCGAAATAGAAATACTCGTTGTCTTTAATACCGACAAATAATTTTGAAGAGGAAATTTGTTTCACTTCATTCCATCCCATGTGCGGGACTTTCACGTTTGCAGTATCAAATATTTCTGTTGAGCCGAGAAGAATGCCGAGGCAATCGACATTTCCTTCTTTCGCTTTTTCGCAAAAGACCTGCATACCGAGACAAATTCCGAGAAGTGGTTTTTTAATCTCTCTTAAAATATGAAATAGTCCGGTCGAACGAATTCTTTCAATTGCAAACGAGGCATCTCCAACACCGGGGAATATTACTTTTTCGGATTCTGTAATATCTATTTCTTTATCCGTAATTTTAAATTCGCAGCCGAGTTCTTTCAAAACATTTGCAATCGAAGCCGTGTTACCGGCACCGTAATCAAGTAATGCAATCATATTTTTCCCTTTGTCGATGGCAATGTGTTTTGATTTCTTTCATCTTTTTTGAATGCTTCGTTCAACGCTTTTGCAAATGCTTTGAACAATGATTCGATTTTGTGATGTTCATTATCGCCCGAAGTTTTCATATGAAGATTCGCGCGCAAACCCATTGATAAACCTTTGAAGAATTCCTTTACAAGTTCGGTTGGAAACTCCCCAACTTTTTCGCGTTTGAATGATGCATTGAACTTGAGAAAACTTCTTCCTCCTAAATCAAGGAAACACGAACCAAGAGAATCATCCATCGGGGTAAAAAATCCGAAACGCATTATTCCCCTTCGATCACCGAGAGCCTTATCTAAAGCCTCTCCGAGAGCTATCCCTGTATCTTCAACCGTGTGATGTTCATCCACTTCCAAATCTCCTTTCACAGTTATTTCGAGGTCGCAATTCGAGTGACGCGCAATTTGATCAAGCATGTGATCAAAAAATCCAATGCCGCTTTTTATTTTCGATGCGCCGCTTCCACGCAAATTAAGTTTAATATTAATCGCAGTTTCCTTTGTGATTCTCGAATGAACAATTGTGTTTTCTTCACGTAGAATTTCATCAATAGCTTCAGCAATTCTTTTTATCTTACTTTTGGAGGAAACAACAATTTGCTTTCGGGATTTATCTTTAGTCTTCTGCGTTGAAATGCAATAGTCAATATCTACTTCAGTCTCAGAATATTCATTCAGTTTAATTTCTTCCGAAGTAAGTATGCTTTCAATCAAACCAAAGTTTTTGATTTTAGACTTCACCGAAAAAAGTTGAAAATTATTTTTGCTCAATATTTTCAAACCAGTAATCAATCCATTTGCAGACGAATTGACGAAATTTAAAAAGGCGGAATCGATAAAAACACTTTTCATAAAACCTTCCTCAATTCGGTTAAGAATAATTCATTCTGCTGCGGAGTTCCGACCGATACACGCAATGTATCTTTTACGTCTTTGCATCTGTTGCGGATAATGATTCCGCTTTTCACTAATTCATTGTAAACATCACCTGCGTTTTCAACTTCGAATAAAATAAAATTCGCATCGCTTGGAAATATTCTTTTTACTTTTTCGAACGAAGATAATTCACCCGCAAGTTTTGTTCTTTCGGATGTTATCAATCTTACAAATTCATCTTTCCGTTCCTTTGTACGCAATGCTTTTACCGCAAGCGCCGTCGTTACTTTATTTAGATTATACGGCAGTTTTATTTTGTATAAAAGATTTATTATTTCCTTCGAAACGATGCAGTAGCCGAGCCTCAATCCCGCCAATCCCCATGCTTTTGAAAACGTACGTATCACCACAATATTTTCGTAAGTTAAAACCAAACCGGTAGCTGAATTATTTTCGGAGAAGTCAATGTATGCTTCGTCAACTACGACAATGCCATTGAACTTTTCCGCAATTGATTTTATATCGTTAAGTCTCAACAAATTTCCGGTTGGATTATTCGGCGAACAGCAAAATATAAGTTTTGTACTGTCATCGAAAGAATTGATTGTGGCTGCAACATCGATTTGAAAATCTTCTGTGAGAGAAATGCCGACTGTTTCCACATTATTAATATTACAGGATACTTTATACATCCCGTAAGTCGGGTTCAAAATAATTGCTTTATCTTTCTGTGGCTCACAAAATATTCTGATTAATAAATCAATGATTTCATCAGAGCCAACTCCGCAGAAAATATTTTCCGCCGGTATGCTCAAATAGGATGATAGTTCTGAACGCAGTTCAGTATGAAATGGGTCCGGATATCTGTTCAATTCAAGTTCGATAAAATTGTCTACAACACTGCCGAAACTGTTTTCGTTCGCGTCCATCAATATTCCCGATAAGTGACTACTCCGCGCAGACGTGTACGGTTCAAGTTCAAGAATATTCTTTCGTACAAGATTTTTTAATTCCATAAGTTTTCGATTCCAAAAGATAAGGTGAAACACAAAATATTATTTCCGTTATTAACATTTTTAACCAACCCCTTTCGTTCCTCCCGACAAGTCGGGACAGGCTCTCCAGTGGAGGGGACACAGGTCGTCGTCCCCTCTAAAAAGAGTGCTTGTCCCGATGCTTTTTATCGGGAGGCGAGGGGTGTGTAAAAATTTCTATATTTTCAAAACTAAAACCATTATTCATGATTATTATAACCTTATTTTTACAGCATTTGCGTGAGCATCAAGATTTTCGACTCCAGCTAATTCGATAATTGTACCGGAAATATTTTTCAATCCGTTTTTTGTAAGCGATTGAAAACTGATTGTTTTCATAAAAGATTCAACCGTCACTCCGCCGAATGAACGCGCATATCCATAAGTTGGAAGCGAGTGGTTTGTTCCGGAAGCATAATCGCCGGCACTTTCGCACGAATATGTTCCGAGAAATACCGAGCCTGCGTTATGAATTTTACTCTTCAACCGGGTGGCATTACTTGCATTAATAATCAAATGTTCCGGTGCATAATTATTGCTCAAGTCGATCGCTTCATCGATTGATTTTACTTCGAGGATGAAAGAGCTTTTCAAACTTTGTTCGGCAATAGCTTTTCGTGGAAGCAATTTTAATTGTTTTGCAATTTGCTTTTTTACTTCGGCTGCAATAGCAATTGAATTGGTTATCAAAATCACCTGTGAATCCGGTCCATGTTCCGCCTGCGATAATAAATCGGCTGCGATGAAAGATGCATCAGCAGATTCATCGGCAATGATTAATACTTCACTCGGTCCGGCAGGCATGTCGATTGCACAACCAACTGGATCTATACTCACCAACGCCTTTGCAGCGGTTACATATTGATTCCCCGGTCCGAAAATTTTATCAACCTTTTTGAATTCTCTATCACCGTATGCAAGCAGCGCTATTCCCTGAGCGCCGCCAATTTTCATAAATTCGTGAACTCCGCATAACTTTGCTGCAAATAGCACAGCATGATTTATAGGATTATTTTTAACGGGTGTAGATGCAACGACACGCTTGCAGCCCGCTATTTTAGAGGGTATGCCGAGCATCAACATTGTAGAGGGAAGAACTGCCGAACCGCCGGGAATATACAAACCGACATTATCAATTGGGCGGTATTCCCTCGAACAGAAAACTCCTTTTACAGTCTCGACTTCGTATTTTACAGGTGACTGCTTCGAATGAAATTTTTCGATATTCGCAGCAGCTTTTTTCAATGCATTTTTCACATCGGCGGAAAGATTTATTTCCGCATCTTGAAAGTCCTTCTTAGAAACAAAGATGCTTTCATCGGTAAACATATCGTATTTGCGCGCATATTCGAGTGCCGCTTTCTGTCCTTCATTTTTAACATCGATTAAAATGGGACGAACAGCTTTAAAAGATTTTTCGAAATTGATTGCCGGGCGTGAAAATAGTCCCGATAATTCTTTCTGTGAGAGTTTTTCGAGCGAAAAGATTCTCATAGTATTATATTCTCAATTGGTACTAATAATATACCTGATGCGCCGGCTGCTTTCAAGTCGTCGTTTATTTCCCAAAACTTATCGCTTGGAATAACGGCATGCAATGCGAGCATCGACTCATCGGCAAGATGGAGGATAGTCGGACTCTTCAAAGAAGGAATTATTTCAGTAATCCTCTGTAGCGAATCTTTCGGAATATTCATCATCAAGTATTTTGAATTTTTGGCATTCAGCGCCGATTCAATCCGCGAAGACAGGCTATTGAAATTCTTAAATTTCTCCGAATCGTTTTTGATCTGTTTATTACATATCAAGACCGCTTCCGAATCAAATACAGAAGTGAATTTTTTTAGTTTGTGTAAGCGCAGAGTGTTTCCGGTACTAACAATATCGCAAATCATATCCGCAACACCGAGCGATGGACCAAGTTCAACCGAGCCACTGATTTCGATCACCTTTGCGTCAATTTTATTTTCGGATAAAAATCTTTTTAAAATGTTCGGATAGGAAGTCGCGATACGTTTACCTTTCACGTATTCCAAACTTTCCGGATTGTCATTTTCGGGTACAGCAAGCGTAAGTTTACAACTGCCGAATCCTAATTTTTTACTTATGTCCACATCCGCATCTTTTTCAACAACGACATTCTCGCCAACAATCCCGATATCCGCGACCCCATCCTGCACATATTCCGGGATGTCGTCATCGCGAAGCATCAGCACATCGAGCTCGAAATTTTTAGCGGTTACAATAAGTCTTTCCGAATAACTCTCAAAATCAAGTCCGCATGTTTTTAACAACTGCATTGTTTTCTCTGTTAGTCTTCCGTTTTTCTGCACAGCAAGTTTTAAATAACCGTTTAACATATTTTCTCCTTTAAAACAAAAAACCCGGCGCTCGCCGGGTATTATTTACAATTTTATTTTTAGATGCTATTCTCCGGCGCCTCAGTATAGGTTCACATGATGATGGTGATGAATAGCCGCTAAATTTTTCATTTTCAAAGTCTCATAGAATTTCTATTGCAAAGTTATACGAAAATTTTGCTTTGTCAAGCCTATTATCCAAATTTCCTGTATAAAAATTCATGTTCGCGGTTAAGGTTCCATAATTCTTTAAGTGTAAAAATGTGGCATTTCACCCGTCCGCCCATAGCAACAATGCCGATTGAAAAACCAAAGCCAATAATTTTTAACAATATTATTTTATAGAACAATGTTACAAGCAATGCTTATATTTTTAACCGAACCCGTAAACTTGAACAATGCCGCAATGAAAACGCGGTCGGGTGGCAAAAGCTGGTTAGGCATTATTTAAGCAAAATTATTTTTTTTGTTTCTACAAAATTTCCTGCTTGCATTTTGTAGTAATAAATCCCGCTAGAAAGTTTATTAGCATTAAATTTAATGCTATATCTTCCGATTGCTTTTTCCGAACTTACTAGGGTTTCTATTTCTCTTCCTAAAGCGTCATAAATTTTTAATCTAACAAAGCTAGCTTTGGGAATAAAGTAACTTGTTGTTGTATTTGGATTAAAAGGATTTGGATAGTTCTGTTCCAAATTAAATTCCAAGGGCAAATTAAAACCATCATTCTGACCGATGTCAGTCGTATTATCAGCATCTCTAACAAGACGAACATAATTATATACGCGCACAGCATCACCTTGTGGACCATGTCCTTCAGGATAATTGGCTGGGTCACCTATCAAAATATCAGATTTTTGTGATCCGGCACCATGAACATCTTGCCAAACACCATCCATATATGCCATTGCTCTTCCAAACGGAATATAACATCCTTCTCTGTTTGGCCCATCAACTAAAACAGTTCCGGACCAGAAATAAGGGTAGTCTTCCTGATTGGCTTCATTAATTATAGTACTACATTCAAAATAATCTGTGTTTATAGCTGCAGAAGAGGTTGCTGCAGGAGAGCGAGTATAATCTACTATGCTGTGCAATTCCTTTATGTTTGGAAGACGCCAGTCGTTATGACCTAAAAAATTCGCTGCGTTTTTCTCTTGTACCCAAGCCAGAGCTTCTTTCCAGTTCAAGCCTTCTTTACTGTCTTCTTCAGACCACATTAGTCCAGTAGCAAGATCTGAGATTGTGCCATCATTGTTATTTTGAAAATCGTTTATTCCATATTCTGAATTACCACGCACATATCTAACATAAAGTTCGTCGTTCAGCTCAATCCATGTAGGTGGAAGGTATTTCTTGTAACCTTTGCTTCGTCCGTCGCCAAAGTTAACACCAAATATGGTGGGCTGATTGTATTGTGTGGTACTCACGTATTCAGTGCCTGACCAGTCCTGACAATCGATAACCCTTTCATCTCCAACACCACTTCCATATTCAAAATCAAAATAATCAGTATCAATAAATGGAATATACCCTTCTGTTGAATATACACTATACCCATTCTTACCGCTAAACAAAAAAAGTGAGTACAATTCTTGGATCGTGGGCATGCGCCAATCGTTATGATCACCTATACTATTTGCAGATGCACCTTCAACAGCTTCGTCCCATGTCATTTTTGAGCCACGGGCTTTAACCCACATCAGTCCTGTGATATTATCTGTAATTGTTCCATCACCATTATCGGTATAACTCGTTCCAGCATCGGGGTAAGTTGCATCCTGACCATAAAAAGGATCATTAGTATCTGGCTGCGCAATTTCGCCTGTATTGCTATAAAACGTCGTTTGATTTGTACCCACAATAGGAAAATCCAATGTTTGCCCATTACCGATTGAATTAAGCAAAAATGACATAACGACAATTACGATTAATTTTAGTGAACTTTTTCTTTTCATCTTATTTTCCAATAATAATAATCTTTAATTTTATTGTGACTCTTTGACCTCAATTAAATAAAGAAGGTTTAATTACAAAACATCAATTCAGCATTTTCTTTCCGTTTTTTCATGAACTCTTATAAAAAATTAGCAAAAGCTGTGCTGCTTCAATAAAACCATTAATCTTTGTTACCACACTTATCATATTTTGCTCACATTAGTAAAAGCTTTAATCTAATCAAGAATTGTTAATGATGTTATACAAATAACAACAAATTTATGCCTAACTGCCGAGTTATTCGAATCAGAATCAATTTTTAAAATTTATATCCTGCAGTAAAATAAACATGTGTAACAAAGTTATCCCATTGCACCGGACTTTTAGATCCACGGCTTACAATCATTTCAAAAGGACCAACAATTGAAAGAAATTTTACTCCTATTCCAACGCCGTATATTGGTTTACTAACATTCCCAAGTGCAAAATAGTCGTGAATATTGAATGAACATGCATTAAAAATCAGTTTAAAGAAAATATCTTTTTTGTACTTGTAGATATAATCGAATCTTATAATTCCATATTTATTCCCTTCGATCTGGTTAATTGTCACTCCCACAAAAGTATCTGCTCCACCCTTAAAAGGATATTTGTATATCGGAAGGTCGTGAAGATAATTTGTATAGTATCCGTTCAACCTCAGTGTGTGTTTATCAGCGAACGTATGGTATATTGTGGCTTCGGTCTGATATTGATGAAATTCAAGTTCCGAACCAAGAGCCTTAAGACAAATATCCCATTCAGCATCAATCTTAATTCCCCTCCTCGGAGTTATTATTTCATCGAGCATATCAAGAGTAAGTTCCGCACGCAATTTACGCAGCTTATCCTTCCATGAAGGGAAATACTCTTTATCAAGCGCTTCAAAATTCGGAGTAGTATTCAAGTACTCATGGTTGTATTCAAATTTCAGAATCCCGACACTGCCGATATTGAATCCAACTCCCGAACCAAATGTCCATGATTTATCATCGTATTCCGAAATTCTGTTTCCGCTTTCAAGATTAAAAATATCCATGGGAATATTTTTGTATGATACGCGCAGGTAAGGCACCACTGGAGTGCTTAGTGTACGCGAGGGATACGATAATGTCCAATCAAATTTAACTAATCCGGCAAACTGGAAATAAATTTCGTTTCGCAGTCCGGCAAAAGGAATATTTGTTGCCTGAAATCCCAGTAATCCAACTAACTTATATTCATCATCATATCTGAATCCGAGTTTCAATTTCCGCAAAGATTTTTCTTTGATATTGAGATGCACCCTAATGTAATTATCCCGAACTGGACTAATCGAATAAGTTACTTCCTCGAAGTAACCGAGTCCATACATCTCGTTTATTCGTTCCTTTAAAATTTCCTTATCAAAAACCTCGGCAGGTTTTAATCCCAGCAGCTGGTTTATGAATTCAAAAGAAAGCTCCTGGTTCCCAGTAATGGTGATTCCAAAGACTAACGGTTTTTTCAGTTCATTCACTTTTACAAGTAAATTTACTGTATTACCTACGCGGTTATAAACGTGAACATCAATCGAGTCAAATATTCCGCATGTCTTTATTTTGGAAATTGCATCGTTGAGTTTCGAAACGTTCAAAGTATCGTTCGGTTTTATGTCCATCAAGTTGTAAAAATATTCGGTTGTGTATAAATGGTTTCCCGAGATGATAATATTCTCAACCACAGTTCCGTCAGTGAGTAATGAATTTACAAGTGTAGCATTAATAATATTTCCTTGCAGCCTCTGCCTTATTTCAATCAACTGCATTTTATTTAATTGGGCAGATTCCTTTCCAAGACGGATAATTTCCGAAACTCTCTCAGCATCAAAATCTGCCGTAGAATAATCACCAAGTTCAGGCCGGATGAGCAAATCACAGTATTTGCTGTTCTCTTTCTGTTTTGCATAATCTGTGAGTACCATTGTCTGTTCAAGGATTGAAACAATAGAGTTCAGTTCTTCCTTTTGTCTCAAGGGAGTGCCGACATTTACTCCAATAATGATTTCAGCGCCCATTGTCTTTAACACATCTGCCGGAAAATTATTGAGAACGCCTCCGTCGATAAGAAGCGAATCTCCCCATTCTACCGGACTAAAGACAGTCGGGATAGCCATTGTAGCTCGCATTGCCTTTGCCAGCGAGCCCTCTTTTAAAACAACTTCGTTACCGGTAATCAAATCAACGGCGACGCAGCGAAATGGTTTGGGAAGATTATCGAAATTTTTTATTGATGCAATCGACGATGTGAGATCCGAAAACTTCAACAATACATTTTGACCATAAATTAATCCGCCCGGAATTACCGGTGTAAACCCTTTCATTCCAAATTCAACCTGGAATTTTCCATCATCCTTTTTCTGCAAGTATGGTATGCGACCGCGCGGAGGCTGATCCAAAAATAATTCCGTCCAATCCGATTCGAGTGCATACTTTTCAATTTCATTTCCAGAATAACCTGCCGCGTACAATCCTCCGATAATTCCGCCCATACTCGTTCCGACAACGTAGTCAATCGGAATTTGAAGTGAATCGATCATCTTTAAGATTCCAATATGAGCCAGTCCCCGCGCGCCTCCACCGGAAAGTACCAATCCAACTTTTGGTCGCTTCTGCTGTGCTGATGCAAAGGATAGTGAGAGCAAAATGAAAATCAGAAATAACTTAATATTTGTTTTCGTTATTCGTTTACTTAAGAATCGTATCTTCATAAAAAATTGAGGTAATTATTTTGGGAAATCATTTGAAACAAAAATACCGAAATAATTATTGGCAGAAATGAATATTCTATTGAATGCGGGAAGAATGAAGAATAGATTTTTAAAAATAAGATTGCCACATTTTTGTCATGATGTGGGGATTTACGGCACAACAAATTTCTTTGTGCGTCATCATGGCAAATATTCTGATTATATTTCCAGTCGTTGAAATTCCAAAATAAAAAGCGTTAAGTCTTTTTTTTCAAATAGCTTACAGCCATAAAAACCTACTGGCACACCGGTTGTTATTGTATCAACGAACTTATATAGCACACAAAAAAACAATAACAAAATAAGGAGATATAAAATGACACTTGTAAGATTCAACCCGGTTCGTGATCTCGTTAACATCGAGAGAGAATTCAACAAAATGTTCCACCAGTTTGAAAACAGGTTTGGAATGAGCCGCAGTAAAGAAGTTGATGAAGCGTATGAAAATGCAGTATGGAGTCCGCTTGCAGATATTTCGGAAGATAAAGATAAATACATGCTGCAGCTCGATTTGCCCGGTGTAACAAAGGAAGACCTGAAGCTTACAATTAAGGACGGACAACTCTGCGTTAGTGGTGAACGAAAATATGAAAAAGAAACTAAGGAAAAACAGTTTCACAGAGTTGAACGAACTTTCGGCAAATACTACAGATCCTTTACATTGCCAGAAAGTGTAAAGGAAGATAAGATAGAAGCAGAATTCAAAGACGGTCAGCTTCATATCAATATTCCAAAGAGCGAAGAAGCCAAGCCGAAGGAATTAGAGATTAAGGTGAAATAGCTCGATACTGGTGTGGACTATGGGCTGTCTCGAAAGAGCAGCCCTTTTATTTTTAAAAAGATTTAAACGGAAGTTTTGTTAAATCGACATTTCCGCCGGAAAGGATTAATCCCACTTTTTTATTTTGGAATTTATTTCTCTCTTTAATTACAATAGCCAAAGTAACTGCCGCCGAAGGTTCAATGATAATTTTCATTCTTTCCCAAATCAATTTCATTGCCTGGATTACAAGTTCATCTGGAACAGTAATAATTTCCTCGACAAAATTTTTAATAATCGGATATGTTTTATCGCCAAGCGAAGTCAACAATCCATCACATATAGTTTGCGGATTTACGGAAGGATAAATTTTATTATCACGAATTGAACGGAATGCGTCATCGGCGCCTTCCGGCTCAGCTCCGATTACTTTTGTGTTTGCGGAAAAATATTTTACCGATAAAGCTGTTCCGCTTAGCAATCCACCGCCACCAACCGGGGCAATAATGAAATCTAAACTTTCGACTTCTTCAATCAATCCTTTGGCAGCAGTTGCTTGTCCTTCAATAATTTTATAGTTATTGTATGGATGAATAACCGTTGCGCCTGTCCGTTTAACTATTTTTTGAAGAGTGTCTTCGCGGGATTGCAGAGTGGGTTCACAAAAAGTAATTTCCGCACCGTATTCCTTTACCGCATTCTTTTTTATTTGCGGTGCTGTTCGAGGCATTACAATAAATGCTTTAGCCCCTAACATTCCGGCGGCAAGTGCAAGCGCCGCGGCATGATTTCCCGATGAATGAGTTGCGACTCCGTTTTTCAACCCTTCTTTGTTCAAAGACAAAACGGCATTGCTTGCCCCACGGAATTTGAAAGCTCCTACTTTCTGAAAGTTCTCGCATTTGAAAAATAATTTTGCGTCAACAATTTTATTTATGCTTTGCGAAGTTAAAACCGGTGTCTTATGAATTTGATTTTTAATCTTCTGATGGGCTGATATTATATCTTCGCATGACGGAAATATTACCTGTAGTTCCATAAAATATTTATGACACCTTAATTGATTCCCAGAAAAAATCCACATGCTTCTTCGTCAGATCAAGAGCATGGCTTAATTTATTCTCATCGGTAGTTAATAGTTCCAGCCGGATAAAAAATAACGGGTGCAGAAACTCATTGGTTAAAAGCTGCGGATTGCATTGCTTTACAACTCTATATTGAATCAGTTCATCAAAAATCATCCAGAGTATCGATCGGATATCATCAATTAAACTGCCGGCTGAAATTTTCTTCCCATTTATCTCGCGAAATTGTTCCATCAATACAAGTCGGAATATTTTTTTTTCGTAATCCGTGTTCCAGATTCTCACTAATTTATCCGCAAGCTGATGAAGAAATATCAATGGATCTTCAAGTCTGGCTAAAAGTTCGTCGGTAACAATAGTGTTTTCCGATTTATATGCTTTGTAAGCAGCTATTATTTCAGCAAGGATTTCGTCTTTCGATTTAAAATGGTTGTAAAGCGAGCTTTCCCGCATACCAACCTCGCGTGCTATCTCCCGAACGGATGTATTTGCAAATCCTGTTTCGGAAAACAGTTCGAGGGAAATATTAATTATTCTTGTTCGTGAACCGGTTCTCATTATTACATTACCGTTTGTAGTAAAATAATATTTGATAGAACATCCTTCCGGATGTAATCACAACAAAGAAGATTTTTCTTTAGAGTAAAATAGTAAACTATAATTGATATTTGCCGTACCGTATCTTTTTTTATGGTAAAGCCATGTTAAACCAAGACCGATTAAAATCGCGACAATAATTATTAGTCCGGCTTCCGGACCAAAATCCCCGCCGGTCCATACCTCAGCCCCGGTTACTTTTGTCTTTATTATTGAGACATCTGTTCCCACACCGCTAACAGGGTAACCAAAAATATTTCCCTGCGAAAAATTCCATGATATGTGCAAGCCAATCGGAAGAGCAAGCGAGCCGCGTATTAGGTAAGCATATCCAAAAAGAACGGCAATGAACGAAATGTTGACTGAACTAATAAGCGACGCATTCGGATTCCAGCCATGAAGAAATCCAAATACAAATGAAACAACAATCACAGAAATTACAACAGTTATCTTCGGATTGATTTGCGGAAACGAAAGTCCTTCTAAAATGTTTTTTAATTGATAGCCGCGTGAGAAAGATTCTTCAACAATCCCGATTGAACAATAAACAAAAAAACTAATCGCAAAATGAATTGGGAAAGAGAAATGCTCATCGTGATAAAAAAATCCTTGCACTTCAACAAGTCCCGCAGATAACTCATACAAAAACACGAAAACGAAAAGTAAAAACCCGAGTAAAAAGCCAAAACCAAAATCGCATACCCAATTCTTATCAAAGTGAAAACCGAAATCCGTAAATTTTCTTCTATCCGGAAGTTGAGCAAACATCCAAATCAGTCCGATAACAAAAACAACAGTTAATAATTCCCGGACTAACTTACGGATATAATAATCATCGACAGGAAGGGATATAATTGTTGCAGCCATCAGCACAATAAACATCAATCCAAACTGAAGACCAAGCCGCCAGAACGCTTTGATTCGCTGCTCGTCGCTGTTCCAGAATATTGTTCTGATGAAATTCATACAAGGATTTCTTTAATTATCATTTGAACGAAGGGCGTTTTTGCTTCTTTATATTACTAAATCAAAAGGTAAATCACTAATATCTCTGAGACGTTTTCCCTTCACCATTAAATCAAGAGTCTCAATAACAGCCTCATTTTTCAGAAGGGCAGCAGCATCATTTAATTCATGTAATGCGAAATGATAAACACAATCGATATCGCCGGTACCGAGGGCTAAGGAAGCAATCCGCTGCGGATATGGTTCAGCAGTAATAATCACAATATGCGGGGTATGTCCTTTGCGATTGCGGATAAGATTCAATCCTTCGGTTCTGGCATTTTGAGATCGATCACTTCGAATTGTCCATTTACACGAAATACTCGCATGTAGTATAGGATTCGTTGAGTTTTCTATTCTTATTGGTGAAAAGCTGGCAATTCTCGCTTTTTTTGAAATGATTCTTTTTTGACAATTTATTTCGGTATCTTCGATTGGTTTTCTCCCGATGATGATATCGGGATGAATTAAATAATCTCCAAGAGCCGCTCGTAATTCATTGTTTTTTTCAAGGGCTTCGGATAAAAGCGATAAGTGGGAGTATTGTTCAAACTCTTCAATTCTCTTTCCAATTTCAAAAAGCCATTTGCCCGGACGTAGATGTAATAAAAGAGTAAAAGCTTTTTGTAAATAATCTTTCGTCTTTGTCTCGAACACTTTTCCTGATGTTTGACCGGAAGAACGGGAAACATCATCCGACTTTCCAATTATATCAATGATGGTGCGGGCAAGGAACACGCTGATATCGCTGTGTTTATCGCAATTTGTTGGTATCCCGTTAGAGTCAATCCGTAAAATTGATTTACTTAATTCTTGATGATATTCCTTACGCAATTGCTCGAAGTTCATTCTGTCCTCATCTATTTTTGGAAAATGATTACATACTCTTCATGCATTCGAGATTCTATTTGAGAAGTTTCGTCGCGCTTCCAGCGTGTTGGCATCATTCGCCTATCTCTATCTAATTGTCTTTCATTTATCCCGATCAGCTTAAATCCCTTTTGAACTCCAATCTCGGCAAGGCACTTATGTGTTTGCGAATCAATCCCTTTTATAATTGAAGTCGCTACGACAATTATTGCAGCTTTATTCTTTTTTATAGTTCTATACATCTCTTCAATTACATCAGCCATTTCTGTATAATAAACTCCAAGTGATTCCCCTTTTTTCGAATCTACAGATTTAACCTCATCGATGATCTTCAGACAATCCTTTGGCAATGGAATTGAGTTATCCTTTATAACGGAATTACTTCCGATAAACTCCTTGCGGATATTCGAGATATCATCAAGAGAATAATCGAACCATACCAACGAAAATTTGTGGGCGCGCAGATAATCAATTGCATTATTTGCATAAGGAGGCGAAGTGATTATCAAATCAACGCTTCCATCTTCAATAGGAATATGCTGCGCTAATGTCCGAAATATTTTAAAATTCCGATTTGCGAGAGGTGTATAACTTTTCATTATTGACGATAATTTTTTATTAAACTCTTCAAAAGCCGAGGGAATAGACTTCCCATTGGCAATATGAGGTCTCGTATGCGCCAGATCTGTAGCCAAAGATACGCCGCCGTTTTTTGTGATGATTATTGAGGAGAATATTAGTTTTAGAAAATTTTTCAAATGTACATCTTTCAGCGCGTTAATCTGCAGCGCAAGAGAAAATAGTTCCAATTGAGTTTCTTTTTTGAACCAATAATTAATAAAATCGTATGTCTTCCCGTCAAAGTATTCCTCCATTTGTTTTTCAATTTTGGCTTTACACTTTTGAAGATTTACAAACGCCTTATTAACAATTGATTTCCCGTAGCTCGCAATATCCACCGCCTCCACAGAATTAAGTTTTGCTTCTGCAAGTAAAACCGTAAGAGGATCAATATCACATCCGTAAGCAATTCTGTTCAATCTAAGCGCTTCAATTAATGTTGTGCATGAACCCATCATGGGGTCCAACACTATTTCATTTTCACATGTTAACTCGTTGATAAATGTATATGGGAGTAAAGGTGGAAATTTTGCCGGGAACGAATGAACATTATGTAATGGAATACGTCCGTTCTTCCCGATAAAACTAAGATCGATGCGCGATAATTCTTTCAACCGGGAAATATATGATGCTTTTTTTAACAACGGTTCTTTTTGTTCGAATTCAATTTCAAACTGCTGCATTTTAAAGATATCTTTTTATAATGATAAAATGATTTCTCAAGTCAAATCTTCCAGAATTGATTTCAACTTGCCAATCGAAATTTCCCAATCATGTTTCTTTATCTTTTCTTTCTCAACTACATCCGCGGGCGCTTTATCAACAAAATTTGCGTTGGATAACTTCTTTGTTACTCCATTCAGCAATCCTTCAAGCCGTGCAATTTCTTTTTCGATTCGACTCTTTTCGAGTTCAACATCAATTAATCCTTCGAGCGGGATAAAGACATCGCAGCCTTTAACCACTGCCGATGCGCTCGCTTTTGGTTTTTTAATTTCGGGATCAACAAACAATTCCTCAACACGAACAAGTGATTTGATATATCGCTGTTGATCTTCCGTGAGTTTATCTGTTTTCAAATAAAGACTAATTGCTTTTGATGGCGGAATATTCATCTCACCGCGGATGTTCCGAATTGCAGTTACAACTTCCTGCACAAACTCGATTTCTTTTTCCGCTGTTTCATCAACTTGGCTTTCATCAAATTCCGGGAATGATTTTATCGAAATACTTTCGCCGGATTTGCGTTCATCGAACAACTGCCAGATTTCTTCCGAGATGAACGGCATAAACGGATGAACAAGTTTCATCATTTCCTCAAACAATAAAACCATTCTTGTTAACACAGCCGATTTTACTTCATCGCTGCCCTGGTACAATCTGTTCTTAGATAATTCAATGTACCAATCGCAGAAGTCATTCCATACATAACTGTAAACAATTTTGGATGCGGCATTTACATCGAATCGATCTAACGCTTCGCTATATTCTTTTATTGTTTTATTGAAGCGGGAGAAAATCCATTTGTCCGTAAAATCAATATGAGCATCTTTCAATGTCGGATCAACTTTGATGTTTTGGACATTCATTAATATGAAGCGGCCTGCATTCCACATTTTATTTGCGAAGTTTCTTCCGATGTCAACCATATCGTTACTGAAGTGAACATCCTGCCCGAGCGGGGCAATGTACGTCATCGTGAAGCGCAGTGCATCTGCGCCGTATTCATCAATCAGATCAAGCGGATCGGGGGAGTTGCCAAGCGACTTGCTCATCTTTCTTCCTTGAACATCGCGAACCATACTCGTGAAATAAACATCGTGGAAAGGTATTTCATTCAGAAAATGTTTTCCTGCCATTATCATTCGCGCAACCCAGAAGAAAATTATATCGGGAGCTGTTACGAGTAAATCCGTCGGATGATAATATCTTTGTTCCTTTTCATTTGTAAAAACATCCTGCGCCCACAGCCAGCTTGAAGACCATGTATCGAGAACATCATTATCCTGCCGCCAGTTTTCAATGTCTGCGGGAGGATTTACTTCACAATAAATTTCATTTGTTTCTTTGTGATACCAAACCGGGATGCGATGCCCCCACCATAATTGACGCGAGATGCACCAGTCACGGATATTGCCCATCCAATGCTCGTATGTTTTTACCCAATGTTCGGGATGGAAATTCACTTCGCTGTTCAGCACAACTTCGAGAGCAGGTTTGGCTAAGTCCTCCATTTTCATAAACCACTGTTCGGAAAGGTACGGCTCGATAGGTACATGTCCACGCTGCGAGTAACCGACTTTGTTTGTGTAGTCTTCTATTTTATGAAGCAAGCCGAGTTCTTCAAACTTCGCAACAACTTTTTTGCGAACTTCGTATCTATCCTGATTTTGGAATTCCTCAGGCACATTTTTATTCGTCGAGGCATCTTCATTAAAAATGTTTACGAACTCAAGATTGTGACGTTTTCCCATCTCATAATCATTTACATCATGCGCCGGCGTTACTTTTACCGCGCCGGTTCCGAATTCCTTGTCAACATATTCATCGGCGAACAATGGGATTTCCCTTCCGACAATTGGAAGAAGAATTTTTTTACCAATGATATGTTTGTATCTCTCATCTTCCGGATTAACTGCAACACCTGTATCGCCAAGCATTGTTTCGGGACGTGTGGTTGCAACGACAACAAACTCATTGGAATCCTTCACCGGGTATTTGAAATACCAGAGCTTACCTTGCATCTCTTTGTAATAAACTTCTTCATCGGAAATAGCCGACTTCGATGCGGGATCCCAATTAACCATTCTGTAACCACGATAAATCAATCCTTCCTTGTATAATTGGACAAACGCTTCGATTACTTTTTTATAATAATGATCATCCATCGTGAAGCGTTCACGCTGCCAGTCGCAGCTTACCCCGAGTTTGCGAAGCTGTTGAAAAATAATTCCGCCGTATTTTTCTTTCCATTCGTAGCAATGTTTTAAAAATTCTTCGCGCGTAAGATTGTCTTTTGTTATTCCCTGCTCTTTCAATAACGCAACTACTTTCGCTTCCGTTGCAATAGATGCATGATCGATTCCAGGCACCCAGCAAGAATTGAATCCCTTCATCCTTTTGAAACGAATAAAAATATCCTGCAGCGTGTTATTCAAAACATGCCCGATATGAAGTATGCCGGTAATATTCGGCGGCGGGATTACAATTGTATAGGCTTTCTTTGTCTCATCAACTTCTGAATGATATAGATTGTGGTCGTACCAGTACTTGTACCATTTGTCTTCAACGTCTTTCGGGTTATAGGCCTTGGGAATATCTGCTAAGTTTTTCGGGTGCATTAATAACTCTAAGAATTTTATAAAAATTTAGGTGCAAATATACTGAAAGTAATGTGTTTTTTTGCATTAGTAAGTCGAAGCGAAAGTAGTTGTTTTGGCGGGCGAGAGCTTCGACAAATAAAAATAAACAAGACTATTTTCCTCGAAGCTTTTACACAAAAAGAACTGCCATTCGCGCTTCGAGTTACAAATAAGCTATAGATGTTGTATTCATATTTTAATTGTAATTGACAAACCAGACTTCTTTTCTTAAAATTATAACGAAAATATTTCGGAATTATTTCTTCGGGCTATAGGCCTAATTCCATAAATGAAAAAAATACAAACAACACAAATCAAATAACAAATCCCCAAACTCATTACGGAGGCTGCTATGAATTAATTTCCGCAAAACCATTTTTTATAACAACTAAAGGAGTAAAATGAAATCATTACTCATATTTGTTTTTACTTTTGTTTACGTAGTTAATTTATTTGCTCAGGGTATAACCTACCTTGAAGACGTGCCGGAGAGTTTTAAGAAAAATTACTACCGGCAGCAGCATGAATATAATCCGCTGCATGTTGGCGATTTGTGGCAGTACGCAAGAGAAGATGGACCTATCTTTCGAAATATTTCTAAAGATACAGTTATCAATTCCATTATATACTTTAAGAAAATCGATTACCATATATATAATCTCAATCATCAAGCAATTTATCTATATACAATGGAAAGAAACGACGGCATTCTTTCAGCTACCTATATGCTTGATTATGAGGATATTGACAATGATGGAATTTTTAATGAAGAGTTATTACTTGACAGTCTCGAAGCGCCCAATCATACAGTTTATTCATCATATCGTTTTACTTGGAAGAATGGATACTTCCCCGGACCTTATAATGCGCATTTAGACGATTCTTCATGGGCGATAATATTCGGGGATACCGTAATGGCGCGTAGAATCGAGTATCTTGAATTTTTTGTTGATGAAATAGTCGCGGATAAATACGGTTGTATTGAAATATGGAATGAAGGATCGACTGCAATTCTAACAGCAGCAATAATTGATGGTGTAGTATATGGTAAACTATTAGATATGGAGGATGATGAGGCACGTATTCCTGAAAATCATGCCTTGTTTCAAAACTATCCTAACCCATTTAATCCGACTACTACAATAAAGTATTCTCTCCCCAATAAAGGTAATGCACGATTGGAAATATATAATACCCTTGGACAATTAATCGATGTCCTGATTGATAAATTCCATTACGCTGGAACTTACATGCTAAATTGGAATGGTGGCAAATATTCTTCCGGAGTTTATTATTATCGATTACTTTTTGAAGGTAACAACAAAACAGGCAAAATGTTGTTGATAAAATAAAAAGGCGCCGGTGGACAGCGCCCTTTACATTCACGATTAAATACTTACATAATTTATTTATTATCGAGGGTAACTACCTTTTCAAACAAATCTTTATTCGCATTAACTTTCTCTTCGCTGCCATAAACACAATAATTATTTTGAGCCATAATATCTGCAACCATCTTTTTCATTTCTTTTACATCTTTTAAAGTGGTCGCCAATACTTCATCGCGATCCTTCTGTGCATCCTGCAAAGTCATCTTTTCTATAAAGTTCCTTACTGCCACATTCCCCCTCTGTTGAGCAGTAAAAGGATTGTCGAGATTTGCAACCGTTCCAATTAAGTATCGTGTCATTTCCTTGTCTTCGACTTCGAGTTTGGCAAGATAATCTGGAGTTGCATCATAATTGTCTAACGATTCTTTTAAATTAGGATCGCGGTATGACGAGAAATAAACAAACCCCGATGGCGAGAAACTGCTAATTCCGCCGTATGCGCCGCCGATTACACGAATCTGATTTTGCAGCCAATCGGTAGAAATTATTTGATCGAGAACACGGATTTTTCCATTCCATTCATAACCAAGTTTTTTAAAATCGTATCCTTTAAAGACATATTGAACTTTCGAAGCCGTTAAAAATCCTTCGTTTTTCTTTTGCGGACTCAGATTCCATTTTGTCAATTCAACTTTATTTGCCGGCAACGATGAAGTCATCTTGTCGAACTCTTTCATAAAAAGTTCGGCGTCATTCTTTCCGCAAGTTACAAGCGCCATGAGATTATTTTTGTTGAAAAGAAGCGCGGCAGCTTTTGCTAAATTATCACTAATCTCTTTCGATCTTTGATCATAACTGTTTGCAAGTTCGGTTACAAAACGATAGTATTCAATTCCGCCGGTTAACTCATTGAATATTCCGTTATTAGTAAAATACGAAGATATCCTTGTACGGGCGAATCCGTAACCGTTTTGTTTTACCTGTGCATCAAGTCGTGATTGCAACCGCGTAATAATTTCTTTTAGTCTATCAACATCCTGGTAACGGGTTTTGTTAACTATCTCGCTTACTAATTCAAACATCTTCTCAACTTTCGGCCCGGTTGCTTTTGAATCGACAATAAATTTCGGAATCAGTTTAGAATCATCCTGTCTTTCGAGATATGTATTTAGAAACGAATTAAATCCGCCGGTGTGAATATTTAATTCTTTGTCGAGATCGCCGAAAGAATAATTTTCCGTATTCTGACTTCCAAGTATATCCGTTAACAATGCTGCATACGGAATTAATTCCTGCGGAAGAGTTCTCATATCAAACATCAATCTGCCGTAAACAACTCCGTTCGTAAAATCCTCATGGAATAGAACCGGTACATCGCCAACCTTTTTCTCTTCAACAGAATACCACTGAGCTTTCGGATTGATATCCGATCTTTCGAGAAGCGGCATCTTCGCGAGAGCTTCCGGTGTATCTTCGCGTTTTTGAAACTCAATTAATTGTTTTGTTTCGTCAACAATTTTCTGAAGTTGTTCCCGGGATAGAGATGCTTTATACTCCTGAAGTTCCTTTTCAACTTTAGCTGTATTCTCCTTTTCCAATCCCGGCTTCGGCTCCATCACTAATAACAATGAGTGATTGTTATTCAGTAATTCCGACTGAATCAGCGATTCAAGATAATTTGTCTCGAGTGCGGTTTTAACTTTTGCCAATGGTTTTTCATATTCGAGAGTCAAGAAAGGATCATTTGCAAAAAACCATCCCGGCAAAATTTGGAAATTATAAGTAACACCCTTTTGAGCGTCGTTGCCTTCGCGTAATCCAAATTCTGTTCTATTAATTGCACCTTCAACTGATTTTTTATCGAGACCTTTTTCTGCTACTTCTTTTAACTTCTCGATAACTATATTATAAAATTTTTCTTTGTCGCCGGGATTAGCATTCTGTACAATTATCTGGAAAATATTCTGCTGATTCTCATCGAGAGACGCACTTACATCCTGCCCGATTCCTGCTTCCTGCAAAGCGAGACGAATCGGCGCAGCTTCTTGATTTACAAGAAGGTCGGCTAAAATCGACATTGCCATAGTTGTGGCACGGTCGGAATTTTTTCCTGTAACATAATTTAATGCGAGATAAGTTTGATTCTGAGTATCGCTGCCCTCTGTTACCGGGTAATATTCAGTAACTTCTTTCATTTTTCCAAATGGTTTTTGAAGCGGAAAACTTTTCGGACGTTCGGCTTTGTCATAATGCGATAAATACTTCGCATCGATGAATTCCAATTCTTTCTCTATATCTTCATTACCGTAAAGGACGATATGGCTATTAACCGGGTGATAATATTTTTTATGGAAATTGAGAAACGTTTCAGGCGTTAATTTAGGAATCAATGGAGGATACCCTCCTGATGAAAAATTATAACCGTTATCAGGGAATAAATTCTTGTATTCATAATGTCCCAGTACGCGCACAGGATTTGAGTATGAACCTTTCATTTCATTATAAACAACACCTTTATAAACAAGGGGCGCGTCAAGACTTTCCAATTCATAGTGCCAACCTTCCTGCTTAAAAATACGGGGATCTGAATAAATCAGAGGATTGAAAACCGCATCGAGGTAAACATTCATTAAATTGAAGTAATCTTTTTCATTCATGCTTGCGAACGGATAACAGGTAAAATCACCTCCAGTCCAGGCATTCATATATGTGTTGAGAGAACCGCGGGAAAGAACATCGAACGGACTTTTTACGGGATAATTCTTCGATCCGTTCAATACCGAGTGCTCCATTATATGCGGTGTACCGTAATCGGATTCGGGATCAGTTTTGAATGCGATACTAAATGTATTGTTCGGATCGTCGGATGCGATCTTGAAAACACGAGCGCCGCTTTTGATATGCTCGAAGTAATAACACTCAGCATTTACTTCTTTTACAAAACGTTTTTCCAGCAACTTGAATCCGTGATATGTTCTTCCGACTTCAAGATTACCAGCAATTGATGTTGAACTTATTAGCATTAATACCAATAATAGTGAAAATAAATAACGAATTAAGCTCATACTCCTTTCTCCAAAAATAATTAAAAGATTGTTTAGCGCTCGTTTAGACGGTAAACAAATTCGATTGTTATGAGAGAGATAATAAATGGGACTACTTTTATAACTTTATTTTACCACTGAACCGGATATATTACCTTTTGTGTAAAAACTCAAGATGGTTCCTAAAAGATTACGCCACGAATTTCACTAATTCCCACTAATGAATTAAAAATCAAATCCATAATTATTTTGAAAATTATATTTTAAAAACGTTACTCAGTTTGTTAACTTGCATCAAGTTTTTTTGTAAGTAACCATTATAAATTAATTCTACACAAAACAAGAGGTTGAAATGGAAGAAAACCAGTTAAATCCAACAGAACAAATAAACTACAAAGGTTATCTCGATACACTTCTTAATGTTAGTACCGGGATGGCAGGCTGGGCAAAATTTCTCGGTATATTGGGTATTATCGTCGGCGCTTTATATTGCCTTACAATTGTCGGAATTATAGTGGCCTGGCTTCCTATCTGGCTCGGCATTGTGCTATTCCAGGCAGGCTCAAATATTACTAATGCAAAGATGACGCAGAATTACCAGCATCTTGTAGTAGCCTACGAAAAATTGAGATTATTTTTTATGGTATGGGGAATAGTAACTATCATTTCACTCGCTTTAATGGTAATCGCGATTATTATTTTCGGCGCTTTCTTCTCACAATTCATCAATCAATTTCAGCAGTTCAATCAAGGATTCTAAAAATCAAAAGCCGTCCTGTTTTAGGCGGGACGGCTTGATAATTTTATTCCGAATAACTCACTTCATTAAAACCAGTTTGATGGTTTGGGTAAAATCTCCGGCGAACATTTTGCAAAAATAAATGCCGCTCGGCAGGTTGGATCCGTCAAACTCAACTTCGTACGAGCCGGGTGATTTGTATTCATCAACCAATGTTGATATTTCCCTGCCGAGTAAATCAAATATTCTCAACGTCACATGTTGTAAAGACGCCATATATGGCGTCTCTACAAATGGAATTTGATATTTTATATTTGTATTCGGATTAAACGGATTAGGATAGTTTTGAGATAATTCAAAGACAGATGGATATTGATTTTTTTCTTGTTCCAAACCAACTACTTGATTTTTTAATTGTCTTACCTCAATATCAATAGTGGATCGAAGTAATCTCCCGTTTTCTGCAACTAATTTTAGAATCGTTGTTCTCGGAGTTGTGTTAGAATTTTCCGGATAATTGATTGAAAAAGTACCGCTGCCCGTACCGGAATCTCCATCCCCAAATTCAATCCATTCCGCAGTGTTTTCAACATGCCAACGCACAGGGAAAGAATTAGAAAATTGTACAATTAAATCAGCATGACCTGCAGTCTTTGGTAACAAAAGGCTTTTAGGTGTAACATCCATAAAAGTGTCATAAGTGTATTCAACATTAAGGAACACGTACGAAAAATAATGCGGAAGGATTATGCTGCATTTGCCGGCGGAAAAATTTTCATTCAGATATTGCCCATCTATTACATCTCTTATATTCATACTAACATTTTCTGGAAGTTCCCAAAGTAAAATATAGCCTTGACTACTCTCATAGTTATTTACAGTCCATATCCTATGCTGGATGTTTTGATATCCGCTTGAATCGATGTCTCTAATATCCTTATAAGACTCGCCTTCATCAGCACTGGGTATTTCAAATCTCACATCTCCTCCGGGAGACATGGGCGGTAATTCCCATTCGCCAAGTTTTTGATCAATACCATCAGTCGCTGACATATCGAGCCCGCAAATTAAATGTGAGTGGTACCAGGTTGTATCAGGATAGGTATAGACATCAAATTTTATTTCAATATATGCATTCTGTGCAAATAGATTTTGAAAAATTAGAAGAAATGTTACAACGAATAAAAAATACCTGGATACCATAATGCCTCCTCAAGTTTTATTGCATCCGTTACAAACATAACAAACTCAATTTCTAATGTCAAAATAGTGCTTGTTATAAAAAATCGTTGCACGAAACAAATAAGCGGAAAAAAATCCGGTTAATGAATCGTCCAACTTAATCAACCGGATTAAAAATATTTTACTAGAAATAAAGTTTATTGCAGCTTCACATACTTTGCCGCAACGGTTCCGCATATCGGGCATTTGTCTTCGGGTTTGCCGAATTCAATATGTCCACAAATCGGGCAGAGATAAAAATCTGTTACTTCCAAATCTTTTCCTTGTTCAACTGCTTCGAGTGCAATTTGATATAATTTTGCGTGAACAGCTTCGGCATCAATTGCATATTTGAACATGCGTTTTGCTTTGTGATCAACCTTTACTGCTTGCTCAAGCATCGGTGGATACATCTCGGTGAACTCATATGTTTCACCTGCAATTGCTGTTTTCAAGTTTTCAGCGGTTGTTCCGATTCCTTCAAGAGCGGCAAAATGTCCCTCGGCATGGATTCTTTCGGCTTCGGCAGTAGTGCGGAATAATTTTGCTATATTAATAAATCCTTCCTTCTCAGCCTTTTTTGCGAAAGCTTTGTATTTTTGGTTCGCCTGGCTCTCGCCCGCGAATGCTTCTTTCAAATTATTTTTTGTCGCTTCCATTTAATTGCTCCAATTTATGTTTAATGTGAATTAACCGCTTTTTGTATCTGTTCCGATAGATAAACAGTTACTTTAGTTTTGCTGTCCAAAGCTGCCGAACGTATCATAGCTTCCGCAACAGTTTCAGCTTTGATAGGTCTATACTTTTTTAAGAATGGAATAAGTTCCGTTATAGGTGAAAATATTTTCGCTCCTAATTCTTCTGTAAATCTCTTTTCGTCTCTTTCACCAATTAGCAATGAAGGCTGGAAGATCATGATATTTTTAAGAGATAATTCCGAAATTTTATCTTCGAGTTCACCTTTAATTTTGAGATAGAAATTTTTCGATTTAGAACCTGCACCAATTGATGATACGAGTAAATACTTTCTCACACCATTTGCTGCTGCGGCTTTAGCAAATTCATACTGATAAGTGAAATCGATTTTATATTGAACTGCCTGGCTCCCGGCTTTTTTGATTGTTGTACCCATTGCCGAGAAAAGAACATCTCCTGTTATTTCACCTTTCCATTTTTCGATCTCATCGAAATCAACAATATGTTCTTCGAGTTTGGGATGAACAACTCCTGACGATCTTCTCACAAAAATCTTCACGAATGAATATCTTTCATCATCGAGCAGAATGCGAGTTAAGTTTTTTCCGATAAGTCCTGTTGCGCCAATAACAATTGCTGTTTTCATTTCAATTAGTCAGATAAAGATAATTTGGAAGTTTTATTTTCAACCCGGTAAAGTCTCCTTCAAGATCGGTTTCCTGGTCGCCGACACATGCGATAATTTCGTAGCCATGTTTTGTCATCTCTGTTCTGACTTCAGTTTTATATTCAGCTGCGGGCAATTTTTGCTGTTCATCGTTCCGGCAAATGAGTGTATCAAATTTTGTGTACCCGGCATTTATAAGATTTTTATAAGTGAAATTGCAAACTTCATTTCTTCGCCCGGTTAAAAAAATCACTTGGATGTTTCTTTCTATCAGCCAATCGTAAAATTCTTTAACTTGTTCGATTGCGGGTGCATTGGCTTCCTCAGCCCAAGCTCTCCAATGCTCGTGTGAGTAACCGAATCCTATTTCTTCAGTGTACGCGTAACCTGAGATAGCCGTATCGTCAACATCGAAAACAACCGCACTGTTGTCACCCGGATTTATTCCATCTAATTTTTCTTTCGCATCATCTATTATCCGGGTCACATCTTCATCATACTGTCTGCTCTCGTAATACTCCCGGACAATTTCTTTCGCCGTATCGAGATTAACAATTTCTCGTGAGCAGTTTTGGAAAAGGATGCTTGCTACAATTAGAAATGGCAATTTCACAACAAGTTTTACAACCAAAATTCCTATACTCCCAACATCATTTACAAAATATATTTACTCAGGTCTCTGTCTTTTACAATTTTATCCAGCTTGTCTTTTACCATAGCTCCGGTTATTTCAATTTCGGTTTCGGGAATTTTATCCGGTACGTCGAATAATATATCTTCGAGCAACGTAGTTAAAATTGTGTGTAGTCTTCTCGCACCGATATTTTCGACCTGCTCATTTACATGCGCAGCTGTGCGGGCAACTTCTCTTATCGCATCTTCCGTAAACTTTATGCTGACGCCCTCGGTTTCAAGCAGAGCTGAATATTGTTTTAGCAATGCATTCTGCGGGATAGTGAGAATTTTAATAAAATCTTCTTCCAAAAGACTTTTTAACTCAACACGAATGGGAAATCTGCCCTGAAGTTCGGGAATTAAATCCGACGGTTTGGAAACATGAAACGCACCGGAGGAAATAAAAAGGATATGATCGGTTTTAACAACACCGTACTTTGTATTAACGGATGAGCCTTCAACGATTGGAAGCAAATCTCTTTGTACTCCTTCGCGCGATACATCCGGTCCATGTCCTTTGCTGGCTCCGGCTATTTTATCTATCTCATCAATAAAAACAATTCCCGATTCCTGCACTCTCCGTATCGCTTCGCGCTGTACATCTTCCATGTCAATTAATTTTTGAGCTTCTTCCTGTTCAATTATTCGCCGTGCTTCTTTGATGGGAGTTTTCCTTTTCTTCTTTTTCTTCGGCAGCATTGTGCTCATTATTTCCTGAAGATTTATTCCCATGTCATCCATTCCCATCGGACCAAAAATCTGCATGCCGACAGACGGAGCAGTCGAGTCGAACTCAACCAATTTATCGTCAAGTTCACCTTTGCGTAGTTTCTCCCGCATCCATTCCCGTGTTTTCTCGTTTTGAAATGCTTCGTCCTCATGATTTTCTGGTTGCGAATTTGCTGTTGGTTTTTTAACCGGTGGAATTAACATATCAAGAATTCTTTCTTCGGCAAGACGCAGCGCTTTTTCCTGCACTTGTTCCGTCTTCTCGGATTTAACCATCGTAACTGCGAGATCGGTAAGGTCGCGTATCATCGATTCGACATCCCGACCAACATAACCAACCTCGGTATATTTTGAGGCTTCAACTTTTACGAAAGGCGCCTCGGCAAGTTTTGCTAACCGGCGTGCGATTTCGGTTTTACCAACTCCCGTTGGACCAATAAGGATAATATTGTTCGGAAGAATTTCTTCTTTTAATTCACCACTAACTTGCTGGCGGCGCCATCTGTTACGCAGTGCAATTGCAACAGCGCGTTTAGCATCATCCTGCCCGATGATAAATTGATCTAATTCTTTTACAATTTGTGTTGGTGTTAAATTTTTTGTTGAATTGTTTTTCATAGTTAAGCCGTATTATTTCTCAATAACTTCTGTAGTAATATTTTCATTTGTGTAAATACAAATTTCCGAAGCGGTTTTTAATGCTTCCGTTACAATTTCCCTTGCTGATAAACTGCTGTACTTTTGCAGCATTCTTGCAGCGGCAAGAGCGTACATACCGCCCGAACCGATCGCAACTATATTGTCGTCCGGTTCAATTACATCGCCTGTTCCCGATACAACAAACGTTTTGTCTTCGGATACAACTCCGAGTAAAGCCTCAAGGCGGCGAAGATATTTATCCGTGCGCCAGTCTTTGGCAAGTTCGGTAGCCGCTCGACTTACATTGCCCCGATATTGTTCAAGCTTTTCTTCAAACCTTCCAAGTAAAGTAAAAGCATCGGCTGCCGATCCGGCAAAACCCACAAGTACTTTTCCGTTTTGAAGTTTTCTTATTTTAACGGAATTCTTTTTCATAACTGTGTTGCCGAGAGTTACCTGTCCGTCGCCGCCTATTGCAGCTTCGCCGTTGTGAATTATTCCAAGTATAGTCGTTGATCGTGTTTTCTGTGACAATTATTTCTCCAAGTTCATTTTACAGAGGTCAAACTTAATAAATTTTGAGACCAAATGGGTGGAGTATAAGAGTCTGACTAAAACAAGGATTTAGGAGATAGAATGGAGAGGATTACACTAATTTTATGGGCGAATTAATTGCCCCATTGTTTTCAACAATGGTACTTGCTCAATTCACAATAATATATTTATCTTTCAAAAGTAATTTATAATCCTTAAAAATTAAGTTCGTTTCATTTAGGAAGTTTTATCCCTTTGCATCAGTTTTGGATTAATTCAATATTATATTTCTAATGACAGTTCCAACGACAGAAATAAAATAATTTAACAATAAAAGGATCTAAAAATGAAGCCGATGGTCTTTATCCTACTGATTATTTCTCTAAATACTTTATCTGCGCAAGATAGTGACGGTTTTTCTCCGTTTTCTAAGTTTAATTTCGGCGTTTACGGGGGAGTTAATTTTGAAACGTTATCGGAATCGGGCGGCGCTTTTCTACTTGAATTAAAAACAAATATCACTACCGGCATAAATATAAAGGCTGGCATTGGATATTCGTATCCTATGCAGCTTATTTCCTATAACGTAAAAACCAATTCTAATTTTGTAATTGACGGCATTTCCTACTACGAAGCAAGAACGTATGATGTGCACAAGAAGGGATATGATGTATTCCCGGTTTCGCTTGGCTGCCAATATGTTTTTGATTATGCTACTTTATCGCCCTATATATCTTTGGATTTGAACTATAATTACATTAGCACTAAAATATATACTACACCGGGCGTTTCGTGGAGTTATGATTCTTTTAATGAATTACCTGATGAATACAAAATAAAACACATCGAAAATCTTGTTGATCATTCATACGGAATTTTATTAGGAATAGGTACTATTTATAATATCTCCGGGAAATTTAATTTAGATGTGAGGTATAACTATAAAATAGATAGTGAAATAATAAACACACACAACCTGCTTGTTGGCATTTCAATCTAACGAAGAATAATAAAGTCGATTACTCGTTTGAGTTCAATGCATAAAATCTCGCAAGCTGGATGTATATTTATCAAATACGTGTTAATGATCCTTCGACAAGCTCAGGACAGTGTTTTGCACAGACAAAGAAGATGGTTCTGCTTCGCTAAGCTGGCAGTATGCAGTATGGTTAAATGGATAAATTGCTGAATGGATGTACGATAAATAGAATAATGAATATTATTTCCCAAATTTAATCGGAAATATTCGCGGAACGTTTTTTTGATAATCGATGTACGTCTGTCCGAATTTCGCAGCTAATTTCTTCTCTTCGAAATACGAACCGGCATAAAAGTAAACGGTGAGGCATGCAAACATTACCAAATAAAACAAATCCATTGTCGGTCGCAAACCGATAAAAAGTATCGAGAAAAAGTAAATGGGGTGACGGCTGAATTTGAATGGTCCCTTCGTTATCAACTGTTGATGTTCATCGAGTTCGGAAGTATCGTATTCGTTTTTCATGTAACGTATAACCTGGCTGATTCCCAAGAATTCCTTCAGATTAACAAAACTTCCCGCCCACAGAATCCCAATAAAACTAAGTACTTGCAAACCGACAATTATCAAATCAAACGGTGGGTTGAGATCGTAAATTATCACATCTGGTTTGGGTGAGATTTCATAAACAACAATGAATAGAATGAATGAAATAATGTTATAAAATAATCGATAGAAAGCAATTCTACTACCAGCTGATTCTGTAATTTTTTGTTTTATTTTAACTGAGGCTAAAAACGAATGCGCGATCCCGAACAATCCGAAAAGCAAGACAATCAGCAAAATGTCAAAAACTAAAATCATAACTCCTTACGAAGTCGTGCAACCGGAAGTTTCAACTGTTCCCTATATTTTGCCACTGTTCTGCGTGCAATGTGGATGCCTTTGGCTTGCAGCATCTCGGCAATTTTATCGTCGCTGAACGGATCGTCTTTTGTTTCTGCATCAATAATTTCTTTAATTAAAATTCTGATGTGCTTGTTTGAAACTTCATTACCGGAATCCGTTGCAAGACCCTCGCTGAAGAAATATTTCAGTTCGTGAATTCCCTGTGGACTCTGAACATATTTTCCGTTAACAACACGGCTGATAGTGGAAATATCCATCATCACTTCTTCGGCGATGTCCTTGTATATCATCGGTTTCTGGAACTTAGGTCCGTTTTCAAAAAACTCATACTGCTTTTCGAGAATGGCGCGCATAATTCGAAGCAGCGTTTCCCTTCTCTGCTGGATTGATGCAATAAACCATTTTGCCGATTCGAATTTTTCCCGTAAAAATTTATGAGTGTCTTTTTCCCGTTCCGATATTTTCCGTTTACGTTTGTTATTGTTTATCATTTCGAGGTATGTTGTGCTAATGGTAACCGACGGCATGCTTCTCTCGTTAAGAGTAACAACATAATTATTCTCGACTTTCTCTATAATAAAATCCGGTGTAATCTGGTTTGCTTCCGCTGAGTCGATGTTGCCTTCACCGGGTTTCGGATTTAATTTCTGGATTAGGTCTATTATCGATCGTAAAGTCTCTTTGCTAAGCTCCAGGTTCTTTTGAATATTGTCGTAACGCTTATTCACAAAGTCATCGTAAAATTCGGAAAGAACTTTCTCAGCAAGATACGAGTAATAAGGATCAAACGATCCGTGCTTGATTTGAAGCAGCAGGCACTCACGCAGGTTTCTCGATCCAATCCCAACCGGCTCCAACGTCTGAATTTGTTTTAAAACTTCTTCAGCATCTTTTAACGTAACATTGATATGTTCGAACAATACAAGGTCGTCAACAATTTTTTGCAAATCATCTTTAAAATATCCGTCAAGGTCGAGACTATTAATAATTATCTCACCGAGTATGATTAAATTTTCCGGCAGATCGAGCATGTGAAGTTGATCAGCAATGTTATCCCGCAAAGTACTTTTCGACGGCGCTAACGGATATGTTTTATCGTCATCATCCGGACTTTTATTAATTCTCACTTCCTCAAAGTCAGTATCGTTCATATAATCTTCGATATCGAATTCGTTCTCGGATTTTTCCTTTTCTTCCTCGCGGGTTTCTTCCGGCGATTCTTCATTTTGTTCCTGGGTTAATTCCTGTTCGTCAAGAAGATTTTCTTCGAGAATCGGATTTAACTCAAGCTCGGTTTTAATTCGTTGTTCGAGTGACAATGTATTCAGCTGCAGCAATTTTTGATATTGAATTTGCTGCGGCGATAGCTTCTGTTGTAAAGATAGCCGTTGTTGTAGTGAAAGCATATTACTTACCAATAACTGATTTTAACTTGTTGAACCAATTTTCACCGAACGCTCTTAGGAGCGGTTCATGGCAAAAATCTAAAATATTTAATTTAGTCTTCTTCCCCTTTATCAAAGCGGGGGAACAGTCGCTATATTTTTCGTATCTCAATATCTTACCGCCGAATTCTTTTACCCGTATAGGGAAAAGATGACACGACACCGGTTTAATGAATTCCGATTCACCGTTCCGGTATGCTTTTTCGATGGCGCATTTTGCTATATCCTTTTCATAAAACACAAAGACACATTCCCTGCGGTTGATACTGCGCGTCATCAGCTCGCCCGATTTTTTCTCCCAGAAACCGTAAGATTCGATTTCCTTTTGATGCACGGGCGAAAGGTATTTCAACACATTTGAAAGAACTTTTTCAATTTTAGGTATTTCATCTTCCAGCAAAGGAGCGCCAAAATCGCTCACCATAGTACAGCAAGCGCCTTTGCATTTTTCCAAATCACAGGTAAATTTAGTATTCGCCAGTTCTTTGTCGACTAGAATATCGTCTATTTCTATAAAATCTTTGTTCAAAAACTCTGGAATAATTTTTGTGCAAGATAAGAATTTTGTTCTACTTTATAAAGAAATTTTCACGTTGGAAGTGAAATATTAATTTCTTCCTAAGTGAGATGAAAATTTCATTTATCACCGCTGACTCCATCGAGGAGGTTGGAATTTGAAATTTATTTGTAATTTGATTTTTATTATTTATGATTTTTAGAACAATTCATGGTATAGCGAATATGAATCTTTCCGAAAAAATTATTTTACTCACCGGCGCTTCAACCGGAATCGGCAATGCTCTTATTCATGAACTATTCAAGCATGGAGCTAAGGTTGCTCTTGTTGCAAGAAGAATAGAACTTATTGAGAAAACTGTTACTGAAAATAATTATCCGTGGGAAAAATATTTAATACTCAAGTGCGATGTATCGAAGAAAGAGGAGGTTGCTTCGGCATATGAAAAAGTAAAAGTCCGCTTCGGAAAAATTGATATCGCGATTTTGAATGCCGGCGTAAGCGCGAGAATGCCCATCGAAAAATATAATTCCGAATTAGCGGAACGGACTTTCGGCGCGAATGTTTTAGGAGTGGTTTATTGGATTGAACAATTATTGCCGGATTTTATTCAAAGAAGTAACGGGATGATTGTTGGAGTATCAAGTCTTGCAGATAATCGCGGATATTCCGGCAGCAGTTTTTATTCGGGCAGCAAAGCCGCTCTTTCAAAATTGCTTGAAGGTTTGCGTGTTGAATTAAATCCATATAATATAAAAGTGCTCACGGTTAAGCCGGGATTTGTAAAATCTCCAATGACGGATAAAAATGAATTCTACATGCCTTTCTTGCAGCCGGTTGATAAGGCGGCGAAAATTATTGTTAGAGGAATCCAAAAAGAAAAACGCTTAATTCACTTCCCATTGCGCATGGTTGCGTTAACGAGATTAATTGGATTATTACCGGACAGGATTTACGAATATTTTGCAGTTAAGACGCAGGCAAAGATGAAAAAATTATATTCGGATCGAGATCGAAAATAACATTTACCTGGCACCATCTTACATGAATTTATTAAACTCCGCTTATTTCTTTTTCTCCTCAAATAATTTGTCGGATAGTCCACTGTTCACTTTATAATTTTTATATTTCACCACAACAGTACCTTTCATTCCTGCATCTCTTTTCTTTGGATTATTGTTTTGATCGTGCATCATTTGCTTTGGCATCTGCATATCAGCAACGTTAAATGAGAACTTTACTTCCGACGGAAGTCCGATTTTATATGTCTCATCGTATTTCATTTCCATTTGAAAAGTGCCGGCGTGTTTTGTCGTTGATTCAACTTTGATTATAACATGTTCATCCTTATCTATCCACAATGTTGAAAGAATAACCTCGGAAGTATCGTCGGACGGAATTACTTTGATTACATCAACATCCCGGTTATTTGTGTTCTCTGTTCTTACAAAAATTGCATCATGGTTAGTTGAAAGCATTTTTGTGGGGGAAAAATTTAATCCGGCTTTCGGCAGCATCGCAAATCCTTCAGATTCAAGATGCAGTTTGTCCGGCTGCTTAAAATAAATCTTCGCGGTTGACTTTGGAACTTTCAAAAAATCAACATTCACAATAATTGTTGCATCCACCGTATAGTCTTTTATTTTATCGAACCGCTCTTTAACCTGGTCCAAAATTTTATTCGGATCTTTTTCTTGAGCAAAGATCGAACTGAAAATCAATAGGAACAAAAATATTTTTTTCATTTCATTATCTCCGTGTATCAACTTAAAATATCTTTTTTGATGAACAAATAAAGCGTAATCAAATAAAATCCAACGATGTGGGCTATAAGAACCGCTGCCGATTTTAATATATCCCGATAATCAATCGGATCATTCATAAAATCCCGCCATCGGTCCATATAGTTTGTGAAAAGAAATGGTTTTATTCCATCGAGCGCCTCGATTGGAAGGGCTGAAATTATTATGAAAATAATTATAATCGCCATCGAGGCAACAATTGGTCCAATAGCGTTTTCGACAAGCGATGAAAACAAGAAGGCTAATCCAAAAACCGTCATCATACTTAACGCGGCATAACCGTAAGAAAATCCAAAACGCCACAACACATCGTCTGCTGCAAAAATTGTTAGTGTGTCGCGAAGCGCAACCAACGGTCCTGTACCAAAAATAATAATGCTAACGCCAAGACTCAGAATAGCAAGCCACATGAGAAGCAGTAAAGTATAAATTATTCCAGCGATATATTTTGATGTAATAATCTGGAATCTCGATATCGGTCTTGTGATGAGCATTCGATAAGTGCCTGCGGTTGATTCACCCGCAAGAAGATCACCGCCGACTAATACAATAAGAAAGGGTATGTGGATAAACAGCGCCTGTAAAATTAAGTTGCCGACGAAATAGCCGTTTAAAAGATTTCCGACAAATACGAAAGACTGCGATAGGCTTCGAGTAAAATGATCAATTGAATTTTGTCCTTCGTAATACATTGCAATTTGAACAATCGGGATAAGCACGCCGAGAGCGAGGAAGCCGATATATGTCCGCCACTTGCGGAATATTTTCATGAGCTCGATTTTGATCAGAGTAATCATTGACCGCTTGCCTCCGTAATCTTTAAGAAGAAATCTTCGAGTGATCGCGCCGGAATTAATGAATTTACTTGAATTCCATTCTCGACAAGATATTTATTTAGACCGGGCAATTCATCCTTATGAAGAGATAAAATTATTTCATTCTGCGCTTTCTCCTTAACATATTCCGAGTAATGCGAATTGCTGATAACAGCAAGCGCATCATTAAAATTAACGGCGCCGACGGTAACACGCAGAGTATCCGAATCCAACAAATCTGTTACTTTCCCTTCAACTATTGCCGAACCTTTGCTGATAATAATCATCCGCGTCGCAATCAATTCAACTTCTCTTAAAATATGCGATGAAAGAAAAACTGTTTTCCCCTTTTCCCTGCTGAGATGAATTATTAAATCACGGATTTCTTTCATTCCTTGCGGATCCAATCCGGTCGTCGGTTCATCCAAAATAATTAATTCTGGTTCATGTAAAAGCGCTTGAGCAATTCCGAGCCGCTGTTTCATTCCATGCGAAAAAGTTTTTACTTTACTTTTGTATCGCTTTTCAAGTCCAACAAGCTCAAGCAATTCCATTATTCTTTTCTTCGATGTATCCGTGCCGACAATTTGCCCAAGTATTTCCAAATTCTTGTAGGCAGAGAGATACAAATAGAAATCCGGTTTTTCTACAATTGCTCCGATCTTTCTTAAAATTTCCTTCCGATTTTCGTTCAACGGTTTTCCGAATATTTTTATATCGCCAGCAGTTGGCTTGATTAAGGAAAGAAGCATTCGTATCGTAGTGCTTTTACCAGCGCCATTTGGACCGAGAAACCCAAACACATCGCCCCGGTGCACATTGAGATTTAGATTATTCACAGCAACGAGAGATTTGAATTTTTTCGTCAGTCCGGCAACTTCAATAATTTTTTCGTCAGACAAAGTTTCCTCAAGTGTTTTTAAAATTTTGCACTAATAAAATAACAATTACATCAATTGTGACGAAAATGATTTTAAAATGTTTTGAGAAAGAAAAATTGACTAACAAATTGATGTGAATTTGACCGGCATGTTTTCAAAATAATTTTCAATATTCCCACTGCCATCACTTATAATTCATACTCCTGTTAAAAGAAGAAATCGTTTGTCAGATTCCATTACTGCTAAGATTCATCTTAAAACCAAAATCATTGATCGTCAATTTCTATCTTTCCAGTATCCCGGTTTTTTTGCTAGGTGACTAATTGCGACAATAAATATCTCATCTTCCCTAATTTGATAAATAATTGCAAATGGGAATTTATTCGTGATGCATCGCCGTGTATTTTTTGTGAACTTTGTCCATGCTCTAGGAAATTCTAATATTCTTTTAACAGTAAAATAGACTTCTTCTAAAAATATTTTCCCAAGTCCACGTTGCTGCTTTTCATAATATTCCACAGCATCAATTAATTCGAGGCGAGCTTGTGGATGAAAAGAGTAGTTCATTTGCTTAAGCGTAATTTGATTTCATTAAAAACTGCTTTTCCCTCGATTGTATTTACATCACCTCGATTATAAGCCTCAACTCTTTTCTCAACCTCAATTTTCCACAAATCATCGATTTCGTTTTGCGTTGAAGAATTTAAACTTATCAATAATTTATCGACTAATTCAGCCCGGTCTTCCAGCGAAAGATGCATGGCTTCATCTAAATATTTTTTTGCTAACGTAGTCATAAGCGAATTCCTTTTTAGAAATTACATCTAAGGATAAATATTATTGCTGATTTCCGCAATGACAATCAATATCGCATTAAATATATATTGACACCGAATAGCTTTCACAGAATTTTTTAATATCCAATCCATCGTTCGATCAAAAGACTAAAGTAAAATCAAAAATCATATGATACAGCGTCAACAACCACATCGTGAAGTACCGGGCGGAAATCAATTATCTTTTTATTCTCGCGAGTCGGGTAAACACGGTTCGTTAATAATATTACGAACAACTCTTTTTCTTTATCAATCCATATTGAGGTGCCCGTAAAACCGGTATGTCCAAATGAGTTTTCCGAAAATTTATTTCCCGCTGACGAAAATCCTTTTGACTTTGTATCCCATCCCAATGCACGCGAGCTGATGCTTGATTGCCTGGTTGTAAATAATTCAACAGTAGATTTTTTGAAGAATTGTTTCCCGTTAAATCTTCCTTCGTTCAACAACACAAATAAAAGTTTTGCAATATCTTCGGCGGTACCAAACAATCCGGCATTACCGGAAACTCCATCCAGTAAATATGCAATTTCGTCGTGAACGTTTCCCTTCATCAAAGTTTTACGCCAGTAATTATCCTTTTCTGTTGGTAAAATGTTGTAGCCGAATTTTGCAGGTGGATTGAACATCGTCCTTTTCATTCCGAGAGGTTTGACTATTCTTTTATCAAAAAATTTGTCAATACTTTCCCCTGCAATTTTTTCAATAACTTTTTGAAGTACAATCATTCCAATATCACTGTATAAAAAATCCGTCCCGGTTGCATACTTCAGTTCGCAATTCATAATTTTTTCTGTGACTTCTTCCGCATTATCGCATGTAGTATAAAAAGGCATCCATGACGGAAGACCGGAATCATGCAACAATAAATTCCGTATTGTTATTTTATCTTTATCGTGATTATCAAATCCGGGTAAATAGCTAATAACTTTTTGATCAAGGTTCAGTTTCCCTTCGTCATACAACAACATTGCAAGCGAAGCCGTAGATATAACTTTTGTAAGTGATGCGAGATCAAAGATATCTGTTGTTTCGGTTTCTTTTGAATTTTTCTCATAAGTATGCCTGCCGAAAGCTTTATTGTAAATTACTTTTCCGCGGCGACCAATAAGCAATTCCCCTGCTGGGAAAACGCTGTCTTTAACTGCCCGGTTCATCAACTCATCAACTTTATTGAATACATAGTTGGAATCAATACTTGAGCTTCCGAAATTGAGCCCGTTGCTATCTATCCTTATCCCATAACCCACATCAAACTCAGTACCGGGAATTGAAATCGGAAGAGTTCCTGAAATTTTATTTCTCCCGAGAAGAGCATCTAACATCGCTCGCTGGGAAACGAAAGCCTCGCCATATGCGCAGAGATAGGTGCCGACTTCAGGGAATTCGGTAATGATATATGGATTCCCGAAACTGATTACTACAGTTGATTTATCAAGAGCGACTACTTCTT
This sequence comes from bacterium, assembly GCA_043808235.1. Taxonomy (GTDB): domain Bacteria; phylum Bacteroidota; class Ignavibacteria; order Ignavibacteriales; family Melioribacteraceae; genus JAZDFC01. Next base: position 89,638 of record JAZDFC010000073.1, read on the forward strand.
TTATAAATTCAAGATGCTTTTCGTTAATTTCTACTGAACCGCTGAAATCTTTTACATTCACGTATGCCGGCAGTAAAACAAGCTTTGATTTTTTCACAAGCTCCAACGCCGATTCATATTCTTCATCTTTACTAACCAGATTTAGCACAGTCGATTTAACATAGTTAAAATTATTTTCAACATGTTTTTGAAAGGGATAGTCTTTCTCCGTTTTTGAATCGCTCAACACTATTACCGCTGTAGAATAGTAATCACCCGGATCAATTGGCAATAATTTCTTTTCATCTTTCAATAACGTAATTGATTTTTCCGCGATTTCTTTAGAAAGCCGCCAATGGGATTTTTGATTAAGAATAGTCTTAACTTCGAGCGTATCGATATATTTTCTTTTATCAAGATGGAGACCTTTTTTGGCGCTGAGAATTTTCCGGACGGAGTGATCAATTCTTGCTTCGGGAATCTCACCGGAAACTACTGCATTGTAAATTCCCTCGATAGTTGAATAAGCATTTACCGGGAATAAAATAATATCGTTGCCTGCGAGAACCGCGAGTTTACCGGCTTCCTCTGAAGAATAATATTTTTGAATAGACAACATATTCATCGCGTCCGTTATAACGAGTCCGCTAAATTTCAAATCTTCCTGGAGAAGTTTTGTTGTGATTTTACGGGAAAATGTTGCGGGCAATCCTGTTGTCGATTCAAGCGCCGGAATTTCAAGATGCCCGATCATAATAGCGCGGACGCCGCTTTTAATTGCTGCTTTGAACGGAATTAAATCCACATTATCAAACATCTGCCGGCTCTCAAGAATAATGGGAAGGTCCGAATGCGAATCGATGCTTGTTGCACCATGCCCGGGAAAATGTTTTCCTGTTGAGATCATCCCGCCATCGTTAATCCCTTTAATATACGAGTTCGCCTGCCATGCAATTAAATTCGGATCGGAAGAATAAGAACGGATGTTGATGATTGGATTTTTATATTCATGATTCACATCGAGTACTGGTGCAAAATTAATGTGCACACCAAGCGCTCGCCCTTCTATCGCAGTTGCTTTTCCGGCAAGATACGAAAGGTTCGGATCTCCCGCAGCGCCGAAAGCCATATTGTAAGGGAAGATGACAGCTTCCGAAAGACGCATCCCCAAACCTCTTTCATAATCTGCAGATATTAATAAAGGTATATCGGATAATTCCTGAAGTTTGTTAGTAATTTTAACCTGGCTTATGATATCGCCGGTGAGAAAAAGTATTCCTCCGACTTTATATTCACTCACTAATTTTTCAAGCCGCTTCATGTTGGTACTGTCTGTAACCGGGTCATTTGCAAATGCATACGGCATTATCATTTGCGCAATTTTTTCTTTCAAGGATAATTTAGAGATGACATTGTCAACCCAAACATCATCGGTATCATTAACATCAAAAAGGGATGGGAAGGCAATCGGATTTAAGGAATCATCCATATCGTATTCCACAGGAATAAAAAAGAATGTTAAAAAAATTAGTGAGTAAAAAATAATTTTTTTTATCATGCTGTTTTCTTCTTTCCAAATTCAGGATCGATAGAAATAAATTTTGTGATAATAAATGCCGGTATTGTTGCAACGAAAACCCAAACAAAAAACATTTGATAACCGAGTTGTTCCTGCAGCCAACCGCTTATCATTCCCGGAATCATCATTCCAAGCGCCATAAATCCTGTTGCAATTGCAAAGTGTGCAGTTTTGTATTTTCCTTCGGATGCATACATAAGATACAGCATAAACGCGGTAAAGCCAATTCCATATCCAAATTGTTCAATCGCCACACAGCAGCAAACAATTATAAACGATTCCGGTTGAACAGTGGACATGTAAACATAAAGAATATCCGGAACATTGATTGCAACAAGCATCCACCAAATCCAAAATTTTAATCCTTTCTTTGATGCAATAAATCCACCGAGCAATCCGCCAACCACAAGAGCAGCTACGCCCACAGTGCCGTATATAAAGCCCACATCTTCGGTCGAAAAACCGAGTCCGCCTACCGTTCTCGAATCGAGGAGAAACGGCGGCGCAATTTTTACAAGTTGTGCTTCTCCCAATCTATAAAAGAGAATGAAAAAAAGAATTAACCAAATTTTTTCTTTTTTGAAAAACAATACAAATGTTTCGGCAAACTCTTTAAAAATTATTTTTGCATTCTTTTCTTTTCTTTCAATATCGGTAAGCGGGTACGGCAGAATAATTTGATGATATATTGCAAAACAAATAAAGACAACTGTTACTACCAAAAAAGAATATGACCACGCATCGGGTATGCTGCCCTTGGATTTTTCCAAAATGCCTGTTATCATTACAAACAAACCCTGACCCGACAACATTGCAATTCTATAAAATGTACTTCGAATTCCAACAAAGAAAGCCTGTTCGTGAGTAGAAAGTCCGTGTAGATAAAATCCGTCCACGGCAATATCGTGTGTCGCCGATGAAAACGCGAGCAGCCAGAAGAAAGCAAGTGAATACCGGAAGAAATCGGGCGCATGTAAAGTTAATGCAACGCCGGCTAAACCTCCGCCGATAACTAACTGCATTAAAACTATCCAGATTCTTTTCGTTTTTATAATATCAACGAACGGGCTCCAAAGCGGTTTAATTACCCATGGCAGATAAAGCCAGCTTGTATAAAGGGCAATATCTGTATTAGATATATTTAGTTTTTTATACATGATCACCGATACGCTCATAACCATTACATAAGGTAATCCTTCCATAAAATATGAGGAAGGAACCCACAGCCAGGGATTTCGTTTTTCGCTTTTTGTTTTCATCAAGATCCGGAATATTGTTGGGGCAATTATAAAGATTGACGGGGTGAAATGAAATAAATTATTTAAATGAACAATCACGAATTACACTAATTTTCACTAAAAGAAGAATTCGTGCGAATTAGTGTAATCAGTGGCGATTTTTTTTATTCATTTCTTTTTTAATCAATATATCCTTCATCGCTAATATCACTGCGCCAACCTCCGGCGGATAATCCGGATTTTTTATTTTGACTAACGGATATTTTTCCGCCAGCTTTTCTCCGAACGAAATGGAATAATAATTTTCATTCGTGATCAAACTCCCTATCAAACACAGATTGATATTCTCTTCAACGAGTTTCTTCATCAGGCATTCGACATGCAAAATTAGTTCGTCACTTTCATCATCTAAAATTTGCATGCAAACAGAATCCCTTTTATTTGCAGCGCCAACAACAAGCATCGTAACAGATGGGATATCAAAATTTTTGTTGTACACAGAATCAATCAACGAGGCGGAATCATTAATATTATATTGCTCGACGAGCAGATGAACAAGCAATGTATCTTCTCCCCTGCCGTCAAAGTATTTTGAAACTGCTTGAAGTCCTTTTCTCCCGATCGAATAGCCGCTTCCTTCATCGCCTATGAATCTGCCGAATCCCCCGGCGCGATGAATACTTCCATTCATATCCTTTCCTAAAATTATTGAACCAGTACCAGCTATAAGCAGCATGCCCGGTCCACCGGTAAATGCTCCTTCAAGTGCAATCCTAACATCGCTTTCGATGAGAATATTTTCGAATGCATATCCTTTCGTTTGCAAAAACGCAGTTAACGCCGAATGTAATTTATCAACATCGGTCTTCCTCCCGGCGCCGGTTGTACCGATTGAAAGAATTACCGAATCGTTTTTGGTAATTGAAATATTTTCAATACAACTTTTTACCAACTCATAAATATTATCGCATACTTCGTCAGTTCCGCGGATTAAAAAATTTGTTGGTCCGCCTTTCGTTGAATAAATTATTTTCAATCCGGAATCTGTTACAACGCATTTGGATTCCGTCGCGCCGCCGTCAATGCCGATATAATATTTCATTCCGTTGCTACCGAATTTTTATTTGAGTTGGTGCAATTATAATAAATATCTGTCGAATAATTTTGAATAGTCGAATGGATATATGTCTAATTTTTAAAAGCCATTGAACAATTCAGTCATTCAGCAATTATTATTTTTCTCCAACTATTGAATTCATTTCAACTATAAGTTATTTTCGTCAAGTAATTTTTCAACCTTTTTTAAGGAGGTAGAGAGATAAAAATACTTTTTAGATTGACATCGACACTGGTGTTGTTTTTCCTTTCAATAAACACCGGTTTTAGCCAGAATACACTGAGATGGGGAGGCGACCCAAGCGGCGGCGCTCCTTACATTTACTCCAATCCCGAAAACCCCCTTGAATATATCGGATATGAAAAAGAGATCGTAGAAGAACTTGCTAAGATACTTCATAAAACTCCAGAGTTTGTACCTACCGATTGGGAGAACATTGTACCGGCATTGAATCGCAAAGATTTTGATGTTGTATTGAACGGACTGGAACCGACAACAGACCGGGCGCGGGAAATTCTTTTCAGTAAACCTTATTATGTTTTTCAACTTCAGCTTACCGTGCGTAAGAACGAAACGAGGATTGATTCACTCGCCGATTGCAAAAAAAATCAATACACCGTTGGAACCCTTGTAAATACTGCCGCATCAAGACTTCTTGAACAGGAAGGAATTCCAGTGAAACCATACGCCGATCCGCTTGGCGCGTATAAGGATCTCGAGTTCGGAAGGATAGATGCTGTAATAATGGATGTCCCGATGGAATTATTCTACTCTGGCGATAATCCCACTCTCCGTCGAGCAGGTAATCCATCCCACAGCGGATTGTACATTATGGGTATCCGAAAAGAAGACGCCAAATTGAAAGTTGAGATTGACGCTGCAATCGATACTTTGATTAATAACGGTACGATAGATAAGATTCTGAAAAAATGGAATATCTGGAACGATGAGCAGGTAAAGTTAAAAACAGACGTCTCTGGATTTAAAATGACGAACAAAGTTTTTAACTGGGGACAGGGAATTATTAAACTTGCACAAGCCGCACTTGTAACCGTGCTGCTGGCTTTCGGCGCTATGCTTATTGCAGTGTTGCTCGGTATTCCTTTAGCTCTCGGACAAATGAGTCGAAACTCACTACCAAGAATTTTAACGACGATTTATATAGAATTCTTTCGCGGCACTCCAGTTCTGGTTCAACTCCTTTTTCTTTATTTTGGATTACCTGTAATCGGTATTTCTTTGCCCGGTTGGCTAACCGCCCTTGTTGGATTGGGATTGAATTATGCCGCTTATGAATCTCAAGTTTACCGCTCTGCCTTCGAAGCAGTTCATGAACGGCAATGGGATGCAGCCTACTCGCTTGGAATGAGACCGGTTCTTGCATTCCGTAGAGTTATTTTCCCGCAGGCATTTAAAATTGCATTACCGCCAATGACGAACGACTTCGTTGCATTATTCAAAGATACTTCCACCGCATTCGCAATAGCCGTATGGGAACTTGCGACTGCATACCGCGAACTGGCTAATGCTACGCAAAGTTATTTGCTGCTCGGCGCTATAGTATGTTTATTTTATCTTGCAATGAGTTTACCTCTTGCTCATTATGCTCACAAACTTGAGAAACGGCTGAAAATCAAAACGCGCACACGCTCCGATAATAATATCAGCGAGGCAATATTATGATAAGCATAAAGGGATTGTATAAAAACATAAACGGTAAAGAAATATTAAAGAATATAAATCTGGATATTCCCGCCAAAAAAGTGCTGGGATTAATCGGTACATCCGGATCAGGGAAGACTTCTTTATTAACGTGCATATGCGGACTTAATCAGTTCAACAAAGGTAAGGTAAGTATCGATAACTGTGAATATGATACACGTATTTTCAAAAACAAAAATGAAAGTATTTGGAAGCTGCGTCAATCGGTTGGAATGGTTTTCCAGCATCTTTATTTATTTCCGCATATGACTGTCCTCCAAAATCTTATCGAAGCTCCGATACACGTTGCCAAAGAAACCAAATCGCAGGCTGAAGAAGAGGCGATGAGATTATTAACTTCAGTTGGTATGGAAGATTATTTCGACAGCTATCCCGAAGAACTTTCCGGAGGCGAACAGCAAAGAGTTGCTATATGTCGTGCACTTGCAATGAAACCAAAAGTTTTACTTCTCGACGAACCAACGAGCGCGCTTGATCCTCAAAAAAGTTCGGATGTGCGCAATCTCCTCCGTCAATACATCGATAACGGAATGACGTTAATAATCGTATCGCACTCAATAAAATTTCTCAGTGGTATTGCCGATCTACTCGCTTACATGAGTAAAGGTGAAATTCTTAGCGTTGGACCAATCGATCAACTGCTTGCCGATCCGCAAATAAAAGAATTTCTGGAAATGACATAATCTCATTTGAGAAAGCGGTTAATTTATTAACCGCTTTTTGTTTACAGGCGTGGGCAAATTCAATTCCGATAAAAACTACTTCCTAATTTTTTTAGATGGAGAATGTATTAACTATATTTGCTGCGGTTGCTTTTCGAATTAATTCCTTTCCTTAGATTCACTCCTTAATTCAATAGTATACCTTAGTTAATCATAATTTTAGAATAAATGACAAGCGTTTTTACGCATTGGAGGTTTTAATGCCCTCAGCAAAAATGGGAGATAAAGTAAAAGTACATTACGTCGGCACGCTGACCGACGGAACAGAATTCGATTCGTCGATTGGCGGCGAACCGCTTGAATTTACAATCGGAGAAGGCGACCTGCTCGAGAAATTCGAACAGACAGTTGTTGGACTTCAACCCGGTGAATCGGGCAATGTTAATATCTCTGCCGAAGAAGCTTACGGAGAACGACGGGAAGAGTTGGTAATTAAAATTGAAAAATCCAAACTGCTTCCGGATTTGAAACCTGAAGTTGGAATGGAGTTGCGAATGCAGACTCCGGAGGGTGATACAAGAAGCCTTAATGTTATTGAAGTAACCGACGAAGACATAACTGTTGACGCCAACCATGAATTGGCGGGTGAAGATCTTAATTTTAATATACAGCTTATAGAAATAACATAATAGGTTCATCCAGATAAAGCCGGAAGTTTTTCCGGCTTTTTTTCACTTCAAAATTTTCATTTATTTAATACTCGTGTCCCGAATTAGATTTTGCTAAATATTTTATCAAACCGGTAATTGTAAATGGTTATTTGAGATTTTGATTTTGTTGTACGAGATTTGCAGTATGACAATAAAGAAATGTTTGCCCGTCAAGATTGTTTTTCTTCTTTTCATTCTTTTTGTGCAAATTGTGCAATCTCAGAATAAAGCGGATGTTATTTCATTTAGTCAATATAATGAAACAAACAACTATCGGTGGCAACCGGATTCATGGAGATATACAAATACCGATGATCCAACTTACCCTGCATTTGATTTTAAAGACAGTACATGGGAGAAAGTATCTTCATCTTTAATCGAGGATAATCTACCTAAGAGCGGTTGGCAGGGAGAAGGCTGGTTCCGATTAAACGTAAACATTGATTCCTCTTTGGTGAATAAGCCTTTAGCGCTTACGGTTTATCATGGCGGTGAAGTAGAAGTATTTCTTAACGGCTCAAAAATTTATGCGGCATCAATTCAAAATATGGAGACCGACTTCAAGATATTTTCATTTACACAATCCGGGAATAATCTTTTTGCGGTTCGATATATCAACATGGATTTCCAAAAATATTTCAATGCCGGTTTTATGTCAGGCTTTATTTTTAATTTTGGTCCGGCTGACCGACAAATTTCGGACGGAATAAAGTTCATAAGATCAAATGAGCTGCAGAAAAATTTTTTCACCGCGCTTACGCTGGGTTTTGCACTACTTCATCTTATCTTATTTCTCTTTTCGAGGAATATAAAGAGCAACCTGTATTTCACCGTATTCTTATTTCTATACGCGCTGAATATTTATTTTGATTATCAGAATTTTCTTTCAATCAATCTCGATCAACATTTAACAAATTTACGGTGGCACCGCGCTGTGCTGCCACTGACGCAGATAGTCGTTCTCAGATTCATTTACTCGCTCTTCTATGAAAAAATTCCAAAACAATTTTGGGTAATCAGCGCAATTATTATAATTGCCGGAGTCTTTGCTGTAGCAAAACCAACCGAATATTTCTCTTATTTTCAGATTGTGATAATCATATTAATCGGTGAGATTTTCCGTGTGCTTAATGTTGCAGTCAAAAAAAAGACCAACGGTGTGTGGCTCATCGCAAGTGGTTTTTTAATTCTTTTTGTTTTTTCCAGTTACGATCTTTTTGTTGATCTCAACCTGATTGAACAATATGGCGATATTTCCAACGGTTATGTATTCGGATTAATCGGATTATTCATTTCGATGTCAACCTATCTCGCGCGCGATTTCGCAAAAAGAAATGAGAAAATTATCGAGCAGGATCTAATAGTTAAAGAACAAGAGATTCAGCAAAAAATTCTTGAAAAAGACAACGAAAGAAAAACGAGTGAATTGGATGAAGCGCGAAAGATTCAACTCTCGATGCTGCCTTCATGCATGAACGATTTTAAGGGTCTTGATATTTGTTTTGATATGCGGACAGCTACCGAAGTTGGCGGTGATTATTATGATTACATCGTTGCAAGAGATGGAACATTGAATATTGCTATCGGCGATGCAACTGGTCACGGAGCTAAAGCCGGTTTGATGGTTGCTTCGATTAAAAGTCTATTCAGCGCACTCGGTACAAATTTGATTATTACGGATTTTTTCCATCGCTGTACGGAAATTATAAAAAACATGAAGCTCGGCAATTTATTTATGTCGATGACATTGCTGCGATTAAAGAATAATAATTTCATTCTATCCACTGCGGGAATGCCGCCGGTTTTCATCTATAGAAAATCCACAAATGATGTAGAAGAAATTCTAATTAAAAGTATGCCGATCGGAGCTGTTGCAAACTTTCCTTACCAATTAAGAGAAGGCGAGTTGGAAAGCGGTGATATTATCCTGATGATGAGCGATGGGTTCCCGGAGCTTTTTAATGAAGAGAGGGAAATGCTCGGCTACGAGAGGATTAAAAAATATTTAATTGAATCGGCAGAGCATAGTGCAAGCTCGATTTCCCAAAGGTTGTTCAAATATGCAGAGCAATGGAGCGGAATTTATGCTCAAAACGATGATATCACTTTTGTTATAATAAAAATTCTGAACGAAGTGAAGAATCTCTAACTCACATTTCACACAAATATAGATTCTTAGCTTGTTCTACTCACTCAGAATTAGGAGAGAAAACAATGTCGTACTTCACAAAAGATTTTATAAAATTTTTCACTGAACTTTCGGAGAATAATAACCGGGAATGGTTCAAAGAGAACAAAGAGCGTTACGAAAAATCCGTAAAGGAACCGTTTTATAATTTAGTCTCGGAGATAATTACACGGATAAGTTTTGATGATCCGACAATTATGCATGAGGCGAAAGATGTAATTTTCAGAATTTATCGCGACACACGATTCTCGAAAGATAAAACACCCTATAAATTACATGCTTCGGCGGCAATTTCCTCAATAGGGAAAGCAGCAATGAACGATCCGGGATTTTACTTCGAGTTGAATCACACCGTGATTAACTTTTATTGTGGAATGTACATGGTTGATAAAGATGGAGTGGCAAGAATAAGAAACCATATTGCACATAACATGAAACAGTTCGATAGTATTTTAAAAACGAAAAAATTCAAAGAACTATTCGGTGGAAAAATCCTCGGCGAAAAATCAAAACGACTTCCAAAAGAATTTACGGAAGCAGCGCTTAAACAGCCTTTAATTTATAACACACAATTTTATGTTCATGGTCAGCTTGATAATTCAAAAATCCTCGATAAAAAATTACCTGATATAATAATGAAACATTATCAAGCGAGCAGAGAACTTATTGATTTCTTTAAGGTAGCGATGAAAAGAAGTAATTCATGACCTCCTCGAAAAGACTCCGGTATTCATACTGAATAAGAAAGTTAAAATAATTTGCAATAGTTAGAATATTATTTTAATTTACAAGTGAATATATTGAAGTAGTAAAATGCTTTTAGAAAGGAAAGCAAATAAATTCAAGATCATACTCGTAGATCCTTTACATCTTACACACTCCCATTACTGTAACCTGGAAAACAAAAACTTAAAATAGATTTTAATAAATTTTTAAAATCAGAATAGAATCATATATGTGCTTAATAAAGTACTAAGAATTCCTAGTCCCTATACTGAATTGATGATAAATATTCTGCTTTAAAATGAAATACGCTTATTTATGTTTTTCTAGATAAATAATGCGTACGGTTTAAGTTCAAGTAAGAAAAGGTGATTATATGAAAAAACAGTTATGCCTTCTATTGTATGTTATTGCGATTGCTCTAGTGTTCCTTGCACCCCTTGATTTATCAGCACAAACCATAAAAACAGTTGGCGCCGCAGGTGCTGATTATTCAACACTTAAATTAGCATTTGACGCTATTAATGCAGGAAGTATTACTGGTGCCATTATTCTTCAGATTATTGATAATACCTCCGAAACAACTACCGCAACTCTAAATGCCAGTGGTGGCAGTGCCAGCTATTCATCGGTGACTATTTATCCTACTTCCGAAGGGCTAACAATTAGTGGTACTATCGCGAACAATCCGCTTATTAATCTGGATGGTGCTGATAATGTGACCTTAGATGGCAGAGTCAATCAGTTAGGCTCAAAATCACTTACCATAACCAACTTGAGTACTTCTTCCAACAGCAATACTTCTACAGTACGTTATATAAATGATGCTTCAAATAACATTATTAAGTATTGTGTTATAAAAGGTGCTTCGACTTCAGCCTTTGGTGGAGTGATTTATTTTTACACAGCTATTACTACTGGTAACGATGATAACACAATTGACAATTGCGACATTACAAGAAGTTTGGCCAACAGACCTGTTAATTGTATACTTTCATATGGGAGTAGTTCCAAAACAAATAGCGGTAATATAATCTCCAATAACAATATATTTAATTTCAGTAATTCAGCTTTAGATTCTTATGGAATTCAAATTTCTAATAATAATACTGGATGGACAATCTCTGGAAATAGCTTTTATGAATCTAGTCAGATTACTCCAAGCCAAGATGTGAATTATTATGCGATTTATGTTGCCGGAGGAGATGGCTATACAGTATCCGACAACTATATTGGAGGCAGCGATGCACTTTGTGGCGGAACCGCCTGGACTAAAGCGAATACCAAAACTAATTCGTTCACTGCCATTTATTTCTTTTCAGGCACTGGTGCTGAAAGTAATATTCAAGGTAACACAATAAATAACTTTAGTTATTCAAACTCAGGAGCCGCCTCTTGGAATGGTATATATGTAAGTTCTTTGGGAACAGTAAATTTAGGAACAACTTCAGGTAATACAATTGGTTCCTCAACTGGAACAGGCTCTATTACATTTACAAATGGTGCTGCTGGTAGCTATTTTTGTGGTGTTTATTGCGACGAAACAAGTTTTGCAAATATACGAGGTAATACTATTGGCGCTATTACTGTGGCTAACAGTAATTCTACTGTAAACAATGATTTTTATGGGATATATAAAAATGCATCTTCAGGTACAACTTTCATTATCAATAATTTAATTGGTAGTTTAACACAAGCTAATAGTGTTAATGCAAGTTCAACATCAACTAGTAGCAATCAATATGTTTATGGGATTTATTGTATCGGAACCGATGGTGCAAGCATATCATACAATACTATAGCCAATGTGAGAAATGGCACTACAGGAGGACACGGTAGTATTAAAGGTATTATAACTTGGAGTGGGGCAAATACCATAACTAATAATACAGTCAGAGATTTAACTATTGCTAATGCAAACGGGGCGAATGATTATACCGCGTCTGTTACTGGTATTGTGCAATTGAATACTTCTTCTAATCAAAATGTATCAGAAAATACCATTTATAATTTATCAAATACGTATGCTTCTTTTGATGGCTGCGTAATCGGATTGTATTATAGGGGCAATACATCTGGTGCCAGTACTGTTTCTAAGAACTTCATTCATAGTTTATCACTATCGTCGACTATTGTATCTGCCGAACTTGATGGGATAAAGATTGGATCGGGGGCGACTACGTATTCAAATAATATTATCTGTCTTGGATCTGAAATATCATTATATTATAAAATCTATGCTATATATGAAACTGATATGTCCAGCAATAATAATTTGTACTTCAATAGTATATATATTGGGGGAAGTACTACTGGAGATGTTTTTGGAACAACGGGACAATCTATCGCCTTATATAGCGCAACAAATTCTACCAACCGAGATTTTCGGAATAATATCTTTTGTAATGTTCGATCAGGCGGCTCCATCGGGAAACATTATGCGATTTCAATTGCTGGTACATCGAATTTAACTATTGACTACAACGATTACTATGCACCTAGCGGAGTCTTGGGAAATTTAGGGGGAGATAAAGCTACATTAGCTGACTGGAAAACTGCTACAGGACAAGATGCAAATTCAAAAAGCAAAACAGTTACTTTTGTTTCCACAACAGATTTGCACCTTGATGGTACATCAATTGGAGATATAGATTTATTAGGGACACCGATTTCTGGAATAACTACTGATTTCGATGGCGATTCAAGACATGTGTCATACCCTTATATTGGCGCCGATGAAAGTATTACAACCCCACTACCAGTTGAGCTGGTTTCATTTAGTCTATCTGTTGAAGGGAACAACGTTACACTTAGCTGGCAAACTGCCACTGAAGTTAATAATTATGGATTTGAAATTGAACGGACTTCGTCCACATCTACACCCGACCCATTCGAATGGGAAAAGATTGGATTTGTGGAAGGATATGGTAATAGCAATTCGACAAAGCATTACTCTTTTATCGATGAATATTACCCTTCTGGAAAAGTAAAATATAGATTAAAACAAATTGATACTTACGGTGGCTATATTTACAGCGAAGAAGTATCTGTAGATTTTGGTAACATAATAAAATTTGAATTATCCCAAAATTTTCCCAATCCATTCAATCCAATTACTACAATAAAATACGAGATACCAGTGATTAGCTCAGTAACATTGAAGATGTATGATATGTTAGGAAGGGAAATAATTACACTTATAAACGAAAAGAAATTACCTGGGAAATATAAAGTCAATCTTGACGGGAGCAATTTCCCAAGCGGAGTTTATTTGTATAGGCTTACTGCTGGCAATTTTGTATGCACTAAAAAACTCATATTGCTGAAATAATATTTACAAAAAGACTCTTTAAACCAGCGGCTGAAATTTCCTGGCTTGTATTTATAATTTGTTTTCAACGCGTTAGTTGCAGAAGAATCTAATAAAAATATAAAACTAATTTTCCGGTTGCGAAAAGCGAAACATACTCTTATGTTTGCGTTGAGTTTGATTGAATAAGTTGACGAAACAATGCATGTGAGATTATTTCCCTCTAAAGTCACAATGAGTTCATAAAAAAATATTTTCTAAATAGATAAATATTTGCAAATACTTATTGTTATGCCTTCCTGATTATTACACAGGCATGCCTGTTATAGTAGAAATTGTTTCTTGTTTTCTTTCTTAATATAAATAAGGGGAATGCCATGAAGACAAAATTTACTCTCATTATTGGTCTACTTATATTTTCTTACTCTTCAGATATTTTAGCCCAGGAAACTGCTGATTTAATTCTATACAACGGAAAAATAATCACTGTTGATTCCGGCGATCAGATATTTCAAGCCATTGCTATAATAGATGATAAAGTCTTTGCTCTCGGCACAGATGCTGAGATTACTCCGATGGCAGGCTTCGGAACAAAGATGATAAATTTGAATGGCAAAACTGTAACTCCCGGATTAATCGATTCACATTACCACATGATGTATTACGGTGCGCAATTCTGGCCGGGATACCTCGACATTCGTTATCCCGCCGTAACAAGCAAGGCCAGTTTATTACAGGTAGTTGGTGATTACGCTCAGACTTTAAATCCAGGCGATTGGATTTCGGGCAATCAAGGATTCGCATTACAAGCCTATGAAGAAATAGACAGATGGGAACTTGATGGCGTGACTCCCTACAATCCTGCTTATCTCAGGCATAGCAGCGGACAATATTCCATAGTAAATACACTGGCACTTGATATTGCAGGAATTGACAGCCTTACACCTAATCCTCCCGGCAGTTTGATAATTCACGATGAATTCGGAAGGGTTACCGGCATTTTATCTCACTATCCGGCTGAAAATCTCGTTGCCCAGCATGCAAAGGGATACGGCGATAGAACCGAAGAGCAAAAATTAGAAGATATTGAAGTTGGCCAACAGCTTTGTCTGCAAGCAGGCTATACCTCAATTCAGGATGTCATCGTAGGTAATTTTAAGGATATAATGCTATATAGGCAATTTGCCAATGAGGGCAGGCTTAAAGTTAGACTGTATGCTATGCTATATTTAGATACAGAACAGGAAGCAGATACAGCTGCTCAATTAATTAATCCACAAAATATTAATACCGATCGATATACATTCGGTGGTTGGAAACTTGCAATGGACGGCGGCTTGGCGGCAAGAACTACTTTAATGTATGACAAGTCACTTTACGCTTCACAAATTTCTTACCCATATCATAATCAGGAAGAAATGAATCGAATTGTACAAACATTGCACGATACCGGCTTACAGGTTGCCGTTCATGTAGGCGGTGATGAAGGAATTGACATGACACTAACTGCATTTGAAAATGCAATGCAAAATAATCCGCGTCCGGATCCTCGGCACAGAATAGAACATGGTCTTTTCCCTACTGCCACAGCCATACAAAGATTCAAAGACGGCAACATTGTTCTTTCAACGCAGCCTCAATGGATGGTCTGGTATGGCGACGGATACAGAGAAGCGACCAACGATGAATCAATGAATCGCCTATTACCGTTAAAAACATTGCTGGATCTGGGTGTACATATAGCGTTTGGCTGCGATGTCCCCGCATCACCGTATCAAGAACCAAAGTGGGCGTTTCATGGCTCTACCGTTAGGCGCAGCAGCGACGGAATTATATGTAATATTAATGAGAGGCTTTCCATTCAAGAGGCGCTAAAAATTCACACTATGGGTTCAGCTTACGCAAGTTTTTCTGAGACAACAACCGGTTCGCTCGAGGTTGGTAAGTTCGCCGATCTTGTAATTTGGTCGCATGATCTTTACACAATGGAAGCAGCAGATTTAATGAATCTTGAATCTGAAATGACTGTTGTCGGGGGAGAAATTGTATATGATAAAGGTGTGAATCCAATCGTTTCGGTTGAATCAAATGAGATTGACGAGAATTTTCTACACAGTTTTCACTTATTTCAAAACTACCCTAATCCGTTTAATCCAACAACAGTTTTTAGTTATCAGTTGCCAGTTATCAGTCAAGTCAGTTTAAAAATTTACGATGTACTTGGAAGAGAGATAAAAACGTTAGTGAATGAATCACAATCTGCCGGAATGCAGAGTATTAAATTCGATGCAAGTGAATTACCAAGCGGAATTTATTTTTATAAATTAACCAGCGGAGACTACAGCGCGATAAAGAAGATGATGCTTTTAAAATAAAACTGCGTTAGCTTTCTTATATAATTTTTAGGGGAGGTGAATTATAATGGATTCAGAGAATGGAATACTTCCGGTGGATATTAAATGTCCTAGCTGCTTTGAGGAATTGGAACTTGATGAGCAAGAAAGATTGAATAAAAAATTTACATGTCCCAACTGCAATATAATTTTTGATTTGTCAAACGTAGTTGAGATCGGCACAATAGCAACTTCCCAACTGCCGCAGAAACTTACTCCCGAATGGGCTGTTTACATGGAAAATAAAATCGCATCTATGGAATCACATCTTCAAGAATATGAAATGCTGCTGCCTAAAAGTAATATTATAAGTGCAAGTTTTTGGAACCGCGCGTGGGCAGTATTTGGACATCAGCTTGCAATCAGCGCAATTTTATACGGCGCTGTAATTTTAATTATACTGATTCTAACACTTGGCAGAATTCATTAAGCAGTCAAATAGATCTATTCCTGATTCGAATCGATAAAATCCGATTTGTATTTTGGATTAGTAATCTGAAGAAACTCCACCGGTGCGCCGTTGTCAATTATAAAGGCAACCATTATTCCTTCACCCGGACTGTTTGGTTCAATTAAAATTTCTTTTCCTTCAATCGCTTTTTGTAAATCATCAACTTCAAATGCGATGTGAGGAACTGTTTTAATTATAGCCGGTTGCTTTGAATCCGGCTCGAAGCGCATCCATTCAATTTTATACGGACTTGTTTCATAACCGGAGACAAACATTTTATGTTCGGGAATATATTCTTCGTTCTCCCGTGGCATGCTCGTTGGAATTCCGAGGTGATGGTATTTCATAAATAACTCGCATTGTTGTTTAAAAAATAGACATTACTTCAACAGTTAAAAAATTTTGTAATTATCGTTAACCGAAAAATAATATCCGCCTTCCGGTATATATGATTCACATCATCAAATTTTCATCCTATATTTTATATTTTCACTACGGATTTACAATCCTTTTTTTAATAATAGGAATAAAACAGATGAGAAAGGTATCGATATTAACTTCAGTTTTGACATTAACAAGCAGTCTATTCTGCCAGGGAATTATTATCAATCATAATCATATCGATTACACTAAAATCCCGACCGAATGGATTACAAAGGCAAAAAATGATCTCAGAATTGGATATGGTCATACCTCGCATGGCAGTCAGCTTGTAACCGGGATGGATGCGCTAAAAGCTGCCAACTCAACATTCGATTACGAAAAATCGTATTGGGAGCTTTATCCTGGAATATTTTTTAACGATTACTGGGGCAATGCAGGCGGCGCTGATGATCTTGGGCATAATGGTTATCTCGGTTGGAGAGATGCAACAATACAAATGTTGAACTTACCTAACAATGACAGGGATGTAGTAATGTGGTCTTGGTGCGGCGGAGTAAGCGATAACACCGTCGAAGGAATTGATGTTTATCTAAATGCAATGAACGAACTTGAAGCTTCATATCCTAATGTGAAATTTATTTATATGACCGGACATCTTGATGGTAGCGGCGCAGAAGGTATTTTACATCTTCGAAACCAGCAAATTAGAGATTACTGTTCTTCAAATAACAAAATACTTTTTGATTTCGCAGATATAGAGAGTTACGATCCAAATGCCAACCTATACTATATGCCTCTGTATGCTACTGACGGATGCTGGTACGATAGTAACGGAGACGGCGATCCATGGGAAGACGAAAACTGGGCTGCTAATTGGGTTAACAATAATCCAACAAGTCATTACACTCAAAGTTCAAATGTATGCGAGGAATGCGCCCACTCAGAACATTTGAATTGTGTACAAAAAGGCGGAGCTGTTTGGTGGTTGTTCGCAAGGCTTGTCGGGTGGGATGGCTCATTGACTGATATTAGCGATTCAAAAGAAACAATAGAAGATTTTAATCTGGCTCAGAATTATCCAAATCCGTTCAATCCGGCAACTGTTATCAGTTATCAGTTGCCAGTTCCCGGTATAGTACAGATAAAAATTCATGATATGCTTGGGAGAGAAATATCAACTCTTGTTAATGAATTTCAGAATGCTGGATTTCATCATTCTACATTCTCAGCTCTTAATAATTCATTACCGAGCGGTGTTTATTATTATACCTTCACTACTTCTAATTACACAGTGTCAAAAAAGATGATGTATTTAAAATAGTGTTTCGATTATTATATTGATCAACAATGACTTCGAACAAAAAACATGATCGCACAGAGTTAGGAGATACTAAAATGAAAAAGTCGTTTACATTTTTGTTTGTGATGATATGTTCTATAACCGGACTATACGGACAGGGTATCATCATTAATCATAACCATATTAATTACACCCAAATTCCATCAGCCTGGATTACTCAAGCAAAAAATACACTTCGTATCGGTTACGGACATACTTCTCATGGCAGTCAGCTTGTAACCGGGATGGATGCGATAAAAGAAAACAACCCGGCATTTAATTTTACCTGCTCAAGTTATGGTTTGGATGTCGGCACGTTTTTCAATGACTACTGGGGAAACGCTGGCGGTGCCGAAGATCTCGGACACAACGGCTATCTTGGCTGGCGGGACGCAACAATTGCAATGTTGAATTTGGCAGATAACGATAGAAATGTTGTAATGTGGTCCTGGTGCGGAGGCTGCAGCGATAATACAGCCGAAGGAATAAATATATATTTGAATGCAATGAACGCTTTAGAAGCTTCGTACCCAAGTGTAAAATTTATTTATATGACCGGGCATCTTGATGGTGGTGGTTCTTCCGGAAATCTCAATCTACGCAATCAACAAATACGAAACTATTGTACATCAAATAATAAGACACTTTTCGATTTTGCAGATATCGAAAGTTACGATCCGAATTCAACTCCGCATTATATGCCGCTTTATGCAACGGATGGCTGTTGGTACGATAGTAACGGAGACGGAAATCCCTACGATGATGAAAATTGGGCAACTAATTGGGTGAGCAATAATCCTTCGAGCCATTATTCCGCTAGTGCAAATTCTTGCGGAGATTGTGCTCATTCCGAACATTTGAATTGTGTACAAAAAGGTGGAGCAATTTGGTGGCTTCTTGCTCGACTTGCAGGATGGGACGGCGCTACTCCGGTTGAATTAACTTCCTTCAGCGCAACTTCTATTAATGATGGAGTAAAATTGGAATGGGAGACTGCAACGGAATTAAATAATCGCGGATTTGAAATACAAAAAGAAGTAGGGAGTAATGAGTATGGAGTAAGCAGTAATTGGCAAAAGATTGGATTCGTTGAAGGTAATGGTACAATTTCCTCAACGAGTAGTTACTCATTTATTGATAAATCGGTAAGCCCTGGAAGTTATTATTATCGTTTGAAGCAAATTGATTACGACGGCACATTTTCATACTCCGATGAAGTAGAGGTAACTTGTAACTTGGCACTTTCTACTTTCGAACTATTACAGAACTACCCGAATCCGTTTAATCCGTCAACAGTTATTAGTTATCAGTTGTCAGTAAACAGTCATGTATCATTAAAAATATTTGATGTGCTGGGAAGAGAAATATCCACACTCGTAGATGAACAAAAAGAAGCCGGTAAATATTCGATGAATTTTAATGCGGTAACTGACGGCGTTGGATTAGCAGGCGGAGTTTATTTCTATGTTTTAACAACTTCCGAAGGATCGATATCAAGGAAGATGATTCTTACCAAATAGTGAATGAACAGTAAATTGTGGGCAATATTTTCTTAAAGAAAATATTGTCCTTGCAGATAGAACGAATAAAAACTGGCGCTGCTATTTGTAAACGTAAGACCGTATTCAGTGCCGAAACCGATTCGAAATCCCGAATCGGAAAAATTTCTCAAATCCCAACCGGCGAGTGCATTGAACATCATCCCGTAATTCCAGGTATTTACATCGCTAAAGGTATGATCGTTAAGAAGTAATACTCCAATCCCCTCTTCAACAAATATTTTGCTATCGATATATTGTTCAACAAAAACATTCGCTGAAAAAGATTTCACAAAAGGATAATACCTATTGCTTCTATTCTCCGGCAGAAAGTATTCGGCTTTTTGGCTGTAATTAAATTTAAGCCGGATGGAAATGAAGTCGATGAAACTTGGGTAAAAATCCAAAAACAAATCACCGCTCAAACTTGTTTGCGATGGCGAGTTCCCTTTTAATCCGCCTACGCCTATACTTCCGCCAACACTGAATGCGGTTATCTGTGCAGTTGATTCGGATATGAAAATAAAAAAAACAATTATGGATGTAATCAATACATATTTTATAGAGTTGCTCATTTAAAACCGGTTGTGTAATTTATTCACTGAAAATCTTTAATTAAATGCGAGGTGCAAAATGTTAAAAAAATTGTACATCTACAAAGCGTTTGTTGAAGAAGTGTATGATGGCGACACGATTACAGTTGATATCGACCTTGGTTTCAAGACTCATTTAAAAGGTGAAAAAGTAAGATTGAACCGGATTGATGCACCTGAACTCAGGGGTTCGACGAGAACTAAAGGACTCAAATCCCGTGATTTCCTTCGTGAACAAATTCTCGGCAAAGAAGTTTTTATCGAAACAATCAAAGACAAACAGGAAAAGTACGGGCGTTATCTTGCGGAGGTTCATCTCGAAATAGAGAAGGATAAATTTATAATTGTGAATGATTTGCTGGTTGAGAAAGGATTCGCGATTTATCGGAAGTATTAATTTAATTTCTAACTTGGTTCTGAAAATATATTGATGAACTGATTGTCAAACTGTTCAATGGATGAATTGCTGACAACCATTAAACAATTTGACAATTAAGCCATTCATCCATTAAAATCCATTCTTTGGAAAACCCCCCCGTTTTTAATAATTTTGGTTTCATTTTTTAAGGACAAAGAAAATACGCTATGAAATACCCATTCGAACAAGTTGAGCCCAAATGGCAGAATTTTTGGGAAGAAAAACAGGTTAACAAAACCGATTTAACGAATCTTGAAAAGAAGATTTACTGCCTTGTAATGTTTATTTATCCTTCTGCTGCAAAGATGCACATCGGTCACTGGTATAATTACGGACCCACTGATTCCTGGGCGCGTTTCAAAAAACTGCAGGGTTTCAATGTGTTTGAGCCGATGGGATATGATGCTTTCGGTCTGCCTGCAGAAAATTATGCCATTAAAACCGGGGTTCATCCAAAAGACAGCACATTAAAAAATATTGCCGATATAAAAGTAATGATGAAGCACATGGGCGGCATGTATGATTGGAATGCGGAGTTGATGACATGTGTTCCCGAATATTATAAATGGAACCAATGGCTGTTCCTTCAAATGTATAAAAAAGGTTTGGCTTATAGAAAAAACGCACCGGTGAATTGGTGTCCATCATGCCAAACAGTTTTAGCTCGCGAGCAGGTTTTAAGTGATGGAAGCTGCGAAAGGTGTCATGCAACAGTTGTTCAGAAAAATTTAACACAGTGGTTTTTCAAAATAACAAAGTATGCAGATGAACTTCTCGACGGTCTCGATAAAATTGACTGGCCCGAGAAAACGAAAACAATGCAGGTCAACTGGATTGGCAGAAGTTATGGAACCGAAGTTGATTTTACAATCGAAGGATATGACGATAAAATAACTGTGTTCACAACTCGTCCGGATACATTGTTTGGTGTGACATACGTTGTACTCGCGCCCGAAAAAGAACTTGTTCAAAAAATCACTACACCGGAATGCAAAGAAGCTGTTGACAAATATATTGAATCAATCCGTTCGTTGACTGAAGTCGAGCGTACATCAACGGTAAAGGAAAAAACGGGTGTGCCTACGGGCGCATTTGCAATCAATCCTGTTAACGGCGAGAAAGTACCGATTTGGATTGCAGATTATGCACTCGCAACATATGGCACGGGATACGTTATGGCTGTACCCGGACACGATGAACGCGATTTTGAATTTGCAAAGAAATTTAACCTGCCAATTCGCAAAGTAATTTTACAGCCAGGTACAAACGAAGCGGATGAATTGAAAGAAGCTTTTGTTGAAGTTGGCACAATGGTGAACTCAGGCAAATACAATGGAACAAACTCCGATACCGGGATAGAAAATATTTCCAAAGATTTGGAAGCACAGGGAATTGGTAAGAGGACAATTAACTACAGACTTCGCGATTGGTTAATTTCCCGACAAAGATATTGGGGAACACCGATACCTATTATCCATTGCGAAAAATGCGGTGAGGTTCCTGTACCCGAGGACCAATTGCCGGTTGTACTTCCGCACGATGTTGATTTCAAACCAAAAGGAAGTTCACCGCTTGCCAGCAACCCGGAATTTGTAAATGTGAAATGTCCGGCTTGCGGTGGCGATGCTCACCGCGATGCTGACACGATGGATACGTTCGTGGATTCGTCGTGGTATTATTTGCGGTTCCTCAACCCCCGATTTGATGAAGGAATATTTGATTCGAAACTTGGCAATGCATGGACACCGGTTGATATGTATGTGGGAGGAGCCGAACATGCTGTTATGCATTTATTGTATGCAAGGTTCATTCATAAATTTATCCGCGATATCGGATTGGTGAATAGCGACGAGCCGTTTAAAAAACTTATCCACCAGGGTACTATTACAAGCGCGGGCGCGAAGATGTCCAAGTCCAAAGGAAATGTGGTTGACCCGAACCAGTTTCTTGAGAAGTACGGCGCCGATGTTTTTAGGATGTATTTGATGTTCATGGGTCCGTACGAACTCGGCGGCGATTGGAGCGACAAAGGAATTGTAGGTGTTGATAGATTTGTTCAGCGCACTTACTCGCTTTTTGAAAATCATAAAAATATTTCTGTGGAAAATCCAGCGAACGAAAAGTACGATATTACCGGTCTTAACGATGCCGAGAAAAACATTTACAGAAAAGTAAATCATACTCTCGAAAAAGTCGGAACCGAGATTGACAATTTCCGTTTCAATACTGCTGTTGCCGCGTTGATGGAATTGATTAATGAAACAAAGAATTTGGAAGAATGCAGAAAAGATGTTCAAACGTATGTTTTGGAAAGAATGGCGAGCATGGTTTCACCATTGGCTCCGCACCTTGGAGAAGAGAGCTGGACTCTGCTTGGCAAAGAAAAATCATTATTCGAAAGTCCGATATGGTTTGAAGTTGATCAAGCAGCATTAACTCAAGATAATGTTCAGGTCGTTGTTCAGATCAATGGGAAAGTAAGAACCAAAATTGACCTTGCCGTCAATTTACCCGAAGCAGATGTAAAAGAAGCCGTATTTACCGATGCAAAAGTAAAATCATACACCGACGGCAAACAAATTGTAAAAGAAATTTATATTCAGAATAAGATTTATAACATTGTTGTTAAGTAAACACTGAGCGCCGCGAAGTGTCTCATCGTTAACACTATCGAGATTCTTCGTTCACTCTGTTCACTCAGAATGACATATGAAAATAGAACAGCTCGATGAATTAAAAAAAGAAGTTGAAGATGCCGCAAAGAAATTACTTGGCGATAAATTGAAGCAGGTTATTCTTTACGGCTCTTATGCTCGCGGTGATTATGATGAGGAATCGGATGTGGATTTTGCGTGCATTGTTTCAATTCCTAATGAGGAAATAAGTAATTATTCCCAATCATTCGCTGAGTTCGAAACCGAACTTTCGCTGAAGTATTCTCTTTTGGTTTCGACAGTACTCATCAATGACGGATTGTTTGTGAAATACAAAGAAGATCTTCCTTTTTTCATGAATGTTGTAAAAGAGGGAGTTATACTTTATGGAAAATAATCTCCGAGATTTATCCGGCTTCAGATTAACAAGAGCTAAAGAAGATTTTGAGGCTTCTAAAGAACTATTTGAAAATGGATATTTCGGTCAGTCCTTAAGTCGCTCATATTACTCTATCTTTCAGGCAACCCGTTCTTTATTGGCATTGGAAAGATTCGATAGTAAAAAGCACTCCGGGGTCATTTCATACTTCATTCATAACTTCATTAAAACCGGCAAGATAGAGAAAGAGTTTGGAACAATTTTGACTCTTGCAGAAAAGAATCGAATACAAAGTGACTATCACGATTTTTACATTGCTTCAAAAGAAGATGCCGAAACTCAAATTGAAAATGCTGAAAAATTTATTAATATGATTCAAAATTACATTCAAAAGATAACGGAGAAATAATGCTCGATATAAAACTCATACGTGAAAATCCCGACTTGGTTAAGCAAGGATTGGCAAATAAAAATTCAAAAGATGTTGTTGATGAGATACTTGCACTCGACGAAGAACGCCGTTCGCTGATTGCAAAAACCGAAGATTTGAAATCGAAAAAAAACCAGGTATCCGCACAAATACCCCAGCTAAAAAAAGCCGGGCAGGATACATCTGCGATATTCGCCGAGATGAAAAGAGTCGGCGATGAAATAGCCTTGCTTGATGGACAGCTTCATGATATTGAAGAGAAGACTGAAAACATACTACGCAACACTCCGAATCTTGCGCATGAATCTGTGCCTGTTGGAAAAACAGCAGAGGAAAATGTTGAAATCCGTAAATGGCTGCCGGAAGGTTTTTCATTCCAAACTGAATTTAAACCACTCGACCATATCGAACTGGGAAAGAAATTTAAACTGCTCGATTTCGAAAGAGGAACAAAAATTTCAGGTTCGGGTTTTCCATTGTACACCGGCAAAGGCGCAACTCTCGAAAGATCGTTGATAAATTTTATGTTGGATTATCATTTACAGCATCACGGGTACACGGAAGTGATGCCGCCAATACTTGTAAATCGCGATTCAATGCGTGGCACCGGACAAATCCCCAAGATGGAAGACGATATGTACTTTATCGAGAAAGATGGATTATATCCAATACCGACAGCCGAAGTACCAATTACAAATATTCACCGCGACGAAATCCTTGCTGAAAAAGATTTGACAATAAAATACGTTGGTTACTCGCCGTGTTTCCGCCGCGAGGCTGGTTCATACGGCAAAGACTCGAAAGGATTTTTACGGGTTCATCAATTCAATAAAGTTGAAATGGTGAAATTCTCGAAACCGGAAAATTCCTACGATGAATTGGAAATGATGGTTAACGACGCTGAAGATATTTTAAAAGCTTTGAAAATTCCTTACCGAATTTTATTACTCTGCACCGGCGATTTGAGTTTCTCTGCCGCAAAATGTTACGACATCGAAACATGGTCGCCCGCAGAAAACAAATGGCTCGAAGCTTCGTCGTGCAGTAATTTTGAAGCATTCCAAGCACGAAGAGCAAATATTCGTTTCAGAAGAGAGGATGCTAAAAAACCGGAATTCATTCACACGCTGAACGGAAGCGGTTTGGCAACAAGCCGGTTGATGGTCTCGTTACTTGAGAACAACCAGACTGCCGACGGAAAGATTATTGTTCCGGAGGATCTCAGAAAATATACCGGGTTTGATAATATTGTCTAACAACGCTACTATTTTAGTTCTCTAACTTATTATATTTCAAAATGTTAGAGCGGATTTTAAAATAGAGTCAAACATTTGACCTTATTTTTTTGTAGCTTTCGGTGAATAATGAGCAAGGTATGACCGCAAAATCATTTTCAAAGGAACAGATACTCGAGCGAATAAGATTCGATAATCCATGGTGGGAATTGAATGAGATTGATGCGTATTACAAAAAGCTCAATCGACGCGCTTATTTCGATTTGCTAAAACCGTTAGTGAGCGAGTCTGAAATCAAAAGAGCAGTTATCCTAATGGGTCCACGCCGCGTCGGCAAAACAGTCCTGCTTTTTCATATCATTCAGGATTTAATTAAAGATGGGATTAATCCCCGAAAAATATTTTATCTATCCATTGAAACTCCGATTTATAATTCAATTGCGCTTGAGACATTATTTAAATACTGCATGGAAGCTGCAAACGGCGAAAACGGAAATGGATATTATGTTTTTTTTGATGAAATACAATACCTTAAAGATTGGGAAGTACATCTGAAATCTTTAGTGGATTCATTCAACAATACTAAATTCATTGTATCCGGCTCTGCAGCAGCAGCTTTAAAATTAAAAAGCTTCGAATCAGGAGCAGGCAGGTTTACAGATTTTCTTTTACCACCTCTTACCTTTTTCGAATACCTAAAGCTAAAAGGCAAGGAAGATTTCTTGCTTAGTAGAAATGATACCGGGTATGTAGTACCGTCAAATTATGATTATTCTTCACTGAATGAAAATTTTATTCATTATTTGAATTTCGGAGGATATCCCGAAGTAATATTTTCAGAAAAAATCCAATCGGACCCCGGGCGTTATATTAGGAATGATATTATCGACAAAGTACTAATGCGTGACCTGCCGAGTTTATATGGAATTCAAGATATCCAGGAGTTGAATAGACTTTTCAATTTTATTGCATACAATACCGGGAACGAGATGTCGTTGGATGAGATTTCAAAAAATTCCGGTGTTGCAAAGAACACTATTAAAAAATACCTAACATACCTTGAAGCTGCATTCCTAATTAAAACCGTAAATCGAATTGATTTTTCAGCCAAGGCTTTCAAGAGAGCAAATTTTTTCAAGGTATATCTGACCAATCCTTCGATAAGAAGCGCACTTTTTGCTCCATTAAAAGATAAAGATGAATTTATTGGAAATATGGTTGAAACGGCAATCTATTCCCAATACCAGCACAATACTTCGGTTCAATTACATTATGCTCGTTGGAATAAAGGTGAAATTGACATTGTTCATCTCAATAATGCACAAAAACCTACTCGCGCCGTTGAAATAAAATGGTCAGATAGGTTTGTAACTCAATTAAACGAATTGGCGCATATAAAATCATTTTGCGATAATCACGATTTAAAAGAGGCATGGATAACTACAATTGATGTTTCTAAATCCGAAGTCAAAAATAATTTTAGATATTGCTTCATCCCGGCTGCGGTTTATTGCTTATATGCCGGTCAACTTATTATGGAAAAGAAATCGGGAATAATTAATATTTTGTCTTAATGTTTTTTTAGTTAGTGCACGGAAATTTCTCAAATTTAAAAAGAAATTATTCTGGATTAGAATGGAATTATTGAATAAACATAAGTGTTATCGATAGAAAGGAAATTCTTTCAAATTGTTTCGAAACTTATTTTATCTAAAAAAATATTTTGCCCGCTACAAGGGTAAACTTGTTCTTGGAATTATATTCATTCTTCTTTCGAATATCGGGCAGGTGTATATCCCGCTATTGCTGATGGACAGCATCGATGCTCTTCAACATAATATCAACATTAATATTATAATCAAGTATGCATTCTTGATTGTTGGAACCTCCGC
This sequence comes from bacterium, assembly GCA_043808235.1. Taxonomy (GTDB): domain Bacteria; phylum Bacteroidota; class Ignavibacteria; order Ignavibacteriales; family Melioribacteraceae; genus JAZDFC01. Next base: position 116,572 of record JAZDFC010000073.1, read on the forward strand.
GCTCGCTGGAGTTTTCCGTTTCATGATACGCCAAACAATAATTGTTATTTCGCGTGAGATTGAATACGACCTCCGCCAGGATTTTTGGGCGCATATTCAAAAACTTCCGCTGCGGTTTTTCCAGAATAATTCCACCGGTAATATAATGGCGCACGCAACAAACGATATCGGCGCCGTACGCATGTTTGTTGGTCCATCGGTAATGTATTCCATCGATACCGTTACTAGATTCGCCATTACTCTGAGCATAATGATTTCGTTGAGTCCGCTCTTGAGTCTTTATGGATTATTGCCCTTGCCAATATTAAGCTTACTCGTTTATCTCGTAATGAAAAAAATTCACTTGCTTTATACACGCATACAGGAAAAATTTTCGGAATTGACTACGCGGGCTCAGGAAAATTTCAGCGGCATCCGTGTGATTAAATCTTACTTCCGCGAAGAATATGAAATTGAGGAATTTAAAAAGCACAGCCAGGATTATTTCAAACGGAATATGGATTTAATTCGTCTCCGCGCTTTGTTTCACCCGTTGTTTTTTATGATTGCAGGTCTGGCGACGATTATTGTATTGTGGTCGGGCGGTAATATGATTATCGAAGGTAAACTTTCACTAGGAGTTGTTGTTGCATTCATTGCATATCTCACAATGCTAATCTGGCCGATGATAGCTTTTGGTTGGGTTGCGAACATGGTTCAGCAGGCGGATGCAAGTATGAAAAGGTTATTAAAAATATTTAATGAGCCTTGCGAAATTTCGGATAACGAATTGACAGAGCGCACTCATGAGAAAATTGAAGGGGAGATTGAATTTAAAAACGTTAGCTTCAAATACAACGATAACTTTCCTTTTGTTTTGGATAACATAAATTTTAAAATCATAAAAGGTGAAACGGTCGCGTTTATAGGCCATACCGGTGTGGGTAAAACCACTTTGATAAATTTGATTGCTCGGATGTACGATACAACCGGCGGTAATGTGTTAATCGATGGGAAAGATATAAAGTCGATTCCGCTTGAAACGCTTCGAAAAAATATCGGACTTGTTCCGCAGGAAACATTCTTGTTTTCGGATACTCTTGCAAACAACATTCTCTACGGTTTGGACAAAGAAGATTTGGAAACTGTTTACAAAGTTTCGAACATCGCACAACTCTCGAAAGATGTGAAAACTTTTCCGAAAGGTTACGATACAATACTTGGTGAAAGAGGAATCACATTGTCCGGCGGACAGAAGCAGCGTTCCACTCTGGCACGGGCGCTTGCTATCGATCCGAAAATTTTAATTCTGGATGATTCATTCTCTGCTGTTGATACTCATACCGAAGAAGACATTCTGAAAAATTTGAAGGATTTTATGAGCAATAGAACCAGCATCATAATAAGCCATAGAATTTCTACCGTAAAGGATGCCGATAAGATTTTTGTTCTCGATAAAGGTAAAGTAGCAGAAGAAGGAACGCATGAAGAACTTGTTTCACTTGGTGGAATATATGCCGACCTGCATACGAAACAATTGCTGGAAGAAGAACTAACAGAAATGAATTAAGAAAGAAACCTATGTCAGAAGAACAGAAAGAAGACGAAATACTTGGCAAAGCATACGATTCGCATTTGATGCGTCGCTTGATGAAATATGTTAAGCCGTATAGGAAATATGTTATTGCCGCCGTTCTGTTGAATATTCTCGTTTCATCGTTAGGACCGTTGCGCCCGTTGTTAAGTAAAATAGCCATCGACGATTATATTGCTGACAGTGATTATAACGGATTGATGCTGATATGCCTTGCATTATTCGGCGCACTTTTGTTTCAATCAATCGCACAATTTTTTATAACGTATTTTACTGAAATGATGGGGCAGAAGATTATTCATGATCTTCGTATACAAATATTTTCCCATGTTCAAAAACTCGCATTAAAATATTTTGATAAAACCCCGATCGGCAGAACCGTTACGCGCGTAACAAACGATGTTGACGCTTTGAATGAAATGTTCTCTTCCGGCATCGTTGAATTGTTCAGCGATATCTTTCAGATAATCTGGATTTTCATTTTCATGTTCAGCATGTCGTGGGATTTATCGCTCGTTACTCTAACTGTAATTCCGATTCTATTCTATGCTACATTTTTATTCAGACGGAAAGTGCGTGAGACTTACCGCGATGTTCGTAAGCATCTCGCGAGATTAAATTCATACATGCAGGAACATGTAACCGGAATGAATGTAGTTCAAATATTCGCAAAAGAAAAAGATGAACTAAAGAAATTTTCCGGTATCAATCACGACCATAGAGCGGCAAATATCAAATCTATATTTTATTATGCGGTGTTCTACCCCATTGTTGAATTACTCAGCAGCATCAGCATCGGACTGATAATTTGGTACGGCGGCGGCGAAGTTATCCAAAGTCATTTGAGTATCGGAATATTAATAGCATTTATTCAATACACAGAAATGTTCTGGCGCCCCGTCCGCGACCTTTCTGAGAAATATAATATTCTTCAAGGCGCTATGGCGGCGTCCGAAAGAATTTTCAAATTGCTCGATGATAACACATTTATTAAAAATCCGGATAATCCCGTTCCGCTGCCCTCAGTTCGCGGTGAGATTGAATTTAAAAATGTGTGGTTCGCTTATAATCCCGGCGACTATGTTTTAAAAGACGTGTCATTCAAAATTAATCCCGGCGAAACAATTGCCATCGTCGGACACACCGGCGCCGGCAAAACAAGCATAATCAACATACTCACACGATTTTACGATATCGAGAAAGGCAGCATTACACTCGACGGAATTGATATCCGCACACTCGATAAAAAGAATTTGCGCCGGTATATTGCTATGGTTCTTCAGGATGTTTTTCTTTTCTCGGGAACTATCAAATCGAATATAAGTCTCGGCAATTCCGATATTAGCGATGAGCAAATTCTTTATGCTTCACAGACAGTTGGAGCGGACAAATTTATTTCGAAACTTCCCAAAGGATACAACGAAGAAGTAAAAGAAAAAGGCGCCACCCTCAGTGTCGGACAGCGACAATTAATATCATTCGCACGTGCGCTTGCGTACGATCCGCAAATATTAATTCTTGATGAGGCTACTTCGAGCGTTGATACCGAAACGGAAATTTTAATTCAAAATGCGATTGAGAAATTACTGCTCGGAAGAACATCGATAGTAATTGCTCACCGCCTTTCAACAATTCAAAACGCTGATAAAATTCTCGTGATGCACAAAGGCGAATTAAAGGAAATGGGAACGCATCAGCAACTACTGGCACAACGCGGAATTTATTATAAGCTTTACCAACTGCAATACAAAGATCAGGAAATTATTAAAACAGCATAGCCGGAGGAATCATGGCAGCTAAACGTTTTATGACTTTACCCCGTCACATTCTGGAAGGGGAAAAGATGCACCCCGAAGCAACTGGCGAGCTCTCCTCGATTTTAAATCAGCTCAGTCTTGCTATCAAATTAATTTCGCTTGAAGTTAACAAAGCAGGCCTGGCGGACATTCTTGGTTTTGCGGGCTCTACTAATATTTCCGGCGACGATGTTAAAAAGCTCGATATGTTTGCGCACGATACTCTAATTAAAGCAATGGACCACGGCGGACATTTCTGCGTTATGGCTTCGGAAGAAGAAGAAGAGATTATCCATATTCCCACACATCACCAAATAGGAAAGTATGTGTTGCTATTTGATCCTCTCGACGGTTCTTCAAATATAGATGCGAATGTTAGTATCGGAACAATTTTTTCGATCTATAAAAGAATTAGCGAGGACGGAAAGCCGGGTACACTTGAAGATTGTCTTCAACCCGGATACAAACAAGAGGTTGCCGGGTATGTGGTTTACGGATCCAGCACAATGCTTGTCTATACTACAGGTCACCACGGTATTCATGGTTTTACTCTCGATCCTGCATTCGGAGAATTTATACTCTCGCATGAAAATATAAGAATTCCAAAGAACGGCAGAATATATAGCGTTAACGAAGGTAATTATATTGCATGGCCCGATGGAATAAAAAAATATTTAAAGCATCTGCAGGCAAATTTATACCAGGGAAAACCATACCAGGCAAGATACATCGGCTCGATGGTTGCCGATGTACACCGAACTCTTCTTTACGGTGGAATCTACATGTATCCCGGTGACAGAAGAAATGCAAAAGGAAAATTGCGACTTGTATATGAATGCAATCCGATGGCTTTTATTATGGAAGCCGCCGGCGGCAAGGCAACTGACGGGAATAAACGTATCCTCGAACTGAAGCCGGAAAGCCTACACGAACGAACGCCATTATTTATTGGCAGTGAAGAAGATGTGCTGCTGGTTGAGAAATTTATGCAGGAAGAAGAAGGATGAGCGTTATATAATAAATAAATCTGTCTCTATAATAAAAAGTTGTCTCAAAACATGACTCCGGGTATTGGAATTGATCTATGGCTTAATCATTCCTGAAGATGAGCCATTTGAGACAACCCTACCTATAAACAAACTTTTCAATTTGAATTAGTCTTCAACAACAGCAAGTATATCGGATCGTTGAATTATTTTTAAAGTAACTCCATTCGATTCAATTTCCTCGCCGCCGTATTTGGCAAAAAGGACTTTGTTTCCTTCTTTTACTTTTTCGCGCAAGTCTTCATCGGTACCCACTGCAATTACCGTTCCCATTCTTGGTTTTTCTTTTGCGGTATCGGGTATGTATAATCCGGATGCGGTTTTTTCTTCTTCTTGTACCGGCTCAATTAGTACGCGGTCGTCAAGTGGTTTAATTGTCATGATTATATCTCCTTATTTTATATTTAACATATTATTAATCTTGGGAACATCGAAACCTACAATGGGACGGTTATTTATTAGAATTACCGGCACACCCATTTGCCCGGTTTTCCTTTGCATATCCGCTGCCGCCCGCTGATCTTTTGAAACATCAACTTCGGTATATCGAATGTTCTTTTCTTTAAAATATCTTTTAGCATGATTGCAATAGCTGCAAGTTGGTGTTGTAAAAAGTATTACCTTCGGTTGAGTCATCGTCTTTTAAAATCCTTTTTTATAATGTGATTTGATGATGGATTTAAATTTTGGATTCACCTCTTATTCCTTTTTGAATCCTGTTTCAACCGACCGCATCATATCCAAAACAAAAAATAAATTATCGGAGAAATAATGTTAAGAACTAATTTAACTCACGTCACATCAGAACAGGAGCACTCAAAACTTATTAATGAAAATGAGAACGTAATGGTATGCTGCGGCAGAATGGGACCAATGTGTATCCCGGTTTACGATTCGATGGAAGAACTCGAAAGCGAATATACAGGTGTAAAATTCGCAGATATGGAGTTTGATTCTCCTGACGCAAGAGTGATAAGAAATTTACCCGAATGCAGAGGATTCCAGGGATTACCATTCGTAGTCTATTATAAAAACGGCAAGGTTGTAAAAGCTACAAGCAGCATCCAATCGAGAGATCAAATAACCGAAATATTAGATCAGAATTTTGGTAAAAACTAATCATGGAAAATCATTTTGATGTTATTGTTATTGGAGCAGGAGCCGCCGGATTAACCGCCGGGATTTATTTATCGCGCGCTAAATTGAAAACACTAATTTTGAATGAAGGTGCCGTGGGCGGACAAATGGTATTAACCCACGAGATAGCAAACTATCCCGGCATCGAAAGCATAAGCGGTTACGAACTTGCACGAAATATGAAAATACAGGCTCAAAAATTCGGTTGCACAATAAAGAGCAATGTTAAAATTACCGGGATGGAATTAACCGGGGAGCAAAAGAGTGTTATTGTAAATAACAAAGATGTTTATTCCGCATACGCTGTAATAATTGCAACAGGTGGGAAGTCGAGAACTATCGGCGCTATTGGCGAAGCTGAGTTTAAAGGGAAGGGGATTTCATATTGCGCTACATGCGACGGCGACTTTTTCCAGGATAAAGAAATTATTGTAGTTGGCGGCGGTAACTCTGCTCTCGAAGAGGCTGTCTCATTAACAAAGTATGCTTCGAAGGTTACAATCGTTCACCAGTTCGATCATTTTCAAGCGCTCGAACATTACATTGATGAAGCAAAGAACAACTCAAAAATTGATTTCATTATGGAGTCAAAAATAATTGAGTTTGTAGGCAATGAAAAACTTGAGAAAGTGAAAATTCAAAATCAACGAACGAATGAAATAAACGAAATGAATATTGACGGAGTTTTTATTTTTATAGGTTATGTCCCGAATACTGAAATACTTAAAGGTATAGTTGATCTCAATCAATGGAATGAAATTGTAACAGATAAAAACATGTCGACAAACATTCCAGGTGTTTACGCAGCAGGCGATTCGAACGCAAAACGATTCCGGCAAGTTACGACGGCGGTTGGTGATGGAACAATAGCCGCGTTAATTGCCGCCGACTATATAAACAACTTTAAAAAAGAAATTAACTCTCTAATACTAAACTAACGTTAAAAAATGGATACGGGTAGAATTGTTCGAATTATTATAGGTGTGGCTTTAATTGCGACCGGAATCATTTTCAAAAACTCAATATGGATAATTGGATTGTTGCCTTTGTTTGCAGGAATCATTAACCGCTGCCCGACTTTCCTTTCGCCGGGTTCAGCATGCAGCATCGAAACAAAGAAAAAGGAAGAATAATTTTTGTTGTACGGATATTTTTTTAGCCGGATTTATTTCCGGCTTTTTTCTTCCCAATACCTCAGCGCATTTCAAGTTGGTTCAATTATCAATTCATGCAAAAATCTCAGCCCGATATTTTTTTAAATAATTACAAAACTATTTAATAAATTTATTGAGCAGACTATTTAACTTTTCTCGAGCTTTCACGGATATATAATGAATTTAAATTTGTTTATACTTATCATCGAAGCGATGGTTGTATATTTTATTGTTTTGATTTCACATTCACTGCGCGATAAATTCGGTTTATATCATTTCTATGCTTTAATCGGCGGGATAACGGCAGTTATGTCATGGGTTACCGATGCGGGAATCCGGGTTGAAGCATTTGGTATTACTTTCATGGTAGGATCAACTGTTTTTTATACCTCGCTTTTACTTTCGGTATTTGTAATCTATGTTTTCGATGGACCGAGAGCAACACGGATTGCAATATCAACGATCATTGCAGTATCCATTCTTGTTCCGATTATTTCAATCGTACTTAACACGCAAATGACGTTATCAGATATCCCTCCGTTAGCAAGAATTCCAATGCCGAGTTTTAGAATTAATGCGGCTTCGGTTATTACAACCAGTATCGATCTAATTTTCTTAGCTATTGCCTGGGAGTTTTTTGGAAATTTAAAATTTCCCGTTAGTCTTTGGCTTCGCTCTTATCTAACTCTTCTTGGAGTAATGTGGATAGATGTTCTGCTATTTAGTACCGGAGCATTCGCCGGTCAACCAGAATATATATACATTTTAAGCGGTACTCTCATAAGCCGGTTTATTATTTCTCTTTTCGCATTCCCCTTTTTGCTGGCATATATTTACTGGCAGAACTCCAAACACCATATTGAATCGGAAAAGAGACCTGTATTTTCTATTTTAAAACAAGTTGCAGAAATAAAACTTGAACTTCATAAGGCAAAAGAGGAAATCGAAACACAAAAGCAGATTGAAAATGCAATTCGCGAATCTCTCGATAAACATAGAGTTCTTTCGGAAAAATTGGGAAAAGAAAATACGATGAAGGAACTAATACTCGATGTGATAACACATGATTTAAAAAATCCGGCAGGGGCAATAAAGGGTTTCGCGGAATTACTTCGCGAGGAATATCCCAAAGATGAGATGGTTGCTATGGTTGATGAGAGTGTTGTTAATCTAATGTCCGTCATTGAAAACGCAACAACTCTTTCGATGGTCACCGGTGGAGAAAAGATATCCAAATCAAACCTTAATTTGAAAGAGGTTATCAACACCGCAACTATTGAATTTAACCGGGTGTACAAAGACAAACTAAAACTTATCAACAAAATTGAAGACGATATTTTTGTTTTTGCAAATCCGATTATAATTGAGATTTTTAAAAATTATTTGAGCAATGCAGCAAAATATGCGACAGAGGGAGATAAATTAATTATTACAACCAAAGTAACCGCGAAGGATGTATTAATAGAATTTTCGGATTTTGGCAATACAATTCCGGAAACAGAACGCGATAAAATATTTTTACGAAATGTTCAATTGGATAGCAGCAAATACGGAAGAGGATTGGGTTTGGCAATTGTAAAAAGAATTGCCGAAGCCCACGATGCGGAAGTAGGTGTGAGACCGAATGAACCAAACGGCAATATTTTTTATTTGAAGATGAATATAATCAACAAATAGTTTTTCATTTGGGGAACAACAATGACACTACAAATCAAAGTAAAAGTAAAAATAGAAACTCTTAAAGAGTTTGCTGAAAAAATAATAACCGGGCAGCTTGACCGTTCGGCAATTATCGGTGAAACCTATTGCGAAAAAAACGATCCGTCTATTGGAATCGGTTATTGGCAGGTTGATGATATGGATGAATTTGAAAGCAAGTTTGCTGCATGGAAACCATATTACGAAACTGTTGAAATAAAGCATGTAATTACCGCGAAAGAGGCGATGATGAAATTGTATTTGCAAATACAGCAAAGCTAAGTATAAGCTGCAAAGCGATAAATCAGCTAATCACAAAATAAAGGGATTATCGAGAAAATGAAAAATAACAGATACTTGTTCCATACTATTCTTATTTTATTTTTTAGTATCAGTCTAACATTCATTAATGCCCAGCCCAAATACGAAAATGTTTTTACTCTCGATGACGAACTGATTGTAAAACAAATTGATGAAAATACTTTTCTCGCCGTTCATAGTTTTCCCTGGGCGGCTAATAACCTCATATTGAAATTCAAAGACGGGAATTATTTATTTATCGATACGCCTTACACGGACGAAGCAACGGAGAAATTGGTTAATTGGCTGCAAAGCAGGGATTCGAGTAAAATAAAAGTCACCGTCATCAACACACATTTTCACATTGATAATCTTGGTGGTAACGGATATTTGAGAAGTATCGGCGCGGATATTTACGGTTCGGATTTAACCGTGCAATTATTGAAAGAACGAGGACTGGGATTTGGAATGCTCGATATGCTGAAAGATCCATCTATGAAAAAATATTATGATTATTATAAAGACAAAGTGTTAACACCTCCGAATAAATTGTTCTCATTGAAAGACGGATTGGAACTTATTATCGATGGAGATACTATGCAGGTATACTATCCCGGTCCCGGTCATGCGCCGGACAACGTTGTTGTCTATTACCCGGCAAAGAAAATACTTTTCGGCGGATGTATATTAAAATCGATGGGCAGTAAATCAAAAGGAAACCTCGGTGACGCAGATCTGCAGAACTGGTATTCATCGGTTGAGAAATTGCTGACAAAATTTCCCGACGCAAAATTAGTCATTCCCGGACACGGTGAAGAAGGCGGATTTGATTTAATCGGTCACACAATGGATGTGGTGAAGTAATTATTTCATTATGATCGTATATGACTTACTAAGATTTTCCTCTTTGATCATAATTATCATAAAAATCTGCGTTCCATTTTTTTTGATTTCTCTACGCAATTTCTCCTAAATTGACAGCATTGTCCAAGAAGGGAAAGAACGAGCTTGCCGCAATGCGACAAATAAAATTTTTATCTTGATCGAAATGCAATCAAAAATCCGGGAACCCAAAAGGGCAGGACTACGAAGTAATCCAACATCTGTAGCATAATAAACAAAATCAAAGCATGACCGCAGCGCGGTCAAACATCTGTAAAAAGAACACGACTAAAATGATAACCGATGGCAAAAGCATGCCCGGCGTAACGAAGCTGCACCGAGTTTCGAAGTTGAGGACAAAGCTGTAAACAAATAATCAAAAAACTTTGCGACATTCCGCTTCAATCGATATGTTTGAATCCCAAAAATGAACCTATAATTTATGGTCAGATATATGAATCGAATAGTTATAAACCGTATCATTAAATACTTTTCTCTCATCGCAATTCCTGCTTTATCATTCACCGCATGCAAAGATAATCCTGTCGAATCAATTCCCGAACCGCCGCCGGACATAGTTGCGCAAAACAAATTGCTCGGCAGAGGTGTCAATTTCGGAAATGCACTCGAGGCGCCCAAAGAAGGCGATTGGGGCGTAACAATCGAGGATAAATATTTTTCGCTTCTTGCCAACACCGGATTTAATTCTGTTAGGATACCGATTCGATGGTCATCGCATACTTCAAGTTCATCGCCTTATAATATTCAGCAAACCTTCTTTGATAGAATAGACTATCTTATAAACAAAGCTTTTCAAAACAATCTCGCCGTAATAATAAACATCCATCATTACGAAGAAATAATGACCGATCCAATTACACATAAAGCGCGCTTCCTTGCAATATGGAAACAGATTGCAAACAGATACAAGGATTACAGCTATAAATTATTTTTCGAAATATTGAATGAACCGAACAGTGAACTTACTCCCCAAATTTGGAATGAATTTTTAAGAGACGCACTCACCGTAATCCGGGAAACTAACCCTCATCGATCTGTATTGATCGGTTTAGCTAATTGGGGAGGACTTGGCACATTAAACCAATTAGTAATTCCCGAAACCGAAAAAAATATTATTCTTACTTTTCACTATTATAATCCGTTTGAATTCACGCATCAAGGCGCAGATTGGGTTGACGGAAGCGATGCGTGGCTCGGCACTAAATGGCCCGAAACTCTAACTGATAAAACAAGACTCGAAAATGAAATAATGACTGCTGTAACTTGGGGTGCACAAAAAAATATTCCCGTTAACTGCGGTGAGTTTGGCGCATTCGAAAAAGCCGATATGACTTCGCGTGTAAATTGGACTTCCTTTGTAAGAGAGACGTGTGAAAAATATGAGATTAGTTGGAACTACTGGGAGTTCTGTTCGGGCTTCGGTATCTATAATCGCGATGAAGGAGAATTTATCGAGCCGTTGCTGAATGCTTTAATCCCGCCAAGCTCGCAGAATGTTATATTAGCTGAAAATTGAATAACACTTAGAATTGTAAATTAGTCCTAAGTGAATTTTTAATACTATTCTATTTTTATTTGATGATTTGATTTTTCCGAATGTAAAAGCCACTTTTTCATGAGTGGAATAAAAGCATAGGAAATTGTCCTTCATAATTCGAATTGGAGATTGCATTCAATTTTCTCATTCCCTAATTTTCTTCTCAGATGAATTAACTCTATTTCAATACTAAAAGAAATTTGGGATTAAATTCTGCGGCTACATGTATTCTTTGCGATTACATCTTAGAATTATCCAGCATTTTTTACCGCAGAGAATGTGAAATATTTCTTCAACACACGAAGGATAAAATCATGAGAAAAATATTATTGTTGCTTTTATTCCCAATGATTGTTTTTGCTCAAGGTAATGTCGATAGTATCATCGGACAGCTTGAGTCATTAAGTGAAATGTCAATCGATAACTGGAAATACTCTACTAACTTTTCCTACACGATTGATGAGATGTCGTCGCTTTCATTCGATGATACCGGGTGGAAGGAATTAAAATTAAGTGAAAAGATATATCCCGATTCATGCTGGTTGCGGAAAGTAGTTGTGTTACCCGGATTCATTGGCGGTGAAAAAGTAGGCGGAAAATTAAAACTTCTCTTCACAGTTGATGATAACGGTACCTTTTTTGTCAACGGGGTGAACAAAGGTTATTTCGCATGGACGGGAGAGTGCGAATTAACCGGAAATGCTGCGCAAGGACAAAAATTAGTTCTTCTTATCAAAGTCGGGAATACCGGTGGTCCGTTAAGATTATTGCGAGCACAGATTGATTTCGTTGATGAATTACCAACACGAAAGTTGGTTGGCAACATTATCCTCAGTTTAAAAACCGCCAAGAAACTTTTAAGCTTCGATACATATCAAACAAACGCAAGAGTTAAAGTTGACCCCGGCACAGATAAAAGTAAAATAGCCAAGGATGAAAAGATAAAACTCCAAAATCTATTAGAGGAGTCGGCAGCAAAACTTAATGTTGCGGGACTAAAAGATGGTAACGTCGTTGCATTCAAAAATTCCACACAACAATTTTTCAAAGATGTAAAACCGATTTCCGATTTTGCTAAAAGATTCACACTTCAATTCACAGCAAATGCCCATATCGACGCGGCATGGTTGTGGCGGAAAAAGGAAACCGTGGAAGTGTGTAACAAAACATTCTCGTCAGTGATGAGAATGTTTGAAGAACGACCCGATTTTACCTTCGCTCAAAGCCAGGCAGTTTATTATGACTGGATGCAAAAGTGGTATCCCGATCTTTTCAAAGAAATAAAACAACGATACAACGAAGGCAGATGGGAAATTGTCGGAGGGATGTGGATTGAGCCAGACTGTAACTTAATAAGCGGCGAATCATGGTCGCATCAACTTTTATATGCTCAAAAATATTTTGAGGAAAACTTCGGGAAGAAAGCTACAATCGGCTGGAATCCCGATTCATTTGGATACAACTGGAATATGCCGCAATTCTTTTTAAATGCGGGTATCGATGCTTTCATCACTCAAAAAATCGGTTGGAACGATACAAATGTTTTCCCATACAGAGTATTCTGGTGGGAATCGCCGAACGGACAAAAAATATTAACTTACTTTCCCTTCGATTATGTAGATGATATTTCCAATTCATATAAGTTCATCGACCAACTACGCCAGTACGAAGCTAATACCGGATTTACAAAAATGATGGTTCTGTTTGGAGTAGGCGATCATGGCGGCGGTCCTTCGCTTGAGATGATGGACAATATTGATAAACTCCGCGATGTAGCTATTTACCCCAACATCGAATTCAGTACTGCGAATAATTATCTATCATGGTTGAAACAGCAAGATTTATCCGGCGTTCCAACATGGGACAATGAATTATACCTCGAATATCACCAGGGTACATTTACTACTCAGGCTAAGATAAAAGAGTGGAACCGAAAAAACGAAGCGCTGTTAACTAATGCAGAAAAGTTGAACGCATTAAATTGGCTTTTCGGACCAACCAATATGAAGGGCAAAATTGATGAGGCATGGAAAGCAGTTTTGTTCAATCAATTCCATGACATTCTTCCCGGTTCACATATTAGAGAAGTACAGGTTGATGCCGACAAAGATTATCAGGGCGCTTTCAAATTGGGAAGTTATGTTGTCGAAAAATCAATTCTAAATATCGGCAAGCGCATCAACACTGCTATGTGCAAGAACGGATTACCCATTATTGTATTCAATTCTCTTGCGTGGGAAAGAACAGATCTGGCAAAAGTTGCGATGCCGTATGCCGATGAAAAATCATACGAGATTTATGATTTCAGCGGTATAAAAATTACATCGCAAATTGTTTCAATATCAGAATATGAAAAGGAAATTATTTTTATTGCGGATAAAATTCCTTCGATGGGATATAAAGTATATGAATTAAGGCAAATCCAATCTCCGCAAAGAGATTCCGTTAATGCCTCGTTTGACAAAACAAAATCCTCAATCGAGAATGACATTTTCAGAGTCGAGATTGATAGCGATTCCGGATGGGTAAAAAGTATTCTCGATAAACGGAATCAAAGAGAACTGCTTGCAGCCTGCGGCAACAAGATCCAGCTTCTCGAAGACAAGCCATCAGCATGGGATGCATGGAATATCGGTCTCACTGGTGTCGAGTATCCATCGGTATTCCGAAAAGCAGAAATTGTTGAAGACGGTTCTGTTCGAACAGTAATTCGTTTACACCGCGATTATTTGAAACCCGGTGTTGTAAAAGATTATCCGACAGAATATTTCCCATCAAGTTTTAGCACGCAGGATATTATTTTGTACAAAGGTTTGGATAGAATCGATTTTAGAACGGATGTTGATTGGTGGGAAGATCATACAATGTTGAAAACATCATTCCCGCTGTCGTTCAGCGATACCGTTGCTACTTTTGACATTCCATATGGAACAATTCGGCGATCAACAACAATGAAAGCTCAATGGGATAAAGGCAAGATTGAAGTGCCCGCTTTAAAATGGGCTGATATGACAAAGGATAATTACGGAGTCAGTTTATTAACCCGCTCAAAATATGGCTTCGATATAAAAAATAATGTGATGAGATTATCGTTACTCCGTTCACCCAAATGGCCGGATCCAACTGCGGACAGAGGATATCACTCGATTGAGTATGCTCTTTATCCACACACAGGGAATTGTTATGATGGCGGTACAATTCAAAAAGCGTATGAATATAACACTTCTTTGTTAACCTCAGTGACCGACCCTCACACCGGTGCACTGGAGCCGACACAGTCATTTATTTCCATTGAACCAAAAAATGTAATTGTAACTACATTGAAGCAATCTTACGAAAGTGACAGTGTTTGGATAATCCAACTTTACGAAGCATATGGGAAAGACACCTGGATTACAATTACGTTGCCGTTTGCACCTGTGAAAGGATTCATCTCTAATTTCATGGAAGAGGATGTTGAGGAGTTTAATATCCTGGGAAAGGTTATTCGTCTTCAAATTCCGGCAAATTCAGTACGAGCATTTAAGCTGTATTTTAAATAAAGCATATTTAACGAAACCTCCAAGGTTTCACTCGCCTATTCAGTTGCAATCCTTGGAGGTTTTGTTCCAATTTTTTTATCTCAACAACACCATCTTCTTAGTTTCAGAAAAACTACCGACATTAAGTCGATAGAAATACACTCCGCTCGGCAACTGATAATGTTGAGCGGAGAACGTAGAATGATGAATGCCCGCAGCTTGAACTTCATCGACCAAAGTTGCAATCTCTCTTCCAAGCACATCATATATTTTTAACGTAACATGGTGTAAAGACGCCATATATGGCGTCTCTACGGCGGGGATTTCATATTTAATTATTGTTTCTGGATTAAACGGATTCGGATAATTCTGATACAGCTCAAACGCAAAAGGAATATTTTCATTAGTATATTCAACACCCGAAACATTTTCCGCGAGCACCATGTGCTGCGCATATACAGTTCCATACTCATCAATCAATTCAAGCCTCACAGAATCGGAAGCAAACACGGAAATTTTTCCGAAAGTATCGTTAAAATTATTGTTGTTAATTCCCTGCCCGCCTTCGTTCCATATATCGATGTTGAGCGAATCGAGATAATCTACAATCCGTGAGTTCGGGATATCGAGTCCGGCAGATAATATTTCAGGTAAACCCGAATTAAATCCGTCGTCAATGGCAGATGTGTGCAGATCTGCACTCAACACAATTACATTTTTAATATCATTGGTCTCAATTGTATTTAACACAGCATCGATATCATCCGGGAAACCAGCCCATTTATCGCTCATCTCAAAAGCAACGGCTATGGGTGAAAGCTCGTCATCATACCCCGGGATAATTACAGACGTATCCTGCAAAGCTAACGCACTGTCAATTGCAATTCTAAAACTTTTATTGAAAGTAACAGAACTGACGATGAACTTCCAAGTTGCGGTAGAATTTTTTAGCGAATTGAGAAACCAATCAAATTGTGTTTCGCCTTCGCCCGGTGCATCCTCTCTGCCTAAAATAGAGTGGTATTCAGGCGGATTGAATTCCCACTGATCTTCGAGTTCGTTTTTTCTGAAGGCGGATAAATTAGGACTACGCTGTGAGCGAAGATCAAGCATAAAAAATTCTGCGTTGCCGTATGTGAATTTGTGATATATACCTCTCGATTCGTTCACAAGTTGATACGACGGGAAATTTTCTTTGTACCCGCGGATACTGTTCTCTCGAGCGCCAACGGGATTCGGAAATTCTGCAACAACAAAATCATCGCCGAAAATATTCGGTTTAATCGGCAGATAAAAGCCTGTCGTTGTTGATCCGCAATTATTATTCATAAAATCATGATCGTCATAAACATAATCAACCGGCATGGTGCAAAGTATGGAATCCATCGGGTAATCAGTTCTGAATTTTGCTTCATAAGTTTTTTGAATGAGGTTATAATTTTTTGCAAAGTAATCCGTGTTAAGCGGGAATAAATCTGTTGTATCGGGATAAGTCCAATCGCCAAGTTGAAGGAAGAGTCGTAGATTATGTTTTACTGCTTCACGGAAAACATTCCCCGATTCGGGAGATATCACACTTCCGCTTTGCTGGCACGATCCGAATCCGAAACTAAAATTTGCGCCTGCGCCTTCTTCAGGGAAAGTATAAAACGATTGAACTCTGCCAACCGGATTATCACCGTTAACTAACACCCGCAGAAAATATTTTGTATCGGCTTTCAATCCGCCAACATTAACAATACCTGCAAAGTTGGTTTCTTCCGAAACTAAAACATTCGTGCCTTGAATTGATTGAGAAAAATCGGGCAACTCCGATAGTTCAATATTGATTATTCCTTCGGACGAAATTCGTAACCAGAATCTTGCCGTATTTGAAGTTACACCTCCAACAACAACTGCATTTGTAACACCCGGCATCTGTGCAAGCACTGCTGAAGTAATATATATATTTATGAGTAAAATAAAGCACCATCTTTTCATCTTCGATTCATTCCTATTATTTTTGTCTATAAAAGAAGTAATCCTATAATTAAAGTAGTAAATTTGTGTTGAAGAATCGAGCGCTTAATTGATGGATTTCACCAATAAAAAAATAGTTTATGGAATAATTGTCCCCGTAGTTTTCCTCATCATCCTATGGTGCGTAAAATTGTACGAATATTTTTTCGATGTCAGTTTCATCAAGTACGGATTACTGCCCGGCGAGATTTCCGGTTTAATCGGGATACTAACTTTCCCGCTCATTCATGCCAATTTCAATCATCTTATTTCCAACTCAATGCCGATTTTATTTTTAGGGATGGGAACCGGATATTTCTATCCATCGTCATCGTACAAGGTTTATATCCCGGTTTTTATTGTACCCGGAATATTTATGTGGTTCTTCGCACGCCCCTCGTATCACATCGGTGCGAGCGCTATTATTTACGGCCTTGCCGCGTTTATTTTTTTCAGCGGAATATTAAAGCGTGATGTCCGCTCAATTGCTCTTGCGCTACTCGTTACGTTTTTATACGGTGGAATGATTTGGGGAGTTCTCCCGCTCGATAGAGAAGTATCATGGGAAGGTCATTTATTCGGCGCTATCACCGGGATTATATGCGCTTTCATTTTTAAAAATTTAGATCCTTATAAAAAATATGATTGGGAAGACGAAGAACGAGATTACGATGTTCGGGATTTGGAAGTATCATATGATAAAGAACCGCCGTTTTGATTGATGATTTATGAATAATGATTGACGAATAGTAAATTAAATGAAACTAAAAAAATATATCGCCTTATTTCTCGCCGTGTTGGTAATACTTCACAGCGGTTTCCAGCTTTTGATTTTTAAAGTGTTCGAAGCAAAATATAAACACGAAATCAAAAAAATGATTGAGGCAGGAATCGATGAAAAGGATTTGATCCGATTGGTCTTCCCGAAGGATATCAAGGAAAATCCAATTACCGGATTTGAATGGAAAAAGAAAAATGAATTCCGGTTCCAGGGCGAGATGTATGACATCGTAAAACGAAAATATTTTTCCGATTCTATTTATTTTTATTGCATTCACGATAAAAAGGAATCCAAATTATTTGCCTCACTCGAAAAATATGTTCAAACATTTTTAGAGAAAAATCCATCCAAAGGGAAAGAATTCAACATCATTTCCAGCCAATTAAGTAAACTTTATCCTGCGCCTGCTGCCGGTGATTTTATTTTCAACATTGCCGGTAAAACTGAGTTCGGGATATTTATTCAAAATAAATTTTTCGACACATTAATTGCACCGCTTACACCGCCGCCTCAAGACAATCATCTTTCCGTTTGTATCATCTAAAAAACTAAACCGTGAATAACGTTCATTCATCGCGGCAACATTTTTATTAATTTTTCTTGAGGTAAACATGAGAAAGATGTTTCTTGTTTTCTTTTTATTTGTTTTTTATTGCATTGCGTGGGGACAAGCATCCAATATTAAAAACATAGATGCTGATTCCACTACTTTAAAATATCAGCTTGAAGATATTACGATTACGGCAACGCGCTACCCGGAAAGGATTATCGAAATTCCTTATTCGGTAACGATAATACCTGTGGAAGAGTTGAAAAACCTCAGAGGTTACGGCTTCGATGAAGTAATGAAAAACGTGCCCGGTGTTCTCGCTCAATCGAGATCGGGCAACCAGGATGTTCGAATTGTAATACGCGGATTCGGTGCGCGAGGCGCGGGCGACCGCTCCAACTCGGGAACATCGCGCGGTATTCGAATAATGCTCGACGGTATCCCGGAAACTGAGCCCGACGGCAGGACCTCGTTCGATAATATCGATTTCGGATTCGCACAGAATATTGAAGTCGTTCGTTCGAACGCTTCCGCACTTTGGGGAAATGCCTCCGGCGGAATTATTAACGTTTCAACCGAACCGATATTTACTTCTCCATTTATTAGTCTGGGCGGAAGTTCAGGCAGTTTTGGTTTTAATAAAATCATGCTTAATACAGGCGCCAATTTCAATAGTGGCAAAATATACGTCTCACTCTCAAACTCCAATTATGACGGATGGAGAGAACATTCAAGCAGTTCAAGAGCCATGTTTAATATCGGTTTGATTTCGAATCTCGGCGATGCGACCCGGCTCGGCGTTCATTTACTTGGCGCTTCGAATATGTTTCATATCCCCGGTCCGCTTACTCAAGCGCAGTTTGATGAAGACGCGAAGCAAGCAAATTCGACTTATCTAAAACGCGATGAAAGAAGATTTAATAGACTTGGGAGAATCGGAATTACATTCGATCATTCCTTCGACGGGATGAATGAGATCTCCGCGATGGCGTTCGCCAACCCGAAATATTTGCAGCGTTCGGAACGCAATACATTCCGCGATTTTACACGTTATCATGTAGGCGGAAATGTTCTATATAAAAACAAAATGAATTTCGGCGAAACAACGCGCAATATATTTTCTGTTGGTCTGGATGAAGCTTACCAGGATGGAGCTATTCTATTCTACTCACTTTCGGAAACAAATGGAAGAGGTGAAACTCTAAAAGATAATAAACGCGAAGGCGCAAATACATTCGGCGCTTTTGCGCAGGATGAGATAATGATTAATGAAAAAGTCAGCGTCATCGTTGGCGCTCGTTACGACAACATCACTTATTACAGCGAGAGTTTCATCGATCCTTCACTTGGACTTCAGCAAAAATCTTTTGAGAAAGTTACGCCTAAAGCCGGCATCACGTACATGTTCTCTCCATCGCATAGTATTTATGCAAACCTCGGTGGAGGTGTTGAAGTCCCGGCAGGAAACGAGACTGATCCCGCAGGCACCTTCGGGCAGGATACTGTTTACAATCTAAATCCATTGCTCGAACCGATTACTTCTACAACCTACGAACTTGGGACCAAACAAGTTTTGTATTTCGGGAAAGAAGATGTGCTAAGCTCTTTGACTTACGATCTTGCACTTTATTATATCGATATTAAAAACGATATTATTCCTTACCGGGGCGGAAGATTTTATTTCACTGCGGGAAAAACAAATCGAATGGGTATTGAATTCTCCTCTACGTTCGAATTCTTCCGCGGTATCTCTATGCAAACAGCATTTACTTATTCTTTGAATAAGTACAAAGAATACATGGTTGATTCCGTTCATTACGGCGAGGAAGGTAAGTTTGCAAATTACAAAGACAACAAAGTGGCTGGTATCCCGGACTACTTTTATAACGTGTCATTCGGCTACACACCGGAATTTTTTAATACCGTAAAACTTTCATTCAGTGTTGGCGGCGTTGGAAAATATTTTGTTGATGATGCAAATGAATTGGAAGCGCCTTCATATAATCTTTTCGGTCTTACGTTATCTACAACAAAAGCAATTAAGATTGTTGATAATCTCTCGATCGAAGGTTATCTTAATATCAATAATCTTACAGACGAAAAATATGTCGCTTCTGCATTTATTAATCCGGATTTGGTATATGGCGAGCCGGTTTATCTTGAGCCGGGGCTTCCACAATCTGTTACGTTAGGATTAAGAATTAATTATTAATTAGGTTATAAAAAGCCCAACATTTAACTTGAAAAGAAAGGTGAAAATGTTGGGCTTTTCGATTCAATCTTTCTTCTTAGTTTTTCTAAAGAATGAAACACCGCCGAATCCGCTGATGATGGCGATATAAAAACCGAAGTCGTACCACCAGCCTGTATTAACTGTTTCATAAATTCGGATTGCCGGATTGAATATTCCAATGATAAGAGAGATCGGCGCTATCCATCCATGCCAGATACCCATAAAAAATCCTGCGGGATTACCGCTGCGGCTTGCTTCAGATCCGGGTGCACAAGATGAAATGAAAAACACAAACAGGATTAAAAGAAAAACACTGAGATAATTTCTTGTCTTCATTAGTTCTCCTCAATCTATGATCACTAAAAATTTGATTCTACAAAATGAGGTATATCTAAAAAATGATTTTTATGTATCCAACTCATTTAATTTCTTATCTTGCTCTTTTTTTCTTCCCTGCAAATGAAGGTCTGCCGGAATCTCTTTTGGATTCCGATCGACTGAAATCTTTACGTGATTCCGATCTTCCGAATTCCTTCTTCGAATCGGATTCCCTGAATTCCCTTTTCGATTCCGATCTTCCGAATTCTTTTTTCGATTCTGATCCTCTGAAATCTCTCCGTGATTCAGATTTTCCATATTCCTTTTTGGGTTCAGATCTGCCAAAATCTTTCTTCGCGCGAAACTTCTTTTTATCTTGCGAAAAATTACCTTCTCTTTTTCTTTCCGGTTTTCGCCATTCACCTCTTCCGCCGCCTCTACCTTTCGACTCAGCAACTTCCAATGCTATCTTGCGTTTTTTGAAAGATTGTCCGTTGAATGCTTCCATTAACACATCTTTGAAGTGTGTATCGGCTTCGAAAAAAGAAAAATTTGTTAAAATTTCTATTTGTCCAATTTCAATATCAGGAAAGCCGGTGTACTCGTCTATGAGATTCATTAACAAACCGGGTTTTAAATTATCGGTTTTCCCAAGATTGATGAAAAACCGCGTGAACATTTCCGACTGCTTTTTATCCCTGCTTGGTTTGCCAAATTCAACAGGCGCATTTAGATCAGGCGCATTTTTGTAGTATTCAAGAAACCTGTTAAACTCAACAGACACAAATTTCTTGATAAGTTCGTCGCGGTCAATCCATTCCAATTTTTTGATGATATCGGGTAAGTATGGATCAATCTGCGTATAATCGACTTCAACTTTTTCCATGCGGTCAATCAAATTGAAAAGCTGTTTTTCACAAATGTCCTTTCCAAGCGGCACCTGTTTAAAAGAGAATTTTTTATTAATTATTCTCTCTATCATCTGAATTTTGTGTTTCTCTTTCATATTTGCAATTAGAATCGAAGTGCCTTTTCTTCCTGCACGTCCGGTTCTGCCGCTGCGATGTGTGTATATATCCAATTCTTCGGGAAGGTTGTAATTTATGATGTGCGAAAGACTTTCAACATCAAGTCCGCGCGCTGCAACATCCGTTGCTATAAGCAGTTTGAGATGTTTAATGCGGAATTTATTCATTACTGCATCGCGCTGCGCCTGGGAAAGATCGCCATGCAATGAATCGGCGTTGTATCCGTCTTTCATCAGCAGATCTGCAACTTCCTGGGTTTCTTTTCTGGTCCTGCAGAAAATTATTCCGTAGATACCGGGGTAATAATCCACAATTCGTTTGAGGGCAAGATATCTATCTTTCGCATGAACAAGGTAACAAACGTGATCAACATTTTCGGCGCCGACGTTTTTCTTTCCTATTGTAATTTCAACCGGATCGGTCATATGATTTTTGGCAATATATAAAACTTCATTCGGCATTGTTGCAGAGAACAAAAGGGTTGTTCGCTGTTTGGGAACTGTTTCGAGAATCGCCTCGAGATCATCCCGGAAACCCATATTGAGCATCTCGTCTGCTTCATCGAGGACAACAGTGTTTACATGGGAAAGATCAACAACTCCGCGATTAATTAAATCGAGTAATCTTCCCGGTGTTGCAGAAATAATTTGAACGCCTTTTTTAATTAATTGAATTTGTCTTTCGATACTCGATCCACCGAAGACAGGTACAATTTTTATCTCCGGTTTATATTTTGCGTAATCCATAAAATCGTCTGCAATTTGCAAACACAGTTCGCGTGTCGGACTTAAAATTAAATATTGTACTTTCTTGAATGAGGCTTTAGCTTTTTGGATAATCGGCAATCCGAATGCTGCTGTTTTTCCGGTCCCGGTTTGTGCAAGTGCAATTATGTCCTTCGGTTCCTGCTGTAATAAAATCGGGATCACTTTTTCTTGAACAGGCGTGGCTTCTTCAAAACCAAGTTCCGCTATCGCACGGAGTATTTTTTCTTCTATTTGTAGCTCTTGAAACGTCATTTTTCTTTTTTCCTAATTTTCTAAGTCGAAATATAACCTTTAGTTAGGACAATGGAGCGGATTATTTATAGAACTCCGCCTCACTTTATTTTCTTAAGTATTGAAAACGGCTAAATTGATTTATTGCTCAATGGTTAACAGCAATGCAGCAATTTATCAGTTCAGCAATGATTTAACGTGGTTGGTTTTAAAAAACCCTAATACTATTTTTACTTCATAAATAATATTTGAAGTACAAAAGCCCAACATGTCTAACGTGAATTTGGGAGTAAAATGTTGGGCTTTTAAAATCATGGGAGATTTTTTATGTCAAACGCTTATTTTAAAGTGCCGTTGCCGATTAATGAGTCAATCAAAAATTACTCACCGGGCAGCGCTGAAAAAGAAGAATTAAAAAAGAAACTTACCGAGTTAAAATCTAAACAGATTGAAGTTCCTCTAATTATCGGTGGCGAGGAAATCAGAACCGGTAATACAGAAGAAATGCGGATTCCGCACGACCATAATCATGTTCTCGGAATTTATCACAAAGCCGGTAAAAAAGAAGTTGATATGGCAATCGAAGCTGCGCTCGAAGCCCGTAAAACCTGGGCCGAAATGCCATGGGAACATCGTGTATCAATATTCTTAAAAATGGCCGAACTGCTTGCCGGTCCATGGAGAGCTGCGTTAAACGCTGCAACAATGCTCGGTCAATCGAAAACCGTTTACCAGGCAGAGATTGATTCGGCGTGTGAGTTGATTGATTTCTGGCGATTCAATTCTTTTTACATGACCCAATTAATGAGCGATCAACCATATTCGCCAAAAGGAATGTGGAACCGTCTTGAGTACAGACCGCTTGAGGGATTTATCTTCGCAGTTACTCCCTTCAACTTCACTTCAATTGCCGGTAATCTTCCAACGGCTCCGGCAATAGTTGGAAATGTTGCGTTATGGAAACCGGCGTCGAGCGCTGTCTATTCCGCTTACTGGTTAATGAAATTATTTGAAGAAGCTGGATTACCGAAAGGCGTTATCAACTTTATTCCCGGCTCGGGCAGCCAGGTCGGAAACCCGGTAATGGCGAGTCCGCACCTGGCAGGAATTCATTTCACCGGTTCAACTGCCGTATTCCAAAATATGTGGAAAACAATCGGGAATAATATTTCTAATATGAAATACTATCCGCGCATAGTTGGCGAAACGGGCGGCAAGGATTTTATATTCGCGCATAACTCAGCCGATGTTGATGCGCTTGCCGTTGCAGCGCTTCGGGGTGCATTCGAATATCAAGGACAAAAATGTTCAGCCGCTTCGCGAATGTATGTTCCAAAATCGCGATGGGACGAATTTAAAACCAAATATGTTGCCGAAGTAAATAAAATTAAAATTGGCGATGTTGAAGATTTCACAAATTTTATGGGCGCCGTTATTGACAAAGCAGCATTCAAATCTATTACCGAATATGTCGACTATGCAAAGAAATCAAGCGAAGCCGAAATAATAACCGGCGGAAATTATGATGACACAAACGGGTATTTTATTGAACCTACAACAATCGTAACAACAAATCCGAAATTCAAAACCATGGAAGAAGAAATATTCGGACCGGTTTTAACAATCCACGTTTATGAAGATGAAAAGTTTGAGGAGGCGTTGGAATTATGCGACACAACTTCGCCGTATGCGTTAACCGGCGCTATTTGGGCGCAGGATAGAAACACTTTAGTTAAAATGTCGAATAGATTACGAAACGCTGCAGGCAATTTTTATATCAACGACAAACCCACGGCAGCAGTAGTCGGTCAGCAGCCGTTCGGCGGTGGAAGAGCTTCGGGCACAAACGATAAAGCCGGAAGCGCGATGAATATTTTACGATGGATGACGACGAGAACAATCAAAGAAACATTTGATCCGCCGAAAGATTGGCGCTACCCGTTTATGGGAGAGGAATAGGTTATATTCGAAAATCAAAGAGAGGCTTTGCAGCATCTCTTTGATTTTGAAAAGAATTGATCGATCTATTTCCGTATTGATTATTCATAGAATATTTTTGATATTAAAATAGATAAAAAAGGTGTTAACTATGAACGGTGAGTTAAAACAACAAATTCAAAAGCTGAGTGTTTCGGAAAGAATATTACTGGCAGAAGATATTTGGGATAGTGTCGCTCAGGAGAATCAATCCTTCGATTTAACACCTTCTCAAAAAGAAGCCTTAGAAAAAAGGAGTATGGATTTTACAAATAATCCTGAAATTGGAAGAAAGTGGGAACATATAAAAGCTGAGTTTCTGGGAAAATAACAATGCAACGTGAAATAATATTTCACCCTGAATCAGAAGAAGAATTTCGAGATTCCGTTTTATGGTATAAAAGCCAACAACCCGGACTTGATTTGGAATTCGCGCGTTGCATTGATGAGGCAATACAAAGAATCAGCAGAAATCCGGAACTCTATCCAATCGTTTTTCATTCTTTCCGAAAAGTTGTTGTACGCAGATTTCCATTCCTAATCATTTATGAATTCGACGATAAACAGATAAGAATTCTCGGTGTTTTTCATTCAAGAAGAAATCCGAAGTTGCTCTCAAAAAGGAAATATATTTGATTGGATTATATTTTTCTAAAATAAATTCTTCCTAAATTTGTCCATTCTAAAAATCAAAGGAAAAGTCTCTAATGAAAATACACGAATTCCAGGCTAAAGAAACATTAAAGAAATACGGCGTGCCGGTGCAGGACGGCATTGCAATAAAAGATTTATCCGAGCTTGATTCTGCAATTTCCGAACTCCAGTCGCGCGGTATTAATCAATACGTAGTTAAATCGCAGATACATGCAGGCGGGAGAGGAAAAGGTAAACTTTTCGATCCGGCAAATATAAATGAACTCATTTTGGAAGGCGGAGTTAAATTCACAACTTCTGTTGAGAATGCCAAAGACTATGCTTCAAAGATGCTTGGCAATTTACTTGTTACCCATCAAACAGGTCCCGAAGGGAAAATTGTAAAAACACTTTTTATCACCGAGGGATTGGATTATAAAAAAGAATTGTACCTCGGAATATTACTCGACAGAGTGGTTTCGAAAAATGTAATTATGGCCTCGACCGAAGGCGGCGTTGAAATTGAAAAAGTTGCCGAGGAAACACCGGAAAAAATATTGAAAGTATGGATTGATCCATCGGTTGGAATTCAATCTTATCAGGCGCGCGAACTTGCTTTCGGTTTGGGATTAACCGGCAGTGCATTTAATAGTTTCCTTAGCTTCATTCAAAAATTATATAAAGCATACGAAGAGACCGATGCTTCATTACTCGAAATAAATCCCTTGATAATAACAAACGATGACCGGATTGTTGCTCTCGATGCAAAAATGAATTTTGACGATAACGCTCTTTACCGCCATCCTGAAATTGTTGGATACCGTGATTTAGATGAAGAAGCGGCTCTGGAAGTAGTGGCATCGAAATTTAATTTGAACTACATCAAACTCGACGGTAATGTTGGCTGCATGGTTAACGGCGCAGGACTGGCTATGGCTACGATGGATATCATAAAACTTGCTGGCGGCGAACCGGCAAATTTTCTCGATGTCGGCGGCGGTGCGAATAAAGAAACTGTAAAAAACGGTTTCAAAATAATTTTATCCGATCCGAA
The DNA here is from genome assembly GCA_043808235.1 of bacterium. Classification (GTDB taxonomy): domain Bacteria; phylum Bacteroidota; class Ignavibacteria; order Ignavibacteriales; family Melioribacteraceae; genus JAZDFC01. The sequence goes on from JAZDFC010000073.1 coordinate 142,807, forward strand.
TGTAAAAGCAATTCTAATAAACATCTTCGGTGGAATTGTGCGATGCGACCGGGTTGCGCAGGGAGTAATTGATGCCGTGAACGAAATTCATGTCAGCCTACCCATTGTAATTCGTTTAGAAGGAACAAATGCAATCGAAGCCGGAGTGATGTTGAAAGAATCCGGATTGAATTTCGAAGTCGCGATGAGTCTTAAAGAAGCAGCTGAAAAAGTTACAAGCATTCTCAAAAATTAATTTTATTACAGGGCTGTCTGCCGGCAGCCCTTCTCTTTCTTTCCAAATATTTTGCCGGCAATTTCTCTTTTCTGATACTGATGTTCAAAAAATAATCTGTTCATTTTAACAAATAATCTCAATTAACCAACATGAGGAGTTGTTATGAAAATATTTTTAAACGTATTCTTCGCAGTATTAATTCTTTGCAGCTCTTTGTCATATTCTCAGAATCTTGATGACATTAAAACCAAGATTGCCGAGATCGATGCAAAACTTGAAAAGAGCATGCTCACAAATGATCCGATGAGCACTCTCGATCTATATGCTGAGAATTGCTATTCGCTTTCCAGTTACATGCCGATGATTAAAGGCAAGACAGAGTTGAAGAAAGGCGCTGAAATGCAGCTTGCAAATCCAACAAAATGGACTCAATTTGATCTTGAAACAGTTGATGTAATTACATCCGGAAATCTGGTAATCGAAATCGGAACATACGTGATGGCAATGGAAATACCGCAGATGCCCGAACCATGGAAAGATAATGGAAAATACATGAATGTATATGAAATCCAGTCCGATGGTTCTTTATTGATTGTTGTAGACACATGGAACAGCGATAATAATCCATGGATGGAAATGCAAAAAATGATGCAGCCGGCTGCACCGCAAGAAAAGTAAACAAAAACATTTTTATTAAACCGTCCCGTCTCAAATAACGTGGACGGTTTTTATGAAATCTTATTCTTATTCCCGTTCATAATCTCACTCATGTTTTTTAACTCTTTCATTCTTTTTATTCAGAATTCCTTAATTTTCTTTCAAACAAATTATTACGCAGTGATATTAGCAACCAACAAAACACTAAAGTGGAAATGATTGGCAAAACAAATAAAATTAGACTATGGTTACTAGAGAATCTGCAATAGAAATAGTAAAAGCCTTTGTTAATGAATGCATGGGAAAAGGTATACGATTTTATAAAGTTCTTCTGTTCGGTTCTTTTGCAAAAAATTTAGCTCATGAACATTCCGATATCGATCTCTTACTAATTTCAGATCAATTTTCTGATAACATTTTCGAAAACCTGAAGATTTATTCAAAGATCAATATTAAATATCCTCGAATCGAAACACATCCTTACACTACCGCCCAGTATTTGGCAAATAATGAATTTATTAATGAGATTATTAAAGAGAGCATTACCATAGCCTGAAGTTTAACACTCCCAAATCTTTAGTTTACTCTACGTGATAATATATTCAAATCGCGATATTCTGCCCAGGTAAAGAAAAATCGGATTCTCATACACATTCTTTACTTAGGAATTCCTTAATTTTCTTTCAAACAAATTATTACTCATGGGGAGAAATAATATATGGCTGTTGTATTAAACGGTTCCAATCTTAGTATTGAACAACTTGTTCGCGTTGCACGTTTTAATGAAAAAGTCGAGTTGCATCCCGAAGCGTTACAAAGGATTAAAACATGCCGCGCAATGCTCGAAGAAAAAATCCAGGCTCACGAAATAATGTATGGTGTAAATACAGGTATCGGTGAGTTCTCGGAAGTAGTGTTGAATGATGAACAAGTAAAACAGTTTCAGAAATATTTAATTTATAATCACTCTGCCGGTATTGGCGAGCCCGCACCAATTGAATATGTTCGCGGCGCGATTACGGGAAGAATTAATGTTCATGCACACGGTATGTCTGGCTGCAGACCTGAAATAACATTAACGCTAATCGATATGTTGAATAAGGGCGTGACACCCGTGGTTTGTCAAAAAGGATCTGTTGGCGCATGCGGGGATCTATCGCCGATGTCGCAAATTGCTTTGTTGATGATGGGCGAAGGCGAAGCCTTTTATAAAGGAGAAAGAATGCCGGGCAAAGTTGCATTTGAAAAAGCAGGAATACCTGTTCCCGGTTTGGAAGCCCGTGATGGTTTGGCAACAATCAACGGATCCAATCTGCTCACTGCAATGAGTGCAATTCATCTTTATGATATTAATCGATGGTTGAAACAGGCCGAGATTGCATGTGCAATGTCACTCGAAGCATTATTTGCGAATTTAAAACCATACGATTCACGCTTGCATGAAGTGAGAGGATTTCCCGGCGCGGTGAGAAGTTCGAAAGCAATTATGAAATGTATTACAGGCAGCGATCTTCAAACCGGAAAATTAAAAATGAAAGTTCAGGATGCATATTCGATGCGTTCATCCCCGCAAGTAATCGGTGCCGCGCATGATGCAGTTGCGTATGCAAAAAAACAAGTCGAAATTGAATTAAACGGTGTTGGTGATAATCCTATCTTTTTGCCCGAAGAAAGACTCACACTCACAGGCGCAAATTTTCAGGGCTCGCCGGTTTGTCTGCCGATGGATATGATTAGCGCAGCCGTAACAATGGTTAGCGTTCTTTCCGAAAGAAGGTTAAATAGATTGTTAAATCCGGCGTTGAGTGTGGGACTGCCTGCATTTTTAACAAAAGGCGCCGGCATGTTTTCGGGATTGATGTTAAGTCAATATACTGCCGACATGCTGATTGTTGAACAAAGAATTCTTTCTGTACCGGCATCAATCCAATCGATACCGGCAGCAGCCGACCAAGAGGATTTTGTCTCGATGGGGATGAATACAGCGCTTAAAAACGCGCAGATAATCGATAATTCATATGGAGTGCTGGCTATCGAATTCATCGCAGCTTCACAAGCTTTAGACTTCAGAGAATTTTCACCCGGTAAGGGAGTTCAAAAAGCAAAGGAAGTTGTTCGTAAACATGTTGCTCATCTTGAGGAAGACAGACCACTTTATGCCGACCATAACACAATGAAAGATGTTGTAAAATCATGTGAAATTCTTGAGGAAGTTGAAAAGGAAGTTGGCTCGTTAGAATAAATTACACTCAGCGTCTTTGTGCCTCTTCGGTTTTTTCACCGCAGAGGCGCTGAGTCGCAGAGATTCTTGTTCATACAATTTTTATGATTGTTATAAAAATCAATTCAGCGGCAGATACAACAGCAGCACAGATACCGCCGCTTTTTATTTCTTCCGGCTTATAGCGTTTGATTATCATGAAAGATGTAAATCCCCCGGTTAGGTAGCCTGCAATTATTCCACGGATAATATTTTTTGTTTGGTAGCTGCCGCTTAAGTCCAATGGCGAAAATAAATCATGAGAGAAAATCACTCCCATCAAAATAAACGCAATCGTAAAAAAGACTAAGTGAAATGTTTTATATTTTATAATAGAGCTTTTACTCATATTGAAAACCAATTTTTATTAATTATCAGGTAAATCAAAAAAAAAACAAGATTACTCTGACTTATTATCGAAGCTATAGTTGACCTTTTAAAGTACGGCGAAACAGATTTTTCATGAATCAGATTTTACTATTTCTTTTTTGAAATCCTTTGCTAAATTGACTATATGAAAATTTTAGAATACAAGACATTATATAGGTTATTGGGTATGTTGCTTGCCCTCTTCCTATTTTCGTCATGCAACGAGGGAATTTCGCCTGCACCGGAAATTCAACAACCGGGATTCAGTGGTACAATTAGTTTTATTGGTGAATGGCCCGCCGGGATTTCAAGAACTCACATAGTTTTATTCAAAGATGCACTTCAGGACTCAAGCGATTTTAATGCGTTTAATTTACGATTTGTCAGCAACGAAATTCCTTTTGGGACTTCAATATTCATTTATAATTCAATAACGGATCTGCTTGTTGGAAATGTGCAACCGGGCGAATATTTCTATCTTGCGGTTGCGCAATCAAAAACCACCGATATTTCATTCAACCGAAGTGATTGGTTTGTAGTTGGATTATTCACTCAAACCGGGAATCCCGGCGAACCGGCTAAACTTGTTATACCCACTAATAGATTTGTTGAGAACATAAATATCGTGTGCGATTTCGACAACCCGCCGCCACAGCCACCCGGAGGAAATTAACCATGAAGACAAATCTATTTACCTATTTTATTGCGGTAGTATTATCATTCTTTTTTATTGCTAATATAAAAGCACAAATTGCAACAATTGCCGGTGTTGTGAAGAATGAAAAAGGTAGTCCGCTGATTGGTGTCAACATAGTTTTGCTCGGCACTGCTACTGGAACATCATCCAATCATCATGGTGAATTCAAATTTTCAAACGTAAAGATTGGTGAGTATCAACTTGAAGTCTCGATGGTGGGATATAAAAAATTTACATCGGGAAAATTCTTACTCGACTCTGATGAGAAATCATTTGAGATCACACTTGAAGAAACTTCCCTATTTTATAATCAGGTGATAGTGACCGCCGGTAAACACAGGCAAGATATCTCCGAACTACCTGTTTCAGCCAGTTTAATTGATTCGAAAGACTTGACAATTAAAAACTATTTCACTCTCGACAAAGCTATGAGATATGTCCCTGGCGTAAATATCACGCTCGATCAAATAAGTATCAGAGGCTCGAGCGGATACAGCAGGGGTGCGGGCACGCGGGTACTTGTTGCTATGGATGGCATCCCGATATTCTCCGGGGATACCGGGGAAATTATTTGGGACATCATTCCAATAACCGACCTGGAACGAATTGAAATTATTAAAGGAGCCTCGAGTTCGTTGTACGGTTCGAATGCAATCGGCGGAGTTGTGAATGTGATTACAAAAGATATAGCAAGTTTGCCGGTAACATATTTATACAGCTATGGCGGTGTTTATGATAAACCCTCTCATGATGAATGGGATTGGTCTGAAAAGTATAGAACATTCAATGGGCTGACTCTCTCGCACACAAATAGTATAGATAAACTTGGTTATTCAATATCGCTCTCACGGGTTGAAGACAATAGTTACCGGCAAAGTGATTGGTTCAAAAGATATACCGGATTTTTGAAAACGAAATATTACTTCAACGATAAATTAGCTCTTACTTTTATTGCAACCGGCTTGAAAAACAATCGCGGCACATTCAATTACTGGAAAGATTCCAGACATGCGCTTGTCCCTCCGGATGATGATCAGGGCGACCGAACTTCTTCGGAACGATTCATGTTCGGTTTGATATTCGAAAATGTTTTGTCGGAAAATTTCTCATATAGCTTTAAAGGAAGTCTTTATAGAAATTTATGGAAAGATGAATCCGAGAGCGCTAATAGATCAAATTCCACCCTGTACAGGGGAGAATTGCAGACCAACTATCAACCGAATGATAAGTTACAAATTATAACCGGTGCGGAAATTAATTTCGCAATAGTAAGTTCAAATATCTTCCAAAATCCAACCTCAAATGGATTTGGAATATATTCTCAATTTGAAATGAAAATGATCCCTCGAATAATAATTACCATGGGAGCTCGTTACGATTACAATAAACTTGATACGCTTGAAAGTGATTATTCATTCTCACCAAAATTTGGATTGAACTATAAAGCCAGCGATAAAACAACACTTCGATTTTCAATAGCAAAGGGATTTCGCGCCCCATCCCTTGCGGAAGCATTCACATCAACAGTTACCAGTGGAGTAACCGTAAAGCCGAATCCGAAAGTGAAATCAGAAACGAATTATTCTTTTGAAGTCGGTATGAACACGAAACTCACTGAAAATTTAGATTTCGATCTCGCAGTTTTCCAGAGTGAATATTATGATCTCATAGAGCCTAAAATTGATCCGGCTGATGGAAAAATAATTTTTGATAATGTAACGCGAGCAACGATTCAAGGTCTCGAGGCAGTAACAAGGCTGCTTATCCCGGAATTGAATTCCTCGATGAATTTTGGATATACAATTTTGTGGGCGCGGGATATTGAAATGAATAGAGCGCTTAAATACCGACCGAGACATATGTTGTATTTTAATTACGAATGGTCGCCATCTATTTACAACTTTAGTTTTGATTTTCGATTTGGGAGTAAAGTAGAAGAGATTGACTTTGAATTAATTGATCTTGGATTAGTAAAAGACGGTGATAAAAGAGTTGAGGTAGGTGTGTTTGATCTTTCGGCGGGAGCTCGTCTCTTCTCATTGGGAATTCCGGCAAATCTATATTTGAACATAAAAAATCTTTTCA
>JAZDFC010000074.1:0-39644 GCA_043808235.1 bacterium
GAATCAATATATGGACGAAGTTTCGGCTTCTGAAGCACGATAGTTGAATCAACATTTGCAATTTCATAATCTATTTCATTGATCAGTCTGTTTGCTTCCTTTACAAAAAATTTACTGTCGGCATTTTTATATTGCGGATCGGTATCCGGGAAATGTGAACCAATATCTCCCAGCGCCGCCGCGCCGAGTATCGCATCCGTAATTGAATGTAAAAGTGCATCGGCATCTGAATGACCGAGCAATCCTTTTTCATTTGGAATTTCTATTCCGCCAAGAATTAATTTTCTGCCGGATACAAACTGATGTACATCAAAACCGTAACCAATTCTAAAATTTGGTTTCAATACTTCACCTCAAAAGTTTCAAATTCACCGGAAGCGGATTTCCAGGCTATTGTAAAATTACGCACGTATGCATGCGATGGTCCGACTTTAATTAACTTGAATAATTCATCGAGTTTGAAACGCTCACCTTCCGCTACAGTTAACACTTCACCGGTATATAAATTCTGTGTAAAACCTTTAACGCCAAGCCGCTCTGCATTTCTAAGAACGAAGTAACGGAATCCAACACCCTGAACGAGCCCGTTAACAATTAACTCCATTCGTTCATGTTTTTCCATTGGTATTTACAGCTGATATTCGAACAATAGTCCGTAATCGTTATTTTGTCTGTCCACGCAAGGAACTTCAATTCGCTTACTTTCAGCAGATTTTTTTACAAAGGCAAATCCGTTTGACGGATTCGATAAAATTTTCGGAACCATCTCATCAATAAAAACTATTTCATGCTGCTGAAAATTTAGTTCCTCATCTGCCTCAAAAAGAAGAGTAAAATTTTGTGCAATATATTCCGGTGTAATTTCAATACTGGTTGTTTCCCAATCAAAACCATCAGGTATTTTATAAACCAAACAGCTAAGGCTTATCGAATCAGCAGCATTGGCGGAATGGTAACCGATTATCCGGCTTACTTTATCATGGTTGTTTCCAATTCTTCCGGCATCAGCATTAAACTTAATAAAGAAAATAGCATCGTCAATTCGATACACTTCCTGATCATCGAGCATTTTATAAGTGATAAAAAAATCATGCTCAATATCGCTCACGGTTAAATCGAATGAATCGGACACATACGAATTAACTTCATAGGCCGGGCTGGCAAATCTTACTACGTAATTGCCGTTGATCATATTGCTAAAATTAAAACCACCGTTCACATCCGAGGTATCATAAAATAATCGGGAAGTGGTTAAATTTTTCAATTGAACTTTTGCCTGCACAGCTGGTGTACCGTCAAGGAAAGTCGCTTTACCATACACAGAGTGTACTTCACCCCCGGTACTAACACTGTCTTCCTTGCACGAATAAATTAGCACAGTACTTAATGCAATAAATAAAATTAGATTTTTAAAACGTTGATTCAACATAAAAGTAACTCAAAATTTTTTGCACATAAATATAAGAGAATTGAGCCAAATTAGGGCTGTGATTTTTTTAGTATATCGTAAGTTTCGGATATTATCAGACCGAGGAAAATCATGGAGCAGCCAACTAATCCAAGGCTATTAATCGATTCCGCAAGGGCAAAGTATGCAATAATAGCGGCAAAAACTGGCTCGAAAGAATAAATGATTCCCGCTTTGGTTGGAGTTATCAATTTTTGATACCGCGTTTGGAGTGCTGTTGTAACAAGAGTTGCAAATATCGAAGTATATGCAAGTCCAAAAATCAAATTGCCGGTAAAATCAATTCTTAGTTTTTCAATTTCGAATGAAGAAGAAATCAAAGCTGCGGAATAAGCCAGAATTGCCGAAACTGTAATTTGAAGAAATAGTAAAATCCAAAAATTATATTGATGGCTGAGCTTATCTAAGTAAACAATATAAATTGCAAAAGAAATTGCGCATGCAATTGTAAATCCATCGCCAATATTGAAATTCTTTCCGATATCTCCGGCAAAACTAAGAATCGAATTACCTCCGCTTGATAAAAACAATATCCCAATAAATACTAATACAACACCAATAAATGAACCTGCAGAAGGGATTTTTCTACTGACAATTATTTGGAGAAAAGGTACCATCACAACCGATGAACCGGTGATGAATCCCGATTTGGTGGCAGTAGTAAATTTTAGTCCAATTGTTTGTGTGGCAAAACCGATAAAGAGAATTACACCAAGAAATATCCCTGCGAGAATTGCATCTTTTTTTAATAAAGATTTACGCTTTATGATAAATGGCAGAACGATAATTCCGGCAATGGTAAATCGGAATGCAATAAACAACATTGAAGAAATATCCCGGATAGATTCTTTGACGATGACGAAGGTAGCGCCCCATAAAATCGTAACAATCATCATCGCAACTTCACCGCGATATTTATCGGGTAAGGGAAATCTATCAGTCATTATCGAGAGAATAACCAAAGTTCTTCAACATTTGCGGATTCGAACGCCATTTAGGTTTTACCTTCACGTTTAATTCGAGATAGACTGAACGCTGTAAAAATTCCTCGACAGCTTGACGTGAAATCTGACCAAGTTTTTTTATCATCTCCGCATTTTTACCGATGATTATCGGCTTCTGCGAATCTCTTTCAACAATGATTGATGCAGAGATATAATCTTTCCCGCTTTCTCTCTCTTTGAAATCTTCGATCATCACTTCGCAGCTGTAAGGAACTTCTTCGCGGTACAACTCGAAAATTTTTTCGCGGATAATTTCGGAAACAAAAAATCTTTCTGGCTGGTCCGTCAACTGGTCTTCCGGATACAATTTCGGATATTCGGGAATATTTGCCGTGATGACATCAACAACTTTTTCAATATTAAAATTTTGCATCGCCGAGATCGGGATTACTTCATCAAACTGCTTTTCTTCTCTGAATTTTTCCATCAGCTTGTTCACAGTCGCTTCATTTGACAGATCGATTTTATTGATAAGCAATATTTTTTTACACTTTTGCGTTTTCATAATTTTTTGAACCGACTCATTGTCGAACGACAAACTTCCCGTCGGGTCATCACTTATATCAATCATAAAAAGAAGAACATCCGCATCCTTTACAGAAAGAAAAACATGATCGAGCATTTTTTCTTGCAGAAGATATTCAGGATTTAATATACCCGGTGTATCAAGAAAAATAATTTGGTACTCAGGTTTATCGAGAATTCCCAAAATTCGTTTTCGTGTGGTTTGTGGTTTGGATGTAATAATTGATAACCTCTCGCCGAGAAGAACATTCATCAATGTTGATTTACCGGCGTTTGGACGTCCGATAATTGTTACGTATCCGCATTTAGTAGACATATTTCCTTAGAGTAAGATTAAGATTATGAATAAGAATAAGATCATTTTAAAAGAAATATATCGATTGAAGTCTTGAAAGGCAATTATACATGAATAGTTTAATTCTACTAAATATTGGCTTTTTTATTGATGATGATGATTTTCACCCTACTATTCTTAATGTCGGGCGACAAAATAGCAGGGAGTTTTCACAATTCATGTACTTGCTTTTTCTAAAATGAAAGATTCGAGGAGATAGTAGCAGTAAAATTACTCCATGCTTTTCTAATCTCGCATGACTGCAAGTAAGATTTTACTTTTCTCCGAATCCGCTCAGTTTATGTTTCAGCGTTTTGTGCGAGTCGATAATGAAATAAGCCATTATCATCATCATGCATGTTAGGAATCCACCGATAAAAAGTATTGTTTTATTGCTAAATAAACCATCTAAGGAAATATTTTTTTGAGAAATGATTTCTTTGATTTTATCAATGTAATCACTGAACATTGAACTCCCGTTTTGCGGTGCAGGAATTAAGAAAACACTTACTAACGTTCCTAGAATCAGCAGTCCGAAAATACCTATAATCACCTTGAAGAATTTGAAATTGGAATATTTTGCCGGAAGTACTGAATTTAATTTCTGCATGAATCTTTCGGTAAAATTATCAGGAGCGGGAACAGCTTCCAGTTCATATAGAGTTTGATCGACAAACTGATGAGTTTTTAATTTTTTCAATTCATCGGGATTCGATTCGATTATTTTTTTAAGCTCATTAACTTGAGCGCTGTCCAATTCTTTATCGATATATTGGTTTATTAGTTCGTCGTTTAAATTATTCATATCAGTTCCTCTGAATAATTGTGTTTTATTAAAAGATCGCGCAAAGAATTCCTCGATCTGTGCAGCATTACTTTTGTATTTACCAATGATATATCCATTACAAGACTAATCTCGCTCAGCGATAGTCCGTCTATATAATGCAGAATTATCACGAGCGCGTTCCGTATCGGCAATTTATCAACCATTTTTAATACATAGTGTTTTGCATTTTGCGTTTCGGCATAAATCCGGTAATCCTCTTCGCCAAGATCAAAATGATCTTCAATTGAAGTCATTTCCTGCTCAATTTGTCTTTTCTTACCTGAAATAATTGTCAAAGCTGTGTTGTATACAATTCTATAAAACCATGTTGAAAACTGCGCATCCTGTCTGAAATTTTCAAGCGATCGGAAAACTTTTAGAAAACTATCTTGCAGAGCTTCTTCGGCATCCAATTCATTTTTGAGCATTCGTTTTAAAAGATTGAATGCCCTATCTTTATATCTGTTCACAAGGAGGGAAAAATCTGCTACGTTTCCTTTTTTAACGGATTCAATTATTTCTATGTCAGTAAGATTTTTCATACTCAATTAGACCGGAGACAATTTCGACAGGTTACACTTCTTAAAATAATTTTTATTGTAACCATTTAGATAACCATGTGAGTCTTAACAGTAAATGAAAAAAAACTGTAAACAAGATAAAAAAAAGACTCGATAAAAAAATGTCATCAATTGTAACCATTGGTAAATTTTTGTAGTCTATATCAATAAATAAATTAAGGAGAATGAAAATGCACGGCGAATTTTTAATACCGATAGTAATGTTTTTGGTAACCGGACTCGTACTGGTAACCTATTTTTACTTCCGCTCGCGCGAGAAACAATTAATGATAGAAAAAGGGATGTCATACGAGCAAATGCTTGAATTTCTGAAATCGAAGAGGAATCCTTATACATGGCTCAAACTCGGCGTTATTACATTTTTCTTCGGACTTGGGTTGGGATTTGGAATGATGCTCGAGGATTTTTATGACAGAGAATACTGGGTACCTTTCCTATTGTTCACGTCCACGGGACTTGGGTTTGTTGTAGCTTTCTACGTAACAAAAAAATATGAAATAAAAGATTAATCCCGCTCCAATTAAATTTCTCTTATAACACAAAGTGGGTGTTCGGGTAACCGGGCATCCGCTTTTTAATTGCTATTCGTTTTGCCTCGATATCATTTGGAATTTTGGGTTTGCTATTTGAGATTTCCAACTATTAATGCCGGAAACCCTTCTCTAAAACGGGCGTCTTAGTTTGGTGAAGGGTTTCCTTTCCTTACTATTGAAGCGCATGTCGTACCACGGGTGCAATATAAATAATTTTGTGGAATTGGGAAAGAAGGTAGGCAAGAGAATTCGTTCTTCAAGTAATTCTTGTTTGCGGGTTTGCAACGCAAAGTAACTTTGGGCAAATGCAATTTGTTCTTTTTTGGGATCGCCATTTTGTGCAATTAAATAACATGCATATCGCGTTAGCATAATATCCTCAACTTCACGAACTGCATTTTTAGGCAAATTTATCATTTTGTTGACGTCAACGAAATGATAATTCACATCAATTTGTGCATTTTTACATGAATCCTTTGCTTTGCTAATTGCATTAAGAAAATTACGCCAGTCCGTATAGCCGAGCAATTCTTGTAATTCTCTTGCAAGCCAATATTCAATTCCTTCTTCCTCATATGCAGCATCCTCAAAGCTGCGCCGCAAATGAATAATTAATTCTTTCTTCATTTTTTTCCTCACCTGTTTAATCTTACTTTATCGCATATCTAGAAAACAGAATGCAGTTATAAACATATTTACCATGATTTCCATTTTCCATTTATTGTGGAAAAACTTTTTGGTTTTTAGTTGTTTTGTAATTAGTTCTCACCCATTATCCTTGTTTCCCCGCATAAAATTATTTAATTAGCACTTAAAAAGAAAATTATTTCTGCGTTATGCCATGTTGCGGCTTTCTCAGCTGGCATGGGTGAATTACAAGGTTTGCCTTGTAACTCTGCCTCCCGCTTCGATGCCGCCAGCATCGTATAATTTTTTGTTTTTGTAATTCTACAGATGTTCGATTGCTTTGCAGTCACAGCCTATCAGTAACCTCCACACCGCGAAGTGGTGAAACATATGTAACAAAATCTGAAATGAAATCCCACGACCGTAACGCGGTCAAAGTTAGGTTGCAGAATAACAATAACACGAATTTATAAACAACATGTATAAAATAAATGATTTTAACGAATTGGGAGAGATGCGATGAGAAAAAATAGGTCGAAGCTAAGCCTCGACCTACAAATATTGATTACTCAATAATTCCTTTTTCTTCTAACCAGCGTTGGGCATCGAGAGCTGCCATACAACCGGTTCCGGCTGCGGTAATTGCTTGACGGTATGTTTTGTCGGCAACATCGCCAGCGGCAAAAACGCCTTCTATATTTGTGTGCGTTGTACCGGGTTTTACTTTTAAATAACCTGTTTCATCCATATCAAGTTGACCTTTGAAAACTTCTGTGTTCGGCTTATGCCCTATGGCCATAAATATTCCGTCAATCTCAACTTGCTTTGTCGATCCGTCCTTTGTGTTTTCAAGAATCGCACCTTTTACTAATTTCTTACCACTTTCATCCATACCTAAAACTTCTTTGATAGTTGTATTCAATTCGAATTTAATTTTAGGATTTTTCTGTGCGCGCTCAAGCATAATTTTGGAGGACCTGAATCCTTCCCTTCTGTGAACAATTGTAACTTCCGAAGCAAATTTGGTTAGATATGTAGCTTCTTCCATTGCCGTATCACCGCCGCCTACAACAATAACTTTCAATCCGCGATAAAAGAATGCATCGCATGTTGCGCATGCCGAAACTCCGTATCCCATAAATTTCTTTTCGCTTTCCAAGCCGAGCAATTTTGCAGAAGCTCCGGTAGAAATAATAATAGAATCCGCGGTATAAGTTTCATCATAGGATTTCAATACAAACGGTCTCTGCGAAAAATCAACTTCGGTAATTTCTTTGAAGAAAAATTTAGCTCCGAACCGAGCAGCTTGCTTTCTCATTATGTCCATCAATTCCGGTCCTTGAATTCCATGTTCAAAGCCAGGATAGTTTTCAATTTCGGTTGTGATTGTTAATTGTCCGCCGGGCTGCATACCTTCGAAAACTACAGGATTCAAATTCGCTCTTGCTGTGTACAAAGCAGAAGTAAGTCCAGCCGGACCTGAGCCGATAATAATTAAGTGATGATGATTATCATTCATATATTCTCCAATTTTTTATAAGCAAAAATAATATTTCATAACTAATATGATTCGGTTTTTATCATTCCGATTCATTCATAATAACTATCTTTTCAAAAATGCTGCGTTTCTTTTTAATCCTTTCAATCGTGCCCGGTTAATCGGACTTTCGGCAAATCTTTTTTTGAACTCGCCGCCGGTCATATTTTCAACTTCATCAAGATCAATTTCCTTATTTCCCATTGATTGGAATGATGCTTCGTTTGTGATAACCGAGAACTTTTTATTCCAAGGACAAACATCCTGACAGATATCGCAGCCGAACAGCCAGTTATCAAACTGTCCGCGAAATTCTTCCGGTGCTTCACTTTTATTTTCAATCGTAAGATATGAAATACATTTATTCGAGTCGAGCACATATTCATCAACTATCGCATTTGTTGGACATGCATCAATACATGCCGTACAATCGCCGCAAAAATCCAGGACAGGACTTGAATAATCGAATTCACAATTAGTAATTACGGTTGAAATAAAAAACCAACTACCCATCTGTTTGTTAATGATATTTGTGTGTTTGCCCAGCCAGCCGAGTCCGGTTTTTACCGCCCAAGCTTTATCCATCACCGGACCCGTATCTACATATGATTTTGATTCAAATGATGGATCGAGATTTTTTAATTCCTTCTCAAGCCGGTTAAGTTTTTCCCAGATTACTAAATGATAATCCTTCCCCCAAGCATAACGGGAGACCTTTCCTGTATTTGGCTTTAAGTCATGCTGTTCACCGGAATTGTAATTCATTCCGAGTGAAATAACACTCTTCGCGCCCGGTAAAATGTTTGAAACGTCGATTCGCTTTTCCCGGTTTTCGTTCATGTATTTCATTCCGGCTTGAAATCCTTTGCCAAGCCATTCATCCAACCGTTGACCGGCATCAAATAGAATGGTCGCTTCGGCAAATCCGATTAGATCGAAACCGAGACTCCTGGCTTTTGTAATTATATTTTCATTTGTCAATTTCATAGTGTGTTTTGTTCATCCTATACCGCATTACCCCGTCAGGGCCGGGCAGGCCTGAAGGGTATCGCTAGCCAAATAAATCCCGTCACTCGCCGGGCAGGCATCCTAAAGGATGATGTCCTTTATTATTCCTTTATTTAAAACCATTCAACAATTGAGCAATTCAACAATTCCCAAAATCTCCGTTCCTACTTTATAAACTTTACGAACTTTATGAACTTTCCACCTTGCAACTTCTTACCACTTCAATTCTTTTTTAGTAACCTTCACAAACACATCATCGTTTATAATTTTCACTTCATACGAATTCAATCCATGCCTCTCTTCGCCAAGATTGCCGTTTGTCAAATCGAAAGCCCAGCCGTGCACCGGACAAATAATTTTTCCGTCCTCAATAAATCCATCATAGATTAAAGCGGCTTTTTGGTGGGGACAAACATTACTAAGTGCGAATACTTTTCCATCGACATTAAACACCGCCACGTCAACATCATCAATAATAAATCGTTTTCCGGTCTTCTCTTTTAGTTCCGAAGTGCGGCAAACTTTATTAAATCCTTCTAATAATTTTTTATCAATCATATCCATGTAAATTTTTCTTTTGCGGAATAACCTTTGTCAGTCAGTTGAACAGTGGCGGCGGCAGAGAAAGGATCATGTTCAAAAACTAATTTCCATTCTTCATCGACAGCTCGAGGAAGAATAGTCTTTTTTTCCTGAACAGTAATAACAGGTTGAAGATCATATCCCATCACATACGGAAGAGGAATATGCGAGGCAAATGGAAAAAGATCTCCACAATATAAAATTGTATTGGAGCCGTCTGAAATTTTCACCATTTGCTGGGCGAAAGTGTGTCCGTTAATTTTGATCAACTCAATTTCATCCTCGACGTGGGTTTCTTTATCAATTAAATTTAGAACGCCGGCATCGTGTAACGGCACGAACCTATCGCGGATAAAACTTGCTTTATCCCGTTCGGTTGGATTCATTGCCCATTCATAATGTTGTTTTTGAACATGATACTTCGCATTGGGAAATGCCGTTACAAATTTTCCATTCACAAGTTCAGTCGAGCCGCCAGTATGATCAAAATGAAGATGTGTTAGAATTACATCCGTTATCTGATCGGGTGTAACGCCATGAACCGCCAACGATTTCTTTAAAATATTTTTTTCTTGTTCAACACGATAAATCTTTAAAAACTTTTCATCCCAATCGTCGCCGATGCCGGTATCAATTAATATTTTCCTTGAACCGGAATCGAGCAAAAGACATCTCGCACCAAGCGTAACCCGGTTTGCAACGTCGGCAGGATTTGTTTTCTCCCATAATGGTTTGGGAATCACTCCGAACATCGCGCCGCCGTCAAGTCCGAAATAGCCGGTTTCGACGACATGCAGTTTGTATTTACCAATTTGCATTTATTTTTCTTTCATAATTTTTCTTTGGGCAAAGATAACCAATCAATTGAAAAGATGTAATGTAGTGGTATGTAAAATGGTAAATGGTAAATGGAAGATGGTAAGCAATCACAGATATCGTCAAAATTCCATTTTACATTTTCCATCTTACATTTGACATGACAGTAGAATGATGAATGGCATATGTAACCCGAAGCGTAAAAGCCAAATCCTTTTACGCGACAGCTTCGAGTGTAGAGATGAATTGTATGATTTGAAATATTTACTGCACAAGAGCAAGTTTGTTGTCGAAGCTCTGCTGCAAAAAGAAAACCGGTCTCGCTTCGACTTACAGTTGTCTAGTAACTCGAAGCGTAAAAGATAAATCCTTTTACACGATAGCTTCGAGTGCATAGATGAATTGTATGATTTGAAATATTTACTGCACAAGAACAAGTTTGTTGTCGAAGCGTAAAAGATAAATCCTTTTACGCGACAGCTTCGAGTGTAGAGATGAATTGTATTATTTGAAATTGATCTTCAACCGCGTTGCGGTTGTGCTCGTCAAATTGTTTTGTATGTGTTATAGATGTTGAACTGCGTTGCAGTTCTTTGCATAGGAATTAAATTTGGTCAGACCGCAAAGCGGTCAAATATTTGTAAAATATAAATAAGGAAAAAGATTCACGATGCCGGAGGTATCGAAGCGAAACGATTGATTCTAAATATTTACTGCACATGAACAAGTTTGTTGTCGAAGCTCCGCTGCAAAAAGAAAGCCGGTATCGCTTCGACTTACAGTTGTCTTGTAACTCGAAGCGTAAAAGGCAAATCCGTTTACGCGACAGCTTCGAGTAAAAGTATAAAGGAAATGAAAAGATTTTTTCTAAATGAACTATTGTTTGTCGAAGCTCAGCTAAAAACATGCTTCGCTTCGACTTACATTACATTGCAACTCATTATTGGTATTGACAATGAAAAATGAATTTTGCATGTTGCAAACAGTTGTTAGTTACTCTTCAAGTTCGGGACTTGGATATTTTTATATGGATTCACATTTATAATGAAAACTAAATTAATACAGTTAGGATTTACAAATGTAAGAGATGTGTGCAGCCAATATAATGATCCACCATGCATGTACACTTATGATTACGCTGATTGTTGCGTATTAATTGAGCCGGCTCAACCTGAATGTATTAAAAAATATTGTTGGTAATACTATTAATAAAAGTATAAACCTTATTTCCTGAGTCTGCCTTGTTTATTTACACTTAAGAGGTTTTGATGAGTCGAACAATAACATATTTTCTGCTTATCTGTTTTTCTTTTTCTCACTTTTTTATTCAAACAAATTATTGTCAGCTTAATGAAACCGTTAGTGAATTTATTCCTTCACAAAATAGTATCTCAATTAATCAAGTAAAGGCTTACTTTACTAATAGCAGTCTTTTAACTGAGAACATGATAGATTGGCAAGGAAATAAGCGCGGTATATTATGGCCGGGTGGTAAACAAGCTTTTAAACGACTCGCTTATTCTGATGGATTATATTTAATTGGTCAAAGGGGGAATGACACATGTTCCATAAGAGATTACAGCGCAATTTCACTTTTTCAGGTTCTGCCCGGTAAAATTCTTGATGATGGATCATTTGATGATCATTCTATTGATAGGTATAGAGTTTTTAAAATCCAAAAGAACTGGGAGCAAATACCTTATGGTGAGGAGCGGGATAAACTTGAAAAAGATTATAATGAGTGGCCTGTTGAAGACGGAGCGCCATGGGAAGACGTGGACGGCGATGGAATGTTCTCGCGAGGAATCGATAAACCAAAATTTATTGGCGATGAAGTCCTTTTTTACATTTGTAATGATGTTGATTCCCGATTAAGAAATATGTTCCCGGAACAATTTCATTCAACTCCATTTAATTTTGAATTTCAGGTAATTATATATGGTTTTAAAGGAGTTGGAGATTTGGGAAATACAATTTTTAGAATATATAGATTTATAAACAAAGGGTATCATATTGTTGAAAATATTTTTGTTGGATTTTATTCAATCCCAACAATGGGTCATAATATTAATATTTATACTAATTCATTAACCGCGGTTGGATGTGATACAAATTTAAACCTGGGATTCGGATATTGTTTTAATAATACTAATTTAACATACGGTGTACCTCCTGCACTTGGGTACAAATTATTACAAGGCCCAAGAATTATCTCCAATAATTTGGACTCGGCTTATTTTGATAGAAAATGGTTAAATGGATACTCAAATTTGGAGATGACCTCTTTCAGTCTATTTAAGAATTACGGTCCTGATATTCCAGTAACACCTTATCTTTTTCGTCATCCTAGAACAGATTACGAGTTCTACAATGTAATGAGGGGTTACCGATATAGCGGTTATCCTTTTATTGATCCATGGACAGGTCAAGAAACAAGATTTGCAGTTTCGGGTGATCCGGTAAATAAAATTGGTTGGTTTGATTGTGATGGTTGGGGACATGCAGATTCAGCCGCTGTTTTAAGCAATGAATTGAATAGATATATGCTAATTTCTTCCGGTCCCTTCACCATGGCGCCGGGTGATACGCAAGAGGTAGTCATCGCTACTATCGCCGCGCAAGGCAAGGATAACTTCGATTCGGTTACGCAGCTAAAGAGGCGGGCAAAGGTTATTCAAAAAGCGTATTATTCCAACTTTCAGCTTACTACTCCCCCGCCTTCGCCAACTGTTCATTTCCTCCCCGAAGATAAGTCCGTTACACTTTGGTGGGATGATAAAGCTGAAATATACGACGAGCAAGATCCGTACATCTTTGAGCTTAGTTTTGACGACACTACCTACACTTTCGAAGGATACATCATCCGGCAGTACAGCGACTCTACCGGAAGCGATCCGCGAATTATTAAAATGTTTGATAAGACAAACGGCATTTCGGTTATTGAAGATTACGAACTCGTAAATGGAACAGCAGTAAAAGTACCCGTCCTTTTCGGTAATGACGACGGTATTGTACATTATTACAAAATAGATACAGATGATTTCAGTAACGGACCTCTCCTTAGCGGAAGCGAATACTATTTTTCAATTACTGCGTACGCATTTTCTTTGAACAGTTCGCCGACTTTTATCGAGAGTCCAACAAAGATATTTAGAGTAATTCCGGGTAAAGAAAAGATTGACTACACAACGCCATATTCATCCGAAGGGAAACTACTCTTCCAGCCCGACGGTGAAACTATTGATTCAAAGATTGAGATTATGGTTGTTGACCCTTCGGCTATCACCGGAGATGAATACAAACTAAGTTTCCGTCTTGAGGAAAGCGATGTACTTCAGCCGTTACGGTACACACTTACAAACTCAACAACGAATGATACTCTAATTTACGACAGCGATTTAATCACAACAGACACGCTCAACAAACCGATAATCGATGGATTTATGATACTGATAGACAACTCAATTCAAGACTCGGTGGTAAGGCACGGAATAGACAAGAAACATTCAATCAAGGATATTATAGAAGTATCTTCCGGCAAAAGTGTAATGGATGTTTATAATTCAACCAACAAATGGAAGATAAAGAAACGAGCCGGCGTGCAGGATATGCGAAAGGACATTAACTGGCAGGGCAATGTTACTTATGACAGTTACGAACTAAGATTTACTCCAACGGGAAGTGAATATTACACAACGGGCTACATACAGCAGAGCGGAATATTCCAGGATGACCCGAAAGGAAAAGGAACCGTACCGTTCGAGGCATGGCGAATTGGAAAAGATGACGAAGAAAGATTGATGATAAAAGTATGGGACAAAGAAAACAAAGACAGCGTATTGACGCATAATGTAACAACGAATGAATGGGAGAGAATATTTATATACGAGCCATCCGAGCCTTATGCAGAACCGTTGCAGCAGAGTTCTGGATTAAGCGAAGCAGCGCAGCATTTGCTCGGCAACTTGATAATAGAGGGCGAGATGCCGGAAGTGGGAACAGTAATAAGGATAACCACTTTCCGCCCGATAGTAGAAGGCGACGAAGTAACGATACAGCTTGAAAAGGCAAACACAAACAACACGACAATAGCTAAGGAACGAAAGGACGAGATAAGCGTATTCCCGAATCCATACTTTGCGGGTAACAACACAACGGGTCAGGACTACGTTCGGTTCACGGGACTGCCTGTAAAAGCAACGATACGAATTTACTCACTTGCGGGAGTATTCATCCGTAAATACGAAAAGGAGGATATGAGTCAATACATAGACTGGGACGTAAGAAACGAGCACGGTGAAATGGTTGCATCAGGAATATACATCGCCTACATCGAAATGCCGGGTATTGGAAATAAGATTTTGAAGGTAGCTGTTATTAACGGGAAAGAGTATTTGAATGTGAAGTAATAATGTAGAATGATGAATGAAGAACGAAGATTACGATGAAGCTGAATAACTTTCTTCAACCGCGTCACGGTTGTTTCGTCAAATTGTTTTGTATGTGTTATAGACGTTGAACTGCGTTGCAGTTCTTTACATAGGAATTAAATTTTGTCAGACCGCAAAGCGGTCGAATATCTGTAAAATCTAAATAAGGAGAAAGATTCACGATGCCGGAGGTATCGAAGCGAAACGATTGATTCGAAATATTTACTGCACAAGAACAAGTTTGTTGTCGAAGCTCTGCTGCAAAAAGAAAACCGGTATCGCTTCGACTTACATTACATTGCAACTCATTATTGGTATTGACAATGAAAAGCAAAATACTTAAGTAGCAAATGTTTAATTCTGTTGTTCTCCTAGTTCGGGTACTATTATTCATTTTGTGGAAATAAATCCTATGAAGACTAAAAATTATTTTTCACGTGCAAGGTTTCCTCGAATATGTTTTTTATTTCTTTATAGCTTGATACTTTTCTCCACAAATCTTTTATGCCAACCAATAACCAGAACTGATATTAAATATGATTCGAAAGAAATTAGTATCAATCAGCTAAATGTATATGCAAGCAACCGCAGTTTAATGTCATCAAGATTTTTCCCAAAAACTATCGTTAATAACTGCGATTTAGGTGTTAAGTGGCCAGGCGGGAAATATGCTTTTAAACCAATGGTCGATTGTGACGGTTTTGTTATTGTTGGAATAATTGACGATGAAATTAGAGCGATACGTGAATTTGAAACATATGGTTTTTATCAACTTCAGCCGGGTAAAATGTTTGATGATGGGACAACAGATAATTGGGATCAAGAAAAGTACCGCGTATACAAAATACAAAAGAATTGGGAGAGCATGGCATACAACGAAGAAAGAGACCAACTTGAAAAAGATTACAATGAGTGGCCTGTTGAAGATGGGGCGCCGTGGAAGGATATTGATGGCGACGGAATATTTTCGAGAGGCATTGATAAACCGCTTTTTTATGGGGATGAGGTTTTATTTTATGTCTGTAATGATGCCGATACGACTTTGAAACATTGGGAACCTCCTTACTATTCAAAACCTTTGAATCTCGAATTTCAAGTAACTGTTTTTGGATTCAAAGGAAGCGGCGATTTAAGCAATACTGTATTTAGAAAATATAAAATCATTAATAAAAGCAATAATTTCATTGATAGTATTTACGTTGGCTGTTATAGTTGGCCTTTAATGGGTTTTTGTTCTGCTTATGGCTTTCTGCCTCATACGGCGGCTGCCTGCGATACTACATCCAATATGGCATATTCATATTGCTTCACTCCAAATAGTCTGGCATACGAAATTCCCCCTGCTATTGGTTACATACTTCTTCAAAGTCCCATACGTGATGGAGCAATTAGTGATAGTGTGTTTATTGATAATTCATGGAAGAATGGCATTAAAAGCTTAGGAATGACTTCTTTCACTTTCTTCAAAAACTATTATCCCGATTTTTTACCTACGCCAATACAGTATCAGCCTCCAGGTTCAAATGAAGAATTTTTTAATACGATGAAAGGATTACTTTACAGTGGATTACCAATGATTGATCCATGGACACATAAAACAACAAAGTACGCTGTGCCAGGTGATCCTGTGAGTAAAAAAGGCTGGTACGATCATGACAGCTGGGGCAATGCCGATTCCGCTGCTGTCTTAGGTACCGGGATTGATAGAGAGTTATTATTGTCTTCCGGTCCCTTCACCATGGCGCCTGGGGATACGCATGAAGTTGTTATTGCTACTATTGCCGCGCAAGGCAAGGATAACTTCGATTCGGTTACACAACTGAAGCGACGGGCTAAGGTTATTCAAAAAGCGTATTACTCCAACTTTCAGCTAAGCACTCCACCGCCTTCGCCAACTGTTCATTTCCTCCCCGAAGATCAGTCCGTTACCCTTTGGTGGGATGATAAAGCTGAAACTTACGACGAGCAAGACCCGTACATCTTCGAGCTTGGTTTTGACGACACTACTTACACTTTCGAAGGCTACATAATCCGGCAGTACAGAGATTCTACCGGAAGCGATCCGCGTATTATTAAAATGTTTGATAAGACAAACGGCATTTCGGTTATTGAAGATTACGAACTCGTTAACGGAACAGCCGTAAAAGTGCCCGTCCTTTTCGGCAACGACGACGGCATTGTTCATTATTACAAAATAGATACCGATGATTTCAGTAACGGACCTCTCCTTAGCGGAAGCGAATATTATTTTTCAATTCCTTCGTACGCATTTTCTTTGAACAGTTCTCCAACATTTATCGAGAGTCCGCCGAAGATATTTAAGGTAATTCCGGGTAAAGAAAAGATTGACTACTCAACACCATATCCATCCGAAGGGAAACTCCTTTTCCAGCCCGACGGGGCAATAATCGATTCAAAGATTGAGATTATGGTTGTTGACCCTTCGGCAATAACCGGAGAAGAATACAAACTAAGTTTCTGCCTTGAGGAAAGCGATGTGCTTCAACCGTTACGGTACACACTTACAAACTCAACAACGAGTGATACTCTAATTTACGACAGCGATTTAATCACTACCGATACTCTCAATAAACCGGTTATTGACGGATTTATGATATTGATAGACAATTCAATTCAAGACTCGGTGGTAAGGCACGGAATAGACAAGAAACATGCGATTAAAGATTTTATAGAAGTATCTTCCGGTAAAAGTGTAATGGATATTTATAATTCAACCAACAAGTGGAAGATAAAGAAGCGAACCGGCGCTCAGGATATGCGAAAGGACATTAACTGGCAGGGCAATGTAACCTATGGCAGTTACGAACTGAGGTTTACGCCATCGGGCAGCGAATATTATACAACGGGCTACATACAGCAAAGCGGAATATTTCAGGACGATCCGAAAGGAAAAGGAACCGTACCGTTCGAGGCATGGAAGATTGGCAAGGAAAGCGAAACCAGATTGATGATAAAAGTATGGGACAAAGAAAACAAAGACAGCGTATGGACGCATAATGAAACGACAAATGAATGGGAGAGATTATTTATTTACGAACCGACAGAACCATACTCAGAACCATTACCCCAAAGTTCGGGGATGAGCGAAGCAGCGCAGCACTTACTCGGCAACTTGATAATAGAAGGTGAAATGCCGGAAGCGGGAACGATAATTCGCGTATCCACCTTCCGCCCGATAATTGAAGGCGATGAAGTAACCATACAGCTTGTAAAGGCAAACACAAACAACACGGAAACGGCAAAAGAAAGAAAGGACGAAATAAGCGTATTCCCGAATCCGTACTTTGCCGGCAACAACACAACGGGTCAAGACTACGTTCGGTTCACGGGACTGCCTGTAAAAGCAACAATCCGAATTTACTCGCTTGCGGGAGTATTCATACGCAAATATGAAAAGGAGGATATGAGTCAGTACATTGACTGGGATTTACGAAACGAACACGGCGAAATGGTCGCATCGGGAATATATATCGCCTACATAGAGATGCCGGGAATAGGTAATAAAATTTTGAAAGTAGCCGTTATTAACGGGAAAGAGTATTTGAATACAAGATAGTGTAGAATTATGAATTAAGAATATTTTTTGATAAGTTTTTATGTGGCTAAAGCCAGGTAATTATCTTCGTGTTTTTTCCGTTCGATAAATCGAACCGTAATAAAATAAATTTCTTTGCTATTGCCGTCTGCTTCAGCAGACGGATATTCAAACAGAAATAGGTTTGGCTTTAGCCACATTTATTTTGATGAAGTTTTTATCGAAGCTGCATTTGTGCTGTAACTCGAAGCGTAAAAGACAAATCCGTTTACGCGACAGCTTCGAGTAAAAGTAGAAAGGAAATGAAAGATTTTTTCTAAATGAATTATTGTTTGTCGAAGCTCCGCTAAAAGCATGCTTCGCTTCGACTTACATTACATTGCAACTCATTATTGGTATTGACAATGAAAAGCAAAATACTTAAGTAGCAATTGTTTGATTCTGTAATGCTTACAACATGGGTACTTTTATTAGTGGTGGAAAAAATAATAATGAATAACGAATTTAAGGCGGTTATTAAAAATACTGCAATTATAATTTTTTTTATTTCTCTGCTTATTGGTTTCCCTCTTTTAGCTCAATCTAGCTCCATACAAAATAACTTGAATGAAAAATCAATTTCTATAAATCAATTTAAAATAACGTTCAGCAGTAATACAATTTCTACTATCTCTTCCATAAAGGAAAATTACTTTGACAGCAGACTATTATGGCCAGGCGGTCTCAATTCTTTTAAGCCATTAGCAGACTTTGATAGTTTTTTTCTTGGAGGTATAGTAGAAAATGACACAATAACACTTGGTAAATTTTTATATGCAGGAATTGATTTTGATGTACAACCCGGTAAGATTCTTGATGACGGTAATGCAGACGATCCATCTAACGAAAGATATAGGATTTACAAAATCCAAAAAAATTGGGAGACGCTGCCTTATAATGAAGAAAGGGACCAACTAGAAAAGGATTATAATGAATGGCCTATTGAAGATGGAGCGCTCTGGGAAGATGTTGATGGGGATGGTCTCTTTTCGCGGGGAATTGATAAACCAAAATTTATTGGAGATGAGGTACTTTATTATGTTGTAAACGATATGAATAATGAAAAATATTTTGGATTGGAAATTCAAATTACTATTTACGCATTCAAGGGTTCAGGTGATTTAGGAAACATCGTTTTTAGAAATTACAAATTAATTAATAAAAGCAGCCATCACTTAAAAGAAATGTTCACAGGCTTCTGGTCCGATCCAAACCTTGGCAGATATTCCAATAACATATATTCGCCTGTTAAATTAGCATTAGGATGTGATTCATTACTTAATATGGGTTTTGCATATTGCTTTTCAGATGAAAATAAAATTTACTCTTCAAGTCCGGCAATTGGATATATTTATTTAAATAGTACTGACTCCCAGCAGAAAAATTACCTGGATGCATTTAACCTATTCATTCATTACTGTCCTGGTGATAAAGAAAAACCTTACTACTTTTACTTACCAAACTCAACTTTTGAAATGCATAATACAATGTCGGGTTTGATGCCAGGCGGTAATCAAAAAATTGATCCTACAAATGGAAAACCGACAAAGTATGCAGTACCTGGAGATCCAGTTAAAAAATTGGGTTGGTATGATTGGGATGGTTGGAATTATGCAGATAGTACCTGGTATAATAATGATCCATGTGGATTATGGAATCCACTTACAATTCGATCAATGTTAATTTCTTCCGGTCCCTTCACCATGGCGCCGGGTGATACGCAAGAGGTGGTTATCGCTACTATCGCCGCTCAAGGCAAGGATAATTTCGATTCGGTTACTCAGCTAAAGCGGCGGGCTAAGGTTATTCAAAAAGCGTATTATTCCAACTTTCAGCTAACCACTCCACCGCCTTTGCCAACTGTTCATTTCCTTCCCGAAGATCAGTCCGTTACCCTTTGGTGGGATGATAAAGCTGAAATATACGACGAGCAAGACCCGTACATTTTTGAGCTTGGATTTGCTGACACTACCTACACATTCGAGGGCTACATCATGCGGCAGTACAGCGACTCTACCGGAAGCGATCCGCGAATTATTAAAATGTTCGATAAGACAAACGGCATTTCCGTTATTGGAGATTACGAACTCGTTAACGGAACAGCAGTAAAAGTGCCCGTACTTTTCGGTAATGATGATGGTATTGTTCATTACTATAAAATTGATACAGATGATTTCAGTAATGGACCACTTCTAAGCGGAAGTGAATATTTCTTTTCCGTTAACTCTTATGCATTCTCGCTTAACAGTTCACCGACTTTTATCGAGAGTCCGGCGAAGATATTTAGGGTAATTCCGGGTAAAGAAAAGATTGATTACACAACACCCTATTCATCCGAAGGGAAACTCCTTTTCCAGCCCGACGGCGAAATAATCGATTCAAAGATTGAGATTATGGTTGTTGACCCTTCGGCTATCACCGGAGATGAATACAAACTAAGTTTCCGGCTTGAGGAAAGCGATGTGCTTCAGCCGTTACGGTACACACTTTCAAACTCAACAACGAGTGATACTCTAATTTACGACAGTGATTTAATAACTACCGATACGCTTAATAAACCGATAATCGATGGATTTATGATATTGATAGACAACTCAATTCAAGACTCGGTGGTACGGCACGGAATAGACAAGAAACATTCAATCAAGGATTTTGTGGAAGTATCTTCCGGCAAAAGCGTAATGGATATTTACAACTCAACCAACAAGTGGAAGATAAAGAAACGAACCGGTGTGCAGGATATGCGAAGGGATATTAACTGGCAGGGCAATGTTACTTACGACAGTTACGAACTTAGATTTACTCCAACGGGCAGTGAATACTACTCAACAGGCTACATACAGCAAAGCGGAATATTCCAGGACGACCCGAAAGGAAAAGGAACAGTACCGTTTGAGGCATGGCGAATTGGAAAAGACGGAGAAGAAAGATTAATGATAAAAGTATGGGACAAAGAAAATAAAGACAGCGTATGGACTCATAACGAAACAACTAATGAATGGGAACGGCTATATATTTATGAGTCCGTTATTCCCTACTCGGAACCAATTCCATTAACATCGGGATTGAGTGAAACAACACAGCACATACTCGGCAACTTGATAATAGAGGGCGAGATGCCTGAAGCGGGAACAGTAATAAGGATAACCACCTTCCGCCCGATAATTGAAGGAGACGAAGTAACGATACGGCTTGAAAAGGCAAACACAAATAACACAACGATAGCTACGGAACGGAAGGACGAAATAAGCGCATTCCCGAATCCGTACTTTGCGGGCAACAACACAACCGGTCAAGACTACGTTCGGTTCACGGGACTGCCTGTAAAAGCAACAATCCGGATTTACTCACTTGCGGGAGTGTTCATCCGTAAATATGAGAAGGAGGAAATGAGTCAATACATAGACTGGGACTTACGGAACGAATACGGCGAGATGGTCGCATCAGGAATATATATCGCTTACATCGAAATGCCGGGAATTGGTAATAAGATTTTGAAGGTGGCTGTTGTTGCAGCGAAAGAGTATTTGAATAATTATTAATGTCCGTTCATAGGAAATAAAAATGAAGACAATAAGTTTTACATCGCTTTCAAAAGCCCTTTTTTTAATTAGCATCTCCGCAAATCTGATGAACGGACAAATGCTAAATTTTGATGAGAGTGAATTATCCATTAATCAATTCAAATTACATGTATCAAATCATGGGCTTCTATCGTATAAATATTCTGACCATATTATTACTAATGATTGCGATGTAGCGATTGAATGGCCCGGAGGAAGATATGCTTCTAAACCTCTCGTATATTATGATGGATTAATCATAGCGGGGAAGATAACAAATAACATTAAAACCACATTTAGACCTGAAACTATCATCGATTATAATTTCAGACCCGGAAAAATTCTAGATGATGGCACGCCTGATGAGCCAAATCAACATAAATACAGAGTTTATAAAATCCGTAAAAATTGGGAACAAATGCCATATGGTGAGGAACGGGATTTACTTGAGAAAGATTACAATGAATGGCCTGTTGAAGACGGCGCCCCATGGGTAGATATTGATGGAGATGGATTGTTTTCAAGAGGTATTGATAGCCCTAAATTTTATGGTGATGAAGTCATTTATTATGTTTGCAATAACTCCGGGCAGACACTTGATTCAGCTTCATATGCAATGGGATTTGAATTCCAGGTTACTGTATACGCCTTAAAGGGAACAGGTGACTTCGGTAATATTGTTTTTAGAAAATTTAAAATGATTAATAAAAATAATTTTGCTGTCGAAGACATATTTACAGGTTTCTATTGTTTTCCCGTAATGGGTTATTGCTATTCTTACCCCTATAATACTTATATGTCTGCCGGATGCGATACATTATTAAATTCTGGCTTTATTTATTGTTATGAAAAGGAAATGAAAACATATGGGATTCCACCAGCTTTAGGTTATACTGTAGTACAAGGACCCATCATTGGCGGCTCATCTGCTGACAGCGCTTATTTTAATGATAACTGGATTAAAGGATTTAAAAACCAAAACATGACTTCATTTTCACTTTTTAAAGGCTATCCTCCAACTGATACAGCAAGTTATAGATTTAGGAAGCCTTATGAGAGTAAAGAAATCTATAATACAATGATGGGGTTGCTCTATAACGGAATGCCATTGATAGATCCAACTAATAAGGAAATAACAAAATATTTTTTGGCTGGTGATCCTCTCAAGAAAACCGGCTGGTATGATCATGATGGGTGGGCTTTTGCCGATGAGCATTCCGGAGAAAATCCCTATTTAGGAAGATATATTATGCTTTCTTCCGGTCCCTTCACCATGGCACCGGGGGATACGCAGGAGGTAGTCATTGCTACCATCGCAGCGCAAGGCAAAGATAACTTCGATTCGGTTACGCAGCTAAAGCGGCGGGCTAAGGTTATTCAAAAAGCGTATTACTCAAACTTTCAGCTAAGCACTCCTCCGCCTTTGCCAACTGTTCATTTCCTTCCCGAAAATCAGTCCGTTACTCTTTGGTGGGATGATAAAGCTGAAGCTTACGACGAGCAAGATCCGTATATCTTTGAGCTTGGATTTGCTGACACTACCTACACTTTCGAAGGATACATCATCCGGCAGTACAGCGACTCTACCGGAAGCGATCCGCGTATAATTAAAATGTTTGATAAAACAAACGGCATTTCCGTAATTGAAGATTACGAACTCGTTAACGGAACAGCCGTAAAAGTGCCCGTTCTTTTCGGTAACGACGACGGTATTGTTCATTATTACAAAATTGATACAGATGATTTCGTTAACGGACCTCTCCTTAGTGGAAGCGAATACTATTTTTCAATTACTTCGTACGCATTTTCTTTGAACAGTTCACCAACGTTTATCGAGAGTCCGGCGAAGATATTTAGGGTAATTCCGGGTAAAGAAAAGATTGATTACACAACGCCATATTATTCCGAAGGGAAATTACTCTTCCAGCCCGACGGGGAAACAATCGATTCCAAGATTGAGATTATGGTTGTTGACCCATCGGCTATCACCGGCGAAGAATACAAACTAATTTTCCGTCTTGAGGAAAGCGATGTGCTTCAGCCGTTACGGTACACACTTACAAACTCAACAACGATTGATACTCTAATTTACGACAGCGATTTAATCACAACAGACACACTCAACAAACCGGTTATTGACGGATTTATGATACTGATAGACAATTCAATTCAAGACTCGGTGGTAAGGCACGGAATAGACAAGAAGCATGCAATCAAGGATATTATAGAAGTATCATCCGGCAAAAGCGTAATGGATATTTACAACTCAACCAGCAAGTGGAAGATAAAGAAACGAACCGGTGTACAGGATATGCGAAGGGACATTAACTGGCAGGGCAATGTTACTTACGACAGTTACGAACTTAGGTTTACTCCAACGGGCAGCGAATATTACACAACGGGCTACATACAGCAAAGCGGAATATTCCAGGACGACCCGAAAGGAAAAGGAACAGTACCGTTTGAGGCATGGCGGATTGGAAAAGACGGAGAAGAAAGATTGATGATAAAAGTATGGGACAAAGAAAACAAAGACAGCGTATGGACTCATAACGAAACAACAAATGAATGGGAGAGATTATTCATTTACGAACCAACCGTACCGTACACGGAACCATTACCCCAAAGTTCGGGAATGAGCGAAGCAGTACAGCACTTGCTCGGCAACTTGATAATTGAAGGAGAAATGCCTGAAGCGGGAACAGTAATAAGGATAACCACCTTCCGCCCGATAATAGAAGGTGACGAAGTAACGATTCAGCTTGAAAAAGCAAACACAAACAACACGACATCAGCAAAAGAAAGGAAGGACGAAATAAGCGTATTCCCCAATCCATACTTTGCCGGCAACAGCACAACGGGTCAAGACTACATTCGGTTCACGGGACTGCCGGTAAAAGCAATAATCCGGATTTACTCACTTGCGGGAGTGTTCATCCGTAAATATGAGAAGGAGGATATGAGTCAGTACATAGACTGGGACTTACGAAACGAACACGGCGAGATGATTGCATCGGGAATATTTATCGCTTACATCGAAATGCCGGGAATTGGTAATAAGGTTTTGAAGGTAGCCGTTATTAACGGGAAAGAGTATTTGAATACGAGATAATTGAGAATGATGAATGGAGAATGAAGATTACGATGAAACCGAATAACTTTCTTCAACCGCGTCGCGGTTGTGCGCAGCAATCGTAGTTGTTTAGTTATATATGTTGAACTGCGTTGCAGTTCTTTGCATAGGAATTAAATTTAGTCAGACCGCAAAGCGGTCAAACATCTGTAAAATATAAACAAGGAAAAAGATTCACGATGCCGGAGGCATCGAAGCGAAACGATTGTTTTGAAATATTTACTGCACATGAACAAGTTTGTTGTCGAAGCTCCGGCACAAATAAGGCTTGTCTCTGTCGCTTCGACTTACATTACATTGCAACTCATTATTGGTATTGACAATGAAAAGCAAAATACTTAAGTAGCAAATGTTTAATTCTGTTGTTCTCCTAGTTCGGGTACTATTATTCATTTTATGGCTATAATTGCTATGCTAATTATAAGCCAATTTGCATTTTAATTTTTAGTGAGATTAAGATGAAAAATTATTTAAAATTTATAAGCTGTCTTGTATATCTTTCAATCGGATCTTGTGCTAATAGTATATTCTGCCAATTGCAAAAAAGCGAAGTTAATTTTAAATCATCTCAGCATTCAATCTCAATCAATCAATTTAAAATTTACTTCACTAATGGAAGTCTTTTCACTGAGAATATGGATACATTTACCTCGGAAGAAAGTGGAGTTTTTTGGCCTGGAGGTAAAGAGGCATTTAAAAGATTTGCATTCTTTGATGGGATATTTTTATTAGGGCAAAAAGGACTTGATACTTGCATAATAGGTGATTATAGGGCATTTCCGCTTTATCAAGTTCAACCCGGGAAAATATTAGAGGATGGTTCTTATGATAACCCAAATCAAGAGAAATATCGGGTTTTTCGTATTCAAAAAAATTGGGAACAAATGCCATATGGTGAGGAACGGGATCAACTTGAGAGGGATTATAACGAGTGGCCTGTTAATGATGGAGCCCCCTGGGAAGACATTGATGGAGACGGATTATTTTCGCGTGGTATTGATAGGCCTAAATTTTATGGCGATGAAGTCATTTTTTATGTTTGCAACGATGCAGATTCATTATTAAGGAGTGGCTTTCCATCGGAATATCAATCAACTCCTTTCGGTATTGAATTCAAAGTTTTAGTCTATGGTTTTAGAGGAACCGGGGACCTAGGAAACACAATAATTCGAAAATACAAACTGATAAATAAAAGTTCTCAGAAGATAGAAAACATGTACATTGGTTTTTATTCACAGCCAACGATGGGTACTTCATATAATTTTTACTCCCGTTCATTAACTGCAATAGGTTGTGATACCACACTTAATTTGGGTTATAGCTATTGTTATTCCAATAGCAACTCGGCTTATGAAATTCCGCCAGCTCTTGGTTACAAATTACTACAGGGCCCGACTATTGTTTCAAATGAAATAGATAGTGCATTTTTTAATAATGATTGGAAATTAGGACATAGAAATATAGGGATGACTTCATTTAGTTTATTCAAAGCCTACATCCCTTTATTTCCTCACCCAACACCCTATCAATATTTACTGCCTGGTAATAATGTAGAATTTAATAATATTATGACTGGTCTGCGTTATAGCGGATTTCCCATATTCGATCCCTGGACAGGCAAAGTAACAAAATATGTGGTCCCAGGTGACCCTGTTACTAAAACCGGCTGGTATGATTATGATGGCTGGGGTAATGCCGATTCCGCTGCTGTTTTAGGCAACGAAATAAATAGGCAGCTACTTATTTCTTCCGGTCCCTTCACCATGGCGCCGGGTGATACGCAAGAGGTGGTTATTGCCACTATTGCCGCGCAAGGCAAGGATAACTTCGATTCGGTTACTCAACTAAAGCGGCGGGCTAAGGTTATTCAAAAAGCATATTACTCCAACTTTCAGCTTACTACTCCACCGCCATCGCCAACTGTTCATTTTCTGCCCGAAAACCAATCCGTTACTCTTTGGTGGGATGATAAAGCTGAAATATACGACGAGCAAGACCCGTACATCTTTGAGCTTGGATTCGCTGATACTACTTACACATTCGAGGGCTACATCATCCGCCAGTACAGCGACTCTACAGGAAGCGATCCGCGTATTATTAAAATGTTCGACAAAACAAATGGCATTTCTGTAATCGAAGATTACGAACTCGTTAACGGAACAGCCGTAAAAGTGCCTGTACTTTTCGGTAACGACGATGGTATTGTTCACTATTATAAAATTGATACCGATGATTTCAGTAACGGAACCTTACTCAGCGGAAGCGAATATTATTTTTCAATTACTTCGTACGCATTTTCTTTGAACAGCTCGCCTACTTTTATTGAGAGTCCGGCGAAAATATTTAGGGTAATTCCGGGTAAAGAAAAGATTGATTATACAACGCCATATTATTCCGAAGGGAAACTACTCTTCCAGCCCGACGGCGAAACAATTGATTCAAAGATTGAGATTATGGTTGTTGACCCTACAGCTATCACCGGCGAAGAATACAAACTAAGTTTCCGTCTTGAGGAAAGCGATGTGCTTCAGCCGTTACGGTACACGCTTACAAACTCAACAACGAATGATACTCTTATTTACGACAGTGATTTAATCACAACAGACACACTCAACAAACCGGTTATCGACGGATTTATGATTCTGATAGACAACTCAATTCAAGACTCGGTTGTAAGGCACGGAATAGATAAGAAACATGCAATTAAGGATTTTATAGAAGTATCTTCCGGCAAAAGCGTAATGGATATTTATAATTCAACAAACAAGTGGAAGATAAAGAAACGAACCGGCGCTCAGGATATGCGAAAGGACATTAACTGGCAGGGCAATGTTACTTACGACAGTTACGAACTGAGGTTTACTCCATCGGGCAGTGAATATTATACAACAGGCTACATACAGCAGAGCGGAATATTCCAGAACGATCCAAAAGGAAGAGGAACCGTACCGTTTGAGGCATGGCGGATTGGCAAGAATAGCGAAACAAGATTGATGATAAAAGCGTGGGACAAAGAAAACAAAGACAGCGTATGGACTCATAACGAAACAACTAATGAATGGGAGAGATTATTCATTTACGAACCATCCGTACCTTACACGGAACCATTACCCCAAAGTTCGGGGATGAGCGAAGCAGTACAGCATTTACTCGGCAATTTGATAATAGAAGGAGAGATGCCGGAAGCGGGAACGGTTATTCGGATAACCACCTTCCGCCCGATAATAGAAGGTGACGAAGTAACAATGCAACTTGAAAAAGCAAACACGAACAACACGACAATAGCGAAGGAACGAAAGGACGAAATAAGCGTATTCCCGAACCCTTATTTTGTCGGGAACAACACAACGGGTCAGGACTACGTCCGGTTCACGGGACTTCCTGTAAAAGCAACAATCCGAATTTACTCGCTTGCGGGAGTATTCATCCGCAAATATGAAAAGGAGGATATGAGTCAGTACATTGACTGGGATTTACGAAACGAACACGGCGAGATGGTTGCATCGGGAATATATATCGCCTACATCGAAATGCCGGGAATAGGCAATAAGATTTTGAAGGTAGCAGTTGTTGCAGCGAAAGAGTATTTGAATACAAGATAATGTAGAATTATGAATTAAGAATATTTTTTGATAAGTTTTTATGTGGCTAAAGCCAGGTAATTATCTTCGTGTTTTTTCCGTTCGATAATTCGCCGCGGCGAAGAACGGTAATAAAATAAATTTCTTTGCTATTGCCGTCTGCTTCAGCAGACGGATATTCAAACAGAAATAGGTTTGGCTTTAGCCACATTTATTTTGATGGAGTTTTTGTCGAAGCTGCATTTGTCTTGTAACTCGAAGCGTAGAAACCAAATCCGTTTATGCGACAGCTTCGAGTGCAGAGTTGAATTGTATAATTTGAAATTGATCTTAAACCGCGTTGCGGTTGTTTCGTCAATTTGTTTTGTATGTGTTATAGATGTTGAACTGCGTTGCAGTTCTTTGCATAGGAATTATATTTAGTCAGACCGCAGAGCGGTCGAATATCTGTAAAATATAAACAAGGAAAAAGATTCACGATGCCGGAGGCTTGCCCGGCGTAAAGAAGTGGAGACGGGTATCGAAGATTGAATTGTAAATCACTGGATAAACTGGATATTATTATGATGAAAAATTTTACAGCATTAATTCTTATTACACTATTGTTCAGCAAATTCACTTTTGGGCAAAGTAATTACAAAGTGGAAGGCTCTGTACGCGATGCGCTGTCGAAGGAAGGAATTGCCAATGCAGCGGTTTTACTTTACGAATCGGCGGGAGCGGCAAATAAGCTGATTCAAACAACAACTGCTGATAGAAACGGTTTTTATTCTATTGACAATATTGGAAAAGGCGTATATACCATTGCAGTTCAGGTAATTGGTTATAAAACTGAAGAGAAAAAATTTACGACCGAAGAATCGTATTTATTAAAAATTGATTTCGAATTGTTTGAAGAGAAGATAATCCTTGATGATGTGTTTGTGGTGGGGCAGAAGACAAAAAATATTGAAATAAGCACAGTGGACTTATCCATTGAATTGATAAAAAAACTTCCATCAATGAGCGGCGAGATGGATGTTTACCGCGCGCTTACAATGCTGCCCGGCGTTACAACGGCATCGGAGCTTTCGAATGGTTTGTATGTACGCGGCGGCTCGCCGGACCAAACACTTACGCTTGTTGATGGCGTAGTAGTTTATAATCCTTTTCATCTCGGCGGCTTTGCATCGTCGTTTAATTCCGATGCGGTGCAGGATATTAAGTTAATAAAGGGCGGCTTCCCGGCAGAATACGGCGGAAGAGTTTCATCAGTGCTTGATATAAAATTGCGCGATGGAAATTCCACTGCTTTCAAAGGCAACATTGGTATCGGGGTAATAAATTCAAGAGCGTCAATAGAAGGTCCGCTAAACGATAAAATGACATACTTGTTCTCCGCAAGAAAAATGTATTTGAATTCATTGCAGGAAGCGTTTTTAAAAGATGTTAATATTCCCTTTTACGGTTTCCATGATTACAACGGCAAAATTACTTTGAAAGCCTCGGAGAAAGATTGGGTGTCCATTTCGGGTTATTACGGAAAGGATAATTTATATTCTCCGCCGGCAAGTGCCGATGTTGGATATGATATTAACTGGAGTAATTTATTCCTCAATCTAAATTGGCTAAGCGTGCACGGCGATAAAAAATTCACGCGTTTCGCTGTGAACTATACCGCATATGAATTCAATACACAAATCCGCGATTTAACTCCTTATTCTTATAAGCAGGATTTTGTTTCGACTTCGAGAATTGAGGATATAAGCCTCAAAATCGACGGGCAGTATTTATCGATTGAAAACCACACTGTGAAAGCCGGGATTGAGATGGTAATTCACAACTTTAAACTGCTCAACAATAATTTTTACGCTTCGGAATTGGAAAAAGACGAGCGGTTCGAGAATACAATTACCGGGCTGGAGATGGCTCTTTATGTTCAGGATGAGTGGATTATCACACCACTGCTTAATGCAACATGGGGCATCCGGATTTACGGATTTCCACGTGCAAGGTATTACCAGCCGGAGCCGCGTATCTCTCTTTCCTACGCTATGACTGAAAATTTTTTTATTAAAGGCGCGTATGCGATGGGCAACCAGTTCCTTCATTTGATAATAAGAAACGATGTTTTGCTTCCGACGGATATGTGGTTTCCTTCTACACCTAAAATCAAACCGGTGAACGCACAGCAGGCAATACTCGGTTTTGAATATACATTCGATAATCAAATTTATTTGATAAGCGCAGAAGGTTATTACAAGCAAATGGAAAATCTTTATGAGTACAGTGACACATCTACTTTTACAATTGAAAATGAATTGGAGCAGCAGCTAACCGGCGGGCGCGGCGATGCTTACGGCGTTGAATTTTTCTTTAATAAAAGAGCAGGCAATTTAACGGGATGGATTGGTTATACTCTTTCATTTACAAAACGATACTTCGATGCGGTAAATAAAGGCAACCCTTTTTACCCGCGTTACGACAGGCGGCATGATATCGAAGTCGTACTTTCTTACCAATTTAACAAAGCCTGGGAAGCTGGGTTAACATGGTCTTACTCAACGGGACAGACTTATACAATGCCTACGGGACAATATTACTTTCCGAGTTTGTATTCCAATAACGAGGAAGGTTCCGAGGTATATTTAGACTACACGAATTTGAATGAATACCGCTTACCTCCTTATCACAAGCTCGATGTAAGTTTATCATATAAATTCGACTGGTTCAATTATCCGTGTACGCTCAATCTTAGTGTTTACAACGTGTATAATAATCAAAATTCATTTGCGCATTATATCAGTTACAGCATCGATCCGGATACGGGCGCATTAACCCCGCAGTTGAAACGGTTTACACTGTTCCCGTTTTTACCAACGTTAACTTTTAACATATCTATTTAAAAGGATTGTTATGAAAGAGAGATACTTAGTTTTTATTTTAATAATTAGTTTTATGATTGGCTGCCAGGATAATGTTGTGGAGAATGATTTAGGTTATGTTGAAAAATTTATTGTGCGGAGTAAATTGGAAGCCGGTAAACCGATATCCGTATATTTCGGGAAAACACTTCCCCCCAACCAACCGTTTGATATTTCAAAAGCATTTGTAAGTGATGTGAATGCGAGGATTGTATACAAAGGGAGAGATTATCCGCTTATTCATGAATCAAATGGGAATTATAAAACAAAAAATGATTTGGCTGCATCCAACGGTGAGACTTACGAACTATTTGCGGAATGGAACGGGAAATCAGCGTATGCAATTACACAGGTTCCTTTCACAACAACTTTCCAGGGTGCGAAAGTAATACCAGATACAACGCAACCCGGCGATACGACTTATTATTTCGAAGGATTTTTAACGCCCAGACCCGGTGCAGTTTACGGCGCAACATGGTCGATTATAAGTAACGATAATACTTTTACAGAAGAAGACACTGTAATTGTAAATTTGTTGCGTGAAAAAGACAAAGATTTAAAAGGATTTCTTCTGCTTCAGACGAGGAATATTTCCAATGAATTATTATCCAAGTACCGCGATTTTCTTTTCATCCGCATTCATGCCTTTGATGAGCAATTCTATAATTACTTTATAACGCAGGATGCAAACAACGCCTCGACGAATATCTTCAGTCAGGCAGGAGTTAATTTACGCTGGAATGTAAAAGGCGAAAATGCGCTCGGCATGTTCATTGGAAAGTCGGATTATATAATAAGAGTGAGTTACTAATCTGTAACTCGAAGCGTAAAGAACAAATCTATTTATGCGATAGCTTCAAGTAAAAGTAAAAAGGAGATGAAAAGGTTTTTTCTAAATGAGTTATTGTGTGTCGAATCTCCGCTGTAACTCGAAGCGTAAAAGACAAATCCTTTTACGCGATAGCTTCGAGTGGAGAGATGAATTGTATGTTTTGAAATATTTACTGCACATGAACAAGTTTGTTGTCGAAGCTCCGGCACAAATAAAAGCTTGTCTTTATCGCTTCGACTTACAGTTGCCTTTTAACTCGAAGCGTAATAGTAAAATTCTTTCATGTGACTGCTTCGAGAGATGAAATTATTCAAAATTATTTCTATTTTGGATTAACTATTTCCAATCATTACAATGAGTTATTACGAAAGAAATCTTCCCCATTATCAACCAGCAGGCCATACATTCTTTATCACTTTTAGACTTGCAGATTCTCTTCCTATAAGTGCGGTTCTTAAACTGAAGAATGAAAAAGAAAAATTCATACAAAAGATTTCAAGTATGGCAGATTCCACAAAAAAGAAAGAGGCTTACTATAGTTACCATGGCAAGTATTTTGCAAAATTTGATTCATTACTTGACAAAGTATCAACAGGTCCAACCTGGCTTTTAAATAGTCTGGTTTTAGCAAAATTAAAACATTCCTTGATTGAACATGATGGTGAATGGTATGATTTAATCTCATATTGTGTTATGCCGAATCACGTTCATATTATTTTTACTCTAATGGAGGAAAATAAATCTGATTTCGATGATAAAGTGAAGATCGATTGTGGACCAACCGCCAATTATCGTGTGACTAAGATTCTTCAAAACATAAAATCTAAAAGCGCCCTTACTGCAAATAAAATCTCGAACAGGCACGGTCAATTTTGGCATCATGAAAGTTACGATCATGTCGTTCGGAATGAAGATGAACTTTCAAGAATCATAAAATATACTTTAATGAATCCCGTGAAAGCTGGTTATGTGGAGAATTGGGAAAATTGGGCAGGTAATTTTCTTAAATCTTCGTATGAGATGAAATAATAATAGTACTTTTTGTAACTCGAAGCGTAAGTGGCAAATCCTTTCACGCGATAGCTTCGAGCAAAAGCTAAAAAAGATTAATTGAATTTTTATTTGGTCAAAAACATTGCTTGTCGAAGCTCTTGCACAATAAAAGATTCTGTTCTTTCGCTTCGACTTACATATTAAATCCTTATTTTTCCTTTCAATAAAAACCGGATTTGTTATGAAATTATATAAATCAATTATTCACATCGTAATCTTTTTATTCTTCATTCTACACTCTTCATTCTACGTTCTAAAAGCACAAGACTCGCAAGCAACAACCACATCGGAACTAAAGATAATGACATTCAACATCCGTTACGGCACTGCAGATGACGGCGAGAACAGCTGGCAATTCAGGTATAAAAATGTTTTCGAAGTCATCAAAAAATATGAACCCGATATTCTTGGTTTACAGGAAGCGTTA
This sequence comes from bacterium, assembly GCA_043808235.1. Classification (GTDB taxonomy): domain Bacteria; phylum Bacteroidota; class Ignavibacteria; order Ignavibacteriales; family Melioribacteraceae; genus JAZDFC01. The sequence goes on from JAZDFC010000074.1 coordinate 33,359, forward strand.
AAATTTCAGATTGATGAAATAAAAGCGGCATTACCCGAATACGAACATATCGGCTTTGGCAGAGATGATGGAAAGGAAGCTGGAGAATATTCTGCGATACTATACAAAAGAAATAAGTTCAGTGTTGATACTTCATCAACCTTCTGGTTTTCTGATACTCCCGACTTACCCGGATCGAAACATTGGGGAAATAATATTACAAGGATATGTACATGGGCGGATTTTCTTTGTATAAATGATTCTTCTAAAATTAGTTTTTATAATGTTCACCTGGATCACGAATCGCAATTAGCCAGGATAAACAGCACTAAGATGCTGATGAAAAAATTAGCATCACGGATTAAATTTACTCCAACAATTATTACTGGCGATTTTAACGCGACAGAAAATTCTGACGAGCTAAAGGAAATGCGCTTCAGGTATTTGCATTCCGATGATAAAGGAAACACCGACGATAAATTTTACTTAAAAGATTGTTTTAGGATGCTTCACTCACGATTAGACAGCATCGGAACATTCCAATCATTCACGGGGAATCCAAACGGCGATAGAATTGATTATATATTCGTATCAAACAAATTCGATATAATAGAATCAAATATTGTTCGTGATTCTTTCGAAGGTCGATATCCGTCTGATCATTTCCCAGTTACGGCAATGGTAAAATTGAAAAAATAAAAATATTTGCTATAAATTAATCCGCTCATACCATGCTGTTTGCTGGAATTTTAACTAATCAACCAAGATTATTAAATTTTGGTATTCGTGTTAATTAGTGGAATTCGTGTTTAAATATTTTCAAACAATGCACAAACTGCTCCAGCTGGATCTTCGATAACACAGTATTTACCGTAGCCGTCCATTATTTTAATATCGACCAGAATCTTTCCGCCTGATTCTTTTACGAGACGAATGCTGTCATCAATATTTTTAACTGTGAAATAGACCATCCACACGGAAGGGAATTCTGAGTTGCCACCGCGCTTATGACAAACTCCCGCTTTCGGCTGATTATCGCTAGGAGAAATCATAACGAAATCTTCATATTCTCCCATCGACAAACCTTCACTTTTCCATCCGACAACATTTTTATAAAATTCGCGAAGCTCGGAAGCGTTAGGAATCGTGAGATCCACCCAACCTATCGAGCCGATGATATTATTATTTTTTTCGCTCATAATCTGCCTTTTATTAATTCGTCAATTCAGTAATTGCTTCATCCATCAGTTGGTTAAACAAGACCGGATTTTCTTTCATTAAAAAATGACCGTAACCTTTCATCAGCTTTAGTTCAAATGATTTTACTAATTTCTGATTGCCTTCAACATTGGTCGGCCACAAATCCGCATTTATTGCAATTATCGGTGCATCTAATTCATGAAGAGTTTCTGTCCCTTCGTATAAAGTCAAATTTTCCATCGCGCTTATTGCAATTTTTTCCGGCGCCGATGACATGTCCGCAGCAATTTCTTCAACTAATTTTGGATCAGCTGTACCCGGGAACATACTTCTAACGAAATGATTTGTATTTTCTTTAAAGTTCTCTTTAAGCGGTGCAATATATTGCTGCCGTTGTTCTTCAGTATATTTTGCACCGAGATCATGAGCAGTATCAACACAAAGTAATCCGAGCAATTTGCCTTTCAACAGACGCGAAGCCTCAAGGATAACAGCGCCGCCCATTGAATGCCCCGCTAAGATTACTTTTTGTAGTTGAAGTTCATTGACCACCGCTTCCACATCTTTCGCAAATGATTCAATAGTGTAATTAACCCTTTCTTTACCCGAATCGCCGTGACCGGCAAGATCAATAGCTACAATTTGGTATTTGTTATTTAGCATCAAATGATCGATTTGATTTTCCCAGTACATCAAATCGCAGCTCCATCCGTGAACAAATACAATTGCAATCTCACCTTCCCCCTCCGTTGCGTAAGCAATGGAGGTGCCGTCAAATGAAACTGCTGTGCCCGTTTGATATTTTGTGTATGAATATGAAATTGAAAATGACAAAACAAATAGAATGATAGAAAATATTTTTCTCATGGTAACACCTTTCAAATTTTATTCTAAAAAATATTTATAAATATTTTACCGCAAGTTGTCCACAAGCCGCGGCTATATCATCGCCCTGTGTTTCGCGAATCATCACCGTGATGTTGTTACTCCTAAGCTTATCGGCAAACTCAACAATCCGTTGCTTAGGTGTGGGCTCCAATTCGGAAGAGATTCCGCCCGGATTCATATGTTTTATACTGTTGAACGGGATGATATTGATTTTCGAATCAAGTCTGCGGCATAATTTCGTCAAAGCTTTTACATCATCTTCTCTGTCATTTATTCCGTTCAACATCGTGTATTCAAAAGTGATTCTCGTTTTTGTGATTTTCAAATACTGTTCTATCGCTTCGATATTTTCCTTCAACGAGTATTTTTTATTGATCGGCATAATCGTGCTGCGAATGTCTTCAAAACATGAATGAAGCGATAATGCTAATTTAACACGGATGCCGCTTTGCCCGAGCTCGATAATTTTATGCGGGATCCCGGCAGTGGAAATCGTAATTCTGTTTCTGCTGATTACAGTATTGAATTCACTTGTAAGAATTTTCAACGACTTCACCGTATTATCGAAATTGATGAGCGGCTCGCCCATTCCCATATAAACTATGTTTGTAATTTTATCTTTGCCTGCGTCTTTGGCAGCCGATAAATATTGATCAACAATTTCACCGGACGTTAAATTTCTTTTATATCCCATCACTCCGGTTGCACAAAATTTGCAATCAAGCGGGCAGCCGACTTGTGTTGAGATACAGAGAGTAATTCTTTCCTTTTCAGGAATAACTACCGCTTCAATGTTGTGGTTATCGAATGTTGAGAATAAATATTTTTTCGTTCCGGAGGATGGTGAATCTTCAACAGCAATTTTTTTAAGAGTATCCAGAGTGCACACTCCGGATAACTTTTCACGCAACGGTTTGGATAGATTCATCATCTTTTCGAAATCATCTTCGAGATGATTGTAAACCCAATTAAAAATTTGTTTACCTCTGAAACGTGGTTCGCCAATAGATTCGAAATATTCGCCGAGTTCATCAACGGTGAGACCTTTCAAATTATATTTCTGCTCGACTTTCATAGTGCAAAATATAATAAAATGGTTCGGAATAATTTTCCCAAATAACTTTAAATACATTGCCGAATTGTTAAGTTGTCAAATGACTGAAATGATGAATTTCATTCTCAAATAACTGTTGCAAACTGTGTAACTGATAACTTGGCGCATAGCTTTTAGCAATTTAACAATTGATCAATGCAACCATTCTTTTCGTATTCAAGAAGTTGTATTTTCAAAAAAGAATGGTTAGTTTGAAACAAATTCTATGAGATTTTTCTATCATATCAATCATTCACAAAATGATTTTTTAAAATAAATCTGGGGTATTATATGAACTTTGAACTCACTGACGAACAATTAATGATACAACAAACCGCTCGCGATTTTGCGCGCACAGAAATTGCACCATCAGCAGTTGAAAGAGATAAATCAGCAAAATTTCCAACAGAAATAATTAAAAAACTTGGCGAGCTTGGATTTATGGGAATGATGGTTCCTCCCGAACACGACGGCGCCGGTTTGGATACAATTAGTTATGTGCTTGCAATGATTGAGGTTTCGAAAGTCGATGTAAGCGTTGGTGTGATAATGTCGGTAAATAATTCGCTTGTTTGCTATGGGCTAGAAAAATGGGGGTCGGAATTCATCAAAGAAAAATATTTAAAACCGCTGGCGCGCGGAGAGAAACTCGGTGCATTCGCCTTATCGGAACCGGAAGCCGGAAGCGACGCGACTAAACAGCATACCATCGCGCATAAAGAAGGAAATTACTGGGTGATAAACGGAATTAAAAATTGGATTACAAACGGTACATCGGCTGATTATTTTTTGGTGATGGCGCAGACGGATAAAGAAAAAGCTCACAAAGGAATCACCTGCTTCCTTGTTGAAAAAGATACGCCGGGATTTGCGCACGGAGTGAAGGAGGATAAACTGGGAATAAAAAGTTCGGATACATGTTCGCTCACTTTCGAAAGCTGCAGGGTACCGGAGGAAAATATAGTATGGGAAGTAGGAAAAGGATTTAACTTTGCGATGGAAACTTTGAACGGCGGAAGAATCGGCATCGCATCGCAGGCTATTGGGATTGCAGAAGCCTCTCTCGAAGCTGCTATTAATTATTCGAAAGTTAGAAAAGCATTTGGGACTGAAATAGCGAACCATCAAGCGATACAATTTAAAATTGCAGATATGGCTGTTAAAGTGGAAATGGCAAAACTGCTGACATTAAAAGCCGCTGCGTTAAAAGACGCCGGCAAAAAGTATGTGAAGGAAGCCGCGATGGCTAAATTGTATGCATCTCGCGCCGCGGTTGAATGCGCCGATGAGGCAATTCAAATTCACGGCGGATATGGATATGTTCGCGAATATTTAGTAGAACGATTTTTACGCGATGCAAAAATTACCGAGATTTACGAAGGCACCTCCGAAGTGCAACGGATAGTTATTGCACGTGAACTTTTAAAATAATGTCATAGCACACTGATTCCGAAAAGCGGAATACACAGATTCTACTGATCTCCACTGATCTGTGTAAACCTGCCCGGCTTAGACGGGTCAGTATACTCAGTGTTTTCGATAAAATCGAAACAGCGTGCTATTAAGTGAGTAGATAACATGAAATTCTTTCTGATGTTTATTTTACTTTCATCAACAATCTTCTCCCAAACCGATTACCATCGATGGGGAGCGAAAGAAATTTCTTACGAGATTGCCAACGATCATCCCGAAGAAGCTGATTCAACTGAAAAAGTTTTTTCCATTCTAAGCGGATTAAAATTTATGTATTCCTTTTTCATTTCTGATCTCGATGGTGATAACTGTCCTTTCTATCCTTCATGTTCTCATTTTTATGTTGATGCTGTTAATGGGACCGATTTCATTACCGGGACGCTGATGTTCGCGGATCGATTCACACGCGACACAAATTTGTATAAATCATTAGCTCAATACTCATTTCATAAATCCGGTAAATTGTATGACCCAGTTTATAAATATATGCTTGATGAAAATGTTATAGTTGAAAAAGTATTGCAGAAGTATTCGGTAAAATGAACGGTTTAATTGTTAAATGGATTTATGGATTAATTGTTGTTTGGTTTTGCTTCACTTCTACTTTTTTTTCTCAGACAAAAAATGATTCACTCGATTTATTTTCAATCTCGAACCGAAGAATATTTGCCGATTATCTTTTTAGCAGCAAGGACTATTTGAGGGCTGTGGATGAATACAGAGCCGTCTTAAAACAACAGGATGATGACTCTCTAAAATTTAAAATCGGTTTGGGCTTTTATGAAATGGGCGAATACGCGCAGGCTGCCGATTATTATAAATCACTATTCTTCAACCCGGTTTTCACCGAGGAAGCCGAGTTCGGATATTACAAATGCTATTTTTTCTCGAATGATTTTGAATACTTCCGAAGTATAATCGACACAAAATATTTCTTCCCTTTCGAACACGAGTCGGAGATTAACAAATTAAAATATATTTCTCAGCTGATCGAAGAATCGTCGCTCCCCGATTCATCGGAATTTGCATCCGCATTTTCCGGAAACATTCAAAGAGACATGCTCATATTTTACTCGAGGAAAAAATATCCCGATACAAAAAATCCGATAACTGCGGCAATACTCTCAGCTATCATTCCCGGCAGCGGAAAAATTTATACCGGCGATATCGGCGACGGGATTACCGCATTATTATCAACCGGAGTTTGCGGATTTCTTGCCTACGATAATTTCCAGGCAAACCATGATTTCCGGGGATGGTTATTCACCGGATTAACCGCGTTTTTTTACGCTGGAAATATTTACGGTTCGGCAGCCTCGGCACATCTCCATAATGCTCTAGTAAAAATAAATTTTCACACCGAGCTGAATTTGTATTTGAAGAAGAATAACTATTTCTTAAAAGAATAAATGTTGGTATTCATTCAATGATCAAATTATAAAAAAGTCTAGTTTATTTAATCGCTATCGACCGACTAAAATTTGATTTATTTCCAAAGAATTTTTTTGAGAAACGAGTCTGTAAAGATATTTGTGTAAATGGGAAAAGCAGTTAAAGAACAACATTTAATCTCTCCTCAAAAATAACAGATAAATGGGAAAGAACAACAGCCCAGTTTTGAATTTGCATAGTCCACTTTTTTGATAAATCTCT